>JAPYUT010000093.1 GCA_029940475.1 Verrucomicrobiales bacterium | reverse complement strand
TGATAGCCGTGGTCGCCCCAGAAAACGATCAGCGTGTCATCAGCAAGCGGCCCCTTGTCGAGCGCGGCGAGCAGTTCACCCACCATGTCATCGGCGAAGGCAAGCGAGGCTAGGTATCCCTGCACGGCTTTTTTCCACTGGTTGTTTTCGGTGATCCATTTGTGCCACTTGCGCTTGGCCATCACCTTCCCGGCGAGGGGGATGTCATCGAGATCGTCCTGCAAATGCACTGGCAGCTGAATTTCATTGACAGGAAACCGGTCGAAATATTCCTGCGGCGCGTACCAGGGCACGTGCGGCCGGTAGATGCCAACCGATAAAAACAAAGGCTGCTCATGTCGCTTGGCCAGTTGCCCGGCAGCCCACGAGACGACCTTGGCGTCAGCCATCTCGGCCTTGGGAATTTGGAGCGGCGACCAGTCAAAGTGACCGCCGTAGAATTTACTACTGCTGTTGACCGGCCAATTTTCCGGCACGATCTCCTCCGGCATCTGCTGGGTCTTGGACGGGAAATAGTCGTGCCATGCCCCGGGGTCGGGATAACCGCTGAGGTTTTTCTTGTCAAAGAACGTATGGGCGTGAAACAGCTTGCCTGCGCCGAGCGTTAAGTAGCCGTTGTTGCTGAAATGCGCCGGCAATGTGACTGCGTCCTTGAGCCCGGGTGCCTGCCGCCAGTCGTGGGCGTTGGCATAAATTCCGGTAGTTGATGGTCGCAGGCCGGTGAGTAAACTCGAGCGCGAGGCGTTGCAGCCCGGCGCGGAGCAGTAGGCCTTGGTGAACAGCAGGCCACGCCTGGCCAGGCGATCGATGTTAGGAGTCCGCGCCTGCGGATGTCCGCCAAGTGCACCGACCCAGTCGTTGAGGTCGTCAACGGCGATGAACAACACATTCGGCTTGTGCGCAGGCTTCACCGGCCGGCCAGGTGAATTGGAACTCAGGGCGGTTAGGAAAATAAGTGCGGTGTGGGCGAGACTAGAGAGTTTCATGCTGCAAATCACTGAATTGTCAGGAGGAGCAGTGTATGTTAGCGCGGGGAGGTTTTTTCTCAACTCCACCGGCCCGTAATTACCCTTGGAGCAGGCTCAACTGCCGCACAGTTGTTTTATGGCTTCCTCTATTTCAGGGAACTTGAAATTGAAGCCATCGTTCTCTAATCGTCGTGAAACACAATAACGCCCGTAAAGAACCAACTCCGGGTCGGTGCGCAAAAGATAATGGGCTCCAAGGCGCACCATCCATTCAGCTGCCGGCAAGGCAAGCGGCATTCCAATAGCGCGGCGCAAGCTGCGCATGAACTCTGCCTGGGAAACCGGATTGGGAGCGCTGGCGACGTAGATCCCGCGCATGTCTGCATCGCTAATGGCACGGGACATGAGGTGGCTCATGTCCTGCTCGTGAATCCAGCTGATTCCCTGCCGGCCATGACCGACCCGGCCACCCAGCCCCAGTCGTGCGAGCATTTTCATCTTGGGAAAAGCTCCGCCGGATTTACCGAGCACAAAGCTGGTGCGCAGGATGACCTGGCGCATGCAATCGGGAACACATTCTGCGTAAGCTTTCTCCCAGGCACTGCCGACAATGGGTGCCAGGCCGTAACCAAAGGGGGAATCTTCATTACAAATTACTTCAGGCGGGTCGCCGTAGATGTGAGCGGTGGCCATTTGCAGCCAGACAGGGGGGCGGGTGCTAATTTCCCGCAGGGCCTTTCCCAGCGCATATACCGAATCGACGCGAGAACGCAGGATTTCGTCGCAATGCCCGGGTGTCTTGATGCAATCCACGGTGCGACCGGCAAGGTTTACCAGCGCGCTGGCACCTTCCAGGTGTTCGGCCCAATCTCCGACACTGCGCCCGTCCCACCTCGCGTGTTTCCACGGGCCAGTTTCCCTCGGCGCATTGCGTGAAATCAGCACGATTTCGTAACCCTCCTCAGCAAGATGCCCGGCAAGGTTAAGCCCAAGGAATCCTGTTCCTCCGGCAATTACCACGCGACCATTGCTTGTTGGTTCACTTGTCATTGGCTCCTTGTTTTCTGCATATTATGGCAATGCAACATATTGAGCATGTGAATAAATTCCAGCTTCGAGAGCACAAGTCTGAACTTGGCGGGAGATATACCCTGGGGAGAAGAGGATTCCTTTTGCAATTTTCCCCGCTCCCCGCTCCCCGCTCCCCGCGGGACAGGTGACGGGGGACAGGTGACGGGGGAGTCCCTTGTCCCCTGCGGTGGGTTGGTGTTAGGGTGGGGGATGAAGAAGATTTCTTTGCTCCCAGGGGTTTCAAGAGCAAAATTCGCGTTCATCATCCTGTGCAGCAATGTCCTGACTTCCGCCACTATATTTGCCGAAGATTCAAAGAAGGGAGCTTCCCGCGAGGACTATCGCAAACATGCGATGACACACAGTGGCAATCTAGTTCGCGGGAAGACGATCTTTGCCGGTAAGCGGGCGCTGTGCGCGCAGTGTCATTCGACGGACGGAAGCGGCAGTATGGCGGGACCTGACCTTACCGCTGCCGGTGACAAGTTCTCACGTGCGGATTTGATCCGATCGGTCATGGAGCCGTCCGCCAACATCATGGCGGGATTTTCCCTTTCGGTCGTGAAGACCAAAGGAGGTGAAACATTAAGCGGCATCGTGAAAACGTCCTCGAATACCGAGCTTGTGCTCGCCGGCGTGGGGGAGTTGCGTCACCGGGTCGCAAAGGCTGAGATCAAGGAGCAGTCGACGAGCCCGGTCTCGATGATGCCACCGGGCCTGCATACCGCACTCTCGAAGGATGAGTTTACTGATCTCATCGCCTACCTGGAGAATCTAAAACAAGCGCAGTCCAAGTCTGTTAACGAGCACGGAAGCCCACTGGATATTTCATGCCTGAGCAAGCCTGTCACGCTGGTTCCGGTGTTTGGCCAGAGCGTGGGGTTCGAGAAGCCGGTGTGGTTTGGAGAACACCCGGTCATCGACAACATCTTCATCATCGTCGAGAAAAGTCGCGCCAGCCTCTCGTTGCTTGCGAAGGGACCCGACGGCAGGGAAATGCGATCGCCTTTCGTCCAGATTCTTGACGAAGTCTACGTCACCAATGACGAGGGTCTGCTGGGTCTGGCTTTTCATCCCAAGTTCGCCGACAACCGGAAGTATTACTTTATGCACGAAGTAAAGGACGGCGCCCGCCGCGGTATGGTGATTGGTGAGCGCGAAGCGCGAGCGGACCTGCGTGGCGATTCCGGAAACCCGACGCGAAAGGTTCTGGAATTTGAAGTTGCCACCCAGTTTCACCACGGAGGCGGGCTGGAGTTTGGTCCTGATGGTTATCTTTATATCGGCATGGGGGATGGTGGGCCACAGGAAGATCCCCATGGTCATGCGCAGGATCTGACCTCGTTCGCGGGTAAGTTGATGCGTATTGATGTCGATGCCCGGAAAGACGGCAAAGCCTATGGCATCCCGGGTGATAATCCCTTCGTGAATCATGCAAATCCGGAAGTGCACCGTGAGATTTTCGCTTATGGATTGCGCCAGCCGTGGAGATTCAGTTTTGATCCTGCCAACGGTGAACTCTGGGTCGGCGATGTCGGCCAGAACCGCTTCGAGGAAATCACTATCGTGCGCCCGGGAGAGAACCACGGCTGGAACGTTTTCGAAGGCTTCGAGTTGTTCTCGACCCGTTATCGTAAAGAAGTCGAGAAGTTCGTGCCGCCAGTTGTGTCGTTTCGGCGCAAACACGGCGTATCCATCACAGGCGGTTATGTTTTCCGTTCACCGGCGGGCGAGACTTCCTCCTTCGACGGCGTTTACATTTGTGCAGACTACCAATCGAAGCGTCTTTGGGGGATCACGCAACAGGATCGGCAACTGCAGGAGATCCGTGAGATCGGTATCTCCCCGGATCGAATTGTCTCCTTCGGACGCGACCGCAGAGGTGGTCTTTATGCTATAGGTTACGACAAGGGCATCATTTACCAGGTTGATTTCGGCGGTGCGGTGTTTGAGTGATGGCTTTGCCGCATTACTTGTCCCGTCCGCAGGGTGTACATAAAAAGGTGAGTGAAAGAATATTATGGTTGCCTCGCGGGCGGCATGTCCGTGGTGTTCTGGCTCTACCATTTGTCGGGATAGGGCGCCGTTGAGATCCAACTCAAAAACGAAGTTGGGCAATCCAGAAGAAGATAGTGCACCACTTGCCTTGGTCTGGCTGCGGTCATTCAGGTTTGGGATCCAATCTGGCAGTCTCTCGCTGATTATGCACGCATGAGGAAAGAAAGAGGAAAATAACGGCAATGAACAAGTGGCGCATGATATTTATAGAAACACTAAACTAACACCGATCCCCTGTTTCGCACCTTGTCGGTGGCGCACTGCTGGTGTAGTAGGTTGTCTATGAAAAGGATCATTTTCCTCATTACCGTGCTGGTTTTGGTTTTACCTGCACTGCCCGTTATTGCTGAAGACAAGAAGAAGGAGGGCCCCGCTGCTTCCCTCGACGCTTACCGCTTTGAATTCCCGGTCGTCGGTAAGATGCCCGAGAACCCGAGAAAAGGCGCGGATGGATTATCAGCGCTTGTGAAAGGCGACCCGAAGACCACGGATAATTTTAAAGCCGTGAAGAAGTTCGGCGGCGAGCCGGGAAAGCGTTACAAGGTCACGTTGCGCTTCCGTGGTGTTGTCGAGCCCATGATGTACAAGGATGGCAAGCAGGATGGCGACTATTTCTACATTGGCGGAAAACCCAATAATGGCACCTACAACATTTACAAGATCGGGATCTCCTCACCCGAGTCACACTACTTTCTCAATCGCCAGGACAGGGTCGGGCATAAGATTTTCACGATTGATTACAAAAAGACCATCGAGATTGAGGGGGGCGCTACAGTTACACTCAGCGGTGACGGCCAGAACGGCAGGCTGATCACCAATTTCAAGAAACTGGTGGTGCCTGATATCGCCCCTTTCCCCAAGCCCTTCCATGGCCAGTTCATCCAGATGGATGTGGTGGATGTTGTCGAGGTGAAGTAAATAAGTGAGTTCCAGCGTATGCCCCGCACTTTACGCGTTGCATGTGCCCTTGGAATCCCGTTCATTCTCTATGAACAGGTTGATGGATTTGTTCCTGAAGTGCGTAATCTTCAGATCATAAACATTGCATAATGTAATACGATCAGTCATGAAACCCCTCCTCCTTTCCCTGTTTTTTCTTCCCCTGAGTTGTTTCGCGCTGGATGATGATATTCAATTCACCTTTGAGAACGGAATCATTTCACTGAGCCCGGTTGGCGACGAGGATTCTGAATGGCTCTTCGAGTTCTCCAAGGATCTCGAGAACTGGGAGCAACTCTACGAATCTTCCCCGGTATTCCCGGGTGAGAATTTTACGGCAAGTCTGGACCTGTCGGGTTCGCAGCCCAGTGGATTTTTCCGGGCAGTTAAGACTGAGGGTTTTTATGATCCAAGCTGCCTGCGCACCATCGAATTAACTTTTGAGGACGCCGACTGGCTTAGCCAGTTGGTTGCGAATTACTCGACAGGAGAGGAAATGCCGGGGATGCTGCAGTTCAGGGATGAGAGCATCCCGGGAGTGGGAGTGCGCTACAAGGGGAACACCTCTTATCGAAGGGCGAACGGCGAGAAGAAATCCATTAACATGAGTGTTGATGCCGACACTGAGGATACTGACCTGGAAGGTCATGAAACACTGAACCTGAATAACGCCGCGGGTGACCAGACCCTGCTAAGGGAAGCTCTTTATTTCAACGCAATGAGAAAATACACGGCTTGCCCCGGTGCCGGGTTTGTGCAGTTGAACATCAACGGGGAGAACTGGGGAGTTTATTCAAATGTGCAACAACAGGACAGCACACTGATCAAGGAATATTTTGATGACAATGATGGCGACCGGTGGAAATCACCGAGTGGTCCCGGCAGTGGTCCCGGAAATAACGCAGGACCGGGCGGTGGTCGACCCCCGGGCGGTGGCAGACCCCCGGGTGGTGGCGGTGGTGGCGGATGGGCAAGCGGGGACAAGGCACTGCTCTACCTCGGGGAGGATCCAGCAACTTACGAGAGCCTGTATGAGTTGAAGAAACAGAACACGGATGACCCGTGGGCAAACCTGATGCATGCCACCGACGTCCTGAACAATACGCCGGGCGCGCAATTCAAGGACAAGATCGGGGAAGTCCTTGCAGTGGACAGCTGGCTCTGGTTCCTGGTGCTTGAGAACGTCTTTACCGACGATGACAGCTATTGGCACAAGGGCTGTGATTACATGATTTATCTTGAACCTGAATCGGGTCGCATTTTTCCGATCCAGCATGACGGGAACGAGGCATTCACAGCGAGGGACGTGCGTCTGGATCCCTTTGAGCAGGAGGACAACGCCAACCGTCCGGTTATCAGTAAACTCCTGGCTGTGCCGGAATTCCGGCAACGCTATATCGCCCATATGCGCACTGTGCTTGAGGAGGATTTTAAGCCGGAAATCCTGAATGCCACCATTGACCATTACGTGAAGGTCATTGAATCCGCCGTGGAGGAGGATCCGAAGAAGGACTTCACCATGCCTCAATTCAGGTCGGACATTGCCGCGCTGAAGGACTTAATCCAGACAAGATACGAATACCTGATTACCCATGCGGAAATCTCAAAGGCTCCTCCGGTAATCAGCTCTGTTTCTCTTCCTTTCCCTGCCACTTCCAATAGTCAGGCGATCGTCACCGCAACGGTAACGGAGTCTGCAGGTGAAGGGGTGGATTCCGTGCTTGTCTACTATACACCGGAAGGGCGTATCGATCCCTACCAGAGCATGGAGATGCTTGATGACGGCAACCATAATGACCTTGAAGCCAACGACGGAGTGTATGGTGCCTCCCTTCCCGGTTTTCCGGCCGGGGAAAAGGTCTGGTATTACGTGGAGGCCAGATCCGCAAATGCGTCCAACACTGCGGTTTTCCACCCGGTCCGGGCAGAGGTTGCCCCGTTATCCTACCGGGTTGCATCCGTCACCTCGGGCCAGGAGTCCCCGGTCATCATCAATGAGTTGATGGCTTCCAATGAAACCACCATCATGGATCCCCAGGGTGAATTTGATGACTGGATTGAACTGCACAATGTCACCGGCGATCAGGTGGACCTGTCCGGTTGGTATCTCAGTGACAACCCGGATAATCCACGGAAGTGGGAATTGCCAGCGGGCACGGTGATAGGGGGAAATGATTACCTGATCATCTGGGCCGATGAGGATGGCAGCGCCCCTGTAGGCCTCCATGCCAGCTTTAAATTGTCAAGCGACGGGGAGTTGCTTTCCCTTGCCTCGCCAGATGCTTCGGATAACCACATCATGGACCAGATTGATTTTGGGCCACAGCAGCAGGACATCTCCTTTGGGAGGATTTCCAGTGAAGTCTCCGTTTATGGGAGCCTGGTGCCATCGCCCGGGGAGCCAAACCTATAAGCCTTGCTGTTTGTGGGCATGCCCCGCGCTGATGCAATGCTTAACCTTGATCCCCGAATGATTCGGGCAGGCTTCCCGCTATATTTCATGCAGGGAAACTTAAGGTAAAAAATTATTGAGGTTGGCATATAGCGGATCTTTTTGCTAGAAAGTGGTGAGCAATTGTAATTGCTTTCCTGTCCAGTAGTCCGGGTTTTCAGCTCAAGCCAATGCCCGTTGAAAATGAAGCCAACCATGCTAAACCGAGAACAGCACTTGCATTCGAAATCCGCGCCAGCCCGCCTTATCCGGCAATCTGGATGCCTGCTTCTTGTCATGCACCTGGCCGTATATCACACCTTCATTGTGCCGGGGGTTCTGTTTGGCTTCTGCAATCAGGACACGCCCCTGGGTATACTGGAATGCCCGCAGAATTCCGGCGGGCACAAGGAGATCACCGAGATTGCCCTGGGATTCCTGCGTCCGGGAATCCTGGAGGACATTGTGGATGAACACCTCTTCGTTGACGTTACGGGTGTATTGGATTCCTCGCAGCACTTCGGTGACTCCCAGTTCACTGCCACGATCGCGCGGATCAACAGCCAATACAGCGTTGGTTTGAACACAACCGCAGGAGCCATAATTATCAACGACTTAGGGAGCAATCCCTAAGCCGTTTGGCTTTAGTGACAACAGTAAGTG
>JAPYUT010000033.1 GCA_029940475.1 Verrucomicrobiales bacterium | reverse complement strand
ACTGTGAGCCTTAATGACGATTCCCATGTCGGGGTGCTGCGACTTGAGTTGACGTATTTCCGATGGCAGGTCGGCATATTCGACCGGTGCCCCGTCGAGTTGCGTTAACCGGTATTTGTCGATTGAGACGGTGAACACTTTTGAGGGATCAACGGCTTCGTTGGATGCCTTGCTTGACGGAATGATAAGGTCGGCACTTTCTGCAAGGAACGGGGCGGTAATCATGAAGATAATCAGCAGCACGAATGCCAGATCCAGTAACGGGGTGATATTCAACTCGGAGAGTGAACTCAGGGAATGTCGGTGACGGGCGTGGCGCATGCTTTCCCTTCTGTTTAATTAAGCTTCGAGTCCCAGATGTTCGTCTGCGGTGATGGGTTCCCGCTTGACGATGCGATGTCCGGGTTGCGGATTGTTTACCGGAAGAGTGCCGTTGACTAGATCAGAGGCACTCAGGCGGCGTCCTGTGACCGTGGGAGTTGAGGCAATGCGGCCATGATCAACATACCAGCGTTCAAATGCCGTGTGCAACTCGTTGCGGAAGTTATCAAGGTTGGCTATCAAGCCCCTGATGCTGTTGACAAGGTAATTATAGCCAAACATTGCCGGTATAGCCACCAGCAATGCAATGACGGTGGTCAGTAAAGCGGCGGAAACGCCGGGCGCCATTGTTTTCATGCTGGCGGCGCCGGCCGCGGTGGCGACGCCGCTAAAGGTGTCCATGACCCCCCACACGGTACCAAGCAGGCCCAGGAACGGGGCACCGCTCACGGCGGTTGCCAGTAATCCCATCTGGCTTTCCATGCGCCCCATGTTTTTTCCAATCGATTGATCCATTGCACATTCGATCGGATTCATCTGACTCGGCTTGAGTTTTCCGGTTATCTCAAGATTGGCAGCGAACTGATCCTCCTGCTTTTCCGGATTGCCGGTCAGGTGATGGAGCATCTCGCGTGCTCCTGCACGGTAGAGATGAGCAATCGGAACATCGCTTGCAGCTTCATTGCTTTGCCAAAGCTGAAGCGGATCATGATGCCGGTGAAAAGCTTCAATAAATTCAGTGCTTTGACGCTTTACCCGCCTGACCATCAGGAATTTGGTGATCATTACCGCCCAACTGAAACTGGATAAGACGAAAAGAGCCACGCAAATCGCGATTCCGGTTGTCGTGGATTTTTCGAAAGCGAATGTTAACCCGTTGGCGATAAATGGATTAAATTCAATGAAAGAGGTGTAAACAGCCGACATTTGATAACAGATCTCGATATTAGAGATTTTCTGAATAGAATATTAAAGTCTTCCATATTTTCAACAATTTCAAATAAAATTAGAATGTTCTGCTAAACTGATTTCAGCCTGTTGATTTAGGGGATCTTGCAGCATGGAAATCCTTGTAATAGCAGGGATAGCAGGAACTTATTACGAGCCGCGATAAGCAGATTTCCTCGAACTCATGAGCTTGTAGACCTGTAAGTCTATGAGCCTGTAGAAGTGTTTTACTGATGTTCCTCAGGCTGATTTCCTGATCCTGTATGCAGTAAGCGTTGTCTATGTGGCCAAAGGAATGCCGAAAGGATGAATGCCAGTCCGACTGCCACCATGAACAGTGACAGGAATTGGCCGCGGGTAAAGATACCCACGTAACCATCTGCAGGTTCCCGGAATTGTTCCCCGATGATCCTGAAAAGTGCGTAGCCGACAAAGAAAATACCGGTGAGAATGCCCTGTCGGAGTTTTGGGAATCCGCAACGAAGCAAATAGAGGATGAGGAAAAGCGCGACTCCCTCCAGCAGTGCCTGATAGATTTGGGATGGATGCCGGGCATTGAGATATTCCCGGAGGATTTCCTGGACCGACTCGTTGTCACGCACGGCTTCGATGATTTCAGTGTCGTTATGGCTGATTGATTCGTTGTTGCCCGGTAGTTGTGAGGACGGAATGTTGAGAGGAGCCAGTTCACGTCCAAGGTCAGCACGATTCAATCCGTTCGGGGACAGGAAGTTGTTTTCGCGGATTTCCTCCGGGAACTGGACCGCCCAGGGAAGGTCTGTTTTCCTGCCGTAAAGCTCACCGTTGATGAAGTTGGCAATCCTCCCGAAGCAAAGTCCAATGGGGGCGACAGTGCACAGGTTGTCGCCAATGCCACGCCAACTGATTCTCTTTTTCCTGGCAAATATGTAAGTAAAGGCCACAAGGCCAAGGATTCCACCGTGACTTGCCATGCCGCCCTGCAGGAAGTAGAAGAAAATTACCGGGTTCTGGATGAAGGCATCGAAATTGTAGAACAGCATATAGCCGATCCGTCCGCCGAGCATGACGCCGAGAAGGGCTGCCATGGTGATGAAGTCGCCGACCTGGGAATGCGCCAGTTCGCAATAGCCGCGCCGGCAGAAATTCCTGAGCAGCAGGAATCCTGCCAGGAACCCGGCTACATAGGCCAGTCCATACCAGCGGATTCCCATGGATTCACCGAATCGGACCAGGAATGGACTCAGGTCGTGCAGGTAGTAGCCGATCACTGATGCAAGAGGACACCAAGCTGGCAATGGAAGCAAGTTCCGCATCAACGATGCTTTGACATCTGCTAGAAAGAGCAACCTGGCAATCGATCTGCTTGCCAGCTTGCCCATGATTTTCCACTCCCGGAGTTTGTGATGAGCAGGGCCAGGGAGATCAACAGGTCCATTAAAGTGGGAACACGCAGGCTCTACAGTAAGGTGATACCGGTTGAATTACTTTTCCTGCAGAAGCATTTTATTGCCGCCTTACATGAGAGTGTCATTTGCTCATGGTCGGGCATCCTTGCGCGGGTATGAGAGAATGAATACGTGAGAGGAAATCGTTTCACATTAGGCCAAAATATAAGTGATGATGATTGCATGGAGAGCTGAAGCTTTTCTCCGGCAGGTTGAAAAGTTGTGAAACGGATATCAGGGAATGGAGATTCGTTCATGTTCGGTTCATACCCGGGACATGCAGGGCTTGAGTTTCCGCGTTTTTTTTTCTGGCTTCAACCGATGTAATAATCTTTTGAACGGGGGACAGGTGTTGTTGTCATATATTGGTATGACAGTGCAAAAGTCCCCCAGACAAAAAGCACTCCTTAAGGAGTTCTTTTTAAACGCCACCCTGCTTGCCCTCATCAACGAGTTGGGCCGTGAATCGGCCCGTTTTGACAGGAAACTACAGGAACTTGGAATCGAATCGACAGAGGCAGATTCCACAGATAGAACTTCGCAGCGTTTCACGTAGTCTTCATAGTAGGCATAAGCACGATCCTGCCATGGTAATCGTGTGCCTTGTTTAGGTTGAGTGAAAAGGCGGCTCTGTGAATGCAGGGCCGTCTGATCACTTTTTTTCCCGCTGTCCATGCCTGAAGGAGTGTGCAAGTTCATTACAGGCAATAAGTTCACTAAACAGAAGCGGCGCCCTTTGCGGGGCGCCGCTTTTGATGTGTGTTTTTTTAAGTGTTTATTGTTTTAACAATATTAGCGATGTGCGCTGAAGGCGATGCGCAGCAGGCCGGAGGCGAAGCTCAGGGAACTGTGCTGCCGATGGCGCCCGTGCAGTGACCGGTTGTCAAAGTGGTCAAGATGATGGCGGCTTTCATGGTGGTTGAGCTGCTCGGAGAGGCGCTGCATTGAATGGATGCTGCTGTTGAGTGAACTCAGCAAGCGGTGGACGTGCCGGGTGTCTCCGTGGGCATGTCCTCTCCAGTGGCTGTTCTCGGCACTGTCAACGACCTCATGCATGTGGTGTGACAGGCGGTCGAGATCACCCAGGTCGGTGATGATGTGGCGCAGTGAGGCATGCGAGTTATGCGACAGGCGGTCAATGTGGCGAGCCTCGCTGATTACCTGTGAAATATCCGAGCGCAGGTGGCGGTAGGCATCCAAATGGCGATAGTGTATGCTGAACTCATGGCTCAGTTCCTGGGCGATGGCATTAATCCTGTGGGCATAGCTGCTGAAGCCACTGCAGTAAGCTGCGCCGGCATTGGTGGAAGTGAGGTTCAGGGTGATGGCTGTAGCTATTACCGCGGGAATGAGGGTGCATTTCATTTTCATGATATCTGGATTTTCGGGTTCACAATAAGTTGTCAGTCCATAGGACGTGAATGCTGCCGGATACATTCAAATAAAGTTTTAAAAAGGACGAAAGTTCCGCCTGTTCATGCATCAAAGCTGAAGGTTTACCTGCCATGTTGCTTCTTGTGGACCACAATCTACGGGTGTTCCTGTCCCTGGTGCCATGCCCCGGATGAACCGAGAATCAACAGTGCGAGGCAGGGGACGGGGCGGATGATCCTGCAGTCCATGAATACTTCAGCCGGTATTTTGACCGTCAAAGCATCTTTTGCTTGTCGAATTTCCTCGTTAATCGAAGAAATTCACGATTCCGCTCTCCATGCAGTATTCGGCGCCAACAACCGTGAGGGCACCCTCATCTATTTGTTTTTTGAGGATTGGCGATTGATGATGGAGCTGGTGCACCGAGTTCTGGACATTTTTACGCATGGCCAGATTGAGGAGGATCTCCGGATCTTCCTGCCGGTCTGTTGTGAGCAGGGATTCCAGGGACGGACTGATGCGGTTGACAATGGCATGAAGATTTTTTGATCGGGGTTCCGTCGGGTTTTGCAGTTCTTCAAGGGTGGCCTGGATTGCGCCGCACATGGTGTGTCCCAGGACGACAACGAGCCGGGTACCGAATTGTTCCGCGGCAAACTCAACGCTGCCGATTTGCGACGGCGCCACGATGTTGCCGGCAACCCGGATGACAAACAGGTCCCCGAGTCCCTGGTCAAAGACAATTTCTGAAGGAACACGTGAGTCTGAGCATCCAAGGATGATGGCGAAAGGTTCCTGCCGGTCGAGGGCACTGAATTGATGCGGACTATTTCCCGGCGTGTTTTTATCATGGCTTGCTGACACAAACCGGATATTGCCTTCACGCAGGCTTTTGAGGGCATCCTGTGATGAGATCATTGCTGTTTATAATGCCTACTGTTTTGATGCAGGCGATTGAGATACAAATAAGGGTCGGATCCTGCTAGTCGCGCGACCCGGGAGTAATCTTTAAACTGAGTGTCTTTTCCTTACGTTGCACCTCTATCGTGGTTTCCTCGCCAATCTTAAGGGCACCGAGCACATAGGTGTAGTCGTAGATGTTCTTGAGTTCCTTGCCGGCGAGGGTGGTAATGATGTCACCACCCTTTACTCCCGCCTTGTCTGCCGGTGCCCCCTTGGTAACCCCACTGAGCTTGACGCCGACAATATCCCCCTGGGAATAGTCGGGAATCGTCCCGAGGTAGGCACGCAGGCCGCCACGGGCACCTTGCTCCTCGGGTTTTTCCATGGCGATGTAACCGGGGGTGTCCGCGGAGAGCAGGAGGCCGCGGGTAACCAGCGCCATGAACCTGGTGGTTTTTTCAGCTCCCTCATAGTTGAGTTTATCAGGAGTGTCCAGAGGCGTGTGATAGTCCTCATGGGCTCCTGTAAAGGCATTGAGGATAGGCACACCACGAAGATAAAAACTGGTGGCGTCAGTGGCAAGGTAGGAGTCGGCCTGCGTGACAATGGAAAGCCCAAGGGGGGCATTACGTTTTTCGATTTCCGCCGGCCAGCTGGCACTGGAGCCAACGCCCTGCAATACAAGTGATTTATCGAAGCGGCCGATCATGTCCATGTTGAGCGCGGCGGCAAAGAGCTTGTCGAGCTTGGCATCCTCGTCACCGAAGAACATCCCGGCGGCTTTGCGCACGTAGTGCGAGGATCCGAGCAGGCCGAGTTCCTCACCGGACCAGGCGGCGAATATGGCGGCACGTTTAAGGGGGAGTTTCCCTTTTGCTTTCAGGTCGGTTAGATATTCAGCAATTTCCATGAGGCCGGCGGTTCCTGACGCGTTATCGTCTGCGCCATAATGAATGGAGGAATCCTCATCACCGCTGGCCCGTGACCCGGGGCCGATCTCGGCTCCCAGGTGGTCGACGTGGGCGCCGATCAATACCGCCGGAGCGTGCGGGTCATCTGCAGGAATAACCCCGAGGACATTGCGCCCGGTGCGTTTTTCCTGGGCAATGCTGAGGGTGGCGCCGAGCTTGATGTCTTTCAATACGATGCCGGACTGCATTTTGCCGGCATCCAGATCGGTTTGCAGTTGCTTTAAAGTCTTGCTGATGCCGCCGGACTTGAGCAGTTTGTCAGCGGTGTTGTCGGTAATCGAGATGGCGGCGATGCCGGAATCCGACATGCTGGCATCAGTTCCCAGGGGAACGAGCTGGCTTTTGACTTTCGCGTTTGGACCGGATACCACAATGATGCCTCGCGCTCCTTTTTGACGGGCGATGAGTGTCTTGTAGCGGAGGTTTGAGAATCGGGCGAAGCGGCGGCGTTCGCCCGGCGAGAGATCCTCCGGCATATAGCGCAGGATGAGAACCCACTTGTCTTTCACATCAAGGTGGAAGTAGGAACTGTAGAGTTCGTGGTTTTCACCGTTTTCATCCTGTCCTTCAGGGACTTCAAGTCCGTAGCCTGCAAAGACGATGGCGGCGGGATCGATGGTGCCGGTTCTGGTGAACGAGAGCGGCCGCCAGTCCTTGTTGAGTTCAGGCTTGGAATCGGCATTTTTCCACGTGATGCGATTGTTTTTTCCCAGGTCAATACCGGCAGTGAATTCAAAGCTCTGGAAATATGTTCCCTTGTCCCCGCCTGGCTCGAGTCCGATTTTCTTGAAATAATTCGCAACATATTGCGTGGCCTTGATTTCGCCCTCGGTGCCGGTGAGTCTTCCCTGAAGTTGCTCGCTGGCGAGATATTCGACATGGGAACGGATGTCCCCGGCAGTGATTGCCGCACTTGTTTGAGCTTCCGGGATGACGGCAGAGCGTTTGGGACTGGCATTGAGAGCATCCAGCGCAACTTGGTGGTTCCAGTTGGCGAGGAATATCTGTGATTGTTTTGCCGCGTTGCGGTTTGTGGTCCAGGCCATGGACTTGCCATCGGGAAGGAAGGCGGGCAGTCCGTCAAAGCCATCGGTGTGGGTTACCCGGACAGGTTCCTTGTAGCCGTTGATGTCGATGAGGTAGAGCTCAAAATTCCCGAACCCGTGCCTGTTGGTGGCGAAGATCAAATAGTCGCTGCTTGGGTGGAAGAACGGGGCCCATGACAGTGCCCCGATGGATGTCAGTTGCCTTTCCTTTCCGCTGTCTATCTCCATGGTGAAGATCTCCGCGGTATCGCCCTTCTCCGAAAAACGTCGCCAGCAGATGGCTTTCCCGTCCGGTGAGAAAAACGGCCCGCCATCGTATCCTGGGGTTTTGGTGAGACGCCTGACTTCGGAACCGTCGGCCCGCATCAGGTAAAGGTCCATGAAGTAGGACTTGTCAATCTTGAAGCGTTGCTGCTCCTTCTTGGTGAGCTTGCGCTGGTAAGCCTGGCGGTTGGAGGCGAAGGCGATCCACCTGCCGTCCGGAGAATATGAGCCTTCGGCATCGTAACCGCGCGCCTTGGTCAGGTTGATTGGCCTGGAACCATCGGTTTGGGTTTGCCAAATGTCGTAATTTTCATCGTAGTCCCATGAATACTTGCGGATGCGCCGGGTTTTACGGTCCTCAATTTCAGCTTGTTGTTTTTCTTTTGCCTGCTTGTCGCCGTGGGAGGAGGCAAAAAGAACACGGTCGCCATCCGGGTGAATCCACGCGCAGGTGGTTTTGCCGAAACCGGGAGACACACGGTTGGTGTCTCCGGTTTCAAGGTCGAGGAGGTAGATCTGGAAGAAGGGGTTCCCGGGTTCGCGTTCGCTCTGGAAAATCATCTGCGTCCCGTCGCCGCTGAAGTAACCCTCACCGGAGCGCTTACCTGCGAAGGTGAGCTGCCGGGTGTTCGAAAGGAAACGGGTCTCAGGTGATTTTTCGGGAGGGTCCTCCCGGGCGATGAGGAGCAGGGTGGCAATGCCCGTGACTGATGCAGCGAGGAGTGCGGTGCGGGTGTTCATGGTTGCCTGTAGTAGTAAGCGATGTGTTGAGTTGTGCAATATTGAAGGGCGCTAATCGCCCTGCCCGTGAGGCGGGGTGGAGAACTGCTACATAGGCCGTTGATGGGCTTGTGATTGGTGCCCCTGATGCTTTGCATAAGGAGGATACTGGTACTGTGGTCAGTACAACTTACTTACCGACACAGAAAAGTTTGTGCTCAGTGCGGATAAGGGCGGTGCCGTCTGCCAGGGCAATCGAACTGCGGACTCGACCGTTGCGCCCGGGACCCATTTCCACCTTGTGGAGTTTCCGGAATTTTTCTCCGGCGGCCACGATAACAACCTCACCGTGGTGGGTAACGATGTAGATTTTTCCGTCTGCGGCAGTCGGGGACGCCTCGATTTTTCCCTCCACTTGCAGATCCTCACTCCAGATGACCCGGCCGGATTCAGGCTCGACGCAGCTAAGTGTATGGCTGCGTTTCCTGCCGTTATGGACAATGTAGAAGTGACCACGATAAAAAAGCGGGGTCGCGACATCACTCGAGACGTTGCCGTTGGTGCTTTTCCAGGCGATGTCCGAGTCATTAAGCTTGCCGTTGCCTCCCAGCTTCACGGCGTAGACCGGGGCACCTTTTGGTGCGCAGGCAAGGGCGATCCCATTGCCGGCTACCGGGGAGGGAACCAGGCGCCAGTGGCCAATCTTGTCGGGATTCCACGTGCCCCAGCGCCAGAGTTCCTTGCCGTTTTCCGGGTCATGTCCCGTGATACAGTCGCCGCCGGTGACCAAAATTTGCGCCTTACCCTTGTGGGTGTAGATGATCGGTGTGCTGAAAGCCTCCTTGGATTCAGCCCTTGCCTGATCGGGACGCTCCACCTGGTAGATTTTACTGCCGTCCTTGATGGAGAGGGCGAGGAGGTAAGGGGAGTGATTCCCGCCACCCTGGTGGGACTTGTGTACGGGGGTGTCGCGCTGCAATACCTGTATGATGATTTTCTCCCCGTGCAGAAGAGGGCTGGTGGAGAAGGTCCATAGAAAGTAGAACTTGCCGTATTCGTCCTGGATATTTTTTCTCCAGACCGGCTTTCCACCCACGGTGAAGACGGCGATGTCCCCGGTGCCGTAAAAGAAGACAACGTGCCTGCCATCACTGACAGGGGAGGCACCTGCGTAGTTTGAACGATCGTCCTGCTTAAGCCCAGCCCCGACAACATGCCGCCACAATTCCTGTCCCGATTTCAGGTCATAGGCGAGGGCCAGCAGGTTTTCCCTGGCCTGGTCGGTTGAGCTTATGAATACACTGTTACCTGAAATGATCGGCGTGGAGGCAGCGGGTCCGGGCATGTCGGCAACCCAGCGGACATCTTTGTCCCGGCTGAAGGAAGCTGGCGTGTTGGTGGCAGAGCTTGAGCCATCCATGCCGGGGCCGCGCCAGTTGCTCCAGTCAGCTGAGGTTACAAGTGGCCAGGAAAATAGGGAGACGGCTAAGGTGATAGGGATGATTGATTTCATAAGGCAAGTGAAGATGACAGGTTATGGGTGGGATGGGGTGAGAACTGCGAGATCCTTAAACTCAACATGCATGTCCTGGCCGCCGTGGAGTTGCAGCCCGATATGTCCTTCATTGCGTCCCGGATCGTCGATGAGCTCGGCGGTTTTCCTGCCGTTGATACGGACCACGATGCGTCCGCCACGGGCACTTAGCTCAAGATCAGTCCATTGCCCCGGCTGGTATTTTTTCTTGGGAATGTCCTCCTTGGAAGGTTTCACGACCCATCCCCGGCCTCCGGTTTCATAGAGTCCGCCGGTTTCCTGGGAGGAATCCACTTCCACCTGGAAACCGTGGACAGAAACTCCCCCCTTGACCTGATTACAGCGAAAGTAGAATCCTGAATCGCCACTGAGGACGCGAAACCTGGTCCGTGCGGTGAAGTCCTTGAATGCCTGCTTGCTTAGCAGGATGCCGTGCCTCCGCTCGGATTTCGGGCTTTTGCCGACGATTGCGCCATCAAGCACCTGCCATGTGCCGCCGGGAAGCGCATTCCAGCCCTCGAGCGTCTTGCCGTCGAAAAAAGGTTTCCATTCATGGTTACCAAGATCCTGGATACGGATGTTGCGCCAGCGAACCTCGTAGGGGCTATCCTTCTTGTTGCCGATACCGTGAACCTGCAGGCCGATAAAGCCTGAGGAAGTCATTGCGTCGATGAGGTCGGCGGCGGGAACATCGTTAAGCCATGTCCTGATGGAATCGCCAAAAGCACGGACGCGGATCTTGTTCCATGCTACCGGTTTGAATGCCTTGCGTGCCGCTTCATTTTTTGAGAGGTCATTAAGCCATCCCCGCCGTCCTTCATCATAGATTCCGGCAGTCCACATGCGGTTGCGTTCAGTGTCGGGATCGATTTCCACCTGATAGCCGAATACCCGGTTCTTGTCGCTGACATGGCTGCGGATCTGCACGCCGGAGTTGAGCCTGGGATCGATCTTGAATTCGTATTCGAGCACAAAATCACCATAGTTTTTTTTGGTGCAGAGGAAGGAGTTCGGGGTTCTCGGGACAGTGCGCCCGACAATGCAGCCGTCCTCGGCGGAATATTTCGCCAGGCCGCCTTTCTGGGTCCAGCCCTTGAGCGATTGACCGTCAAAGAGCGATGTCCAGGCCGCATCTTCGGCTTGAGTGCTGATTGTTGCTATGATGGAGAGAAGGACGGGCAGGCAGAGCTTTTTCATGGTGATAAGTCGCATGGATTCAGTGTTGCAATGGCGGGTTAACGAAGTGCTTTCACGCGGGATTCCCAATCTGCCAGTTTTACCTTGAGTTTATGGCTATGGTTGCCGGGAAGAGCAAATAGATTTTTACTTTCACCGGGATCTTCAGTGAGGTTAAAAAACCATTCATCGATTTTACCGTCTTCTTTCCTGCGGGTATACTTGAGATCGCTGGTGCCGTTATTATGGTGGATGGCCCACCAGGTGCGCTCACCCCGTTTTGCCCGCCAATACAGGTCCCTTGCAAGCGGTCTCATTTTTTCCTCGGCATGGGCAAGGATATCGATGCCATCAAGTTGGCCCTTTGCCACTGGTGTGCCGGTGATACGGGCAAAGGAGGTAGTGAGGTCAAAAGTGGCACCGAGTTGTCGGCAGAGGGTTCCTGGCTTGATTTTTCCAGGCCACCGGGCGATGAGCGGAGCACGGATTCCTCCCTCGAAGAGGCCGCCCTTGAAGCCGTTCCAGGGAAGGTTGCGCCCGGGTTTCATGGCGCCGTGGTCGGAGGCGAAAATAACCAGGGTATTTTTTTTGAGCTTGAGTGAATTAAGCCTGTCCAGGATTTTTCCAATTGCGCTATCGAGATCCTCAAGCATCGCTACATAGCTTGCGCGGCTGCCGGCAGTCCAGTTTTCCCCGGTAAATTTCTTGTTGCTGTCGCCGGGGGCCTGGAAGGGAAAATGCGGTGCAGTGAAGGGTACGTAGCAGAAGAACGCGCGCGTTTTGTTTTCCTCGATAAAGTGCAGTGCCTCCTCAGTGATGAGATGAGTCATGTAGCCTTCGCGCTTAACCGGTTGATCATTCCGGTAAAGGACCTGCAGGGTGGATAGTTCCCTGTGGGTGAAGTAATCCACATTGCCACCAAGGCAGCCGAAGAATTCATCCCAGCCGTATTTTACCGGGTTAAAGCGTGGTTCATAACCGAGATGCCATTTCCCGAAGATGCCTGTCACGTATCCTGCTTCAGTGAACACCCGGGGGATGAGCGCCTGTGCAACCGGCAGGCCCAGTTGTGATTGCCCGGCGAGGCGTATGGCATCGTCATATCGCCCGACATTCCCGGTGCCAATTGCGCATTCAAGGCCGCCGGCAAACTGCGGATAGCGACCGGTCATGATGGCAGTGCGGGTAGGTGTGCACTCGGCACCATTGGCATAGAAGTTGGTGAACCTAGCTCCATCCGCAGCGAGCTTGTCGATATTTGGTGTCCCTGCATCCGGGCAGCCGTAACAGGCGATGTCGCCATAGCCAAGATCATCAGCGAGGATGAATACGATGTTTGGTTTACGCTCTGCGGCGCAGGCGGTTGTCAGGAAAAAAAAGAACAGCAGCAGGTGTCGTGTCATTGAGTGGTTTATTTTACAGTGAATTTTCCGGGCTGTGCCTGGAAACGGGTGCCGTCAGAGAAGATGACTTTTACAGGCTTGTTGCCGCTGAGGCAGACCACGTGGCTGGTTTTACCTGATCTTGATTGAAAAGTTGCCGATAAGGGGTGGTTGCAGGTGACCGTACGGTTAAGTTGACCGAGTTGTCGCAGGTTTTCAACCCAGTGGACTGCATTGGCGGGAAAGTTGCCGGAGTCCAGGTTTGGATTTTTGCCTAGAGATTTCCAGTCATCATGAGCAAATTGAGCATCAGTGAGGGCACGGTAACTGATCATGATACTTGGCCAGCCCTGCCATTTGCCATTGCTTGCCGCGAGGGTTTGGTCATGATTGGCCTGCACAAAGGCGGGATAGCGCCCGAGATAAAGGGATCCACCGTGGATTGGCAGGAGATTAATGCCGGTTTTGCAGTGTGGAGCGTTTGAAAACCATGTTTCGTATGTGGCCTTGCCTCCCCAGTCATTGGTCGGGACCGGACCCCTGACGTTGGTGGTGCGGTAGATTTTTGCCGGCGGAGCCGTGAAATTCCCGGTAATGGTGGTGGTATAGGAGCCCTTGCCGATATCCAATGTCTCGGCGGGCAGAATGCAGGAGTGCATTGCTGCGAGTATCGCAAGAGAGGAACTTTTCATCTGCGTTTTTCTCAGGGAAGCAGGTAACGCTCGAGTGAATTCAACACGGATTCAGCCAGCAGAGGGTGTTTGTGGAGCACGTCCTGGAGCACATCGGCGTTGAGTTCCAGCAGGACACAGTCCTCTGCAGCGGTAACCGATGCCATGCGCCGCCCGCCGCTCAGGGGGGCGATCTCGCCGAAAATATCCCCTGTCGATATATTCCCGAGATAACATTGTTCCCCGTCTTTCCCGGCGCTAACGGTGGCTGATCCGGAGGCGAGTATATACAGAGTCATGCCCGGCTCGCCGGCACAGATTATAGAGGTTGCTGACGCTGCCTTTTTTTCAGTAAAGGCAGCACTTAGTTCCGTGATTGCCTCGCCTGGGGCATTGGCAAAGGCACTCGAGTCGCGCAACCAGTTGCTGATTTTTTCCTTGTCCATGAATCGGGATTGTCGGGAAAGAAGTGGAGACTTACCAGAAGTTCTTTTGGAACAAGGATCTTTCCGGTGAAAGTGGCGGGAAAACCGGGGACCAGGAAGATGCGATGCCCTCCATCAGAGTTACTCAGGGAGCGTACAATGGCGAACTTGTCGGCGATCTTTGCAAGTTTTGGGAATAACTCACAGATTTCCATTCCGCCGACGTTGGTTCGGATTGCCCGGAACTCACCGCGAATTTCTGACGGGGAGCCCGGCTTGAGGTCGAACATGTCAAGGTGCGATGAGCCGCCGGGAAGGTAGATATTGATGATTGCCTCGTGGGAGGAGCCGATCTTGGCTTTGGCTTCAAGTGCCAGTAATTGACTGAGAGGCAAGCCGCCGGCTGCCATGCCCCCGACTTTCAGGAAATTACGACGCGAATAACCATCGCAATGCGTGGGTGAATGGTCGGTCTTGCCTAGAAGTTCAAGCATAATCCTATCCAGCAGCAGGACTTACTGGAGCATGCCTAATATTTACGCTTTTTTAACCTCTTTCGAAACGCTTGTTGTGCGGGATTTCTACATGCGTTCAGGAGGACTGATACCAAGCAGATTGAGGCCGTGTTTGAGTATCCTCGAGCTTGTCTCGCAGAGGGCAATTCTTGTGCAGCGCGCAGGTTCCTGGGAATTGAGCACGGGGCATTGCTCGTAAAACGAATGAAAGTTCTGGGCGAGTTCGTAGAGGTAGGTGGCCAATAGATTGGGACGATAATCACAGAGCATTTCCGGGAGAACCTCCCCATACTGGCAAAGTTTCATCGCGATGGTCCTTTCCGTGTCCTCGGTGATCGAGAGTTCACCAGCGGGTTGCCGGGGGATGTCTTCAAGTTTACGGAAAATTGCGCGTGTGCGGACGTAGGCATTGATCATATACGGCGCGGTGTTCCCCTGCAGGGCAAGCATCTTTTCCCATGAAAAAACATAGTCACTGGCGCGCGCCTGTGAGAGTTCGGCATACTTAACCGCTGCCACCCCGATGCGCTCGGCTATATCTGATTTCTGTTCTGCTGAGAGTTCACTGTTTTTTTCATCAACCATTTTACGCGCACGCTCAACTGCCTCGTTAAGAACATCACCGAGTGCGGGAACAGTTCCTTCCCGTGTCTTGAATGGCTTCCGGTCATCGCCGAGGATTTTTCCGAAAGCGATGTGTTTCAGGGAGGTGGTAATGCCTCGCTGACGGGCAACTTCAAACAACTGGCGGAAGTGGAGCGATTGCCGGTCATCGACGACATAGAGGATTTCATCCACTTTCTGCTCATTGACCCGGTAATCGATGGTTGCGATATCAGTTGTTGCGTAATTAAAGCCACCGTCTTTCTTGCGAATCAGACAGGGAACAGCCAGCCATTCGCCGTCACGCTGTATCAGGAGAGGATCCTCTTTAGGATCCAGTTCATTATTGGAGAACACGCAAATGGCACCATCGCTTTCCCGGGCGATCCCGTTGGCAAGAAGCTTTTCAACCAGTGGTGCCAGGTGAGGATCGTAAAATGATTCTCCAAGCGTGGTGTCAAAGTGAATGTCCAGCCGCTTGTAGATCTCCTGTGCGCCAGTCATGGTGATCTCGATGAATTGTTTCCAAAGGGCACGGTTTTCCGCGTTGCCGGACTGCAGTTCAACGGTTTCCTCCAGGCATGTTTCGGCGATTTCCGGATTGGATTCGGACTGTTGTTTCACCAACTGATAGAGACGCAGCAGTTCCTTGATCGGATTCGTGGAGAAGGCACTTTGATCAAGATGGGTTTTCCAGCCGTAGAGCACCTGTCCCATCGGTGTTCCCCAGTCCCCGATGTGGTTGTCAGCAATCACATCATGGCCGAGGAATCGTGCAGCGCGGGCCAGGCAATCACCGATAATGGTGCTGCGTATATGCCCTATGTGCATTGGCTTGGCCACGTTGGGCGAGGAGAAATCGATCAGTAGCCGCTTCGTGGAGGCAATGGTATCAACACCAAGGCGCTTGTCATTTATTAAGCTGGATATGCGGGTGGCAAGGGCCTGTTTGGATATACGGAAATTGATGAAGCCAGGACCTGCGATCTCCGGCGCATCGCAGAGGTCGGTGACATCAATCTGCTCGATAAGTTGCGAGGCAAGTTCCCGCGGATTGATTTTGAGTGGCTTTGCCAGAGCCATCGCGGCATTGGTCTGGTAGTCTCCGAAGCGGGTGTTGGCGGCGGCCGTGACAACCGGAATGAATTTTCCCTGCCGGCTATCGTGGCCAAGTGTCGTCAGCGCCTTTGTAAGCCTGCGGGTCAGTTGTTGGGTAAATGTAGCCATGGGTCCTTCAAGAATTCTGGCGTGAAAGCGGATTTATGGGCTTTGAAGGGTGGGGCTAGGTATTAACTGCATGTTTTTCGAAAACGGCAAGGATATCGTCGCGGGTTTTCGCTTCTGTTAACTCTTTGCGGATAGCACTGCGGGTGAAGAGTTTCGCAATTGCCGCAAGGGTCTGAAGATGGTGATGATAATCTTTTTTCGGGACAAGGAAAAGAACGATGAAGTGTACCGGGTTATTGTCGACCGCTTCAAAGTTCACGCCCTTTTTTGAGCGGCCGAAAATCACTGCCATTTCCTCGATGTCCTCGGAGAACGCATGAGGGATGGCGACGCCTGATCCTATCCCCGTGCTGATTTTTTCCTCACGTTGCCTTAAGGCAGCGAATGTATCCTCTTTTATGGTTTCAGGGAGGGGGGTATGCTGCACATGTTCAAGGTAATCAAACAGCAGGTCGACCAGTTCACTGATGACTTCCAAGTGATCAGTGGACTGTAACTCGGGAACGATTTGTTCCGGGTTAAGGCTCGCCAGGTTCATCTCATTGATTCGAGAGTTGGCGGGGGTTTCTTTGCGATGCAGGTTAATCCCCAAATCTGGACTAACAAGTGCAAATCTGCCCCTTATTGAGGAAAATCAGCTAGCCATGGGGGAGGGTTGTTTTATTTAGCGGACAATCCCGAATTCCACGCGCCTGTTACGCCCGGAACTGGGATTTGAAGTATCCGCCGGCATTTCTTCGCCAAAACTGACTGTTTTAATCTTTGTTGTGTTTACTCCGCGATTAATGAGTGCTGCACGGACGGCGAAGGCACGCCGGTCACCAAGACCCCGGTTATATTCTTCGGTGCCGACATTATCGGTGAATCCAGCCAGGATCAGTTCACTTCCTTTGCTGCGGGCATAGGAAGCGATTTCAAGGATCTTGGCATTCTCCGCGGGACTTACCTCAAAACTGTCGAATCGAAAATAGATCGGGGGGAACTGTCCTGTGCTGGAGTTGGAGAAAGAGGCACCATTCTGCCTGCTTGGCAGGGGAATGTTTGAGCCACTGCCGTAGCGGTTGAATTCAGCGTCGTTTCCGGGAACGCCAAAGTTATTGCCGTAACTCGCCGCTGCGGCCGTATTTCCGTCTCCCAATTTTTTCTTGTTTTTACAGGAGATTGCCGAGGAGCAGATTACAGCGGCGAAGAAGATGGTGAAAAATTTACTGATATTCATAGGTTACTCCGTGTGGAGAGTGTAGTAATTCTGGAAATACTAATAGTCAAGAAATATTAAGGACATTCCGGTTGCCTTTCGACTTCCGGCGGACTCAGTAACCTGCTTATTATGTTGCGCAGTGTTGTGCTTGGTCCTGTCAGTAATGGCGAGGCATTGACATTGATTCTTCTTCAGGAACCCGGTGGTGCAGGAAGGGAAAACCCAGCTTGCTATAGGAAGGGAAACTCAGATTGTTACTGCTGACTGGAATAAAGGGACGAGGCTTACGCTCTTCCAACCGGAAATCCGGTTCCTTGCCAATGTGTCAATATATGGGTAAGACTTGATTGGGGTAATCCTAAAGACGAATAAATAGGGGCTGCCAGGCAGCGGAAGGAAATGAATTTTCTTCAAAAGAACAGTGATTCTAGAATCGGGCGGACTCTTCATGCTGCCAGTTGGTTGGCGGGTGGGCTCTACCTTGCGACACCGTTCAATCTTTTCTGGAAACTTGGCAACGGCAGTTTGGGTTACAATATGCTCATCACCCTGGCGCTTTCCCTTATCGGCATCACAGTTTCAGTCTCGGTAACCAGGCGGATCAGAAAGTGTATTGCGGCACGTGATGAACCGTTGCAGGGAAGACTCGCAGTGATGGTATGCGTGGCGCACTCGATTGCAATATGCGCTTGTCTCGGGGCATTATTCCTGAACTGGTCTCCATGGCTTGCAGTGAGTGGGTCGCTATTTTCAGCTTTATTGCTGGCAGGCGCATTGATTGGCCTGTCAACCGGAAGCGGCCGAGAATCGGGATCACGCCTGTCCTGGCGCAGATGGATGGTACGCAGGTGGCATTTTAACGGGGCTTTCTGGTTGTGTGTTTTTATCCTTTTGGCGACCCGGGATATCTACGCGGTTTCTGTGGTGGAGGGGCTTAATAATTTTGAACAATTAAGTGCCATTTTTGGAAGAATTTCAACGCAGGCGGTCTTTACCCTGGGCTTGATGATTCTGTATCACGGGATCTGCAGCTTTACCCCGGGATTTTTCCGGGTGACAGTGACGAGTTTGGTTTCACTTTTACCCTTCCTGATCGCAGTCGATTTTCTTATGCTCCAGTTCTGGAACCAATCACTGCTGGACGTGATTAACTTTTTCACGTCGACGGGAGCGTTTGATTTCCATAAGGAAGTCGCGGCAGCGGGTTTGAACTGGACAGTTGGACAGGTGACCTTGGCTTCCGTAATGGTGATTATCTCCTGCGGGATCATTTTCTGGGGGTTGGGAAAAATTTCCCAGGCCGGCGGCATGCGCATCGCCAATCGTCGTGTGCTCATGATTTTGGTTGTCTGTTGGCTGGTGACGGTGACGGAGAGTGCCCTGAGTCACGTCACCAAGCGCACCGAAGCCTGGAGGCGCCACCACAAGGCATTTAACGCACATGTCGGCGTATTTGCCCCGCCGGCGGGGTTTGAGAAACTGGCGGTCATTTTCCGTGAGCCGGCACCTGAAGGTGATCGTCAACGCCTCCTTTCCGAGTTGCAGGACGGGGCGCATCTGCGCAAACCTGATATTTACGTATTCATGATCGAGAGTTGGCGCTCAGACTCGATCACCCCGGAGGTGGCGCCATTTTTGAGCCGTTTTCGGCTCGAGGAGACCCAGGATCTGGGCAAGACCTTTGCCGGATCAAATTGCACTCCCCTTTCCTGGTTTTCATTTTTTCACAGCAGGTTGGCGATTCACTGGGCGGAGGCACTTGATGCGCCTGAAAGGCATGCCGGGGCATATCCTCTCAGGGTTCTTGACAAGCTTGGCTACGAGGTTCATGTCCGGGCCGTCTGCGACCTTGGCTACAAGAGCCTGGGACCGTTGAATTTCGGGGAAGATAACAGCCTTGCTGATTTCTTCGTTGATGATTCCAAACGCGTTGAACCGATGAGCATTCCGCAGAGGGAAAAGCGGGTGATGGATGACATGCGACATTACCTTGCCAGTGATCCAAAGGATCCGCAGTTCCATTTTATAGCGCTCGACTCACCCCATTACAATTATTACTGGCCTTCTGACTTTGCGGCGTTGCACCCGAATTGTGCCGGCAACATTCCCACCAAATTGCGTCCCAATAAAGACGTCGTTGACGGTGTGGTGCGTCGTTACCAGAATGCGGTTCACTGGATTGATTACGCCATTGAGGAGTTTGTCAGTTTCCTGAAGTTAAAGGGGCGCTACGAGAATGCCGTGATTGTTCTTACCGGGGATCACGGTGAGGAGTTCCAGGAGGAGGGAAGCTGGTTTCATTGCTCGTCATTAAACCGTTTCCAGACAGAGGTGCCGATCATTATCAAGTGGCCGCAATGGGCGGGGAAACTGCCCTCCCATACCAACGTCAGCCATTACGATGTCATGCCCAGCATACTGGAGCTAATAGGACTGGATCCTATGTTTTACGAGGAGCTCTCCGGTCAATCGCTGCTGCGCTACCGTGAAAATCCGCGTGAGGCGGTGATCTCGACAGTGCACCGTGGACAGACGGGAATCGGGCTCTGCATGGTGCGGGGTGAGCGCAAGGTGAAGTTTTCCTTCCCGGGGCCGTGGAGCACGAGGGCACCTGACAAGCTGTATGTCTCTGAGTATACCGATCTCATGGACAAGCCGGTGGATTTCCGCCCCGAAATCGGAGACCTTAGCCATGTTGAATATATCCGGGAGCAGTTCCCGAGGGCGAGCGGGAGATTCTTTGAGCGCTTTGAAAAGGATTGATTGTGCCTGGCCGGCGTGGGAAGTGCTTCCTTTAATCGATAATGGAGATCTTGATCTCATCGGAGTTGGCCTTCAACTCCGGCGCATACATGGCCTCGCCGCGGGTGGGCAGCGCGCTGAACTTACCGGGGGTCTCGGCACGCATGCGGTAACTTAAGCTGTGCCTGCCACGGGCAAGGGAGCGGACGAAGAAGGTGACCTTCTGGTCGCGCAGCTCCATGTAGGCTCCCATGCCGTTGTTTGAATAGCCGCTGCGAAGCTCGACAGGCTCAAACCCGGCTGCCTTCATGTCCTCGAACATCAGGTATTCGTAGTCATTCTTGCTCTCGATAATGAGCTCGATCTCGACCAGGTCACCGCTCTTTAGCGTATCGCCGCTGGCGAGCAGCTCACGCTTGAATTTTTCCACCTTCTGGTCGAGTGCCTGGCCGCGTGCACCGACGTTCTTGATGGTCTTCTCCTCGGGGGAAAGCTTGTAATACCTGCGCTCCACCTTGACCTCGAGGCCGGCCTTGGTAATGAAGTCCTCAAGGGTGAAATTGGTGAGGTAGGCGTTGAAGTAGAGCGGTCCCTTGCCTTTCTTGCGGAATTCCACGGTGTGCTCACCGGTGTCGACGGCATCTCCAAGCAGGACCAGCTTGTTGTCGAAGCTGAACAGGTTCTTCTTGTTGATCTCGACTTCCTTGACCTTTTTGCCGTCGAGCAGGATCTCGACAGTCATGTCGGGCTCATCCTCGCCGCTGGCACGGATATAGTCGGCGATGGCCTCTACACAGATGGCTGTGTCGCGCGTGTTGCTCCAGTAAGTGGCATGCTTGCGGTTGTTGATAAGGTATTTCACCAGCCCGCTGGCCTGCTTGCTTTTCGGTTTTGCCACGCAAAGCAGCTTCAGGTAATAGGCCTGGGCCTCAAACTCGCTACCATACCAGTACCACCAGTAGCCCTTGTTGCCCAGGTCGAGGTAGGCGCTCTGGTTCTCATCATCGGTGACAAGGAACTGCTCGATGTTGCGTATCAGCATGTCGCGCTCTTCCAGCTTGCCGGTCTTGTGCATGGACAGGCCAAGCATTGCCTTGGAATACACGGCGAGCTGGTTGCGGTCGCGGTAAAGGAAGTCGCGCATTTTCCCGTCCACCTTGTCCGCGTCACAGAGAACCATGAACACGAAGGCATCGAGGTTGTCGGCATGTCTTTTTCCGGGCTTCTTTTTCTTCGCCCAGTTATTGATACGGGTTACCTGCTGGTCCTGATAGCGCTTGAGCCACTGGACGCCCTTCCCAAGGGCGCCGGGAACAATGGCGACATCGTTCTGCAGTGCAAGTTGCAGACCGTGCACCACCACCGCGGTGGTGTGCGCGTAGGAGTGTCCACCGTGGGCATGGAACCATCCCCAGCCGCCGTCAGCGTTCTGCATGGCGGTGAGGCGCTCAACGCCCGCCTTGACCATCTTGTCGACTTCCTTGTCCTTGAAAACCGGGTTGGTCTCCAGGCGCTGCCATTGCTTGGCGCGTTCCTTGTCATCGCCGATCTCCTGGGCGTTGAGGTTGGTGCGCTTTTTCCTGATGGCCTTGAGGTCAACTCCCATGTCGATGAGGATCTTCTGGGTAATGACGCTCGGCACGAAGCGGTTGAGGGTCTGCTCGGTGCAACCGTATGGGTAAGCGGCCAGGTAAGGCAGGGCATCGACCATTGCGGTGGCAAGGCTTGGTGAGTAGCGCACCTCCAGGCGGGTCTGCTCAGCACGCCGCTCGGCGGGGACCGTGAGCTTGAGCGATGCGGTTTTATCATTGGGGCGCAGGGCACCACTGAAGGACTCGGTCTTGAGCATGCCGTGGACAAGTACCGGGAAGCTCATCTGCATGGCGTCGGATTCCTCGTCAGTGAGTGCCTTCATGGTGATCTTGGTCTCACCCTCGGCCACGGCCTTGACCCGCCAGTTGATGCGGTGCTCGCCACCTCCCGGGATCCTGACGGTCTGGCTCAGGGGGGAGCCCTTGAGGGCCTTGAGCGCCCCGCCCTCAAGTTCGAGGACGGTGCGCACCTGCTTGGCATTTTCCAGGTAATTGTGAACGTTGGCACTGAGAGTCACCTCGTCCTTCTCGACAAAGAAGCGTGGTGCCTGCAGGCGAATGATGAGGTCCTTGCTGGTGATCACCTCAGCCTCACCCTGCCCAACTTTTGTGCCGTGGCCCATTCCCCAGGTTTTGATTTTCCAGGTGGTGAGGTTTTCCGGCATGTCGAGCTTGATCTCGGCGGTGCCGTCCTTGTCGGTATTCAGGGTCGCGGCCCAGAAGGCGATGTCGGCAAAGTTACTGCGTATCACGGGTTGAACCTCAGGTGCCGCTTTGCCGCCAGCACCCCCTCCGCCGCCAAAGGCATCGCCTTCTCCTGCCGACGCACCATCAGCAAAAGCTAGAGCCAAGGGTGCTCCAGGGGCCGCTTGAAGAGCGAAATCTGCTGATTCATTGGAGCGTTTTGAGAAGAGCATGCTTGATTTGCGCGCGACTCCGAGCCTGTTCCTGCCACCTGCAAAGGGATCGCCTTCTGCTAGCGTTTCTGATTCAATTCCCTCTGCTTCATCCGCCAGTGAATGGCCGAAGATCCCGATGGAACCCATGCCGGTTGACCCTTTTTTGACAATGTTGGGAAACCAGCGGGACAGGCTGAACTGGGTGTTGCGGTTGTGGTGGCGGCGCCACTTCCAGAAAAACTCGCGGATCTCGGGGACGTTGCTTCCCCCCGAGATATACTCGAGTGCCTTGTCATAGACGGTGACTACGGTGCTGCCGACAAAGGGCTCACCGTCAAAATCGGTCAGCTTGATCTTGACCGTTGCCGCCTCGCCCGGCTTGTATCGCTCTGCGGAGGGCAGAACCTCGACATTGAGCACGCGCTTTTCCGGGGGAACGACCACCTCACGGGTCTGTTCATAAATCTTTCCGCCGCTGATGGTGAATGCCTCAATGAAGAAGTTGGGCATGTCCTTCTTGGTGACAGTGAGCTCAGTCACGGTACTCTTGCCCTCAAGGCGGATGATTTTCGGTGCCAGGTAAACGCCGTTTGAGGGGCGCAGGAAGAGAGCCACGGTGCCGTCCTCACGGGCGGTGTTGATCATCAACTCGATGGTATCGCCGGCAGCGTATTCGCGCTTGTCGGTGATGATCTCGATGTCGTTGAAGCGGAATTTTTTGCCGTTGAAGCCCTCGCCGCGCACCACGAACACGTAGCCGCCCTCAATTTCATGGCCTGCCTTGTCCTTGAGCTTGTAGCTGAGGCGATACTGGCCACTGGCCGAGGCCTTGATCTGTTGGTTGATGCAGCCTTCAGCATCGGGATCAATTTTCCAGCTCTTGACGGTCTTTTCCACGGGCTTTCCGTCCTCGTCATAGCTGACCTTGAGAAGTTGCAGGGTGCCCTTGCCGGCGACCGGCTTGCCGTCGAGGGTGCGTGCGCAGGCGCTGGCACTGATGACGTCCCCGACCCGGTAATAACCGCGATCCAGCCAGGTGTTGATCTTGAAGGGGGACCTTGCGACCAGGACATTTCCCTGCCCGAGGATCGTACGGCGTGAGGCATCACGCACCTCGGCGGTGATCGAGTATTTGTGGTCGATATCACCGTGCATTGCCTTGGCAAGTGCCGTGTCGATCTCGATCTCGGCAGTGCCGTCTTCACCGATCTTCACCTCGTTCTCAAGCACGACTTCCGGGGGCATGTGGCCGCGCTGCCGCCACCAGTGGACAGGTGCCCGGCAACCCCACTCACGCCATCCCGGATACCAGTTGTAATCGTATCCGAACCACCAATACCCGGATCCGTAGAACCAGTCCCATGGCATTGGCGCAAACCACCTGCTGTCGTGCTCGCTGCGCATGACCTTATACTTGACGGTGGCATTCTGCACCGGGGCACCAAAGAGGTAGTTGGCCTTGACTTTGGCCTTGATTTTTTCCCCGAGCATCACGGGTTCGACCGGGGCATCAATTTTCACCTCAAACTCCGGTTTCTTGTATTCCTCGACGCGGAAGGTGTTGCCGCCGTGTTGGCCGCCCTGATGTAAATGAATGCGGTAGGATCCCAGCGTGGCGGCCTCGGGCAGGGTGATCTTGTCGGCCAGTCCGCCGAACTCGTCGGTCTTCAGGTTTTTCTCGTAGATCTTTTCGCCTTTCGGGTTGTTGATGCGCACGGTGAAGTTTTTACCGGCAAACTGGCTTTCCTCCTCCTTGTCATATTGTGAGTGGCGCACCCAGGCCTTGAACTCAACGTCCTGGCCGGGGCGGTAGACCGGCCGGTCGGTCACGACCAGGGTCTTGGTGGCCTTGTATTGCGCGTCGTGGCGCTGGCTGTACCAGACACCGCTGAAGCCATGGTAGGCGAACCTGCCATCGTCAGTGCGCGCGATGATCAACCATTGCATTTGCGGTGGCATCTGCTCCTGGCCGAGGATCGCCTGCCCGTCGGCGTCGGTGAACTCGGCGAACTGCTTGGTGATAATGTTGAAACGTCTCTGTGGCAGGAGACCCGGCAGGCCCTTCTTCTGCCTGAGGTGTTCGTAGCGGTAGCCAAAGAACTCGAGGTTGGCCTTGGCCACGGGCTTTCCGCTGCGGGCATCGGCGACAAAGTAGAAGGACTTTTGGTCGAGCGGCTTGCGCACGATCGCGGTATCAGCGACCCAGACAATGACATGTGAGGTGTTTCCCTCCGCCATCTTTGCGCGCAGCAGGTAGGCGCCCGGTTTTTTCATGGGGGCGACAACGTCGATGCGCCGGTCCCAGTGATTCTTGCGCGGTTCGAGCCGCAGGTCCCATTCAGCGACTTTATCACCCACATATTTTTTCCATTTTTCGTTCACCAGCTGGTAGCCGATGTTGCCGATATTCATACGTTGACTGTCGATTTTTGCGGGATTTCCCTTGAGGTAATCCTTGACGTCGTCAAGCAGGGTTGGCACATCAATGGCGTAGGCACTCAGGTCGACCCGCTCACCGTTGCGGAAGACAAATCCCAGCACGGGCTTTTTGCCGGCAGCGTGTGACTGGGTGCCATCAAAGCGTCCCCAGTTGTCGAGGATCTGGTTGAGGCGCTTGACTTTCGACTTGTTGTGCCCGGGGCCGAATTTCCTGATGCTTTGCTGCCAGTATTTTGCGGCCAGGGGGTATTGGCGGCGGTTCTCGAAAACAGAAGCAAGGTCGTTGGTGGCCCGCTCGGCTTGGCCCTTGTCGGGCAAAGCGGCAATCTGCTTGAGGATGAAGATGTGGTTGTGCTCATCAGGCAGGGTGATGCGTTTTATCCCGGTGGCGAGGCGGGCGATGGTCTCATCCTGCTTGAGGGTGTGCAACTCGTAGGTGCCGCTTTCGTTTTCCCTGCCGTCATCCGGGCTGTGAGCCCCGAAAAATCCGCCGAAACCCCACTGTCGCATCCGCTCGACGCCGAACTGCTTGCGCAGGAATGCGCTCCAGTAATGCATGATCTCTCCGGCACGGCCTGGCGCGAGTTCCGCGGCTTCGGTGAGCAGGTAACGCCAGCGCTCGCCGTCATTAGCCGCCTTTTCCCATGTCTCGGGAATTGCGTAGAGGATTGGCTTGCCCTCGGCATCGACCGGGGCGCCGACATCGCGTGCGCCGTGGTAGCCGCCATCATCCCAGTCGGGAAGTTTGCCAAAGTCAGTCAGGTACTGGAGCCGCCAGGATTCACTGTTTCCCCTGCTGCTGATGGCACTGGCAAATTCAAGATAGATACTTGCCACGGTCGCCTTGTCCTCATCATCTCCTGCCGCCTTCATTGCCCGCTCCATGAGGGCCAGCGCGCGCACACGGTCGCGTTGCTGGGTATTGACATGTTTGCCGCCGCCGCGGTGGTGGCCGCGCTTGAATTCACCGGCGATGATGACGCCCCAGTGCTGGCTCCTCATGTAGAGGCTCCCGGCACGGGCGAGGACTCTCCAGTCTGTCGGGTATTTCCTGATAATCTTCTCAAGGAAGCTGTCTATAAGGACAGGCTGACCGAGATTATTGAGGGAGTCCCAGGCATTCTGCAGGTCCCCAGCTGCCGCATTCCCGGAATTTCCCTCACCAAGGAGCAGGCCCTTGTAAGCCTCGAAGGACTCTTTCCAGTTTCCGTCCTTTTTCAGTTTTCCAGCATTGCTGCGCGCATCATCAAGCGGAGCGGATTTACCGGCGGGAGAAGCAAGAACAGAGCAGAGGATGATTGTAAGGAGGGGGACAAGTTTCATGGCAAGTAGGGAATGTTAATGCTCTAACGCGGATACTGGAGCTGTTATTAGATGTTTCCTGATGAATTTTAAGGATAACTGGTGGTGGGCAAAGGATTCAAGGCAGGAGATTCTTATCGGCAGCAGTTATTCAAAGCGATATTGCTGTGGTTTTTTACGCTTCTTTTGCCGAGATCCTCCGGCCTTCAATCTCAATGGCGCGAAAACCTCCCCGGCTCCATCTTTCTTGATATGGTAGACCATTTCGAGCAGTTCACCGAGGCGTCCGCCGGGCAGCCCGCCGTTATACTGGAACCATTCCAGATACTCGAAAGGCAATTCATGGATGGGCAAGCCCCCGGGTGGATATTTGTCAGGTCCGTATTTGCCGAATGGCATATGGGTATTGCCGATTTCCGTCATGGTCTCGGCGAACTCTTCAGGATCAATCATCGGCTTTAATCGGAGAATGCCCACAGCAGTTGCCTGGACTTGGCATCGAGGGCATTGATATCTTCAATGTGATAGAGATCCTCGGCGACATCCTGGATCAGGACACCGCCGTCCTCAAGTTTGCGCGGCCAGGAACCAAGCCGGGTTTCAAAGGTCCGGGATCCCGCTGCGGTCACTACCTTCCAGATGCGCAGGTCAATATCGTTTTCAATGGATTCAATGGCGGTCACTTTAATGGTGAATGCCGCGTCAGCGAGTGCTGTTTCGAGTGCCGCGCGCGCGGCGGCATCGAGATCAGCGGGATTTTCAACCATGCCGACTTCATTGCCTTCGCAATCAAGCAGAGAGAAAAAGCGACCGGGTTGAGAAAGTGGGAAACAGGGCTGCACGCGAACTGCCGTCGTCTTGCCGCCGCTAATCACCTGTAATTGGCCACTGCGACTGAGATTAATATCAGGAAGAGACATTTTGTGGGGAGTTGATCTTCTGCATGTCACTGAGTTTACGAAACACGCCGTTTTCAATCGTCATTAGCTCGGAGTGGGTGCCCTGCTCGGTAATCCGCCCGTCCTTGAAGACCAGTATCCGGTCAGCCCGGCGCAATGTCGAGAGCCGGTGGGCGATTGCGAAAGTGGTACGTCCCTTGGTCAGGCGATCAAGGGCATCCTGGATCCTGGATTCTGTTTCCGAGTCCACGCTGCTGGTGGCTTCATCAAGGATCAGTATCCTGGGGTCGTTCAACACGGCGCGCGCGATTGAGATTCGCTGGCGTTCCCCGCCTGACAGGGTGTGCCCGCGTTCGCCCACCATGGTGTCGTATCCCTGGGGCAGCCCGCAGATGAACTCGTGGGCATTTGCCGCACGGGCGGCCTCAATGATCCTGCCTTGCGGCGCATCGAGCATGCCGTAGCGGATATTCTCAAGGATCGTCCCGTGGAAAAGGAAAGGATCCTGCTGTACCATGCCGACTTGTCGCCGGAAACTGCCGAGGTCAATGGAGTTCAAGTCGTGTCCGTCAATGCGGATGACGCCGCTGGTGACATCATAGAAACGGACGATGAGATTGCTCAGGGTGGTCTTGCCGGCACCGGAATGGCCTACCAGCCCGATCATCTCACCGGGGAGGGCCTTGAATGAAATGTCCTGTAATACAGGCCGCACTGAATCATAACCGAAATAGACCCGGTCGAACTCCACTTCGCCGAGCAGCGGGTTGATGGTCACGGCCTGCGCCGGGAGCTGGAGCTCGGACCCGGTATCCATCAGGTCAAACACCCGGCGCGCAGAACTCAGTGAGCGGTTTACCATGCGCGCCATCTGGCCGAAGACCTCAATTGGCTGGAAGAACATCCCGGCGAAGAGCAGGAAGGCGACGAATTTCCCGAGGGAGAGCTCAGGAGCAGAGCCGTCAGCCCCGGGCATCAGTCGCGGCAGGGCGAACCACCATACGGCGATACTGATCAAGTGGATCATCAGCATCAGCAGCGGCCAGAATTTTGTCCAGTTCCGGTGCACAAAATTAAAGGTTTCCATGGTATCGGCGTTGCGTTTGCCGAAGCGCTCCTGCTCGTAATTTTCCTGGTTGAATGATTTCACCACCCGGATGCCGGGGATGGTGTCGGCGATGACATCATTGAGGCTTGACCATTTGCGCCATGCGCGGGTGAAAAGTCGCTGCATGCTTTGGCCGTTCTTTATGATCGCCCAGACCATGAACGGCACGGGAAGAACCATTACCAGCCCGAGTTGCAGGTCCATCATCAACAGTCCTATTGAGAGGACACCCAGGGTGATTGCCGAGAGAGAAACCTCGACAACGCCGAATGCGATGAATTCCCAGATACGATCGGTGTCTGCTCCCACCCGGCTGATTACCGAACCGGTTTGCGTCTTTGAGAAGTAGGAGACACTGAGCCTGTGGACGTGGGCATAGACATCGTTGCGCAGGTCATGGGCGACATATTCGCCCATGATTGACATGACGTGGAGGCGGATCCACAGGAAGAGCAATCGCAGCAGGTAAGCGGCGGTGATAGCCGCTACCAGGATCCAGGCAATTTGCCATGTGCGTTCGTCTACCGGGGATGCCTGGTTGACCACATCGTCAATGATGTAGCGTGCCAGCCAGGGGGGAACGATCGAGGCGATAGCCAGCAGGGCACCCGCGATCATGCCGATAATGACCTGTTTGCGATACGGCCTCAGGTAGGCCAGAAGTCGCCAGACAACGGTCAGCTTGTTTTGCGAAACGGTGGCCTGTGCTTTCTTTATTGGAGTGGTGAGGCTGGTGAGGTAGGAAGTGTCTGCATCATCATCAATGGGAACCTGGCGTCCCAGCAGATCCTGCTTGAGAATGAAGGCGATGTTTCCAACTGCATCTTTCTGGCGGTGGGTGTAGCGTAATACGGCGAGTGTGTCCCGGTCATTTTTACTGACCAGGCTCAGGACACTGCCGCTTAAGGCGGGTTGTTCGCGCACTTCCCCGATTTGCTGGCGTTCAATCAGCGATACATTGCCTGCGCGCACGGTGATAACCTTGCTCTCGGTAAGGGCAATCCATTCCTCAGTGAGTTCACGTGCAGGGTTGAGGTCGGCGAGCGCGTAAAGCTGTATAGGCTCGTTGTTGGCGCTTTCCCTGATGCGTTGACGCACCTCTTCGGGCATGATCGCGGGTTGATCAAGGTATCGCTCAGCGAGTTCTCGGTCGCGTGATGAGGGATTATCGGGCACGGTGCAGCTGGTTAAGGTGATCCTATCGAGATTGATGAGGTCGCCAAATGCCAATTTTTCCCTTAAAGGTTGGCTTGTGGGTGAGTTGATTCAATATTTTACCGGGCATTGGCAGATGTTCCTCGTCTTCGGGGTGCTTGTCTTTGCGGTGCTGGCATTCTTCCGGGAGTGGCTGCCGCCGGATATGGTAGCCATGTTTTCCCTCGGGTTAATCCTTTTACCGGGAATCCTTGGAGCTGATGCGGCAATACTTAATAAAGAACATTTACTTGGCGCGTTCAGCAATTCGGCTCCGCTGACAATTGCCTGCATGTTTGTACTGAGTGCGGGGCTCGAGAAGAGCGGCTGTATCCGTGCCCTCGGAGCGGGCTTTCGCAGGGTCGCCGGGGTCAAGGAACTCAGGGTTCTGGTGATCATGATGGTGACCGGTGCCGTGCTCTCGGCCTTTGTCAACAACACGCCCGTGGTGGTGGTTTTCATGCCCATTGTGCTTTCGCTGGCAAGGTCGTCGGAACTGAAGGCATCGCGACTGCTTATTCCACTTTCGTTTGCCTGTATCCTTGGCGGCACGTGCACGCTTACCGGGACTTCGACCAACCTGATTATTGACGGCAAGGCTCAGGAACTCGGGCTGGAGCCTTTTTCAATGTTTGAGCTGACCAAGCTGGGCGTTATCTATGCCGCTATCGGCTTTGTCTATATGCTGACTTTCGGGAGGAAACTTCTCCCCGCGCGCGATTCCCAGGTAATTGACCTGACACAGCTTGAGGAGCGCGAGTTTTTGACCCAGGTGATTGTTCAGCCCGATTCACCGATTATCGGCAGGACCTTGCCTGAAACCCTGTTCAGGGAAATAAAGGAGGCACGTGTCGTGGAGGTGCGCCGACGCGGCACTCCGCTGGACACACCGCTTGATCAGCTTTTGATCGAGGAACGCGACCGCATCCTGATCTCGGTTCATGGTGAGGGGTTTCAGGAGCTCAAGGATGCCGATGGTCTACTTTTAACTTCCTATCAAAACCTGAAGCTGGAAACCCTTGAGAAGCGGCCGGCACTGCTGATGGAGGGGATTATTGGACCGCAGAGCCGAATGATCGGCAAGTCTCTCAAGGAGCTGAAGTTTCGACAGCGCTTCGGGGTACTTATCCTTGGCGTGCATCGCCAGAGCGGCGAGTTCAGGAAGAATTTCGAGGATGTACGGATCCATGCCGGTGACAGCCTGCTCATTGAAGGTCCGCGGCAGGCGATTGCGCGGGTGCAGGGGGAGAAGGATTTCGTGAGCCTCTCGGAACCGCCGGAGAAACCCATCCGAAAAGGAAAGATACTACTGGCCTCCGGGATCACTTTTGGATTTGTCATTGCGGCAACAATCAGCTCCCAGCCTATCGTGGTACTTGCCCTGCTGGCAGCCCTTGCGATGCTCGCTACACGCTGCCTGGATCCGGGTGATGCCTACAATTCAGTGAGCTGGAACATCATTTTCCTAATCATTGGAATGCTCGGCGTCGGCAAGGCGATGGAGGTTACCGGCGGTGCCCAGTTGCTGGCCGACGGGGTGATGGCGGTTTTCGGGGATTCCTCACCGGTGGTTGTATTGGCGGCTATTTATCTTCTCAGCTCCATCCTTACCGAGTTAATCAGCAATAATGCCGTTGCTGTATTGTTGACTCCAATTGTCATCAGTATCGCCATAGCGCTCGGGGTGGATGCACGACCCTTTATCGTGGCCATGATGTTTGGCTGCAGTGCCAGTTTTGCGACCCCGATCGGTTACCAGACGAACACCTACGTTTACGGTGCCGGCGGCTACCGGTTTTCGGATTTCCTTAAAGTCGGGGTGCCCCTTAACCTTATCCTCTGGCTGGTGGCCACCTGGCTCATCCCACAATTCTGGCCGTTCTAGTCCCGGTTCATTGCCTCGGTCATTCCCCCGCGTATGCTCCCGGCATCCACTGCCCCGTAATTGTCCATGAAGAGTGGATCAATAGACCGGTTGTTTGGAGGGGAAATCCAGACGCGCAGGATGTGTCGCTTACGCTCAGGTTCGCAATAATCCTCGAATTCAGACCTGCGGTGCAGGGTAACCCAGTTGTTCATGAGCAGGATGTCACCGGGTTGCTGCCGGATTCCGGCATGCATCCCGGGCTGGGTAGCGAGTGACTCAATGGCATCCAGTGCCTCACGCTGGGTGTCGGTCATGTCGGGTAATTCCGGCAAGGCGTAGGCACGGTCGATGAGTACGCGCAGCAGGTTGCAGGAAAATTTGCCTTGGGTGAATGAAAATACCGGTTGGCGACAGTAGGGAAGCCGGTTGCCGGCATCGACATTGTGACGCTTGTAATAGAAGGGACGGTAGAGCTCTTCCAGGAGTTCAGGACGGGTCTGCAACAAACGGTTATGGATTGCAGCGGAACTGACCAGGTCATTTCCGCCGCCGGATTTGGCCTGCCTGAGGCACAGGAAGCCGATGACATCGCAACGGTCCGAGTGGAATGTCAGCTTCTTGCGGGTATTCGGGCCGCGTGAGCGGGGATCGCTCTCTTTATATCCTGCATCACGCACACTGAATACAAGCTCGCCATCAGCGCTTTGTGAAACAGGATGACCAATCTGTGATGCAAGCTTCAGGAAGAGTGCCTTCGCGCAGTCCTCATCAAGTGTTTCCACCGGCAGGCCGCGAATAAGTGTTGCCCCTGAATGGTTCTCGAGTGAGTGGCGGATATTCGAGAACAACTTGGCAAGTTCGGGTATTGGTTTGCCATTGCTCTCCATCAGGCATTCTATCTGCTCCAGATGCGTCGCATTCATCTGGTGCAACCAGTCAGCGCGGCTGAAGAGTTCTTCACCGTGCCATACGCAAGGGGATTCAATGGCTGCCGGCATTACCCACTTGTCGCGGGAGTGACCGTGGTTTGTCAACTGTGACCGATTGCGGATTGCTTTTTCTTTTCTGCGGATGAAAATGTAAATGCTATGGAGATGAAGAAAGAGAAGCTTGTCTTGTTGAACCTGGTCTGGGCAACCACTGTTGTGGTGGCATTTATCCTTGGTGGAAAAGGGGGCGATCCTGATGCCTCGCCCTCCTTCGGTAAAGTTCAGGGCAATATCTCGGACAGGTCGACTCATGGCGCCATTTCAGCCTTGGGTGATGCCCCTGCGGGCAATCCGGCAGGAGGTAGTCGCCAGTCATTGGCCGGCTCCACGGGTTCCACGGCCGGCCGGCGCATGGCATCGGCACTTGCTGATCCCGATCCGCTCCGGCGCAATTTACAAGTTGCCGAGTTGCTGAGCAACCTTACCACTGCGGACATTGACGAGGTGCTTGCCACCTTTGAAAACGGGCCAAGAAACGAGGAGAGCAACCGGCATTTCAGGGAATTCCTGTATGCCTGGGGTCTGCTTGCAGGGGAGGATGCCGTTGCCTACGCGATGGATTCCAAGTCGCCGCGACTGGAAGGCAAAATCACATCCGCAATCAAAGGCTGGGCGACCCGTGACCCGGAAGGGGCAAAAGAGTATGTCGCAGGAGTCAAGGATTCCGGTACACGGCAGTGGATGCATCTCACCGTGATGGGGGAAATGCTGCACCGTGATCTTGATGGCGCAATCCTCTATTCAGAGCAGAATGAGAAGAGCCGTGCCCGCGGCAGCCAACTGGATCAACTTGCATCGGCACTTTTTGAGGAGCGCGGGATAAACGGGATTACAGACTGGGTTAACAGCATTGACCATACCAAGAAGGAAAACGACATGCTTTCCTACAAGAGCTATGCCGCCGGGCTTGCCCTTGATCGTCTTGCCGGTGATGATCCTGATGCTGCGATTCAGTTCATCATGGATAATGCGGACCAGCCGTTTATTACCTCGGACGGGCTGGAGCGCGCGGCACGCAGGGCGGCGGGCCCTATCAACGAGGAACTGGAGTGGTTGACGCAATTACCGGCTGAGGTCTCCGGGCAGAGGCATGCAATCGGGGAGCGTTTTGAGGATTATATTCGCGAGGACTTTGCCGCAGCCGGCCAGTGGCTGGCTTCCCGGGATCTTGGCCCGGCTTATGATGAAGCAATCCAGGATTACGCATTTTCTGCAGCGCGCGATAATCGCGGGGCTGCAATTGCCTGGGCGGAAAGAATTACGGATGCCAAGATGAAGGAGGATACCATGCGCCGCCTGGTGCCTAGGGACGCGGATGACAGGGGATGAGTGCAACACCCTGGCGGTTTGTCAATAGTCATGGGATTGCGGCTTGATTTTTTCTATGCCGGGAATGAAAATGTCCATGTTATGGAGATCAGGAAAGGCAAACTTGTCATATTGAACCTTGCCTGGGTGAGTACCGTCGTGGCTGCATTCCTCCTTGGCGGGCAGGGAGGGGATCCGGGTGTTCCGGGCACCAATGCAATAACCGGTGGAAAACCCGGCGCCGGCCAGTCAGAGAACGGCGTAACAGCCCTGGGGAATTCTTCCGGCAACCGGAAGGGTGGAATTGCAGGTGGTAATTTCGCCGGCATCCAGGATGCCGGTCCCGGGACAGTCGGTCGCCGCATGGCATCAGCGCTATCGGATCCTGATCCCCTGCGGCGCAATGCGCGAATTGCCGAGCTTCTGATCAACCTCGATGCCGGTAATGTGGCGGAGGTGCTTGCCGCCTTTGAAAACGGTCCGAGGAACGATGAGACAAACAGGCACTTTCGCGATTTCATGTATGCATGGGGCAGGCTTGCCGGTGAGGAGGCAATTGCCTATGCGTTTGACTCCGAGTCATCCCGCCGGGATTCGCGGGCCGGGACATCGGCCATTTCCGGATGGGCCAACAGGGACCCTGAGGGGGCAAGGGAATATGTTGCCGGTGTCGAGGATGAGGGAGCACGGGAGTGGATGCATTTTTCCGTGATGCGTGAGATGCTGCAAAGTGACCTTGATGGTGCGATTACCTACTCAGAGAAGAACAAGAGTGGGCGCGCACGCGGATTACAGACCGACCAGTTGGCATCGGTTATCTTTGAGGAGCGTGGTTTAAGCGGGATGACGGAATGGATTAACGGCATTGACCATGCCAGTGAGGACATGCTTTCCTACAAGGGTTATGCGGCAGGGGTTGTCCTTGACCGGATGGCGGGTGCTGACCCCGAGGCGGCGCTTCAGTTTATCACCGATAATGTCGCGCAGCCCTTTATTACCTCGCATGGTCTGGAGCGCGCGGCACGCAGGGCAGCGGGCCCCATCAATGAGGAGCTGGACTGGTTGACGCAATTGCCGGCTGAACTTTCTGGGAAGAAGCGTGCCATCGGGGAGCGATTTGAGGACTATATCCGCGAGGACTTTGTCGCTGCAGGGCAGTGGCTGGCTTCCCGGCCGCTTGGACCTTCCTATGACAAGGCGATCAAGGAATATGCCGTGTCCGCTGCACGTGATGACCGCGAAGCGGCCCTTGCCTGGGCGGAGAGGATCACGGATGCCAAGATGAAGGAGGACACGATGCGCCGGCTTGCTCCGCGGGATCAGGGGAGCTAGGGATAAAAAGCATCTAATGATGCCGGCCCGGGCAGCGAGGCAGAGCGCGAATTGGGCGCATGGATTTTTCGCCTTGCTCAATGGCGCTTTGTGCACACGGTTGCTTGATGAAAACTGATGACCCCATTCCCATGAGACTGTCAGCGGCAGGGGTGCTTGCCGTCCTGATGATTGATCGGGTGGAGGATGCCGTGCCGGTGGCCGAAGCCCTGCTGGCCGGCGGGGTGGATGCCATGGAGTTGACCCTGCGTACTGAAGCGGCACTGCCTTCGTTGGCGGCAATCTCGGTAGCTGTTCCGGAAATGCTGGTCGGAATTGGAACCATTATCAACCCGGGCCAGGTGAGCCAGGTGCTTGATGCAGGGGCGGCATTCGGCGTTGCGCCGGGGACCAATCCCGAGGTTATCGAGGCGGCATGTGCCGCGGGCTTACCCTTTGCTCCCGGAGTCATGACGCCCTCGGATATTGAGCGGGCGTTGCCTTTCGGTTGTGAGATCCTCAAGTTTTTTCCCGCCGGCAGCAGCGGCGGGCTTAAGCACCTGAAGAACATTGCCGCCCCCTACGCGCACCTGGGGCTGGAGTATATTCCACTTGGCGGAGTCAGCGTGGATAACATGGCGGATTACCTGGAGGGGGACATGGTTGCCGCTGTTGGCGGTTCCTGGCTGGCTTCAAGGGAGATCATTGCCGCCGGCAACTGGACGGAGATTACTGCGCGGGCGAAGGCGGCACGGGCAGTGGCCGACCAGTGCCGATAGCTGATTTTTTTTCAACCAATGTCATCGTCATCCATCAAGTTGCGCAGAATGCTGGACTCCGACCAGGAGGCTGTGGTAAGGCTTGTCTTTGAATCGACCAATGCTTGGTATAAGGCCCATTTCGACAAGAATGTTTTTGGCGGTGAAGTGACTTCCTGCCGGGTTTTTACCGAGGTTTACGAGGCACTGGATCCCGGGTGCTGCATTATTGCCGAGGATCAAGCCAGTGGGCGCCTGGCAGGTTCCTGTTTCTTTCACCCCCGGCAAACCCATTATTCGCTGGGCATCATGAATGCCCATCCCGACTATTTCGGACAGGGGGTGGCGACAATGATACTTGATGAGGTCATTGCAATCGCTGACAGTGATGCGAAACCCATCCGCCTGGTGTCCAGTGCCATGAACCTTGATTCATTCTCCCTCTACACGCGCCGGGGCTTTGTTCCCTACGCGACATTTCAGGACATGACCCTGCCCGTGCCCGATGGTGGCCTTGAGATTGCTCCTCCTGCAGGTGTTGCGCGGGTGCGTGACGCGTTGCCGGGCGATGCGGTGGCGATGGCCGACCTTGAGATGAGGCTCAACGGTATCAGGAGGGAGCAGGACTTTGTCCATTTCATTGAAAATGCCGCGGGTATCTGGGGCGTATCAGTCATTGAGGGAGAAAATGGGGGCATTAGTGGATTTCTCTGCTCCGTGAAGCATGATGGCAGCAAGATGCTCGGTCCGGGTGTCTCGGCCGGATGGCAGGAATCTGCCGCCCTTGTCTATGCCGAGCTAAACGCCCGTCACCGGGGTGGGGCACCGGTTTTCCTGGTCCCGGTTGACCAGGGGGAGTTGGTTGCCACCTTATACGGGTGGGGGGCACGCAATTGCGAGATGCACCTTGGCCAGGTACGCGGCGAATGTCCCCCGGTGCAAGGGGTGTTGATGCCGACATTCATGCCTGAAACCGGGTAAACCCAGATGCAGGAGCTTATTGAGTTTGCCATTGTTGCCCACCGCTCGCCTGCCTATGAGCAAGCCTGCCTGTTGCGTGATGAAATGTTGCGCAAGCCGCTGGGATTGAGCCTTTTTGATGAGGACCTTGACGCGGAGTCGGGTTTTATCCATATCGCCGCCAGAGATCATTCAGGTACCCTGCAGGCCTACCTGCAGCTCAAGCCGGTTGACGCCAAGGTGATCAAGATGCAGCAGGTGGCCGTCACCGCCCATCTGCAGGGGCAGGGAATCGGCCGGGCACTTGTGGAGTTTGCCGAGGCGCATGCCCGCAGCGCGGGTTATACGGAAATCATCCTGCACGCGCGCGGGGAGGTGATGAGTTTTTATGAAGCTCTTGGTTACCGGAAGGAGGGGGATAGTTTCCTTGAGGTCACAATTCCGCACTTTAAGCAGAGCAAGCTCCTGTGAGCAGCACTATGTTCTCCGCAGTGAAGTTTATCGTCATCATCTTGCCGTTGCTGCTTTGCTGCGCCCCGCGGCTGGCAGGAGAGGAGCAATCAACGCTGGATTCACTTGGCAAGTGGCTGGCCCTTGATCGCGGAAAACGGCCCCCGCTCGCTGACCAGAATTTCGCCATGGCAGCCTTGTCCAGGGAGGATGCCGCGCAGGCGGAGGTGCTGCTGGTGGCGGATCATGCCGCGATGATCCGCGCCGCGCGCGCCGGGGAGATGGAGGCGAAGGCGATCACCATCGGCAAGCAGACGCTGCGCTTTGATTTTATTGTGTATGGCGACAAGCCGAAGGAGGGGCACAGCCTGTTCATCTCGCTGCACGGGGGCGGAGGCGCGCCTGCAAAGGTCAACGACCAGCAGTGGCGCAACCAGTTGCGCCTTTACAAGCCCGCGGAAGGAATCTACCTGGCTCCACGTGCGCCAACGGATACCTGGAACCTCTGGCACCAGGGGCACATCGACGCGCTCTTTGACCGCCTGATCACCAACATGGTGGTCTTCGAGGGGGTTAATCCTGAGCGGGTTTACCTGATGGGCTACTCGGCCGGCGGCGACGGCGTTTACCAGCTCGCACCGCGCATGTCGGACCGCTTCGCCGCCGCGGCGATGATGGCCGGGCATCCCAACGAGACTTCTCCGCTCGGTCTGCGCAATATCCCCTTTGCCTTGCAGGTTGGAGGCCGTGATGGTGCCTATAAACGTAATGCGGTTGCCGCCAACTGGCAGAAGAAGCTTGCCGAGTTGCGCAAGGGCGACCCGGGTGGTTATGAGCATTTCGTGAAGATTCACGAGGGGAAAGGACACTGGATGAATCTTGAGGACAGGGTGGCAGTGCCGTGGATGGCAAAATACCAGCGCCGCAGGTTTCCGGGAAAAATCGTCTGGAAACAGGACAATGTCACCCATGAGCGCAGTTACTGGCTGGCCTTGTTTGCCGGCCATGGAAAGGGAGGTCAGATGATTGTTGCTTCCCGAAAGGGACAGAAATTCATCGTGGAGGATTCCGGAGAGCTCATGTGCCTTACGATCCTGCTCAATGATTCCATGGCCGACCTTGATCAGCCGGTCGAGGTGATTTCAGGTGGCAAGACCGTGTTCAAGGGCAAGGTTGAAAGGAGTATCGGGGTGATTTCCCGGACCCTTGCCCAGCGTGGTGACCCGGGACTGGTATTCAGTGCGGCGCTTACGGTGGATTGTGGCGAGTAAATCCTGCTGGTGAATACGACAAGGGGGCATTTTGTGATTTCTTCCCGGGGAGGTATCCGGCTAAGATGGTTTAAGGACATGACCGCTTCCCTTCATTGCCTTATGCTCGTGCTTGTCGCAGTTCTCGTTGCGGGCAGTGGACTGGCGGCACGGCCTCTTCAGCTTCACAAGGGGGAGAGTATCGTGATCCTTGGCAACACCTTTGCCGAGCGCATGCAGATTTACGGGTATTTCGAGACCTTCCTGCACTGCCGTTTTCCCGGCCATCGGCTGCGGGTGCGTAACATGGGATGGTCGGCGGACGAGGTGGATTTAAGGATCCGCCCGAAGGGCTTTCCCGATCTCCTCGGGGAACTTGAAGGACACAAGGCGGATCTTCTCTTTGTCTGTTTCGGCTTCAATGAATCCTTTGCCGGTGCTGCCGGCGTCGATCATTACCGGTCAGCGCTGGTAAAATTGATCAGGGAGTTGCAGGGAGAGCAGTTCAACGGTGAGTCCGCCCCGCGCATTGTCCTCGTCTCGCCCCTTGCCTTTGAGCCAACGGATGGAGTTGTTGCTGATGCCTTCAGCCGCAATGGCAACCTTCAGTTGTATGTGGAAGCCTCTGCCGCGGTTGCCGCCCGGACGGGGGTGCGTTTCCTTGACCTCTTTACACCCACTTCCAGGTGGATCGCTGGGCATCCGGGTCGCAGGTTGACCTTTAACGGCATTCATCTCAGCGAATACGGCGACTGGGTGGTGAGCAGGATGATGGCATCCGGATTGGAGTTAATCGATGCAGCTGAAAAACCCTCACCTGTTGTGCAAGATCATGGGGCTGAGCAATTGCGCCGACTGGTTTACGAGAAGAACCACCATTTCTTTGCCTGGTGGCATCCACCCAACGCCTCCTACATCCACGGGCGTCGCAACAAGACCCGCGGTGCGATGCACCTGGGGGAGGAACGCAGGCAGCGCAGGTTGCTGGTTGTGGCGGCCGATGAGGATCTCTGGGCAGTCAAGAAGTCTGAGCCTTTGAGCGTGTGGGCAGGGGAGCCGGTTGAGGGCAGGCCAATCTGGTTTCCCACACCAAAGAGCCGTGCTATCCCGGGTGTCGTGCAAGAAGCGCAGTGGGAGGTGGCAAGTGACGGGCCGGCTGACAAGCACCTGAGTTCCCCGCAGGAGCAACTGGCACGCTTCAAGGTGGCGGAGGGTTACCAGGTAAACCTCTTTGCCTCCGAGCTGCGCTTCCCGATCGCCAATCCCTTCGCCATTCATTTTGATGCAGAGGGACAACTCTGGGTTGCCAATACACCCACCTGGCCGCATTCCCTGCCCGGTAAACAGCCGGCCGACTCGGTCGTTATTCTCAAGGACACCGATGCTGACGGGGTGGCTGACAGTCATTCTGTGTTCCTTGAGAACATGAAGCTCATCCACGGATTTATTCCCACAGCAGATGGCGGTGCCTATGTGGCGCAGGCTCCCAACCTGCTGCTGGCAAGGGATACCGACAGCGATGGCAGGGCGGACTGGGTGCGCACGGTGCTGCACGGCTTTGGTGCCGAGGACGCGGAGCATGCCATGAACAACTTCCGCTGGAGCCCGGGCGGGACTTTGTATTTTTCCCAAGGCATCTTCTACAACACGCAGGTCGAGACACCGGGTGGAGCGCGGCGGGTGCGTGATGCGGCGGTTTTTGCCTACAATCCACGCGAGGAGCAGATGGAGGTCGCCCTTTCCCACGCGTTCTGGAACCCCTATGGCAAGGTGTTTGATCGCTGGGGTCGCGGGATCCTGCTGGATGCTTCCGCCGGCCAGTATTACCCGATGGACGTGATCTCAACGCCCTTTGTCTTTCCCAAGGCCAAGCAGCGTACCAATCACCTCTCCTTTGCACCCGGAGGGGCAATCGCCGCAGGGTGTGATTTTGTCTACAGCAGCCACTTTCCGCCGCAGGTGCAGGGAAGATTCCTGGTCAATCACTGTGAAGGCGATGTCGGGGTGCACTGGTATGACCTTGAGCTGGATGGTTCACTGTATCGGGCGAAGCGGCATGGGGCGCTGGCTACTTGCTCGGACAGGACCTTCCGCCCGGTGGCCATGGCCTGGGGCCCGGACGGGGCACTCTACATTGCCGATTTCTACACCCATATCTTTGAGAACGTGAATTTCTCCAAGCGGCATCCCGGCAGGGATCATGCCCACGGGCGGATCTGGCGCATCTCCCACAAGGAGCGTCCGCTCCTGAAGGCCCCGGTCATTCGCGACCGGCCGCTTGCGCCACTACTTGAACTGTTGAAGTCTCCTGAGAGTCACACGCGCGAGCTGGTGCGTGGCGAATTGCGCACCCGCCCGGTGCAGGAGGTGGTGGCCGCCCTTGAGAAATGGATGGGGAAACTCGATCCCAAGGATCCGGAAATTGAGCATCACCTGGTCGAGGCGTTATGGGTTTGCCGGGGATTGGGGGTGGTCAACAGCGACCTGCTGAACCGGTTGCTCAATGCCAAGACATCCGGCGCCCGGCTCGCTGCAACGCAGGTGATGCGCCATTGGCAGGAGAGGATTGCCGACCCTATTGCCTTGATCCGTGAGCGTGCCAATGACCGTGACGCGGCGGTGCGCCTGCATGCGGTTTTAGCGGCTGCTTTCAGTCAATCTCCCGGGGCACTCAAGGTCGCCCGGGAAATTGCCAAACATGACATGGACAAGGGGCTGGAATACGCGCTGGAAGAGAGTGTGAAATACTTAACCAAGCGGCAGGAGGACCGCTCGGAGAAGGTCGCAAGGCTCTTTGACCAGGTCGAGAAGGGGGAAAATCGTCGAACCGCCACAGCACTTTTGCGCAACACCGACCGTGCCGAGCGGCCGGTCGCTCGGCTGGATCCTCTGGCCGGCAGTGTCCTTGCTTACCTGGAATCCGTGCCGGAAGAAGGGCGGGATTCCCCGGTTTTCCTCGAGAGCTATGCCCTTGCGCGTGAACTTGAATCGATGCCCGGGGTTTCCGGTGGCTTGGCGCTTGGCAAAGCACTCGATGACCTGGGTGTTTCATCCTTCCTGGTCAAGACGATCCCCGGGCGCATGCTCTTTGATCGCACCCGGTTAAGGGTTCGTGCGGGGCAGAAGTTCACGATCTTTTTTAAGAACAATGACCTGATGCCGCACAACCTGCTCATCATCGAGCCGGGTGCCATTCAGGAAGTGGGTAGTGCTGCCGACCTCATGGCTGCCAGCCCCGATGGTCTGGCCAAGGGTTACATTCCTGACTCGGGAAAGGTCCTGAAGGCCATCAAGCTGCTGCAACCGGGACAAGGCGACAGGCTGGAATTAACCGTGCCTGCCAATTTCAAGGGGCAGTATCCCTTCATCTGCACCTTTCCCGGCCACTGGCGCAGCATGCGCGGGGTGATCGAGGTGCTTCCCAAGTAATTTTTGTCTAGGGAGGGCGATAGAAGCATCCTTTGGCAGGGCATCTTTGTTCCGTGGATGTATGCGCCAAGGTGTATTAAGGTCTGCATCTATGAGATTTAATTGGAAAGGATTTCAGGTTGCCGGGATTATTTTTTTTGCGGTGTTCAGCCTGCTTGGCGTGGATGCCCGGGCAGGGGATTTCTCGGTTGAGCCGATCAGCGAAGAGCAGGCGGAGCGCTACAACCTGGCGCCCGCCTTTTTCAAGAAGGGCTTGATGGTTGAGGATATCCGCATTGCCACTTCAGGCCTGGTTTCCGATCACGCCATCCTGGAATCCGCCTACCTGTTTGAGAAGATGATGAAGAGTATTGCGCTTGAGGTTGCCGGGCGTATCCGCAAGAGGAAAGTGCTGTGCATCCTGGTTGGTCACAGTGAATTGACTTCCGACATTCCACAGTTCAAGACTTTAAAGACCGGCAAGGAACTTGATTTCTACAACTGGCGTCAACGTGGTTTTCTTCGGCATGTTGATGGCCGCCCAGTGGTGCTGTTTGCCGAGGAGGATGTCCTCGAATACTCAGGTGGCATGCAGGATGAGAGTATCCTGATTCATGAATTTGGACACGTGATCCATGGTGCGGGATTTGATCAGGCACAACAAAAGCGTCTCTCTGAGGCCTTTGGCAAGGCAAAGGCGCGCAGTGTGTGGAATGACGGGCGTGCCACCCAGCGCTTTCGGCGGGTGCAGAGTGATGCTCCGGTGAGTTTGCTTGATGCGTTGATTAAATCGTTTCCGGATCAATCCCGTGATCTTTTGTCCAAGTGCCTGGATGCAGGGGATATCAAGGTCAACGGCTCGCCTGTGAACTCGAGGGCGATGGTAAACAAGGATGATCAGGTGCTGATTATTTTCGGCGGTAGGAAGCAATGCTATGCCGGAAAGAATCGCTCGGAATACTGGGCGGAGGGCGTGCAGTGCTGGTATGACACGAACCGAACCATGGACCATGATCACAATCACATCCACACCCGTGACGGGCTGAAGGGTTATGATCCCGCACTTGCCGGGCTTTGCAGGGATATACTGGGCAATGGTAACTGGCGCTTTGTTTCCCCCCGAAAGCGTGCGGGTAAGGGGCATCTGGCAGGATTTGATCCTGCAGGTTCACCAAGGGTAGAGGACCTGCCGCATATCAGGCAAGCGGCACTGGACTACTACGACACATACTGGGCAAGTTACTGGGGTCGCCTGCGCAAAAAGCACGGGTTTCCTTAAGCAGGGAAGAGGCTGGACCTTTGGTGCCAGCCAAGAGCGTCGCTACTCCTTACTGGCGCAATGACGCAACCCACCCTATGGGGTTTTATCCATTTCTTTCACCCTTATGCCTGGAGAATAATTCCGCAGCGGATTGCCGGTTCATCACTTGAATCAATCATTGGATTAATATTTATGATTTAGTCGATAATTACTTTCTCTGCAAGTGTTAAGGCGGGTCGAAAGATCCAGTCGCCCCTCTTCCTTTATCGTGGGGTTTAAGGGAAGTAGGGGGGCGAATTTCAATTCACAGGATTTTCTGAATTGGGATCTTGCCTGAAGATCCCATACAAAGCTAAACTAAGGCCTGACGATATTCATGGGTGAACCATGATTCATTGTTGGAATATCCGATTGATGTGACTTTAAAAGACTGTTTGATGATGGAATAGATGTATTTTGAATTCCTTAACGGCGGCGGAACCGGATCATGCAGGCACAAACATAGAGGGCAGCGCATCTCCATGTCTTTGAAAAATGCCGTCAGCTTAATAGGATTGCAAGAGCAGGCATAATAGAAAGCAGAAAGGATCATGCGATTGGGATTCCATTATTCAGCGTTGCAGCCGGCATTTGTGATGCTGGGCCTGGCCATACTGCCCGGAATTGCGCGGCTTTCGGCGGCTGATTCAGTATCCGTCTCATGATAATGCGCAACGCATATCAACTCGTCATTATTTTCATCCTGCCGGTATTGACACTGGTTAGGCCGGTCTTCGGTGATGGGATTTCCTTCAATCGCGATATTCGCCCGATCCTTTCCGAGAACTGTTTCCATTGCCATGGCCCGGCGGAAAAGGGCAGGAAGGCCAAGCTTCGCCTGGATGACCCGCAGAGCGCTTATGCCGCGCGTGACGGGGTGCGGGCGATTGTGCCCGGTGACTTGGAGGCCAGTGAGGTCGCTTTCCGCATCAGGTCCACTGATCCTGATGAGGTGATGCCCCCGGCGGATTCACACTATAAGCTCAGTGAAAAACAGATGGTGCTGCTTGAGGGGTGGATCAAGGATGGCGCGCAATACCAGGAGCATTGGGCCTATACGCCACCGGTGGTCGAAGTGCCCGGTGCTATCCGGAATGTCATTGATGACGATATTGGTCAAAAACTGAATCAGGCAGGGCTCAAGATGTCGCCTCCGGCAACGCGTGAGGTTTTAATTCGTCGCCTGTCGCTGGATTTACGCGGCCTTCCGCCAAGCATCGGGGAGCTTAATGATTTCCTCGCAGATCAATCCCCCTCTGCATGGGAATCCCTGGTTGATCGCATGCTGGCATCAGCGCAGTGCGCGGAGCGGTTGACCCTGGACTGGCTCGATACCGCCCGCTATGCCGATACCAACGGCTATTCCATCGATGATCACCGGGACATGTGGGGCTGGCGTGACTGGGTTATTAACGCCTTCATGCAGAACAAGCCCTATAACGACTTCATTGTGGAGCAACTGGCCGGCGACCTGCTTCCGGGGGCAAGGCCTCAGCAGAAGATGGCCACGGGTTTTTTGCGCAACGGCATGAATACCCATGAAGGAGGGACGATACCCGAAGAATACCGGGTTGCCTACATCGTGGACAAGGTCGACACCGTCGCCACGACCTTCATGGGCATGACCATGAAATGTGCCCAGTGCCATGACCACAAGTATGACCCGGTCAGCCAGGAGGACTATTATCGCTTCTATGCCTTCTTTGATTCCGCGACGGAAAGGGGGCACGGGGCGACCAATGGCAATACCGCGCCGGTAATCAAGGTGGCTTCACCCCTGGGCGAGCAATCCGCTT
>JAPYUT010000092.1 GCA_029940475.1 Verrucomicrobiales bacterium | reverse complement strand
TGTGGTTGCGGCCGGTGAGGAAGGTGGCACGCGACGGGGAACAGACCGGAGCCCCAGAATGGAAGTCGGTGAAGCGCACGCCCCCGGCGGCCAACTTGTCGAGGATGGGGGTCTTCACGGGGCCGCCGTAACAGCCGATGTCGCGGTAACCGAGGTCGTCGACGAGCAGGGTGACGACATTGGGTCGTTTGCCCTTTCCATTCACTGCCGAACCAGGTGGCTTCACTTCCACCTCAGGTGGATTCCCCCCCTCTGCCCGGGCAATACAATAGAGAAACCGGCGTCCCCGGATAAACAACTGGTTCCCTGCAATCGCCGGGGAAGAATGCACCGTGTCACCAAGCTTATTGGTGGCCATCACCTCGAGTTTCCTTGATCGCTTCAGCACCAGGGTCGTGCCGTTTCGGTCGGTCACGTAAACCAGTCCATTGGCACCGACCGGGGAAGAATAGATTCCCGACATTCCCGGCAGCCGCTCACGGTTGATGATCTCACTGCCATCCTTTGCATCAAGACATGAAAGAAGGTTCTGGTTGGACTGGGTGAAATACAGCCTCCCGTCATAGAGCAGTGGCGATGGCACATAGGGAGTACCACGCTTCTTGGTCCACAGGATCGACTCGGAGCCGGTGATGTCCCCCTTTGCGGAAAGCGGCAAAGCCAGCAATGAGAAACCCTGGTAACCGGTCATGCAATAGACCACGCCATCCTCTACCACCGGGCAGGGAATGGCATTATCCGTTAACCCGGAGCATTGCCAGATGATCTCCCCGCTCCCCAAGTCGTAACTGATCACCTTGCCGGGAGCAACCAGCCTGCCGCCACGCCCCTTGCCGGAGGAGGTGGTAATGACCTGGACCCGGCCACTATGCTTGACGACTGCCGGGGTCGACCAGCCGTTACCACCCTCGCGCTTCTTGCGCCAAAGTGTCTTTCCTGTGCCAGTGGCAAGCACCTCAATGGAGGATTCCCCCTGATGGTCACGGACAATGATCAGCTTACCCTCATGCAACACCGGCGAGCACCCTTCACCTAGGCTGGCGCCCATCTTGATTGTACCCAGTTTGCGATTCCACAAGAGCTCTCCTTCCAGGCTGTAACAGAACAACCCGGCAGATCCGAACCAGCAATAGAGCCGCTTGCCGTCAGTGGTGGGTGATGCTGAGGCAAAATTATTGTCATTGTGGTGGCCTTCATGCGGCACCATCTCCGTGGCAACCTGCCTCCAGATTTCTTTTCCCGTCTCACGGGAAAGACAGAGCACCGCAAACTCGTAGCTGGTGTTCGGGTGCTTGATTCCAAAGACCCGCTCAGGTTGATCCTCAGGCCTTGGCAGGGACGGATCGACCTTGCCGGTATTGATCGCGGTAAGCAGGAACACCTTATCACCCCAGATGATCGGCGTGGAACTTCCACTGCCGCCCATGGCAACCTTCCACTGGATATTTTTCTCATTATCCCACTCCACAGGCCCCTTGGCTGACTCGCTAAACCCATTCGCATTCGGCCCGCGCCACTGGTGCCAGTTCTCTGAGCTGGCTTCCTCAAAGGACTGCGCATTGGCGGTATGAACCAAGCATAAGAACAGGCAAGCCAGGCCGCCTGCCAAATTACGGTATCTCATTTTTCCGCTATGGTGATGATCATTAATCGGGTTTTCTCCCCGCCATGTGCGACAAGCTATCTTCCGGCAACCCACTGGCATTAAACCACTCCACCGCGGCTTGATGATCCTGCCTGAAAAAGTGTTGGCCGGCACGAATCATCGCCGACTCCCGCATGCCGGGATCAGATATTTCCGCAGCCCAGATCACGGCGGATTCACCGTCCTGGGCAGCCAGCCCACTGATGAACCCGTTGATGGCAAAATCGCGGTCCTGGGATACCGGCATATCAATGATTTCCTGCACCGCCTCATGCGGTTGATTTGCCCCCTTGAAACCGAACACAGCACTGAGGGCATCCCGTTGCCCCTGGCCTGGTTCCAGGGAATCTACCCAGGCCTCTGCCGCCTCCCGGTCATCCCATTCCCTCACCACTTCGCCAAAGAGGCGCGCGTTCTGATCCTGACCGACAAATTGTTCCGCCCAGAGGGAGGCGGCCTCAGGGTCCTCATTGGCAAACTCGTTGGCGACCTGCCACAGGGCAGCCCCCTGGAGTGGACCCTCCTCAAGGTTCTCAGCCCAACTCAAGCCACCCTCCAGTCCCTCATTGTCAAGGACCTCCCGGGCCAGCTTGCGCATGTGTTGTGTCGCGTGCGGGTCCTCATTCTCCGCCAAGCCAAAGACATATTCAGTGGCAACCCCAATATCATTGTCGGCAAGCCCCTCAATCAAGCGCCCCGTCATGCGCCGGCGCACTTCCCCCTCCATTCCTGCCACCAGATCGATGGCGGTTTGCGGCTCAACACTGGCCAGCCCAGGTAACATATTGCCGGTGTAGCCATTGCGATGTTGCTCCGGGATCTTCTCAATGTAGGCCACCGCTGCTTCAGGGTCATTGGCACCCCAGGCGTAATCAAAATCCCGCCACTGTTCCCCGCTTGCTTTATTATTGGCCATCACCTTACGGATGGTCATGGCCTGCTCCACAGTGAACGAATCGGATTGCATCTCCTGAAGGATGCGGTCAAAGGCACGGCGACGCTCGATCGGGTCGGATGACTTGATTGCAGCCAGCACCAACTCTTCAATCTGGCTCTCGCTCAAGGGACCTTTCTCCAGCGCAAAATCCTCAAAGCGCAATCCTTTCCCGTCCCATTCCCTTTCCACTACGGCCAAAGATGCCGACCCGTCATTATCACCTGCCCCGGGTTGAGATGATGAATTCTCCGATGGAAGCACCGGCTTACCTGACCCGGCAAGGGCACTGAGCCCCTGACCGGCGTTTGGCTGACCAACTTTAACGTGATGCCCTTTTCCCGGGCGCACTGAAGCAGAAGAAGGTGATCCCGCAAACTGCGATCCAATGACAAACATTGCTGTCGTGAGGAGGAAATAAAAACAGTTAATGAGCAGTTTATTTTTCATAAACAATTCCGTTAAACCAAAGATCAGCGACGCCGGCGGCGTTCGTCGTTATCGTTTTCTGGAGGGTTCAGAATCGCCTGCTGCACATCCTCGGAAACACCTGAGGAAACCATCCACTCGGCAGCTCCGCTCGCATCTCTCTTTGACCAGGCGCGACCAACACTGATAATGGACTCGGTGCGCTGATCATCGGAGGCGATGGATTCCGCCCAGCTCATCGCCGCCTGCGGGTTCTCCCAGGCGAGGCGGCGACTGAAACCGCTGACCGCCGCATCCTTGGCATCCGAGGCTGCCATGCTGGAGAGATGCTCGCTGGCAGCGGTGGGATCTCGCTGTGCCCATTGGCTGAGAGCCCTGTGCATGCCGGCATTTTGACCATTGCCAGCAGGAAGCGACCCCAACCAGTCAACAGCAGCCTGGGCATCACGCGCCGCCCAGTTCTGCCCGACCTCCGCAATAACCCCGGCGCTCTCCGGTTGACTGCTGAAGTTCCCGGCCCATGATGCCGCCGCCTCAGGATCCGAGCGCGCAAAATGACCGGCCATGCGATTCATCGCCATGTCCCTCATCTTGCCCTCAGGAAGACCTTCCGACCAGAGAGCCGCTTCAGCAGGCGAATCGCTACGCATCACCGCTCCTGCGACAATATGGATCATCCCCTCGGCTCCCTCATGACCGCTTGCCACCATGTCTTGAACGAACTGGCTGGCTGTGTCCGGATTGGCATCAGCCAGGCCCTGCACCAATCCCCGCATCAGGTGGCCGGTCAGGCCAGCGGCGGGAATCTTGCGATCCTTGAGAAGGGCGTCAAACCCCGCATTATTCTCCATGTCCAGGTTATTAAACCACGCCAGAGCTGCCTCAGGATCGGCACTCGCCCAACCGGTCAGGGCGGGAGACATGTCGTCTTCCTCCGTATCGGCGCCAAACATGACCGCATCAGCGCCTCCAACAGATCCCCATGCATAATGAAATTCACGAAACTCGGCACTGCGGTGGTCCATGTGCTCAATCTGCTTGCGAACCTGCAGGGCATTCTCGGCAGTCAACCCTGCCAGCAGGGCAGTGAACGCCATCCTGCGCTCAATAGGGTTCGTCCCCTTGCGAAACTGCTCGCCAAGCAATTCAATGTCCCCGGAAGAGAGCTTTCTCTGCACGGAGCCTAATGCACCGGGATCAAGGACACCATCGCCTGAGCGTTTTCCGGAAGCCTGACTTGAGCCAGCTTTTACAGCCGCCGAGCCCCTGCTGCGCTCATCTACCTGATTTTTCTGAGCCCCGGCAACCAGGCGTTCTTTGTCACCGCTATCCCCGGCAGGAAAAAATCTGGCGCCAATGTTAAAGGAGATGATCGCCGCGGCAATCCACGCACCGTGCAGTAGTAAGGTCTTCTTCATTTTTATATTGATTTCAAATGCGTGCCGATGAGGACAGTCGCCGCTGTATCCAATTACTCTGCTCCCATGAGTTCCACACTGATGATTTCCAGGCCGGCCCGTTCCTCATGCGTGAGGGCCCAGCAATCAAAAATCTCAAGGCCGGCAGGTGATGCTGGAAAATAGTTCCTGACCGGGGTCATCGCCTCCAGCGGGATTTCGAGTTCAAACTTCCCATCGGATTGTTCACTGACAGCAACATCGCGGGAGGCAACGTATTTGCCGGCAAATCCACCCCGCGCATGGTTGCTCGTGAACCCGAATATCACCCGGTTGCTTGAACTTAACCGGCCGCGGATCCGGAAACGCGCCCCCTCACTTAAGCGTATGGGAGTATGATTCGTTGCAGATACCCCGATGTTCACCGAGTAATGCAAATCCGGATCCCTGTCATCCTCAATCCACAGGCACGACTTGGCGCGAAGCCTCATCGCGTATTGGGCCATGGGAGGTTGTAAATCGCCGCGACGAACATCACGGGGGAATTGACTCTTCCAGGCCTCAATATATTCCCATGGAAACCCTGCAACCCTGCGGGGAACCGCCTTGAACTCGGACTCCCGCTCCAGCGCTGCCACCACCAGGTGATTTGCGGGAACTTTCTGGATGCTGCCATCAGCCAGGCGCTCGACACTCACCAGGCCTTCATTGACTAAAACCCGGGTCCATTCCGGGTTTGCCGTCACATTGAACCGGGTTCCCAATACTTCCGCTTCCGCCGAGGGAGTAATCAACCTCAGCGGTTTACCCTCGGGCTGGGGCGTTATATCAGCTGAAATATCTCCCCGGCGAAGGTGAATGAACTTCCCCTCCCGGCCATCGGCCAAAGTCAGTAACGCCGGGCCTGACACCCTGATCGTTGATCCGTCGAGGAACGCGATCTCAGTCCATGAATTTGCCGCCAGTGTTTCCAGCGTGCCTCCCTTGATCTGATCACCGGCACTCAGGTCATGGATCACTTGTCCGCCGTCCCCGGTCCACGCAATCGATCCGTTCAACTTGACAATACGCGCGATCGGAGATTGCACCTCGCGCCCGGGCTGAAAAAGAAACAAGGCAGCAAGGACGAGGGCAGCAGCACCTGCCAGGAGCGTCATTGCACTGACCTGCCGTCTGGTGAAACCCACCGGAGCGAGCTCGAGAGGTTTCGTTTGCTGCAGGTCAACATGCATCCCGAGATAGTGAAGATAGTGCTGCTGCGCAGCGGGATACTCCTCAAGGATACCCTCCATCTCTGCTAATTGCTCAGCAGTGATACTCTCATCAACCAAACGGGAGAGGAGGACGTTGAGCCTTTGTTGCCAATCGGCAGGATCACGCATCGCTCCAGCCCTCCTGTTTCATTGTTCGCCCGACACACTCCAGTAGCTGTGCACGGATTCTTTCAAGGGCATAGTAAAGCTTATGCAGGCGCACGCCGGTGCGTTGCGCCTCCTGCTTAATAGCCCCATGGCGCCCGTAGCGAAGGTTCACCCACTTGCGCTCCTGATTGCTGAGCTTAGTGAGACAATTTTTTAATGCCCGGCGACGGACCTCCATCACCGGCTCCTCATCCTCATGTGCCGCGTTAATTTTCTCCAGTAATGAGCTCGAAAAGACCAACCGCTCGCGAGCCTGTTTCTGGCGCCACTTCAACACCTCCAGCCAGGCAAACTTAATTGCCCACGGTCCGAAAGGCCGCGACTGGTCATATCTCTCCCACTTCTCCCACAATTTGACAGAAACCTCCTGTAGAACCTCCCCGGCATCGACTGCACGGGGCACCATCATGTAGACATAGCGCTCCACTGCCGCCTGATGGCGGGTCCAGAGACGAACAAATTCAGCGGCAGGATCCATGGTAAACAACAACCGGGGCTTTACCCCCTATCTATAATCCACATGAAAAACGGATTTTCAGAAAGTTTTTATAGAGAAATTAATCCTTGTGACTGATTCCGCATTGTTCCTGTATTCATTGATAATAAGTTAGTTGCAAACTAAAAACTTGCCCCGTCTGGACCATCTCCCAAGCAGGGAGCGCATTTTGTCACTGCGTCAGGGCCTTGTGCTTACTATTGTCGGCAACATGAAATTACACGCTTTCTCCCTCATCACGCTCGGCCTTCTAAGTTCTTTGTCGCTCCTGGCGGAGCCGGCAAAGTTCTCAAAGGCGGTGGTCGACATCGGCATGGTCGCCGGGAATATCGAAATCACCGCAAAATTTTACACGGAAGTCATTGGGCTCACGGAGGTCAAGGGCTTCAAGGCATCCGCGGAAAAAGCCACCAGCTTTGGGCTCACGGACAATCAACCTGCTGATATACGTGTCTTCATGCTCGGCGATGACCCGGGTTCAACGCGACTTAAGATCATGTCCTTTCCAAAGCGTCAAGGTGCGCGCCCGGACCAGGGATTCATCCACTCCACGATCGGCATCAGTTACCTGACGATCATGGTCAAGGACATGGACGACGCACTGGCTCGCCTTAAAAAAGCAAAGGTAACCCTACTTGGTAAAACGCCCGCATCCCTCGGCGGCAACAACCGTATTACTGTTTTCCATGATCCTGACGGGAATTTCGTGGAGCTGATCGGCCCGGTAAAAGGATAGTCAGCTGACAACTCAAGCCTCTTCCCCGGCGGATTTTCCAAGGCTACGCCACGCGCAGAAGAACAGGACAAGAAAAACGCCATCGAAAACACAGAACGGCTTCCAGATCCATGCCTGCAATCCTTCGCCAGTCCAGTGCCACAGGATGACGCTGCAGTAGGAGATCTTCAGCAGGATACCATAGGGGATGAGGTTGCGGTTGCGGACCGGGTCGCGGGCAATGGCGGCATACATCAGGGCGAACACAAGAAGCAGTGCCGCGGGAAACTGGAGATAGGCGGGATGATTGGGCTGAGCGATTTCCGGCATGAAATGTTCAAAAATAAAATCGCCAAAAAAGAGGAAAGCCACTCCCAGCACCACGTCATAGATTGCAGCCACCACGTATAGCGGCTTGATCATTTTTCTTGTGTTCATATTAATTATTCGGTTGCGCTAACTATAAATTGCCCCAATTGCAGCAAACTACCAAATTTAACAGACTTTTCCCGTCAATGGTTGCTACATTTGACGAAATTTCTTAAGGGCATTATCGATATCACCTTATCAACCCGAAAATACAGCAACCATGACTAAAACACTGGGAACCATAACAGCCGCAATACTGCTGACAGGCAGCATCATGATTGTTGATGCTGATGACAAAAAGAAGCATCAGGATCCTCTCCTGGCAAAATACCAAGGTGTCGAGAAGAAGATAAAGGCTGCCGTTGAGGCGGGTAAGCTCTCTGCAGGAGACGCCAAGAAAAAGCTCATCGGTGCCAAAAAGGAAATCTGGGGAGCTGTTAAAAAAGGCAAAGTCTCAAAGAAGAAATGGGATAGCAAGAAGGACTCGAGCAACAAGGGGGAAGAGCTGAAAAGAAAGTATCAGGCAATGGAAGAGAAAATCTGGGCAGGCGTTAAGGCAGGTAAACTCTCCAAAAAAGATGCCGAGAAGAAGCTCGCGGGCCTGAAGAAGGAAATATGGGGGGGAGCTAAAAAGGGCAAAGTCTCAAAGAAGCAAGACCCCGACGGCAACAAAAAGGATCCGCGAGAGGCACGCTACCACGAGGCAGAAAAAGAAATCATCGCCGCCGTAAAGGCGGGTAAGATATCCAGGGAGGATGCCGGAAAAAAACTTGCGGCACTGAAGGGGCAACTGTGGGGTGGCGATACGAATAAACCCCGGGGTAAGGAAGGAGTTGAAAAGCAACTCGACACGCCAAGGGCAAAATATCAGGCTGTTGCCAAGAGGATTGCCATTGCCGTTAAAGAGGGAAAAATTTCCAAGACAGATGGTGAAAAGAGATTGTTAGCCTACAGAAAACAGCTGGGGGCAGACTCCAAGGCTGGTTCCCGCGCAGGG
>JAPYUT010000032.1 GCA_029940475.1 Verrucomicrobiales bacterium | reverse complement strand
GACAACCCTTCCGCTTCCAGATGAAGGACGCTGACGGTTTCCTGCGCAGCCCGGGCCACTCTGCAAGCAGTGCAGGGCCGTTAAGCTTGATGTCGCGCCTGCACAGCGGCAACACGGACTTTGCGATACTTGTTGCCGACCGAATCCACATGCACTTCTTCAACGACGGGGCGCTGACGCCGGCGAAAAACATCGAGCGGTTGCAGAAGCGGGTCGATGAAGCCCAGCCCGGGTTTATTGCCGAGTCGGCACGCTGGGGCAACCGTTTCCGCGAATACCAGAACTGGCTCAGCTACCAGCAAAACCTGGTAAACAACCACTTCCCCGGGCTCAGCCAGACCATGATCGGGCGATTCAGGTCTGCCGGCATGTATCCGGACATCATCGCCCCTGTCTTCAGCCAGCACGGTGGTTCGGTATCGCCCGACACCCCGGTGACAATGGCCACGGATGCTGACAGGATCTATTACACGCTTGATGGCAGTGACCCGAGGCTACCCGGCGGTGCACCAAATCCAAATGCCTTGATCGCTTCCTTTGGCGGTGGCGCTCCACCCCCGGTTACCTACATTTCCAGCGGACATGAGTGGCGCTACCTTGATAACGGAAGCGACCAGGGCACTACCTGGAAATTCACGGATTTCGATGACTCCGAATGGTCCAGCGGCCCATCCGAGCTTGGATACGGTAACGATGGTGAAGGAGCGGGAACGACAGTGAGCTTCGGACCCAACTCCTCAAGCAAGTATGCCACCACCTACTTTCGCACCACCGTTGACATCCCTGACCCGTCGATATTCTTCAACTTCCTGCTGAGGATCAAATACGATGACGGCATTGCCGTCTACATCAACGACACTGAAGTTCTCCGCCAAAACCTTGCTGCCGGCGCAACATTCAATACATTCGCAGGTGGCAGCGTTGGCGATGAGGGCGGCTGGAAGGACTCCACTCTGCCGACATCCGCCCTGACCCCTGGCACCAATGTCATCGCTGTTGAGATTCACCAGACCAGCGGCACAAGCTCGGATATCCGGCTCGACATGATCCTGCGCGGCGAGACCAGCCAGGGGGGCGGTGACAACGTATCCGATCCCCTGTTGCTCTCCCAGCCAACAATGATCCGCACGCGATCATACAACACGGCAAGCAGTGAATGGAGCGCCTTAAATGAAGCCTTCTTCTCAATCGACAGCGTTGCTGCAAGTGCCTCCAACCTGGTCATCTCCGAGTTGCATTATCATCCAGCCAACCCGACCAACGCCGGGGAGATGGCCGTAAGCGGCGATCGCGATGACTTCGAGTTCATTGAGTTCTTCAACGCCGGGCAGTCTGCACTTGAACTGACAGGTGTTCGTTTCGAGGCCGGGATTAATTTCACCTTCCCTGAGCATGTAATACTTCCCGCAGGCGATTATCTTCTCCTGCTCCGCAACCGTGATGCTTTCGAGGCCAGATACGGGATCAGTGCAGTCCAGTCCTTTGAATACAGCGGTCGACTGAGTAACGATGGTGAAGCGTTGCGAATCATCGGCGCTCAAGCCGAGCCAATACGCGACTTTACCTATAACGATCAAGTCCCATGGCCCACAGGAGCCGACGGGGATGGATCAAGCCTCGTCCTCATCAACCCGGCTGACGTTCCCGCTCACGGTGACCCCGCGAGCTGGACAGCAAGCCGAAACCCCGGCGGGTCACCCGGCACAGCCGAGTCAGCTGGCATCACCTACGCTACGTGGGCTGCCTTGAACGGGGTCCAGGGTGAACCCGGTGACGATGATGATGGGGATGCCATCAGCAACTATCTTGAGTTCCTCTTCGGCTCCCGGCCGGACCTGCCCTCCGATGCACCCCTGCCCAGTGCCGGGGTTCAAAGGATCGACGCCAGCGACTACCTGACCATCACCTTCCGCAAGAACCTTGCTGCCGATGCTTCGCTGAGTGTTGAACTCTCCGGCGACCTTGTCACCTGGTCCTCCAGCCCCACCATGTTTGAAACCCTGTCCAGCGTTAACAACGGCGATGGCACCGCAACAGTCACCGTTCGCCTCGCTGACCCCATCAGCCAGGGATCAAGGCAGATATTCCTGCGACTGAGGGGCAGCTAAAACCGAAAATCCGATCAGTTAAGGCTCATCCAACCCTACAGGGTGGCAGGTAAGCCGCTTGCCCATTGAGGCAAGTTCCTCTGGACAATGTGGTTATTAACGATTTTCTGCCATTGCATTGTAAAACCCTTGCTTTCATAATTTGTACATGCAGCGCGGCAAAATGCACTTAACAGCCAAAATGGCACCCCTCGCCATCTGGCTTGTTTTTAACGGATGCAAACCTACCGAAAATACGCAACCCGACAAAACGAAGCAACCCGCGGAAGAGACGCAACCCGCGGAAGAAACGCAACCTGAAGCAACCAAACAGCCTGAAGCAACCAAACCACCTCAGGACATTGATCTCAGTAAACTAAAGCCAAACCCGATTGGTGATTTCAAGTGGGAGATTAAGGGAAACCTTGTCGCCATCATTAAGTGCAATGCCAGCGGCACGGTGGTCCTGCCAAAGATGATTGCGGGATTTCCGGTTGGCCGAATCGGATCACTCACTTCGGATGGCAACACCCTGCCAAGCGCCTTAAAGGAAGGCAATGCCATTCCCGATGGAGTAACCCGCCTGGTGATCCCGGAGACCCTGAAGAGCATTGGAGACGGGGCATTTTATGATTGTAAAAGCCTGGTCACCCTAAACCTGCCTGACCAGGTGACGAGTATCGGCAGGTATGCTTTTTTCGGCTGCGACAAACTCAAGGAGGTGTCCCTTGGCACCGGGCTCACGATCATCGGGGAAGGTGCATTCTACAACTGCAGGAAGCTTGAACCCCTTGTCCTTCCCAACAGCCTTACTGTAATCGCGGCAAAGGCATTTTATGATTGTAAGCGCTTCACGGAAATCACCATTCCTGATGCGGTCAACAATATCTCATCTGCGACATTTGATGGCTGCATCAACCTGGAAAATATCACTGTCTCTGAGAAGAACCCAACCTTCTCGAGTATCGACGGCGTGCTGCTCAAAACCGCCGGGCAAATCCTGATAAGCTGCCCTCAAGCCAGGAAAGGCACCTGTCAGGTTCCCGTGACCGTTACCGAGATCTCAACTGCCGCGTTTTATCGCTGTGCTTCACTAACATCAATCACCCTTCCTGATGGAGTCATTAACATCCGCAATGATGCGTTCCGTGAATGTTCCGCACTCAACACGATCAACCTCCCGCAAGCTCTCACCAGTATCGGTTCCTTTGCCTTTGCCTCCTGTGAAAACCTTGGAGGCGTGAACATTCCCCCAGGTGTCACAAGCATCGGCAGCTTTGTCTTCCATGGCTGCAAGAACCTGAAGAGCATTGCCCTCTCTGCTAATGTCGCCAGCATCGGCAATCATGCCTTTGACGGCTGCGCGGCGCTGACCGGCCTGGCACTCCCTGCAAAACTCACCTCCATTGCCAACAACGCGTTTCAGGGATGTGAAAGTTTAAGCAGCCTGACATTTCCCGGGAAACTCTCCACTATCGGCAAGGCTGCCTTCCGGCAATGCATCAGCCTGAAGGAGCTCAATATTCCCGACCCGGTCACAAACATCCAGGATTACACCTTCGCTGGGTGTGAAAGCCTTACCGGGATGACGCTTGGCAAGGCGGTGACCAACATTGGATCACATTCCTTCAGCGGGTGTGTTCAACTTAAACAACTGCCCATTCCCGATACCGTCATTACCATTGGCTCAGGTGCCTTTGCCTCCTGCCAAAGCCTGAAAGCAATAATCATCCCTGATGGAATCAACCACGCAATCGCCACCTCGCCAGACACGGCGGAGGGAAATACCCTCTCACAGTTCTTCGGTTGCAGTGGCTTAAGGAAGGTCACCTTCATGGTGCCGAGCATCAACGGAAGCCACACAAACTGGATCAACGATGAGGCCCTGAAAACCACCGGGATCACTGAAATCATTTTCAGCGAAGGGGTAACTGCTATTGGTGATGGAACCTTCCGGGGTTACACCACACTGAAAAGCCTGCATTTCCCGGAGAGCCTTACCGTCATTGGCGGCAATGCCTTTTGGGGATGCAGTGGCCTGCAGGCACTGAATTTGCCCACCAAGCTCTCCTCGATTGGCAGCAGTGCCTTCAGGGAATGCAACGGTTTGGAAACACTCAATATTCCAGCCTCAATAACAACAATTGCCGACCATATCTTTAGAGACTGCAGTAAATTGACCGGGATCAGGATGGGCAAGGCAGTCACCGGTATCGGTAAGTATGCATTTGCCGGTTGCACGCAACTTAAAGACCTGGCAATTCCGGAGGGCGTCATCACCCTTGGTGATGGAGCCTTTGCTTCCTGCCAGAGCCTTGAGTCGATAACCATTCCCGCCGGCCTCAACCACGCAATATCCACCTCACATAGCGCTGATCTTTTCACAGGTGCGACCTTGTCACAGTTCTATGAGTGCAGCGCATTGACCAGCGTGACCATCAAGGTCGCCTCAGTCAACACGGGGCATACTGCATGGATTGACAATGACCTTCTAAAAACAAACGCCATTACGGAGATTATCCTGGCCGAGGGAGTTGATGACATTGGCGACAGGACATTCATGGACAAGGACAGCCTGGAACGTGTCACTTTGCCGGTCAGCGCAAGCAGGATTGGCTCTGCTGCCTTCCAGGACTGTGCCGGGTTAAAGGAAATCTCCATCAGCAGGGTGACTGCCAGCATCGCAGACAACGCCTTTGATGACTGCAAAAAGCTCAATGCCATAAACATTGCGGCAGGCAATACCGCTTACTCGAGCAAGGAGGGGCTTCTCTTCAACAAGTCGGGAGAGATTCTCCTCAAGTGCCCTGAGGGAAAAACCGGCATATGTGCCCTTGCCAAAGGTGTCACCACCATCAATGGCAACGCATTCCGTAACTGTGCATTGCTAACGGCAATCAGCATCCCGGAGGGAGTCACAGGAATTGGAGCACATGCCTTCAGCCATTGCGTTGGCCTTACAGAAATCACCTTGCCCGAGAGCACTGCCACTATCGCGGATTATGCCTTCAACTCCTGCACAGGATTAACAGAATTCATCATTCCAAAGGCTGTCACCACCATTGGTGCCTTCGCCTTCTCATCCTGTGAAAGCCTAAAGGTCATGACCATCGGCGAAAACGTCACCAGTATCGGCACTGCGGCATTGAGTAACTGTAAAAAACTCACAACCGTCAAGGTTCTTGGTAAGGGCATCCCGGAGGGAACCCGCGTGTTCAACAATTCCCCGGCAACGGTATATTACCAGCCCGGGGCACAGGGATGGGGAACTTTCTGGAACGGCAAATCGCTCAGACCCGTTGCCGAACAGCCATGACCGGTTTCACGCTTGCACGGCTACGGTATCTTACCCGCTTCCATTATCATCTTGACCCGGCATCCCCTGATGCCCACAACTTAAAATACATCCAGAATTGATTGAATACCTGATCCGAACACACCATGAAAAAAATCTATCTCATTATCGCCACAGCCATTTTTTCCCTGACCACCCTTACGGTAAAGGCAGAGCGCCTCGTGCTTGTCGGTGCCTCCTACGGCAAGAACATCCTCGCTATCTGTGACGCCAAGGGTGCTCCCATCTGGCAACACAAAACTGCCGGACCTCAGCGGGGGCACACCGGCCACCATGACGTCCACCTGCTTGCCAACGGCAACATCCTCTTCCACGACACCTGGACCACGCTGAAGGAAATCACCCTCGACAAAAAAGTTGTCTGGGAATACGACTGCGCAAAGAGCAACGGCAACCAGGGCAAGCGTGTCGACGTGCACGCATTCGCCCGCCTGCCCAACGGCAACACCGCCATCGTCGAGAGCAGTGTGGGTCGTATCATCGAGGTCGATCAGGCAGGCAAGCTGGTGCATCAATTTCCCCTCAAGAAGGGCGGCACCCAGTCCACCCGCTGGGTACGCCAGACGCCCAAGGGGAACTGGCTGGTGTGCTCGGAGAACCCCGGTGTTGTCACCGAGTATGACAGGGAGGGCAACGTGGTCTGGGATTACCTGATCAAGACGCGTGTCTACGGGGCAATCCGCCTCAAGAACGGCAACACACTGATCGGCTCAGGCAGCGGCAACAGCATCGTTGAGGTCAACCCGGAGAAAGAAGTGGTCTGGGAAGTCAAGGGTCAGGTCCCGGCTACTGAGATCAAGCTCAAGTGGATGACCTGCCTTCAGGAGCAGGAAAACGGCAACTACATCGCCGGTAACTGCCACGCCGGGCCGGATAACCCGCAAATCTTTGAGATCACCAAGGACAAGAAAGTGGTCTGGGAGTTCAATGAATATGAACTGGTCGGCAACGGGCTCGCCTGCTGGCAGGTTCTCGATGACAAGCAGTCAACCATGGTCCGGAAAAAACTCGCCGCATTGAAATAAAGTTTTACTGCTTGGGGAGACCCCTGAGGCATCATTTGATGGAGATTGACCCAATAGACAAGACCCACAAAATCTACCGGTTCATGGAGTCCGTTCTCCTCATCGGCAAGTGGGTTATCGGTGTCGGCACGCTGGCCCTGCTTGCCTTCAGCCTTATCTGGGGGAATACCGCACTGTTCTTTACCTTATGCATCCCTGTTGGATTGGCGGCATTATCAATATGGGATCGACGCCGCTGTAAAAAAAATACGGAAAAAGACTGGAGACGCAAAGGCGGATGGGATGGAAGCTCTGGGAGCAGTGGCGACTGATCCCCGCGCGCACTATGTATCCGGGTAAGAGAATTAAGCGCATTTACCGATCAAGGCTGTTTAAACCCGCCGCCGTGTTGTTTATGCTTACCGGCCTGGTGACCGGCGGCCTGGTTGAAGCGGGCAGTCCACTCGGAAACATCGTCTTCCGCGCAGGGTATGCATTTCCCCCGACACGACCAGCCTTCCTGCGTTTCTATCAATGGAGCCTTGCTGAATTTGAAGGCGGATATTTACCATCCAGAGCAGATGAATTCCTCACCAATCGTATATCGCATTGCGAGGGGACCCGTGAGGAAACAGCGATCATTGATTTCCAGATCCGTCAGGGATCATTGAAATGGGGGGATTGCGCTTGCCGTTCACGTGAAGAACTGCAGGGAAAAATCATCTCGAACATCATGCCTCGCCTTGATGATATGTCCGACAACGATGCGCTTTCAGCAATGGTCTTTATCGAGTCATTGCGACGGAAGGAAACCATCGGCAAGGGAGGGTTCACCGGAATGTGGACCTACAACGACAACGCTGCCACCCTGAACCGCTCCACGTTTAACAAGGCCAAGGCCGGTTTTAAGGATTGGTGGAATGGTGGAAACGACTGGCCGGAACTGAAAAACACTGACCCGCTGGCCGGAACTGAACTCACAATCAACAGTGGCCCATGAACCTTTCATCCATAATCACGCCGGCAATCCAATAAATTAGATCCCGCCAGAGAAAACAGTCTTCCCCTTTCACCCGACACCTGCGCAAGATATACCATGCACAACTTCTCCAGACGCTCATTTATCCGCACCGCCGCACTCGGTAGTGCCACCATGACCCTCGCCCCGGGAAGCTTTGCTGCCGGCAAGGATGACCCGGATCGATTCCAGATCGGCATCCAGGAATACACCTTTCATCGCTGGCTCAACGGCAAAAAACTCAAGCACCTCGACTACCCGGCACTGGCAAAGGAGAAACTGGGCATCACCCACATTGAATACTGGAACCGTCCCTTCAAGAGCCGGCACACCGACAAGAAATACATGGCAGAACTCGTCAAGCGCACCGCCGGCGAGGGCATGAAGAACGTGCTCATCCTCGTCGACGCAGGAAACCAGCTTGATTCGCCGGATGCCGCACAGCGGGCACGCGCAATCGATGAACACAAGGGCTGGGTTGACTGTGCCGCGCAACTCGGATGTGACGCGATCCGTGTCAATTGCCGTTCCGGCGGCGACCGTGAACTGAACCTGGAGAATGCCGCCAAGGGTCTGGGCCCGCTTTGTGATTACGCCAAAGGGACAAAGGTCAAGATTGTCATCGAGCCGCACGGCGGCAATTCGCAGGATCCCGACTGGCTATTGGCCGCGATGAAAAAAATCAACCATCCCGGCGCGGGCATCTTGCCCGACTTCAACAACTACGGCCGTTACGACCGCTACGAGGCCGTCACCAAGAGCCTGCCATACGCACCGGCCGTCTGCGCCAAGGCACTGAAATTTGATGACAAGGGCAACGAGACAAGGACCGATTTCTTCAGGATGCTCAAGATTATCTACCAGTCGGATTTCTCAGGTGTCATCTCCATCGAGTTCGAGGGCCACGGCATTGACCCGGTGGAAGGGGCACTTAAGACAAAGGTTCTCATTGAGAAAGCACTGAAAGCAGCCGCGGCATAAGCCTCTATAAAGGGAATCCTCACTTGGGGGAACCTGCTGATCCATGAACATTGACACCATGGGTAAACTCCCCTGCTGGCTTCTTGGTATCTGCCTGACCTGCGCCAGCCTGCAGGGTGCCGTCGTAAACCGACCTAACGTCCTCTTTATTGCCGTGGATGACCTGGCGCCGGCATTACGTTGCTACGGCGACCTTGTCGCGAAAACCCCACACATTGACCGGCTGGCGGCAAGCGGGGTGCGCTTTGACCGTGCCTACAACCAGCTGCCTCTATGCAATCCCACCAGGGCGAGCGTGATGACCGGCCTGAGACCGGATACCATCAAGGTTTATGACCTTGATCGTCACTTCCGCGATGAATTACCAAATGCGGTAACACTTTCGCAGGCTTTCATGCGCAATGGCTGGTGGGCAGGCCGCGTGGGCAAGATCTACCACTACAACGTACCTGCCTCAATCGGCACCGATGGCTTTGATGACCCGCCCTCCTGGCAGAAGACGGTAAATCCAAAGGGCCGCGACAAGGCCGATGAGCACCTCATCTTCAATGCCGAACCGCATCGCAAGATCAGCGGTGCGCTCAGCTGGCTGGCAGCCGAGGGCGGGGACGAGGAACAGACCGATGGCATGATCACCACCGAATCCATTAAACTCATGGGGGAACTTAAGAGGAAAGGAAAGCCATTCTTCTTGGCAACCGGGTTCTTCCGGCCGCACACCCCATACGTGGCCCCGAAAAAATACTTCGATATGTATCCGCTCTCCGAGATGCGCTTGCCATACGCACCAAAAGGCGACCGTTCCGATATCCCCACAGCAGCCTTCGCGCACAACTGCCCGGTACCCCATTACGGGCTTGATGAACTGACACTGCGCAAGGCCCTGCAGGCGTATTATGCAACCATCTCCTTCGTCGACGCGCAGGTTGGACGGATGATGTCCGCCCTCGAGCAGCTCGACCTGGTGAAAAACACCATTGTCGTGCTGTGGAGTGACCACGGCTATCACCTGGGAGAGCACAACGGAATCTGGCAGAAGCGCACTCTCTTTGAGCAATGCGCACGCACGCCGCTGATCATCCGTGCCCCCGGTGCCAGGGGCAATGGCACCCCCTGCGCGCGCATCGTCGAGTTCGTCGACATTTACCCGACCCTTACTGACCTGGCAGGACTGAGCCCTCCAAAAAACCTCGCAGGACGCAGCTTGAAGCCCTTGCTAAATAACCCGCTGGCCGAATGGCACGGCACCGCCATCACCCAGGTATTGCGCCCGGCGGATAAGCGCCTGGCCCAACCGGTAATGGGCCGCAGCATTCGCACCCAGCGCTGGCGCTATAGTGACTGGGCGGAGGGAAAGTCCGGGGTTGAACTCTACGATCATGCAAGTGACCCAATGGAATTTCACAACCTGGCACTCAATCCGGATGCTCAAGCCATAAAAGTCATGGAAAAACTGCGCGCCATGCTCGACAAGAAGGCCAGTGGCAGGATACCGCTCACCCCTTTCAATCCAAAGCGGCTCTGAAGCCAGTCCGCCTGCTAGGGAACACGCAACGCCCGTCGCGCCTCTCCCTCCGCGTTTTCTGCAGCATCCGCTGCCTGGGCCGCCACCTTCTCCCTGTAACCGGGAAGATAGTATGCATTGCGATTGATCCTGAACGACCAACTTACAAATTGCGTCTTCTTCTCCCCTACCCTCCGCAATGAAAGGCTTACCAGACTTTCGCGTGTTCGCAATGCCCGGGTAACATCCCACAAAACCACGCCCCGCTTCGGGTAATAGTTCACCGGGACGCTGCCGAACCCGCTAACCTTCATCTCCAGGGAATCAGGATCGATTTCTCCTAATTGAGAAATGTCAGCCCAAATCGTTGGCATGCGGTCTGCAATTTCCGACTTGTTCTCAGGCCACACCGTGACCCGGCTCCGCGGTTCTCCACCCTTCCCTTTACCTGCCGGGTTGAGGAGGTTTGCACCCTCGGCAATGCCACCGATGCCATTGAAACTGGTAGCTGCCCTCCAATTCAAATCATTATCGCCGTGAATGATATATCTGGGCAGTTCCATCAGGCTCATCCCGAAGCCCGCCTTGGCTCCATTGACAGTCACTGCAGAAGTGTAACCTGACTCAGCCACCTTGCGGGCAAGTTCCCTGCTATATTCTCCATAGGGATAAGCGAAGCTTCTCACCTTGACCCCAAACCGGGCTTCCAGCTTATCCTTGGACCCTTTCAGCTCCGCCAGCAACCACTGCTCATACTGCTCCTGACTGTCGAATTTTTTGCGGGCACCCACAAGGAAATCATGCGAAATACTGTGGCTTCCCAGTTCACCTCCCGCGGCAATCAATGCTCGCACCTCATCATCATCCAGCGTGCGCCCGCTGCCGCCAAGAAAATTCGTATACAGATAAAATGTAAACGGGTAACCAAACTCACGCAGAATCAGCAGGGCTTCGCTGAAAAGGTCCCTGAAGCCGTCATCAATGGTAATAATAACGCACTGCCGGGGGATCTGCTTCTTGCCACGCCGCCATGCCATGTAATCAGAAAGGGATATCACAGGAATTCCCGCCCCGTGAAGTGCATTCATTTGTTCACGAAACCTTGATACGCTGATGCGCATTTCAGTCTGGCTGCCCTGGGTAATGAACTGATGATAACCGAGAATGGCGACCTTTGAGCTCTTGTCGATGATTGGCTCTGTTACAGTCGATGCAAGCAGCATCGGTTCAGGCGTCATGTCCACCTCGACAAGGGCTTCCTCAGGCAGGGAAACTGCCGCCACCTCTTGCTCCGGCTTGTCACAGCCACCGCCTAGCAGGCAGCCCGCAAGAACAGCTACCACTCCGATTATCCCGCCTTTACCTTGAGCGTCGATCATTTCACAGTGAAGCGAGCTTAAACGAGCCAGCCAGAGCATGCAAAGATAAGCCCGATAAAAGCTAAGTATTCCTAATATTCACAGTAAAAAAGAGTGAAAATCAATGGTTCATACAGACAAATCGGAGCTGCTCCCTCTACCATATCTTTAAGAGCTTTAATATCTTGTCACTATATGTCGTGCCGGATTGGTTTTGTCTTGTGTTTGCATGCCATCTCTCCATAAGGTAAGCACTTGCTGACAATCTTTATAACCGCAATATAGCTATATACCATCCATGCGTCTCAAGTCGCTGAAACTCCACGGTTTCAAATCTTTCGCCAACCCAACCGACTTCGAGTTCCATCCGGGAGTGACGGGCATCGTCGGGCCCAACGGTTGCGGCAAGTCCAATGTGGTGGATGCCATCCGCTGGGTATTGGGTGAAACCTCTGCCAAAGCCCTCCGGGGAGGTGAAATGGCTGATGTCATTTTCAACGGTACTGACAAAAGGAAACCTGTCGGCATGGCCGAAGTCACCCTGACACTGGCCGACTGCGAGGAAATCCTTGGCATTGATTATAACGAGGTGGCATTCACCCGGCGCGTGTTCCGCGATGGCAAATCCGAATACCGGCTAAACGGCAACATATGTCGCCTCAAGGATATCCACGAGATCTTAATGGATACCGGCATCGGGCGCACTGCCTACTCGATCATGGAACAGGGCAAGATTGACCTGCTTCTCAGTTCAAGGCCCGAAGACCGTAGAACCGTCTTTGAGGAAGCCGCCGGTATCACCAAATTCAAGAGCCAGAAGAAAGAAGCCCTGCGTAAGCTTGAATACACTGAGGCTAACCTCCTGCGCGTAACTGACATCATCGAAGAAGTAAAGCGTCAGATCAACTCGCTGAACCGCCAGGCAAACAAGGCACGACGCTATCAGGAACTGCTTACCGATGTCAGGGTGCTCGATGTCCACTACAGCCATCGCCAATTCATCGAGCTCGACGGCGAGAAGAGTGAACTCGGTAACTCCATACATTCACTTGCCACAACGATAGCCGACTCACAGTCGCAAACTGTAGAAAAAGAAAAAGCCATTATTGAAGCTCGTGATGCACTCGCGGCCCTGGAAGCAGAAATTTCCTCCAGGCGGGAAGATCTTATTGAAACACAAAATCGAATCAGTGCCGCGCAAAACCGGATCCAATTTAACGGAGAAAGGCAACTCGAACTGCGCGAACTCATTGACCAGAATTCCGAGGATGTCGCCAAAACCAACTCTACTCTCGGCAAGGAAGAATCAGAACTTGAAGCAACGGCAGGTGCCCTCCACAGGGTCACCGAAAACCTCGCCCGCCAAAGACGGCAGTTTGAAGAACAAGAGCGAATCAACACAGCGTTACGATCTGAACGTGCCGAGCACGAGATCGAATTACAGCAACTCGCTCAAAAAATAACTGCCGCTGACGCAAGCACAGCAGAAATCCGGGCGGAACTGGGATCCTATTCCACCCAAAGCGAAAGCGACCGAGAACGTGACGGGCACCTCAGCGGTGAAATCACGAGCCTTGAAAAAGAACACGCTGAACGCCTCGCGGAATTCACGACCCTCGGCGAGGAGCTTGGAGTTGCCGATAAGGATCTCAATGACAATGAGTCCTGCTTAACCTTGGCGGAAAAGGATTATCAGAAAGCATGTCATGATAGCACCCGTTGTGCGAAAGAGCTCGCCGAGTTGCACCGTGAACTGGCGGAAAAGGAATCGCGTCTGGAAGTTCTCAAAGCCCTCGTCGCCGAGGGTGAAGGCTTGGAATCAGGTACTCAGGCGGTTCTCAGCGGACTCAATGAGGATGAAATTCACAGATCCAGTATCCGTGGACTCCTCAGTTCATTCATCGAGGTGCCTAGCGATTTCATCCCGGCTCTCGAAGCCGCCCTCGGTTCTTACCTGCAAACCATCCTCGTCACGGACTCAGAAACAGCCGAGTTGGTAATTAACATCCTTGCCCAAGGCCGAATGGGACGTGCAAGCATCATCCCGGAAAATTTTGTGGCAGTTAGCTCGGACCGGCAAATGATGACCCTTCCTGCCGGAGTTGAAGCATGGGCTCTGGATAAAATAAAATCGACGGAAAACGTACGCCCGCTACTGGAGCAACTACTTGATCAAACTCTCATCGTCAGGGACCTCCGCACGGCACTTGAACTGAGGAATGAATTGCCCGGCTACAGCTTTGCCACCCTTGACGGCGCATTCATAAGCGCAGACGGCGTCATGCGTGGCGGAGCCGGAGAAGCCGATGAGGCAGGTTCGCTCCTTGCACGGCTTAATGAAATCAAGTTATTGGAAAATCAAACGTCATCACTTAATGACCGGCTTGGCGAATGCCAACTGGAACTCGAGAAAATCGAGCAGCTTACCGTTGCGTTATCACATCGCGTGGATGAATGCCGCGAAAAACTGCAATCCTCAAAAATAACACACTCAACGTTGGAGGGTAAGCGTTCACTACTTGAACGTGAAAGAGAAGGACTGGATTCCAAACTCAAGAACATACGATGGGAACAGGGTGAATTGCAATGTCGCCGGGAAACCGCAGAAACCAAACTCAGCGATCTTGATACCCAACAACGGGAACTTGCCGAAGGGCTGCAACGCTTCAGCCATCGCCGTTGCGAACTCGAAACGAAATTAAATGAAGTCACCCATCAGGAAAAGCAATCCGCAGAACAACTCGCGGAACTGCGCACCACAATGGCGGTGGAAGAGCAATCGCAACAGGCACTACAGGAACAGAAGGCTCCGATAACGGCCCGCATGGGCGAACTCGAATCAATAATCGCACGTCGCGAAACTGAAATTTCCAAATATCAGGAGCGCATTACAAGCACAAGCTCGGAAAGCACCTCCTTGGGAGGAGAAATTCAAACCCTGACCGATCGTGCTGAGAAATTAGCAACCACCCTGGAAGATGTCACTGAACAACGCCTCGAGCGCCAGGACACTGTTAATGAGGCAGAGGAAATGTTACGCACTGCCCGTCGTGAGATAGCGCTTCTGACAGAGCAACGAGGCAAGGAAGAAGTGAAGGTAACCCAGATTGATCTCCGAATCGGCAGCATCAACGATACAATAAGCCAGCGTTACAATATCACGTTGGAACATTTCGAACCCGACAGCCATGCCTTGATCACTGCAATTGCCGAGCAGAAAAAAGCGCAATCCCGCCGGGAAAAACGTAGAAACTCAGTTGCCTCGACAGAAATTCCTGAAATCCAGGAACCAGGCGGAAAAATCCCCGGTCAGGAAGAAACCGGCAGCACTGAGGATCCCGACACGCTTCCCGAGGGTGACAAGGATTGGGAAGAGACAGCCGGTATTCCCGGGGAAGATCAACCGGACTGGAAATTTGTGGAAATGATCATTAGCGAGTTAAGGCAACGACTTGATTCAATGGGGCCGGTAAACCTTGAGGCTATCGAGGAATTTGAGGCACTTCAGGAACGTTATGATTTCCTCACCAGGGAACACGGGGACTTAATCAACTCCAAGGATCATCTGCACAAGGTTATTAGCAAGATCAACCGTGAGACACGCACGCGTTTCGCAGACACCTTTGAACAGGTAAGACAAAACTTCAGAGAAGTATTTAAAGAACTCTTCGGCGAACAGGGCAAAGCCAACCTTATCCTCCTGGACGAGACGGATCCGCTTGAAAGCGGCATCGATATCATTGCCAAGCCACCCGGCAAGAAGCCACAGTCAATCACCCTACTTTCCGGCGGAGAGCGGGCAATGACTGCAGTAGCCCTGCTATTCTCAATCTACATGGTCAAACCATCACCATTTTGTGTCCTCGATGAACTTGATGCCCCACTCGATGAGTCAAATATAGACCGTTTCATCAAGTTGCTCGACCGCTTTACCCGGCAGAGCCAATTTGTCATTGTCACCCACAATAAAAGAACAATGAACCGCTGCGAAGTGATCTACGGAGTTACTCAGGAGGAGTTCGGTATCAGCAAGTTAATCGGAATGCAATTTGCCTCCAGGGCTGAAACCGGGAATCCTGTGGAAGTCACATGAAATCAATATTGCCCCTGCGCCTGGATCCGCTAGAATGATTTTATAAAATACGGTATGGCAGACATTGCCACCCAGAGCACTGGTGCCGAAATTGACCTGCCGGAAGCTTTCCAGAATGCCTTCCGATGGATGGTTCTAGCGCGCACCTTTGAAGATAAAATCGCCAGCGTTTATCGTGCGGGAAAGATTGTTGGCGGCGTGTATGTGGGTCGCGGCCAGGAAGCCTTCAGTGCCGCTCTGGCCGTTCAGCTTAATCGGGGCAAGGACATCTATGCCCCACTGATTCGTGATATGGCGGGCCGGGCGGCATTTGGAGAACCGGTGATTGATGCTGCCAGAACCTATCTGGGATCTGCCAAAGGATCCATGCGCGGCAGGGATGGTAACATCCATCGCGGTTCACCCCGGGAGGGAGTTCCCGCCATGATATCACATCTCGGAGCCATGATCTCGGTTGTTGGCGGCATGCTCTTTGCTCGCCGCCTGCGCGGTGAACTGGAGAACAGCGTTGGCGCCGCATGCATTGGTGATGGAGCTACATCCACAGGTTCAGTACACGAGGCACTGAACCTGGCCGCCATTGAAAAACTGCCGTTGGTTGTTGCCATCGCCAACAACCAGTTCGCCTACTCGACGCCAACCAGCCGCCAGTTCGCCTGCAAGGATCTTGTTGACCGGGCAATCGGTTACGGCATTGAAGGAATTAATGTTGACGGGACAGACCTTGCTGACTGCCTGCAGGGATTCAACAAAGCATTATCCCGTGCAAGATCCGGCAAGGGTCCTCAACTTGTAGTCGGAAAACTGCTGCGACTTGCCGGTCACGGTGAACACGATGATGCGCACTATATATCCAAGCAGATGCGTGCATCAAGCCTCGGGAAAGATTGTCTTGCTGTTGCCCGTAAACGAATGATCGCCGAGAACTGGGGGAGCGAAGAAGACTGTAAAGTCTTGGAGGAAAAGGCAATTGAAGAAGTTGAAAATGCCATCCTTCAGGCAAGTGGCGAGGAATCCCCAGATGCTTACACACATGACTGGAATGCCTGCTTTAGTGAAAGATTCCGGGATACCCAATCCGATCCGTGAGCATTACCTACCTCGAAGCAATCCGCCAGGCTCAGGCAAAGGCCCTTGCCGATAATCCAAACGTATTTATCTACGGCCAGGACATTGGAGCTTTTGGAGGCGCCTTCAAGGCGACCAAGGGCCTGTTTGAAAAATATCCTGACCGGGTCATTGATGCCCCGATCAGCGAAGACGCGATGATTGGCCTTGCAGTTGGTGCCGCAATTGAGGGAATGCGTCCGATTATTGAGATGCAATTTGCTGACTTCTCGACAGTTGGTTTCAATCAGATTGTCAACCAGGCGGCCACACATTACTGGCGAACAAATGTTCCCTGCCCAATCACAGTTCGACTTCCCTCAGGAGGAACTCCGGGAAGCGGTCCTTTCCACAGTCAGTGCATGGAGGCAATCTATGCCCATTATCCGGGAATCATTGTCATGACACCCGCTACCGTAGAGGATGCCTATTCAATGTTGCTTGAAGCAATCTACACCGATGATCCGGTAATCTTCTGCGAGCACAAGTATCTCTACTACCATCTCAAAGCAGACTCTCTCCCAAAGCAATCTCTGCCTGCAGAATCTGCTCGAATCACCCGTTCCGGTCGCCATGCCACTGTCATAACCTACAGCGCAATGATTCATGAAGCTCTCCTTGCTGCCGACAGCCTGCACGATGACGGGTACGAAATAGAAATCGTTGATCTGCGATGCGTTAAACCTCTCGATATAGACACCGTACTTGGTTCAGTCGCCCGCACCGGTCGAGCGTTAGTGGTGGGGGAAGCCTTTCCCTGGGGAGGCGTGACCGCCGAGGTCATCTCCCGCATCGCATCGGAAGGGTTTCATCTACTGGATGCCCCTCCAGCAAAACTCAACGCCCGTGACACACCGATCCCCTATCACCCTGATCTTTGGCGCTATCACAGACCCACCGCAAGCAGCATAAAATCAGCCATCCAGAAACTTCTTAAAGATTAATTCTTAGACAATGCGTGTTCCGATCCTCATGCCCCAGCTTGGCGAATCAATAGCCGAAGCTACCATAAAGGCACTTAACGTTCAGTCAGGTGAATCTGTTACAGCCGATCAGGAGATCATTGAAGTCGAAACTGAAAAAGCTGTTATGGGGGTTACTGCCCCATGCCGGGGGTGTGTCGCCGAGCTCTCTGCCAAGATAAACATCAGTTACCCCGTCGGGACGATTCTAGGTTATCTCGAGATTGATGAAACCGAAGCCACCCGGCTTGGAATGCTTCCACTGGAGGCGGATGCTGACTCTTCTCCGGAAACTGAAAATAAACGATCGGATCAAACAAAGCCCCCCCAGAAAAAAACTCCAGCATTACAAAGCACCTCCGATGACCCGGACAACCCGGAAGTCACACCCACCATCCGCGGCCTCCCGGTGCCCGCCCGGGCAAAGGGGGCGACCTATATTTCCCCTCGACTACGTGCACGCATGCAGGAACTCGGGCTCAATGCCGCCGATCTTGCGGGCATCGCCGGCAGTGGTGCCGCAGGACGCGTTACTGTCGAGGATTTTGAGGCCTTCATGAGCGCACTTGAAGAGAAGAAAACCACTGCTGCCTCATCAATGCGCATTGCTGTAGCAGATTCAATGCGCCGGAGCTGGACCCGCCCATTAGCCACTGTCGGCACCCCCGTATCCCTGGACAAGCTGCTCAACCATCGCAACAGTTACAATCCAAAACCCGGGCCGACGCTCTATGCTGTGCGCGCCCTGGCTATTGCCCTTTCAGAAAATACCGCCACCGCCGGACAACTCGTAGGCAACCAGATTGTTCATCCGGAGGCAATTGATATCGGCTTCGCGGTAGAGGTTGACGACGGGGTATTAGTCCCGGTAATCCGTGATGTGGATAAAAAACCTCTCAATGATCTCATCCAGCAATATGCAAGTCTAGTGGAGGCCGCGAATAAGCGCCGTCTGCCCAATGAAGCATCAACCCCGCCGGGAATCGCAACGGTTACAAATTTCGGCAGCTTTGGTATTGTCTGGGCAACACCCATACCACTGCCTGAACAAAACCTTGTCTTGGGACTCGGTCACGGAAGACAAAAACCCCAATGGGATGATGAAAGCTCTTCGTGGATTCCTGTTGTCGAGGCCGAAATTACATTAAGCTTCGACCATCGCATTCTAGACGGTGGTGCTGCCGGAAGATTGCTATGGAGAGTGGGCGAATTGCTCCAATCGCCCGAAAATCTCTAGCAAATCAACAACGGGATATAAAAACCTGTCACGTCCCTAATCAACGAGATTATCAATTCGGGATGCAACCTCAAAGTCACTCTCTGTCAGGCCACCCTTGTCGTGTGTGGTTAACAAAAGAGTCACCTTCGCGTAGCTAATGCTTATTTCAGGATGGTGCTGCGCACTCTCTGCAATCTCGGCAACAGCATTCGCGAAATCCATTCCTGACATATAATCATCGAATTCAAAAATCCGTTCAATGACATTTTTTTTATGTTCCCATTCGGGAACTTTCTTCATCCATGTCTGCACACTATCGCGCGCAAAAGTGCTTGGCATAACTTGAGTAGGGTATAAAAAGGTGGGATTAGCGGGGTTTGGATCAGTAATGCAACTTTTCACAGGCATTTCTCTTTGCAAACATAAAGAGAACCCCTTATTCCTTTTCCCCCCCACCGATTAACATACAATAAGCTACCATTCGCAACATCCAATTCAGCCATGGGCACATTATACAACAACATTGTCGAAACAATTGGCCGCACTCCTCTGGTTAAACTAAACAAGATCACCGAGGGGGTTGATGCCACAATTGCCCTCAAATGCGAGTTCTTCAATCCTCTGGGATCGGTTAAAGACCGGATTGGAATGGCAATGATTGAAGACGCTGAAGTTCAGGGACTAATCAGCAGTGAAACAATGATTGTCGAGCCCACCAGCGGTAATACAGGAATCGCACTTGCCTTCGTCTGTGCCTCTCGCGGCTATAATCTGACTCTCACGATGCCAGAGACCATGAGCCTTGAACGTCGTACCCTGCTTGCCCTGCTTGGAGCAAAACTTGTCCTTACTCCCGGTCCCAAGGGGATGAAGGGGGCAATCGAAAAAGCCCAGGAAATTGTGGCCGCGACTGATAACGCCTGGATGCCGCAGCAATTCGAGAATCCAGCCAATCCGGCAATCCATCAAAAGACCACTGCAGAGGAAATCTGGGAGGATTCCAACGGCGAGGTTGATATCCTGATTTCTGCGGTGGGAACAGGTGGAACCATTTCCGGATGCTGCGAGGTAATTAAACCAAGAAAGCCAGACTTTCAGGCTATTGCGGTCGAGCCCGCTGATTCTCCGGTGATTTCGCAAACTCTTGCCGGCGAAGAACTCACCCCGGGGCCTCACAAGATCCAGGGAACCGGTGCCGGGTTTATTCCCGGCAATCTTCACCTGAAAAATCCCGAAGGAAATGAAGATCAGATTACCGAGTGCATCAAGGTTTCCAATGACGATTCCTTTGCCATGGCACAACGCCTCGCTGCCGAAGAAGGCATTCTCGTTGGCATAAGCACGGGTGCCAATGTTTGCGCAGCGCTTGAAGTAGCTGCTCGCCCTGAAAACAAGGGGAAGTTTATTGTTACAATCGCCTGTTCAACCGGCGAGCGTTACCTAAGCACCCCGCTGGCCGATGCTGCACGTGCAGCAGTTGGTGCCTGAAGCCACCCTGCGTATGCAAATTACTTGTCAGGGCCAGATATCTCCCCGCTTCCAAAAAAGCACATAATGTCTATAAAGAACGCATCTCAAAATCCCAATCAGACTCCTGTCCTGCCAGGCTCAAAGCCGGAAACCTCCATCGAAGAGTTTCTTGAAAAACACGGTAAAAAAACCATCCTGCTGGTGATCCTGATTATTGCCGCAATTGGTATAAGCTTTTTCCGGAAAGCTAACACCAAAAAATATCTCACGGAATCGGGCGAAAAACTTGTAGCCGCACAAACAACCGAGGAACTGGAAGCCGTTGTAAAGGATTACCCCGATAGCCCTGCCGCAGGAAATGCACTGCTGCTGCTTGCCGATCGCCAACTCACCAAAGGCAACCCGGAAGAAGCAAAGAACACTTTGAGCAAATTTGTCGAAGAACACAACACCTCCCCAGTTTACTACAACGGCGTGTTCGCTTTGGGCACCGTTTACGAGAAACTCGGGAAACCCAAGGAAGCAAAGAAAAAGTATCAGGAAATAATTGTTGCCGAAGAAAAAGCAAGTACTGCAGCAGCTGCTGCTTTACGCCTGGCCGACCTTATACAGGACGAAGGTGACCTAGAGGGCGCTCTTGCTGCCTATGAAAAGATTGCCAAAAATCATCCGGGAAATGTATTTATCGAGGAGAACGGAATTGTCGAAGAACGAATAGCGAGTGTCAATCAGGCTATTATTCTCAGGGACAATCCTCCCCCGGCTCCTGAACCCGCACCCGTGACTCCGACTCCTGAACTCGCACCCGCACCCGCACCCGTGACTCCGACTCCTGAACTCGCACCCGCACCCGTGACTCCGGCTCCTGAACCCGTGCCCGTGCCCGCGGCTCCTGAACCCGCACCCGTCACCCCGGCTCCTGAACCTGTGCCCGTCACCCCGGCTCCTGAACCCGCACCCGTGATCCCGGCCCCTCCCGAGTAAATCAAAGCAGAGATACCGGCGCCATAGCCGAAAATACAAATCCTGCCAACCCGTAACTGGCTATAAATCGCCCTGGCGGATGATCTGGTTTACGTAAGCGCATTGCCAAACAGCAAGTCAGCGTTCATCCTAATGGCATGATTCGAATTGCCATTTTCCTGATTCTGGTAGCAGTCAACTGCAGTGCGGTATCCCCAAATCTCGTCCTGATCGTAAGTGATGACCATCGCTACGATCTAATGGGGTTTCACCCCGAAGCCCCGGACTGGCTTGAAACCCCGAACCTGGACATGCTCGCAGATCAAGGCGCTCACCTCAAGAATGCTTTTGTCACGACCTCCCTGTGCTCACCCAGCCGGGCCTCAGTGCTAACCGGTCAATATATGCATCACCATCGCGTGGTGGACAACCAGCGTCCTGTAGCTGAAGGCACAGTCTTTTTCCCTCAATATCTCCAAAAAGCAGGTTATCACACCGCCTTCATCGGCAAATGGCATATGGGCCATGATGATGATTCTCCACGCCCCGGTTTCGACCACTGGGTCAGTTTTGCGGGCCAGGGAGAATACTTTGACCCGACTCTGAATATCAATGGCAAAAAGAAGCAGTTTAAGGGTTATATAACCGATATCCTGACCACTCAGGCAATTGAGTGGTTCCAGAAAATCCGTCCCAAGGATAAACCGTTTCTGCTCTACCTATCCTATAAGGCGGTACATTATCCCTTCCTTCCGGCTCCACGACATCATGGCCGTTATCAGGATAAACCCATTCCCTACCCGGAAACCATGGCCAACAGCGAAGAAAACTACACGTCACAGTCGAAATGGATTCGTGAACGTCGATATGGCATTCATGGCATTGACCATATGGAAACCGGAGCTTTCGATAAAGATCCGGTGCCATCATTTGATAACCTTTACTGGCGTTTCTGCGAAACCGTCCACGGACTTGACGAAAACATCGGCCGGGTGATCAAGATCTTAGAACCCGGGGCCGCGAACACCATCACGCTATACATGGGAGACAACGGTTTCGCTCTCGGTGAACACGGCTTCTATGACAAACGCGATGCCTTTGAGCATTCAATCCGCATTCCTCTGCTTGCCTACGCCCCGGGCCGAATCAAGGCCGGAACGGTCATCTCAGAGATGATCCAGAATATCGATATCGCACCAACCCTGCTCAACTTTGCCGGGGTGAGGGTGCCACCGGATGCACCTAAAATGGACGGCAAATCCTTCGCCGAACTGCTCCGCGGGAAAAAAGCGACTGGATGGCGCGACCACATCCTCTATGAATACCACTGGGAATGGAACTTCCCGGCGACACCCACATGCTTCGCGATTCGCACCAGTCGCTACAAGTACATCTACTATCATGGAGTCTGGGACCGCAATGGATTCTATGATCTGGAAAGCGATCCCCATGAACGCCACAACCTGATCAGGTTGCCCGCATACCGGCAACAGATCATTCTCCTGCGGGATCAGATGTTCAAGGAACTCGCGGCATCCGGAGGACTCGTCATGCCCGTCCGCCCGCCCAAGGGGGATCAGTTCTATGACCGCAAGCTTCCCAGGTAAAATTATCCTGGTATCGCCGCCTAGGGTTTCTTTATTTCCGCGACCTCTTTCATTACCCGGTCGGCAATAGCTTGATACCCTTCGCGTCCCTTGACATCTAAATCCTCATCGGAAAATTCAAACATTTCGCCGCAGCAAAGCGTTATTCTGGTGAAAAATTTGGGCATTTTAGCTCCCGGAGGATACGCTTCATGTGCACCGAAAATCCTCATTGGTAATACCGGCACACGCGCCTTCGCTATCACCAGTCCGACTCCGGCTTCCGCATCAAGAAGTTCGCCATTTATAGTGCGTTGACCTTCAGGAAAAATAAGCACCGGGTTACCATCGCGGAGTTCCTTGATAATACGCTTTAAACTGGTGAAATCAGGCCGTTCCTGATCAACTGGAATCGCATTCAGCCGCGGGTAAAGCCACCCCAGTAAACCTTTCTTGAATAAAGATTTTCGGGCCAGGAATGCAGTCTTTTTGCCATACGCAACCCCGACAACCGGCGGATCAAAATAACTCGTGTGGTTACATGCAATAAGCACACCCCCTCTTTCCCATGAAGCTCTGATCTTATCCCTGCCCACAACCCGCAGACGGAAAAATAAGCGAAACAACAACCACGCCAGGGAAAACCCAATCCAATACCACATCACCTTTAGTTCAAGATATCGAGTCCCTGTTCACGAAGCCTATCAATGAGCTCAAGGAGGACTTCTTCCAATGTCATTTCCGATGTGTCAATCACCACCGCATTCTCCGCGATGACCAGGGGGGATGTTTCCCTGCCACTATCAACAGCATCACGCTCTGCAAGATTGTCCTCAATGCCCTCATCCATCCTGCGCTTGGCACGAATCTCGGCTGAAGCATCAATATAAAACTTATAGGGAGTTTCCGGGAAAACAACCGATCCGATGTCCCGTCCTTCCATCACAATGTCGGCAACATCCAGGTATTCCCTCTGTTTGGCAACCAGCACATCACGCACCTCAGGAATTTTCGAAACTGTAGATACCCCCGTGTTCACCTCACTGGACTTCAATTCACTACCTGGATCAATTCCATCAACAGTTAAAGTGGCTTCTTCTCCCGATATTCCACAGCATATATCAAGCCCGTCAAGGTGATTAACCACGGCACCCGAATCCCCCGTCTGAATACCCGAGCGCAGAACGCTCCAGGTCAAAGCCCTGTACATGATTCCCGAGTTAACATGCAAATATCCAAGACGGGAGGACAACCTGCGTGACACGCTGCTTTTCCCTGAGGCGGCCGGGCCATCAATTGCAATTACACTGTGCTGATGATGCATCATTGCTTCTGGCATGGGAATCGGCACTATTTTGCAGGATTCCTCTCCCGCTCTTCCTCCACTCCTGAGCAAAGCAACTTGAGATCGTTCTCGAATCCAGGATAGGAAACCGCAATGCAATCCGCATTCTCGATTAATGTATCTCCGCTGGCAAAGAGCCCGGCAATAGCAAAAGCCATCGCGATACGATGATCCCCATAACTCTCAAGACAAGCACCCCGCAATGGTTTGCCGCCTCTAATCGTCATGCCGTCGTCAGCCTCCTGAATATCCGCTCCCATCGCCCGCAAGTTCTCAGCTACCGCGGAAATACGATCAGTTTCCTTGACCCGTAATTCACCTGCATCCCGAATCACCGTGATCCCTTCGGCTAGCGCCGCCGTAACCGCTATGATCGGCAACTCATCAATGATATTGGGAACAATATCACCGGAAATCTCAATTCCCCTGAGCTCACCTCCGTAAACCGTAATATCCCCACAGTTCTCTGCGTTGCCCTCACTTGCTACAGTATTGGTAATATGCGCACCCATTCTGGCAAGCACATGCAATATCCCGCTGCGTGTCGGGTTCAGGCCTACCCTGCTGATCTTCAGTTGAGATCCTGGAAATACAGAAGCTGCTGCCACCCAGAATGCGGCACTGGAAATGTCACCGGGGACTGCAAAATCACATGGTTCAAGTTTCTGACCACCAGATATTGAAATCTCCTTGCCTTCAGTCCGCGTTCTAACCTGGAATAAATCCAGCATCCGCTCAGTATGATCACGGGTCTCAATAGGTTGCACGACAGTGGTTTCACCTTCTGCAAAGAGACCGGCAAGTAACACCGCGCTTTTGACCTGGGCACTCGCAACAGGAAGCTCGTAGCGGATCCCCTTTAGCTTACCACCACTGATTGCAAGTGGAGCACAGCCTTTTGCTCCCTCTGCCTTTATGACACTTCCCATCTCGGACAAGGGTTCAATCACTCTCCCCATCGGTCTTTGCGAAAGCGATTCATCCCCCGCCAGACGACTGGTGAATCTCTGGCCGGCAAGAATACCTGACATAAGCCGCATGGTTGTTCCTGAATTTCCGCAATCAATATCACCGGCAGGAACTCCAGTCACCATCCCGCGACCATGAACAAGAAGACATTCAGGTCCCAAATTTGATTCTTCAAGAACATCAATATTCACTCCCAGGGACTGCATGGCGGCAACCGTGGCAAGACAGTCTGCACTCGGCAGGAACCCGTCAATTCGGCAATCTCCGCTGGAAAGCGAGGCGAGCATGATAGCACGATGGGAAATACTCTTGTCCCCGGGTACAGAAATTTCACCGCCAAAGTAATTGGCGCGCCGGACACGAAGTTCGCTGGATTTCCCTTGCATCAAGTAGCTGGTAATTTGCTCCCTCCTTCTCAGTTCTTTGCCCCGGATGGCGGGGGAAGTTCAGCCCGGTGATTCCTGGCATCATTGAGAAAACGATACAGCCCTTCATTGTCATTTTCCTGTAGCTTTGCAAGCACTGCGTCCAGATGATTAATGTGTTCGCGTAATACTCCGGACACCGCCTCCCGGTTCTGAGTCAGGATTTCAGTCCACATCTCCGGGGCTCCGGCAGCAATCCTGGTGGTATCACGAAATCCAGGCCCGGCCAATTTCACTGCTGCCGTATCCTCTGCCATGGCAGTTTGCACAAGCGCAGAAGCACACAGATGAGGAAGATGGCTTATCTTTGCCACCAGAACATCATGATGATCAGCATCAAGTTTTATCAGTTTACAGCCCAGGTTGCTCCAGAACTCACTCACTCTCTGCTCACCGGAAGCAGTGGAACTGGATCCCGGAGTAATTGCACAGGCTGCTCCGGAAAAAAGGTCGGCGCGGGCATGTGCAAATCCGGTAAGCTCCGAGCCTGCCATCGGATGCGCTCCAACAAAGGCAACATCCTTTCTGGATGCCGATGCGAGTGCTGCGTCTGCCGCCGCGACAACTGCGCCCTTCACACTGCAGACATCAGTTATCACCGCGTTCTCGGCCAAGTGAGGTAAGGCCATATCCAGCAAATCAACAAGTGCACCTACCGGGGTGGCAATGACAACAAGGTCAGCATCTCTGAGCACATCGGAAATATCATTGCTAACAAGATCAGCAACCTTGCCGGCACGCAACTCTGGGAGAGCCTCACCCCGGCGCGCCCAAAGCCCAACCCTGTCAACTGCACCACAAGCCCGTGCTGCAAGTGCAACAGAGCCACCAAGCAATCCTGGTCCTAAAACTGCTAAATGCCGCATGACCCGGCGTTTGTAATTGCCCACATTAAATCCGTTTTGGCTCGACGCCGTGGTTAAGGCACTCTGAAAATCTTCTGCGTGTAGGGGCAGCGCACCAGAGTCCCAGGAGGAAACTCGGTAACGTCCACTTCCTTCCCCTTGGCAAAAGGACTGTATACCCGTCCATATTTCCCGGGCACAGGATCCGCATAAGGCCGGCTGTCAGTTTTCTTGCCCTTAGAACCCGCTGAAGAGCCCGGATTCTTCGAAGGTGCTCCGGATGCTGTTACTGACCTGTTGGGAATTTCCCGCCCAGATGTAGCAGAAGAAGGATCTGCCGCACCTGCGCCGTATCTGCTGGATCCTTGAGCCGTTTGTCGGTTCCGGGGTTTTTTTTCACCTCCCTCAACGCCCAAATAACCATAACGCGAGGCCGTGCCATTGTGTGGCTCTTCCAGACGGAAGACCGTCCGGTTCATTGAATCTGTCGTTTCGCATCCTGAAAAAAGCATCACTATAGAGGCTGTGCACAGGATAACCGCGGTTGATTTCATCGTTTCAAAAAACTGTAATTGAAGCTGTAACTATAGAAGGTTTGGTCAAGGCGTAAAGGAACGAAAGCGCAAGAAATCCTAAAGCATTGTAAACTATTTATCTATTTATCATCACCCCTCCATCGTAAGAAAAGAACGTCAGTAAAATACCACTCCTTTCAAAAATGATTGAATTCCGAAATCTTCATGGTGAAACAAAGGCCCATTCTTCTCTTCCGGGAAGGATGATCATCTGCAAATCTCAGCGTAATTGAAAGCTCAACCTCATTGATCTGGCTCAGATTCTATCAAACCTGAGTAACTAACGCCGCAATACCGCCCTTACCTTGTCAAATTTTCCACCGGTCCTGCGGCTCAGGGAACGCAACATCTTCTCCTCGGATCTCTTGTCACTGCCGGTAAGATAATAAATGGTATGGATCCGGGTAAGAGTAGGGGAGTTTTCCTTGGCCGTCTCAAGGATATCAAGCAGTTCCGCTGCCGGGATTTCCTTGCCGCCCCGGTCCGACGCAGTGGCATTACCATCGGACAGCATAAACGCAACCTCGGGACGAAGCTTAAAGAGTTCCTGCAGGGCATAATCATGACGGGTTCCTCCCGGGCGTCCTCCCCTGGGACCTGCGCTGTTTGCGTCCACGGTCTCCTGAATATGTTTTCTTGCTGCAAGCTTGTTTGCCGTGGTTGCCGGAACAAGTTTCTCCTGCCACGAACGAGCACTTCCGGACCAGCGAATAATGCCAAAGCGCATATCAATTTTAAAGGAGTCAATCAACTTGAATGCTTCCTCTCGGATACTCTGAAAACTCTGTTGCCTGCCTTTTCTCAGTAGGCGTCCGGTAGAATAATCCAAGTCGCCGGTCCGCCCGAACATTGAGGCTGAAACGTCGATCATGATAACGACCGAGCGCGCCTGGTCTTTGATCCCGAAAAAACTTATCCCATCTCCACTGCCGTTCCTCCCGCCGTCACCATCACCAAATCCGCCACCAATACCACCGATCCCAATCAAGGAATTCACCTGGTCCGAAATCAGTTCACTCGGATCAAGCGGCAACATTTGATCAACGGCAACCTGAGGCAAGTCAGGTAAAGCAAAATCCACTGGCCGCCGGGAAAGGATACGATCCGAGAATGCCGGTTTGGATGCAAGCGCATGGTGCTTTGCCATGTTCATCTTGTGCTCTCTGCTCTGCGGGGCAATCTTGAGTATCTCGCGCACCTCAAACTCTGCCGGAGGATCTGAAAAATACCGGGCAATTACCCATATCCCGAAAATAACAAGGGCAACCAAATGAACGGCAATGCTCCCTATTATAATCGACACCACAAGCCCGCGCCGGTGCCTTCCGGACATCTTCTTGCCCTCCAGTGATTTGCCTTCACTGACGCTAATGGCAATCTCGCTCATCAGCCTTCCTCTCCTCCGGAAAACGATGAGAAAGTCACATTGGTCAGTTGCGCCTTGCCGCATACATTCAATACATCAACCACGCGCTGATGCGGCACATTCTTAGCCGGAGCGATAGTAAGCATCGCCTTGCTGCCACTCAAGTCAGAGGATTTTTTGAATCGCTCCAGGGTAGAAAACAACTCGGGTAATTCGACACTGCCAGGGCCATCCAGTTCAAGGTCGTTAAGAACCACCTGTAGATCTCCACGGATAATAATCCTCTGCTCATCAGGTATGTCGACAGGATCCTCCTGCGCAACTGCTCCGGGCAAACCGAATCCAAGGTCACTCTCCTGCCTGATGGGCTTGGCCGTCACCATGAAAAACACCAATAGCAAGAAAACCATGTCAATCATTGGTCCCATCGGCATGTCTACCGTCTCATCATGTTTCTTGGTGCGGCGCATCTTCCTTATTTCCTGTATGTTCCAAATAACACCTGAAGCGCACCGGCCTCCGCTGCTAATTTCATGAATCCCTCCGTTACCTCATAAGGCGTATCTTTATCTGCCCGGTAATAAATCTTCAACGGTGGAGCGGCCTTGAAGCGAGCCATTAGATGAAGTTTCAGCTGTTCCTTGGTTGCCGGCGCATTGGCAATATAAAAGTTACCTTCCCCGTCAACATTGATGACATCCCGATTGCTAAGATCATCAGGAATCCTGGCAGCACTCGCAGTAGGCAGGCTGATGTCAATCTTGACCTGTTCCTTGGAAAGTTTCGAGGTCACCATAAAAAAAATCAGCAACAGAAAGGTCATGTCAATCATCGGGGTGATCTGAAAGCTCACCACCTCATCCTTTCTCTGTCTTCGCTGTGTCATTTGCTCTATGATCTCGATCGCCGACCCCCGTGACTTCCCGGCACCTATCCTTCAGGAGCTCCCTCCTCGGAAATCCTGACTTCACCCGAGAGGACATCGAGTGCAAAACTGGCACGCTTCTGGATCAGCGACATGATTCCCATCAGCCTGTTGCGGAAGAAAAAGTAGAAGAACATTGCCGGAATTCCCACAAAAAGGCCGCCAGCCGTCGTCCCCATCGCCGAGTTGATGCCACCGGCGAGGTCTGCAGGTTCAGATTTCCCGGCACTCAGGTCACCGAAACTCTGCATCATTCCCAACACAGTACCGAACAAGCCTATCATCGGCGCGATCGTTGCAAATACGTTAAGGTAATTGACCCATTGCATCTGCGAGGTTTCCTCATAATCAAGTTCCTCTCCTGCCGCCTGATCCATTGAGTCCTTATTCGCCCTGTCTCTCTCAAAGTTCACTTTAAGCAGCGCGGCGGAGAGCACATTGGAAAAACTGTTGGTATTCTCATTGCACAGCGCATAAGCCCCGCCCACATCGCGCGACTGCATGAGCCTGATCATTGAATCGTTAATCCCTTCCGGACACATTTTCTTCGCCGAAAGACGGATGAAGCAATAGACAATTACAGCAATGGTAGCGACCGAGCACAATAGCAGTATATGCATTACCCATCCCCCGGACTTATAGACTGACAGGACGGTAATCTCATCGCTCTGCTGTGTGGAAGTATTTCCTGACTGATCAGGAACCTGAGCGGCCACAAAATCCGTTAACCACCACTGGGCAAACAGGAAAACAATCAATACGTAGAGAATCGGCCTCATCATTGTCAGCAGTTCATGTCTTTTTATTGGCATTTTAGTCATTTTTCAGTTGAAAGTTTTTTAATCATCGCCGCGAGCGGATATTCACTGCTCACCTGCGGGTAAAGTTTTTTAATGTCAGTCAGGCACTCAACAACCCGCTCCTCCTGCCCGATGAGCTCGTATGTCTTTGCCGCGTGCCACAATCCCCGTGCCGCCGCGACAGACTCCGTGCCATAAAACAGGAATGGCTCAAGGAAATGATCAATCAGCTTGTTATAACGGTCCTCAATCTCCCCACGAATGGTGTCGTCATCAATCCACTTCGGGTTATCGGCAATCAACTTGGAAAATCCATCAAACTCAGCGAGAGCGATTACATGCCTGGCATCAAGCAATAACCCGGGATCATTATCCTCTGCTGCAATGATCCTGGCCTCTGCAATGACCTCCTCCGCAATACCAAGCTTGATCAAAGCATTGAGCCGTCCCCGTTTGGCCAATGCCCTCCGCTTTAATTCCCAGTCTTGCTTCTCGATAATCGCATACAGGTTACGGGCCTTGACATGATCAATCCGCTCACTGGTCGCCAAAAATATCCCGGCAAGCTGCAGCCCTATGCCCCCGGCGTTTGAATTAGGCAATCCAAGATATCCCCGTTGACTATTCCACAGGTTCGCAAGTTCCTCCCTCGGAGCCTTTTGCCCGGCGGCAATCAATTGTAATTCCCCTTTAGCCGGGCCAAAATCAATCATCCTGACCTGCTCCATCTGCAGTAACCTGGTGCTGCTGCCGGCTCCGCCGGCCAAAGGAATACGGATCCGGAGCTGAACTTTATTCAGTTCAAGGATCTTCCCGCGCAATGCCCCGCCCTGCTTGATATGCACAATGTCCTGCCCGCACACATTCCCAATGGTCAGTAATACGGCTATCCACCTGAGACTACGCATCTGCACCCTCCTCCATCTCAGCCAAACGCCTGCGTGCAGCGCCATGTTCCGCCATACCACTAAGATCATCCCGTGCCAGCAGCGCCCGGTATACCTCAACAGCCTCCCGGGCCCGCCCGAGTTCCTCAAGCAGTTCACCGCGCCTCAGGTATGACTTGGCAACCAGGTTACGAAACTTCCCGTAGACCACATACACTCTCTCAAAATAGGCAGTCGCCTTTAACTTGTCACCCTTGGCGGTAAGTATCTCTGCTGAGCGAAAGAGAGCCTCAGCTTTCGATGAACTTGCAATCCCCTTGTCAGAAAGAAGTTTATCGAGCACATCAAGCGCCGCGTCATTCTCCCCGCGCCCGGAAAAAATTCCGGAAATGATCAAATCGGCATCAGCGCGTTTCCCTGAATAGGGAGTCTCCTCTTCAATCCTGCGGAGAAACTGCAATGCCTGCTCAGGATTGCCCCTGCTCAACGCAATACTTGCACGACCGAGATACACACGATCACGCTCAACGCAACGGGGGTTCCATTTCCTGAGACCGGAATAGAGATTGTCCGCCTTATCAAGGTCCTCCTTAGCTAACAGATAATCCGCACAATCAGCTAAAATACGGGGATTGTGAATTTTCGGATCGCAAAGCCTGGCTGCCATCGCAAATGAAAGACGATAACTCGCCGATCCAATCGGCTCGGCACGTGCAGCAGCCCACCTGGCGTGTAATTCAAGAGTGCTCTGCTGCTGTAATTTCGCCTCCGATACCAGCCTTCCCATCTCAAACACGTAGTCTTGCCGCTTCTCCGGGGAATAAAGTTTTCGCAAGCCGTCTAATACATCAGCGATACCAAAGAGTTCATGCCGATCACCATGAACACGGAGCACATCCTGATAAACCCCGCGTGCGGCAAGCTCATCGCCCTCGGCCTTGTGCGCCCAACCGATCCAGTAAACTGCCTCCGCCATCCTGTTGCTATCGGGATAAGAGGCAATAAACCGGCTGAAGTGCGCACGCATATCGGCAAATCTCCCCTGAAGCTTCATGACTTTTCCAATCTTAAAGCGACTCTCCTCGAAGAAACGCTCTGAGGAGGGGCTAATCCCCATGTAACTTGCAACCCCGGTATCAATCTCTCCGACCGCCAACAAACTATCTCCCAGCAATAACCGTGCCTCATCATTATATGCGTCCCCCTCATAATGCCCGAGATACTCACGCAGTTGAGAATTAGCAGCAGGGTAATCCGCCATCGAGAAGGTCGCGAATGCACAACGAAATGCAGCATCCGGCCGATAACGGCCCTGCGGATATTCATTGAGATACCCGCCAAGATGATCCCTTGCCAGTTCATACCCGCCGGCAAATGAGTAAGCCATTCCCTGCCAGTAGAAGGCATCTTCCGCCAGCGGGTGATTGGGCAACTCCCGGCGCATATCTTCAAAGAGAGCTATTGCCTCATCGTTGCGCTCCAGTTTAAGCAACACTATCCCCTGCATGAAAAGCGCCTTGCCCGCAACGCCTGATTGCGGGAATCGACGGTAAATACTGCGAAATCCCTCAAGGGCAAGATCATGCTTACCCCAGTTATGCAGCGAACGGTTGCGTAACATCAGCACCTCCGGAAGCATTGCAGTAAACTCACCAAACTGCTCCACAAACACATCTGCCGCGGTCACCGACTTTGACCAGCGTGAGATTTCCATCCAGCACTGGATCAGTGTCAGGGTCGCCCCGGCTGCCACTTCACCCGGAGTCGCACTTGCCAGCATGTCCTCAAGGACCAGAGCCGCTTCACGATACCTTCCCAATTGCCGGAATGCATCAGCTAAACGGAAGCGTAAGGCTGCATCAAAGTCAGCAACCTTCCTGAAGCTGTCCAGTTCCGCTGCGACCCTGCGCCGCATGCCATCATACTGAAAAATGAACTCCTCCAGCCCTCTCGCGCGGAGAATTTCCAGTTTCCGGTCAAGGTCCGCAAGCAGTTCGCTCTGATGTTCAATAAGGCGTTCACGCTTCCAGACACGCTGTAGGCAGATGATCGCATTATAGTATTGGCCGGCAGACAGAAACCGGGACCCTAGTTCAAGGGTGAGGCTCTGGAAGGAAATGATCTGCGTTACCTCGCCAATATCCGCATACTGCTCCAGCACGAATTGTAAGGCCAGATCCAGATTATCACTCTCAAGCAGTGAATACAGCAACATTACCGTTGCCCGTGCTGCCGCCTCCTTCGATTCGCGCCGCAGGCGCGGCATCTGCCAACTGAAAAAATCTGCCGCGTCAGCATGCTCACCCATCAGGGTATCGCATACCCCAAAAAGAAGCAGCGCCTCATGGCACCTGGCGCGCTGATCATTACGCAGTTTACGATCACGATAAAACTCACCGAAAGCTGCCTGCGCGGATTGGTATTCCCTGCCCTGCATAAGGCAGAGTCCCCGCCAGAATGCCAGTTGGTCCCTGATCTCAGGCGATGTTTCCCTGTCATTGAGAACATCCTCCACCAGTGGCAGTGCCGACTTGAACTTCTTGAGTCGCAGTTTAGATAGCGCCCTTAGGGGCTTGATGCGGGCGAAAGCCTTGGCCACCTGCGGCTCATCACGATAGGTTTCTGCGAACTCGGTAAAAAGATTATCTGCCCTGTCGTAATTCCGCGAGTCAAAGGCACTTTGCGCCTCCCCAAGCAACTCGCTCATCGTCCTGTCACCCGCAGCAACAGCCGCCCCGGCATCTTGCGCCCTTAAATGAGCCGTCGATATCAGCAGGATAACGGCAAAAAAACACCGGGAGGATCTATTTTGCAGGGGAAAGATCACCCACTAGAGTAAGCTTTGATTAGACAGAAGGTCGATAGTAAACCCGGTTCTACATGGGTTTTTGAACAATCGCAATCACCGGTGACGCATATCTCTTCAAAAGAGATCTGTTTTTGCCTGACCTAAGGGCAATTATCTCCTACTTTTCACCACAATGAGACCCAGACCACTCCCCTTGCTTACCCTTCTCGCCACCCTAGCCTGCTTCACTGCGTCCGCTTTCGGTCAACTGATCCCGCGTAAAAGCAACGAGCCGGAATACCGTGAATTTACCAGTTCCAACGGTAAAGTCATTAAAGCCCTGTTGATCGACAAGACCGATGACACCCTGACCCTCAAGCTCCCGAGCGGTAAAACGGCCACCCTCTCATATGACAAGCTGAGTGAAGCTGATCAGCAATACGTCAGGAAATGGGACAAGGAAAAGGAGTTGTTCCTCAGTCAATGCAAGACCCTCACCATCCGCGAACTTCTTGAGATCCGCGGTTATGAGAGCTTCAAGTTCAAGATCAAGGGCAACCATATATTTGTCGATGGCGAGCTCAACGGCCACAAATCCCAATTCATGATCGACACCGGCGCACATTCAACCATCCTTCACATTGAATCCGCCAAGGCCAAGGGCTGCAAGGTCGGGCCGATGGACCAGGTAATCCACGGCATCGGTGGAGACGCACCGGCTGCCAAAACTGAAGTGCCCGAAATCCGGCTCGGGCAGGCCTTCATGAAAGATCTGGTACTGATCTCCGCCGACCTGTTCAAGGATATCCCCGGCGCACGCAAGGACCACGACGCAATTCTCGGTGCCGAGTTCATGAGCCGCATGCGTGCTGTCATCTCATACAAAGAAGGTCGCATCTTCTTCCGACCCGACCTTCTGGATGATGATGGTGAAGCCAAGGCTGTAGAAGTCCCGGAATACCGCTTCTTTAAGACCAAGGATCGCAAAACCTACAAGGGTAAAGTCGCCAAGAAGAACGCCACTTCCGTGGAACTGAAGATTGAGGGAAAAACCAAGCCGCTGCTATTGCCCGTCGGCAGACTAAGCGATGATGATGCCAAGTATGTCAGTGACTGGAGCCCGGAAAGGGAAATATTTCTGCGCCAGTGCAGCGGACTAACCGCGCAGGATATCCTTGAGTTACGCAAATACCAGAGCTTCGAATACAAGAGGCGGGGCAATCATATCTTTGTTGACGGTGAACTCAATGACAAGGAAACCCGCTTCATGATCGATACCGGCGCAGGCAGTTCCGTCCTGCATGTTGACTGGGCAAAGGAATGCGGTTGTGTGGTTGGTCCGATGGATCAAACTGTCTATGGCATCGGCGGCAAGGCCCCGGCAGCAATCACTCAGGTTCCCAAGCTCAAGCTGGGACGCGTCCTGTTTGAGAACCGGCGCCTTCTATCTATTGATCTCTTCAAGCAACTCGGTGGCAACCGCGAATATGGCGCGATCTTCGGGGCCGACTTCATGCGCGAGACTGATGCGGTCATCACCTACCGCGAAAAGAAAATATTCCTTCAGTCCGATTCCTAACAACGGCAAAGCCGCCTGCTTATTGAACTTAAGGGATAAGGATCCTGTAATCCGCCTTACTTGAAAGCCGTTGATTTCAGGTAGGTAATCCAGTCATCCTCAAACTCCTTGACGGTCTCAAACCCGAAGATCTTTGCCAGTTCCTGGGCCACCGGAACAGCCCTGCTGGTGTCGACAAGGTCCATCGCCTTGGAAAACTTGGCGAGGCGATCAGGAGTGCTCTGCATGTAACGGGCAAAGCCATACATCGAGACAGTCAACTCAGGAGTGAGCTGCATCGCGCTCTCGGTACGATAGAGCTGCGCAATACTTGGAACAACCTTGCCTTTCTTGACCAGGTCGCGCAGGGTGCGCGCCCACTTTCGCCCATCGTCAAACCCACCCGCCTTGACCAACTCGTCAGACTCGTAGGTATTGGCATCAATCATCGATGTCACTGTCTCATCAGTAAGTTGAATCTCCTTGTAGTAACTATGCCCGGTAGTAATCGCGAAATAACCCTCCGAGCCGGCACCGCCGCCTGAACCTCCCATCTGGACGCCAAGAACGTCCCCCGCTATGCAGTGTGCCGGAAAGGGATTCCACACACCACGCTTGAAACGGCGTTTATCGGAAGCCTTAAAGGCTCGCGCACGCATCATTACGCCATACTCGTCAGCCAGGTCATTGCCCAGCCTGAGGGTTGAACCTGAAGATGCCGGCCAGGTTTTTGCTGTATTGGAGGCTGCTTGCGCGTTTCCTCCCTGAGCAATCAAGTCAACGCAATACTGTCCGAGAATTTTATAATCTTCATCCTCACCGCAGAGAAAAATCGCCATCTTCTCATCCCCCCACTTGGCGGCAAATCCGGGATGCTGGAAATTCATGCCATACCACAGTCGCTCGGCAAGTTGTGCAGTATCCTTGCCACGCACACTGCCGCTCGACATGACCAGAAAATGCTCGGTCTCGACCATATCAAATCTCAGGGAATAACCATCGGGAAATATGAACTTGTCATCACGTCCATCGCCGTCGCTATCCCGGCGGGTAATCGTCTTGGAGTCGAATTTCATCGTCTTCTCCGGGACAGTGATCTTGGCCTTGGGGTCAACGGGACTCTCACCTCCTCCGCCATATTCCTTGATGAATTGCAGATCCCCTATGCTCAAAGTCTTACGCGGAATCGTGACGTCGCGACCACTCTCAAGTCGCAAGCGCACATTTTCCGTATCGGCACTGAGTAACTGCCCCTTTAGCTTCTGCCCCTTAAGATTGGTCCAGGTGCGCATTTCCGCGGCATCCGTTGCCCCTAAGGCAAGAAAACTCAACGCCACGACAAAAAACAACGCGGCTCTAATGGCGATACAATTTTTCATGCAAATAAGTTAAGGGCTACAAGTTCGATTTGTCCACGGAGAAACGGTCTATACCAAGCTCATTTTCGATCCAATCGCCGTATCTCGAGTGTTCGATGTCGTCAAATCCCTCTAAGCATGAGCATTCCTGTTTGTACTGTTCCTATGAATAGTATTAATAAGCCTCTTCTTTATCGGTGTTTTATTGCCAGTCCATACCAACGAGAATGCTGGATTTCCTGGCATATGAGCACTATCATTGCGGGATGCAAATTCCTCCCCTCAGCTTGGGAATATTGCTCATCGCAGTATTATCGGCTTACAGTCGCCCGTTCGTCGAACTCGGCAATTCCGATGGTCTCGCTCTCGACCAGCCAAGGGTTGCTGTCGAGTTTGCCGACGGCAACGGAACATCACTCGGCCCTGACCTTGCCAACAGCTTCCTGCTGGATACCGGAGCCGAGCGAATCCTCATCGCCGGAAACGCTCTTTCCGAACTCAAGCTAAACGGCTACCAGACCAACGCACAAATCATTGAGCAGGGAGTAAGCGGTTTCACCGCCTTCGATGTGTCCAAACCCTACCAGCTGAATTTTGCGGGGACTTCAGGACAAGTTCAAACTCTTGAAGGAGTCAGGGCACTCTCCAATCCCTCTTCCAATTTTGGTTCATTCGGCGGTATTGTCGGCATGCCCGGGATGGCCGGCAGGGTGGTCAGCATGGACTTCACCGGATTCGGCGGCGACGACATATTCTCTGCGTTTGTCGGCGTGGCATTCACCGATTTTATCCCCGAGAGCAAAGGGCACCGATACACGATTCCCCTGCAACTGATCGATTTCCCCATTGCCGAACCCGATCCGCCTACCACTGCAACCGGCATCCCGTTCATGACGGCAATCGTTCATGCCCCAACGGCCAAGCGCCGCGGGCGTCTGCTCCTTGATACCGGCGGACAGATCAGTATCCTCTCCGAGCATTTTGCATTCGCGCTGGGACTGGATCGCGACGGCGACGGAAATTTTGAGAATGAAGCAGTCACCTTCACGGAAATCGGAGGCATCGGAGGAGCAGTTACCGTACCCATCCTCGACTTTGGGGATATTGCCATACCTACCGGCGAAGGCACTGATCTCATCTGGAAAAACGTTCAGGGTATTGTCCTTGAAATTCATCCGTTAATAGACGGCATATTTGGCAGCGACCTGCTTACAAGCGGATGGCTTGAAGCATTCCTTGGCGGAGATGACGGCTATATTGGACAGGCACACTGCGATTTTCGTGAAGCCGCGAAACACCGCGGCGCCCTGCTCCTTGACATCAACCCCGCTCTTGACATTCCCTTACCGGGTCCACAAGTCACCGACCTTGATGGGGATGGCATTGCTGACGACTGGGAATATCTGTTCTTCAGCGAACTCAATGCATCCCATGGGGACACCGATCACGACGGCCTCTCACTATTGCTTGAACACGCACTCAATACCGACCCGACAAAACCCGATCCTCAACCGCTGGCAATCAACCACACCGCCGAGGGTACTATCAACCTGAGCTTTACGCGCAATCGAGAACTGCAATTCAGCAAACTGTTCGTGGAATCATCCCCAACGCTCGAATTCGACTCATGGACGCCGGTTATTATCTCCCCGGAAACAGGTAATCCGGTCGACAGCCTCACCGAAACGCTGAATCTTACCCTCTCTCCAACAACGGCAGATCAGTTTTTTCGCCTAAGGGCAATTGCCCTTGAATAAGCGAAATTACCTCATCTCGCCACCCTTAATCCTCCTGATTTCCTTGCCCTTGGTTTCCTATTCTCGGCAAGATTTTCTCTCCTTGCCCCGTTGCAGGAAATCCAGCTTCTCAAGGTGTGAAGCCTCTTGAACCAGAACGGCGGGATAATAACTCTAAGGGGCGGCGTTCCATTGAGCTCTTGAAAGAGATCACCGAACGTCATCCTAAAAATACGCAATTGTTCCTCCCGGAACACCACAGAAACAATCTGTTTCGCGTAATTTTATATTTTCCATAAAAAGTTATTTAGCTAAAGAGATTTCGAGCTTTACCTGGACATTAAGAAACCTTAAATAATTCAGTGTATTATCCCCATTCACAAATGCTGGCTCCAGACGACGTCTTTAATCCAAGCAAATTCCACTGCCCGGGGTGCAACGCAACGTTAAACACCGCCTCGAATACCTGCCCGCACTGTGGCTTCAATGCGCACATCTGCATGGCTCGTTTTCCTTTCAAGCCACCACCACTCACCCGGATGATGGATTCAGATAATGCCATTGATACCCGTGGCAAAAAACGTTTATCCAAGACAATCGCCCGCCTCGAAAAACGCTTTCCTCAAATTACCGTATCCTTCTGTGTCGCGCTTCTGCCAAATGGTGTCGACGGGCGCCAGTTCGGATATTGGTTACTAAATCGATGTCCCCCTACATCTGAGCTTCAAGCCAAACGCCGTCTGCATCACCTGCTGATGCTTGTCGACAGGAACAATGAAACCGTTTCCACATCCGTCGGCTACGGGCTTGATTGTTTCCTGGATGACGTAACCCTCTCCAAAGCATTACACGAAGCCAAGGATAGCTACATCCGTGGCGGTTATGTTGAGGGCAGCATCAAGTGGATTAACATCATCAGGAAAAAGCTGGTTTCCATTCACGAAGAAGCCGCCGCCGCCTACGATCGCCGCTTCCATCTTCGACACCGCAACACCACGAAGGAGACATGCGCTATTAGCGAAAAATCCCGCAAGGAAACATTACCCCCTATCAAAGCGCAACTTTCACCTCAACAGGAACGTCCCTCAAAACTCATTGCAACAGGCCGATCATGAACGCTCAAAATTATTCAATACTAGCGTTTTTCGCATTGCTCTTTATGAGCACACCCAAAGATGTAAATGCCGAGACGATTGTTCTCGACTTCGAACTGACTCCTCCGGCAGGAAAATTATCTGTCACTGATGTCCCTAGAAATCCAAGATCATTCGTTATTGATGAACCTGCCAGATTCTCTCCCGGGGATAAATCAGACCTTGAGCAATCCTTGACCAAGATGCAGGATGCTCCCACTTACCTTGTCATCAAGAAAGGAAAACTTCCTGTTCCTGCCGATCTCTACGGCAACGAGCTTCTGCGCCGCTGGACCGCTAACCAAGCACGGTTCAGTGCTCTGATATTATGCGTGAACACCCCGCTACCAAAAATTTTCGTGATTCTTGCCGGGCGCAATCTCACTCCGGCTACTAGAAGCGAACTCTTAAAACTGGGCAACGCCGCCCTCCACCTGGCCGACGATCAACCGGATCAACTTGAAGCCCTCAAAGCAACGGCAGCAGCCCTCGCTCCCGCACTCAAGATTTTTACGGAGCTCTACCGGGGATCCCCCCCCCAGCCAAACCTGACCGTCCCTGCGCGCAATCTTTCACCGCCACTTCAAGCTCAAGTGAAAGGACGACTTTATGAACGCAGCAATACAAAAAAAACAACCAGTCAATGGGATTTACTGGCAGCCAAGCTTGACTGGAATTTAATCCGTATTCTAAGTATAATTACCGGCTGTATTATTTCCTTGGTGATAGCTCTTGTAATCCTGCGCCGTATCCGCCTTCACCGGCCTCTGTATTTCCCAATTCATCAACCCCGTCACCGCTTCAGTGCCCCTTATGCCGGAGGTAGCAATGCGCAGATTAAATATGACAGCTGACAACGGATTTTCCCCTCAATCGCCTATACCCACTACGGCACAAATCATTGAAAGTATTGACATGACGACCTACTTGGCGAGCCTACCTAACGGTAAGTCCATTCATGTCCACACTCCAAAGCATTTGCCATCCCAACACGCTTTCCAAAAAGGGGATCTGGTCATGGTCGAATTAAAGCCCTATGATTTCTCCCGTGGACGCATCAACATGCAAAAAACGCCCGCCTCTCAACTTGGCCGCTAACCCAACAGCCTCAGTCCAATATAGATTATGAACGCAGAACAAAACATTCAAACCTCTGAAAATGCCTTCCCCGACCCGTTTGAAGAGCCACAACCCGGTCCCTCCCAGACACTAGAGGCAGCAGAACGTCTAAAGCAAGCGGCCAGCCATAATGTCAGGCGGCTTCAAAAAGCCGCGGAAGCCGGGTTCAAAACATTCCAGTCCTCAACCGGAGAGCCTGATAATAGTCCTCAGGATAATACCGAAAACGCAACATGGGAGGATCTTCAGAACAAATTCAAGGAACTGCACCGTGAAGGAGAAGAATGGGCACGGAAAAACCCCACAACCGCAATACTCACGGCAGCAGGAGCCGGCTTCATACTGGGACTTCTCCTCAAGTCCTAGCATCGGTTTGCCATTTCCGCATCCGATCGAATTCCTGCAGATAACCGAACCAGAAAGCCGCAAATAATAAATTGGCAGCTTAGTGAAATCAATCATTCAATCAGTATTCGAACTTGTACGCGACCGTGCCCGGCTGATAAAACTGGAAGCACAGAGTGCCGGATCCAGTCTACGAAAAATTGGGTCGCTGACTGTTGTTGGAATCATTGCATTCACCAGCGGTTATTCATTACTGCTCTGGCTTGGCATTCGGTTGATATCCTCCCGATGGTTCGACGGACACATTGAACCCGCTCTGGCGATAATAGGTGGAATTCACATTTTCACGGGGGGGCTGTGCCTACTGGCAGCACGTATGCGCAGTCGCCGATCCCGCTTTTTCCGAAATTCTCTGGCCGAAATCAACCGTGACCGAAAATGGCTCCAAAGCATCAAGGACAAACTGAAGAACAATCCCTGATCGCTAATATTGAGCGACATCGCCAGTTACTTACGCGAAATGTCTTTGAAATTCCCGAATCCGGGGGAATTTCAAAAAACATTCGCCGCTACCTTGCCGGCAATCCATACAAGCTGACTTCAGCGGCAGTTCTGGCAGGACTGACCATCGTTATTCTACTGCGCAAGTCATCCAGAAGAAAAAGTCATATACCAGGTATCAGGAGCACCGTCTTCAGGTGGATAAAATGGCTAATAAATCAAGCAGGGAATCCTTCGCGGAATACTGAAAAAGGCCTATACGGTGCCCTGCCGCCTCTTGGAAGGTATTTTGCTGATGTAATTTGGAAAGTCTTTAAGTAACTGGACGAATCCGGGTTCCAATGCCACAATATGCGCCCCACCTATGGCGGAAGCTACCCTCACTGAAACTCAGGAAGTCGAAACACTCTCTCATGTCGACGAATACCTGAAATTTGGCCAACAATACGATTGTTCGGATATTCACCTTGCCACCACCGCCAAACCTTCCTGGCGTCGGTACGGTACACTTCAGGCTATCTGGGAAAACGCTCAGGCACTCACGGCAGAGGACACTGAACGCCTTGCCATGGGATTCCTCGGCGAAAAGCAAAAACAACAACTCGCGGAAAAAGGGGATGTCGACTTCGCCTACCAGAATGACCTTGGCCGATTCCGTGCCTCCGTGGTGAAACAAAGACTTGGCTATGACCTTTGCTTTCGAATAATCAACACCTCAGTTCGAACTCTCGACGAGCTCGGACTGCCTCAGACAATTAAGCCGCTGACCCAGTATCAAAACGGTATCGTGCTGGTCACCGGATCAGTCGGAAGCGGAAAGTCCACGACGCTCGCGGCACTTATTGACCATATTAACCTCGAACGCACTGATCATATCATAACTCTTGAGGATCCCATTGAATACATCTTCCAATCAAAGAACTGTCACGTCAATCAGCGCGAGGTACATACCCATACCCAGTCCTTCGGGGCAGCTCTGCGCGGTTCGTTGAGAGAGGATCCTGATGTAATCATGGTTGGAGAGATGCGAGATCTCGAAACAATTTCGCTTGCAATTACCGCTGCTGAAACCGGTCACCTCGTGCTTGCCACCCTGCACACAGGGAACGCTGCACGAACACTCGACCGGGTGCTCGACGTATTCCCTAATGACCAGCGTGCGCAAATCCGCATAATGGTCAGTGAATCATTGCGCGGAGTCATTTCGCAACAACTGATCCCGCGGGTAGATGGCAACGGTCGGGCTCTGGCACTTGAACTGCTGATGAACACTCCGGCAGTAGCCAACTGTATCCGGGAAGGAAAAACATTCATGTTGCCAGGAATCATGCAAACCGGCAAGGCTGTGGGAATGATCACCATGGATGATTCCTTGAAAAACCTCTACAATATCGGAGCAATCAGCCAGGAAGAGACCTTGGCCCGCTGTTTTGACAAGACAAACATGACGAAACACTTCGAGATGTAACTCTCCCCAGTCCCGATGGATCACCAAATTGACCGCTACTTCAAACACCTCGTGGACAACGGGGGGTCGGATCTGCACCTCAGTCAGGGGCAACCTCCAAAGATAAGGATACACGGGTCAATCAGTGCGATTCAAAACGAACCCGTTCTTACCGGTGATGCGCTTGGTTCAATGATGCGCGAAATCACTACTGACAAAGCCTGGGACATATACGAAACCGGCGGTGACCTCGACTTCGCCTATGAAATGGACGAGGAATCGCGCTTCCGCTGCAACTACCTCAAGCAAAGTCACGGCTATGCTTGTGTATTTCGCCTTATCCCAACAAAAATATCCTCTCTCGAGCAGCTCGGCATCCCGGAAGTCGTGAAACAATTTGGACATATCCGCAGTGGTCTGGTGCTTGTCACTGGACCGACTGGTTCCGGAAAATCAACCACGCTTGCCGCACTGATTGACTACATTAACATTAATTTCTCACGACATATCGTCACCGTTGAAGAACCGATCGAATTTGTCCACAGTAACAAGCAATCTATTATTACCCAACGCGAAGTCCCCATCCAGACACCAAGCTTCGCCGATGGCCTGCGCGCAGCGCTTAGAGAAGATGCCGATATTGTTCTGGTGGGGGAAATGCGTGACCTTGAAACCATCTCACTGGCACTTACTGCAGCAGAAACCGGCCTTCTTGTATTTGGAACCCTCCACACCAACAATGCCCGGAAAACCGTAGACCGTCTCATTGACGTGTTCCCCGCCGATCAACAGAGTCAAATCCGGACAATGCTGGCCGCTTCTCTGCGCGGGGTGGTAGCTCAGCTTTTATGTAAGCGTGCTGACAAGCCAGGCCGGGTTGCCGTGAACGAGATCATGGTCTCAAACTCCGCGGTTGCGGCAATCATACGTGAAGGTGCAACCCAGAAGCTCTACGATGTCATTATCGGGGGCAAAAGCGAGGGCATGCAGTTCATGGATGAGGCAATCTGGGGCAATCTCAAGGACGGGATCATCAATCCTTTTGAGGCATACATGAAAGCAATCGACAAGAAACGCTTTAAATCCTATTTGCCGCAAGATCTGCAGCATCTGGGACATTCAGGGGGCGGTGAGGTAGAAAATGCCGCCGCAACAGGTTAACACGGTCACCGGCAGGACCTTTCCGGTAGCAATGCGGAAACCCGAGTCAGAACTAGAGCAGTTGCAAAAACAGCACCTGCACCGGATGCTCGGTCACGCAAGAACCGGGAATAAAGGAGAATTTACTTCGCCCTCCGATTGCTTGCTGAATTTTTCTTCCAACGACTATCTGGGACTCGCTAAAAGTCCCGAGCTTAAATCAGCCGCAACTGCAGCCATCGAGAAATTCGGCGTTGGATCGGCAGCTTCCAGAATGCTCTGTGGTGGATCCTCCGCCCATCGAGACCTCGAATCCAAAGCCGCTGAATTTTTCGGCACCGAGGCAGCATTATACTTTGCTAGCGGCTACTCTGCTGCTGTTGGAACCCTTGTCGCTATAATAAAAAAAGGAGATACCGTGATCCTCGATAAACGTTGCCACGCATGCCTGATTGATGGTGCGCGACTCAGTGGAGCGACTATCCGTGTCTTTCCCCACAACAACCTGGAAAAACTCGAACGGCTCCTGATGTCTACTTGCGAAGAATCCCCGGACGATTCCCGGGTGGTCATTATCACCGAGTCCGTGTTCAGCATGGATGGAGATGCCTCTCCTCTCCCCGGGATCATTGACCTTAAAACCCGCTTCGGTGCCCTCCTCTTAGTAGACGAGGCTCATGCGCTCGGGATACTGGGTCCATGTGGTCGCGGACTCTCACATCAAACAGGCAAATCCGAATCAGTGGATTTTCTCATGGCCACATTCGGCAAGGCTGCCGGATCAGCCGGCGGAGTGGTGGCGGCATCATCTCAATGGATTGATCTGATCGTTAACAAGGCAAGAAGCTTTATCTACTCAACAGCTCCGCCACATGCGCAAGCCGCTGCTGCATTGGCCGGCCTTCGCATCATCGAGAGTGCCACAGGTGATCACCGCCGCGAGATTCTGACAGGCAATGTCGCCCTGCTATGCAAGCAACTAGAAATCCAAATGCCGGTTGCAGCCATCGTTCCCCTCATACTGGGTGAGGAGACAAGCGCACTCGAGGCTTCTGCGGCTCTCCAGGAT
>JAPYUT010000091.1 GCA_029940475.1 Verrucomicrobiales bacterium | reverse complement strand
GCCCGGGCAAAATCGAAATCGACTGGACAGGGGGCGGCTACCTGCAGCATTTCAATGATTCACAGGAATGGCAACCTGTTGCTAGGAAATCTCCCCACAGCGAAGCCACCGCAACAACGCGCCTGCTCAGGATCCTTGACCCATGGCAAGGCGAAAGGTCAGTAATGGTCCACGTTCCATCAACATATAAAGCGGATGAACCGCTGCCACTCATAATCGGGTTACACGCGTACACCTTCTCTGCCCAGATACTGGAGGACTGGCTGGAATTACTTCCGCTCGTCGAGACGAAACGCTTCTTCTATGTGACTCCCAATGGCACCCGCGACGCGATCGGTGCCAGGTTCTGGAACGCCACGGATGCCTGTTGCGGAATAGAGGGAACCGTTGACGATGAGAGTTATCTTGAGGCATTGATCAGTGGAATTTCAAGCAAGCTTAGTCTTGACCGCAGGCGCATCTATATTATCGGCTACTCCAATGGCGGGTTCATGGGATACCGCATGGCGTGCCGGCATGCGAATCTCATTGCCGGCATTGCCAGCATTGCCGGAGCCACTTACAATAATCCCGGCCACTGCATTCCCTCCGAGCCGGTCCATACCCTTCAGATCCACGGCACCGTTGACCCTGTCATCGGATACGCCGGCGGGTTTATCTCCGCGCCGTATCCCGGTGCGGAGGAAACACTCGAGATCTGGGGCACCTATAACTCACACACCAAAAGGGAAAACACACAGGATTCCGCATTTAACTTCGCTGCCCTCATCCCGGGAAAGGAAACAGACATAACACGGATGAGCGGTGGTCGTGCAGCGACTGAACTGTGGACCATGAACCTGACCGGGCATCTGCCTGTCCTGAAATCACGCGGCAACTCAACTGAGCTTGCACACAGGATCGTCGATTGGCTGCTTGGGTATCCAAAAACCCAGCTCAAATGACACTTAAACTAACGGCCATATCCCTCTACCTGCCCGCGATGGCATTTGCCGGGGAGCTAAAGCCAGGTACTAACCTGGTAAAGCTCAATCATGACGGACATCTACGCGAAATGCTCGTTCGCCTCCCTGAAAAATACGACCCTAAAAAGAAATATCCCGTGGTCTTCGGCTTCCATGGCGCAGGAGGACCGAAGGAAGGATACCATCGCCAGCTCGAGAACGCTGTAAGGAAACATGACTTTATCAGTGTCAGCCCTCAGGGAATCAGCAACAAACGTGGAATCACCGGGTGGAACGGCTTCGCAAGGCACCGAATAAGTAATACGGACGACGTGGGCTTTGTCCGCAAGAGTGTTAAACACCTGAATGAAAACGCATCAATCGACAAATCCCTTCTCTTTGCAACGGGAGGATCAAGCGGTGCCATTTTCTGTTTCCGCCTCGCGATGGAGACCGATTTATTTGCCGCGATTGCTCCTATGCGCGGCGCAATGATCAACAGGCCCCCTGTTCCAAAAAACCGCCCGAATCTCTCCATCCTGCTGGTATGCGGAGCAGACGACCCGCTATTTAAAGGTGGAGAACAGGCACGCGGGGAGGTGTTCTATTCCGCTCATGAGGCCATGGGCGCATGGGCGAAAAACCACGGAACCAAAGGAAAAGTTAGATCACATCCTGAATCCGGAGGGGTAACCCTTACACACTTTTCCCCGGAAAAATCCAGCTACGAACTACTGCTTTATGCCGTCAAGGGAAGCGGTCACCGGCTTGGTCGCTCGCAGATGACAGAAGCACTCGACTACATGGCGGAATTCTTTTTACGTCACCCGAAGAAATCCGCTGTAAAAAATTTCACGGGCAGTCAATAATCACGCCGATCTCCGCGGAAAAGTTACTGACTAACTAATCACCCCCGGGATTGCGCAGCCTCAACACTCCCAGCACCTGCAGGACAATAATTGCCGCCGAGCAGGCCAGCACCCTGGGCCAGAACTCCCAATGCCACCAGTAGGCAGCCACAACCAGGAACGCTGACGCACCGAGAATAGTCAAAACCCAAGCTTTCCAGTTCACCTGATACCTGTAGCAAGGATATCCGGCAATAGACAAAGGAAATATTTTTCTGACATTTCATGTTTCCCTGCCGGATCCCGTAAATCGCGCGCTTAAACACACAGGGACTCCTAATGCAGGTCACTACGGCTTCAATTCTCCTCGTTCCCGCCCGGCTCCGTTCCTCTTGACCTTTTTGAAAGTTTTTTTGCCAGGTCAGTAAAAATATCGCGTAATGCCCCGAGGAAGCCGCAGAGCAACCACAGAGCCAGAGGTCCGGCAATGATCAGGCCCACAATGCTCAGGCCATTGCTCGTTGAGCTGAACGGCGCATCAATGAGCCCTTTAATATAATCCCACACCTCATGTAAGTTCACCCATAGCAAACCCTATGGGAAGATAAAAACAGTATCACGCGCAAAGAATTCCCCGCAATCCCAATCTAAATCAAAGACAAATTTGCGCTGCCATAGGACACAAGCCCGTCCTTTTACCAGGATCCCTGCTGAGATCCAGCAACTGTAAGCAGCAGATAAATAAGATTATACACCCCGGAAACCGCGGTGCCGACGATACCACAAACGAAACCGCCAATTGCAATCCCTGCACCTTCATATAGATCCGGGCTACACTGCAATGCGGCCTTGGCATTCCTCGACTGCTTAATTGCAATTACCCCGAGGATAATGCCTGCAACAGGTATCCAGCAGAGGACGACAGCAATGATTCCACAGACAAGGCTGCTCACAGCGCCGGGTGCATTGGTTTTCATGATCTCATCAACACTCCTTAAGGTGACGCCTTGCTACGTGAAACTTTCAATCAGGAAATCAATAAGCGCCGCCATGCTGCACAGCCGCACCAACGGCTATAAACCCGATGACCCAGAAAATATTATACAATGCGGAAGACACGGTGCCGACGATACCGCAAACCAGTCCGCCAACGGCCATTCCTCCTCCCTCATAGGCATCCGGGTTGGAATTCACCGCAGCCCTGGCTTTCCCTGACGCAACAATGGCAATAATCCCAAGCACAAGGCCACCAATGGGAACCCAGCAAAGGACGACGGAAATAATGCCGCAGACAAGACTGCTCACGGCACCGGGTGCATTCGTTTTCATGATATTGCGTTGATTCTAAAGTAGAGTTTTATGGTTTTGACAATGGTTAAACACGCACACAAAGAAACAAGATAAAAGTGATTTTTACAGAGCCCTAACTATCCGCCACCTTCGTGAAAATCCCGGGAACATCAAACGCACAGCTAAGTGCTACCCCCATACGCTTCAGCAACCCGCTTCTCGATTATTATCGTTATCCTTACCCCTTATCAACAGGCAAAGCCACCATGGAATATTCACAACAAACACGCCAATCAGCAGGATATGATTGGTGAAATCAAGCCTCATGGCGACAGAAATGCTCAGGTGAAAAAGAATCAGCAGCAGGCCATAACCAAGCGCACTCTTCCTGCCAACCAGCGTCAGGAAACAAAACAACTCAATCAGCAAGCCTGCACCAAAGATGCAGCGGGAAATGTTGGGATACTCGAGGATTAACATGGGCAACTGCTCGAGCAACCCGTCCACCACAGGCTCTTCAAGGCGATTGAGAAAATTCTGCTCCCCGGTTTTGACGAACTGCAGCGCCAGCCACGGCGATTGCCAGAACCATTGACCATCACTGCGCAGAAGCTTCACGAGGCCACTTACCACATAGGCGGACGCAATGGTTACCTTTGCCCAGTGAATAGCGCGGAGCTCATTTTTCCCGTCAGTAAACCGTCTTGGCCGAATCCAGTAGACAACTGATTGGGTTAAGACAACCAAGGTAACAAGCTGGGTCGTGTGACCGATCCAGCCCTGGCTGTTTTCAAGGGTCCCCATGCCGATGCAAATAAGCCCAACAACAGTTAATGAAACATGGGAATAAACCCCGATGACATAGCAGACGAGCGCGACAGCACACAATGGAATAAACAGGGCATCCTGAAGGCCGGTGTCACTGAACAGGTCAATGGTCACCGGCAGGAATTTACCCAGGCCGTTCGCCTTCCCCGTGTCGATAGGATGATAACTAATTCCCCACTGGATAGACTGCAGCACAACCAGGCTGAAGAGTATACGCATCAACAGGGCTTCCCATTTTCTGTGATCCACGATTGACTCACGCAGCACCGCCATCTTGAAACGTCCCTCGGATATCATGGACGCACCTCCAATTCTGCAATCAGGCGGTCTTGCCGCTCAATGCCACCGCTCTCAGCAAGGCTGATTACCCGGACATGCAGCTTGAGTTGCTGCGCCGACTGTTCTTTCCAGAATGCTTTATTGCGGTGCCCATCAAGGTATTTAAGCACAGCGAGCGCCGCCTCGCGCTCCTCCTCCTCCGTCGCGTCATGGTAAGCCCGTCCATCCCGCTTCGTTAATATTCCGCGCACCCTGTTGTATTGCTTCTTTACCTCGGAGGAACTGATTCCAAAGGCAGTGCGAACCGGGATATACGAATCAGCGGAGTCGGTGATATAGACAACGGAAGCCTTGTCCTCCAGCCTCGAATACATCGGGAAGTGGGAGAAAGGATACCATTCCCTGATTGCCAGAAGACAGAGTGTAATTGCCACAAGGCCTAAGTATGGAATCCTCAGCATGAGGCCACAGGCTATGTGCACTTTCTGCTTCACTCTTGATATGTTACCCGTCCAGCCCCGCCATGCAACGCCGGCAACAGAAACAACTCAGGGTAATGGGCGCGTATGTGGACTTTCTTGACGGCTGCTTACTCATCCTCAGAATCCAGCCATTCACCATATGTCTGATCCCCCTCAGCACTTTCGGAGTCCTTATTTGAGCCGGCGGATAACTTAACGACCAGGCAAAGCAGTCCAATGATAAATATTGCCGGGACGACAATCATCAGGACAATGTAAAGCAACAAGTTGTCGCCCCCATCATCCGCTGACGGCAAGGCGATCGCTAAAAGGACATCAACCATTCCACATATTTTACCAGATTTCATGCCCTCACGTCAACGCATCAGGATGGTGGGCGCACGACAAGCCATGAGATTAGTAATTGCCTCACGTTGGTAGTTGCCTGACAATTTCCCGATGGATCAGCCTCCTGACCTAACTAACCAGACGACCCTCGATGGTATTCTCGCCGGAGCCGTTCATTTCGATAAGCTGCAAAAGCGTGGCGAGGAAGCTAATGGTTTGGTTTTTCTACCCAACCAGCTCTCAGCCTTTACCGGCTGGAGTAAGGAAACGCACAGCAACGGGCAGGTCTCTGACCTGATACAATACCACAAAGGCAAGCAGAACGGACTCTATGCAGAGTGGTATGCAAACGGCCAGAGGTATAGAGAAATTGTATACATCAACAACCAACGGCATGGACTGTCTGAGGAGTGGCACTCAAACGGACAGAAGTTTTGGAAATGCAGCTACAGCTACGGCAAGAAAGACGGCCTACATGAGAGCTGGTATGAAAACGGCAACAGGCAGGAAAAATACAACTACACCAAAGATAACAAACAAGGATTGTGTGAAGACTGGCACGAGAACGGCCAAAAGGCGTTAAAATACACCATCAAAAACGGTCAATTAAATAACTTAAGTGAATCCTGGTATGAGAACGGAGAGAGGTGGAAAAAAATTAACTACAAGGACGACAAACATCACGGGCTGTATGAGTCGTGGCACTCAAACGGCAACAAACGCTCAAGATACCACTGCAAGAACGACCAGATTGACGGAATTTTTGAAGACTGGCACCCGAACGGCAACAGGTGGAAGAAAGCCTGCTACAAGGACGGCCAATATCACGGGTTGTTTGAGGAGTGGAGCCTGGACGGAAAAAGACGATCGAGGCTCAATTACATACAAGCAATGAAGGACGGCTTGTGTGAGGCGTGGCATTCCACCGGTGAATTGTCCTGGAAATGCACTTACAGGGAAGGCCGGGAGAATGGAGTTTGGGATCGCTGGGACGAAGATGGCAACCACAGCTCTGAACTTTGGCAGGACGGCAAGCCCGCTAACTAGGAATGCCCCTGTATCAGTCCGCTCGAGTACCCATTTTTTGCCATAGCGAAAAGCTTGGAACAAGCCTCTTTAAAGAGTCCAAATTTACAATTAATGCGCATTCCACCCAACGCATTGATGGAAAAGTGGCTCGGGACGGAATCGAACCGCCGACACAAGGATTTTCAATCCTCTGCTCTACCAACTGAGCTACCGAGCCTTACTTTGAGGGGTCGTGAGATTACGTCCATTAAAGAGCTCTGACAAGTGGGAAATAGGGCATAAGGGACGCTACATCGCAGCAGTATAAAGTCTCACAAAGTCCTCATCTTCAAGCTTTCTTGGATTAAAATCTGCCGTCCATTGACGAGCAGCCTCCCCGGCCAGTATTTTGATCAGCTTCTCATCAATGCCATACCCGGAAATACTCTTGAGCATCCCGACCATTTCAATTAAATCGGTCACTCGGCGGGAAAGATCCCCTGCATACAGAGTCTCATAGATTGCTCTAATTTCCATATCCATGCTGTTGAATTCTATCACATGCGGGATCATCACCCCGACCGCCTGACCATGCGCAACGCCACAATGCGCCGTCAGAGGATTGGCCGCCGCATGAGCTGCTCCCAGCATGCTGTTCTCGATCGCAACTCCAGCATAAGCTGCCCCAAGTTGCACCTTCGCACGCGATTTTAGGCAGGATGGATTCCTAATGACCGCCTCAAATCCCTCGTTGATGAGGGAAAATGCCAGCTTGGAATATGCGCTACTGATGTTGGTGCGGGATTTTGTCACTGCACTCTCGATGGCATGAGTCAAAGCATCAATGCCTGTATGTGCAGTCACACTAGCAGGCTGAGTCAGAGTTAATTCCGGGTCAAGGATCGCCACTCTTGCTGCAACTTTCCTGTCACCGCAGGCCATTTTCATGTGCGTCTTGGCATCCGCGATGAGCGCAAAACTCTGGCACTCGCTGCCCGTCCCGGCCGTGGTGGGAATAGCTACCAGCGGCAGCATTTCCTTGGTTGCCTTGCCGCTGCCCCAGTAATCTTTCATTTCCCCGCCATTACTGAGGATAAAGTTGCATCCCTTTGCCGTGTCCATGCTCGACCCGCCACCCAGACCCACCAGAATGTCGATCCTCCCCTCACGGGCAACCTCAACGCAGCGCGCCACATCCTCGGTCGTGGGATTCTCATTAACTTCGGTAAACAGCAAGGCTTCAAGTCCGGCGCGCTTCAACGAAGTCATCACCCACTCAGCATGGCCCGCACCTGCTATACCGGGATCAGTAACAATGAGCGCCCTGCTCCCGCCAATTTCATGGGCAAGCTCTCCTGTCCTTGAAACTGAACCCTTGCCAAACACCACCCGTGTCCCCAGGGCATGAGCAAAGCCAATGATGTCCTCTTCCGCACCCAGTCCCTCACAAAGGCTCTCCGCTGTGATTTCCTCAGATAATGACATTCCAATAAATTGGCGACGCTCAGGCACTCCTGATCAGGCAACCTGGATGGACCTCCTGCGGTAAAGGAATTCAAAAAGGTTGCCCTCATGGGGCTGGTCCCACTCGATATGGTTGGTGGCCATAGCGCCTACATTCAAACGTTCAATATGATCGGCAGCCATCAGGCCCGCAAGCCATTCACTGTCACGGCTAATCGCCGCTACCGCCAATGACTTGCCGATTGCCCCAAGCATTTGCGACTGCGGCATCTCAATGACACTGGCATAGGGAAATAGAAACTCAGTATTGCCTAATGGGTGCTCTATGGATTCACAGCGGGTAATCGTTGGTAGCAGGTAGTGCATTGAATCACGCTGCACGTAGCGGTCCGCCCCACCCCTCTTCTCTAGATTAACATCCCGGGCACCGGCTTCCTTTAGCCCATCCTCAATGGCGCCATTGATCCATTCCGCCATTTTCGGATTGGCAAATCCTGAAAGGCTCGCCTCAGGATCATCCTGTGCACGGGCCTTCATTGGCAACAATGCATCCGCCAGCGCATCGGCAATCTCATCTGCATACCTGGGCACCACAATGCAACTTGCATTAATACATGAGCGCCCTGAGTTAGCACTAACCGAACGAACAATCAGCTCAAGGTGATCACGCCAGTTCTCGATCTCGTCCTCCCCGATAAGAACTTTCGACCGACCAGCCCCATGGACCTCAATACTTGGGTCATCCTCATACTGACTGACGGTATCATCCCCACCGAAAAGCATTACCCTTCCGCAACGCCTGATGATTGCGGCGCTGCCGTCATGACCTGCCGGGTAAAAACTAAAGGCCTCTGCAGGAGCCCCGGCCTTGATAAAGGCCTGTACCACGCGCCACGGGGTCCAGGGTTCCTCTCGCCCGGGCTTTAATACCACCGGGGTTTTCATCGCAAGGGCCGGTATCCAAAGCGCATTGACCGCAGGACTGTTTGAAGGAAGAATAACACCAAGGGCTTCGGTAGTTGGAACAAATGAAAGCCTCACTCCATCATGCATGCAGTGGTCGCCATCGAGAACCTCGGGAGGCAAGCCCCTTGAGAGTCCCTTGAAGATTGTCGGGACTTGGGCGAATACGCCATGCAGGCGTTTCATATTCATACGAATAAGGGCATGAGGCAATCCACTGGTTGCGGCAAGCGA
>JAPYUT010000090.1 GCA_029940475.1 Verrucomicrobiales bacterium | reverse complement strand
TCCAGGGGCTGTGCGGCGTACCATACCAGATCACCGTGAAGAATGGTTTATCGGCCTTTGCTTGCCGGGTGATGAATTTCAGGGCCTCGTTGACGATGATCTCGGAGGAATCCCCCTCGAACTCCTCGAATTTTCCCTGGCGGCTCATGACCGGATTGAGGTCAAAGAAATTGGTCACCGAGAGCCAGGTGTCGAAGCCGAAGGGACCGGGCCCGTGGCTGTCATTGCCGAGGATCGGCACGCCCGGGCCGCGCAGCCCGTTGAGGTGCCACTTGCCAAAGTGGCCGGTTGCGTAACCGGCTTTTTTCAGGGCTCGTGACAGTGTCTTTTCCTGGTTGCGCAGGGCGTAGCCATGGTCGAAGACCCCGGTGCGGTCGTGTGAACGCCCGGTGAGGACGGTGGCGCGGGTGGGTGAGCAAACGGGACCGCCGGCGTAGAAACGGTCAAAGCGCAGCCCGTTGGCCGCCATGGCATCCAGGTTTGGTGTCTTGAGGGCAGGGTGATTGTAGTAGCCGGTTTCGCCCCATCCCTGGTCATCGGCCATTACCAGGACAAGGTTAGTGGCAGGAGCCTTGGCATTGAGGCAGGCAAGCGGGAAGAGCAGGAGTAACAAGATGATTTTCATTTCGTGTGGCAGGGAAGAAAGATCGTTAATCAATTAAAGGCCACCCTCCGGCTGAAACTTGGCGGAGGAGTTGGGCGGGGTGGTGCACTCAACGCGCAGCCCCATCCCTTTGCGCAGGTCACGCCGGATGGCGAAGGTCAGGGAATGTCGTCCTTCGTCAAGGTTAACAGGGTTGGTAAGGTCCTCGACTCTTTGGCTGTCGATCCAGAGTTGCAGCCCTGCGGTATCATTAATCGATAAACCAACCATGCCGGCTGCCTGCACCTGCACAAAGCCGCGGGCATAGACCAGCGCATCCCCGCCAAGTCCGGCATCCGGAAGATTGCCATTGACCATGCTGTAGACCGGCAGCCAGGGGGCTTTGCCGGCGGGCAGTTCATTGGCACTTCCCGGGGTGACCTGCCACTTGCGGATGACGGGGCTTTCATCGTTGGCGTAGGGCCCGGCCCGCCCCAGCAGGGAAACAAATCTTGCCAGGTCGAGAAATTCCTGGCGGGTTTGCAGCTGATCGACCAGGCCGCCGGGCATCAGCGAGGGCATGGGCTTGATCTTCTTGATTGAGCCTGTCGATATCCTGATCTCACGGCCCGCCTGGGCTGAGTCGCGGATCATGATGTCCTTTTCACCCTTGTAGATGATGGCTCCCATGCGGATGCTGCCGTCGGTGAGAGTGATCAACTGGTTCTCGTAATGCTGGGCGATACTTTTGTTCGGTTCCAGGATGGCTTCTATAATGTAGTCGGTCTGGGCAGCTGCTCCCACTGCCACCAGGTTGGGGCCAATATGCGAACCAACAGGGCCGATGGCATGGCAACTGAAGCAGGCGAGTGCCCTGCGGCGAAATATTTTTTCACCCGCAACAGGATTGCCTGACTTCACCACCGCGGCGGTCAGGGTTTTTCTGTTTTCCCTGATGAGCAGGGTGTTCAGGGACCTGGGAACCGGGGTCTTGAAGATTTCAGCGAGTGCCTTGGGCAACTGGCCGGTGCTGCGATGATAGTCGGAGAGACTGTTGATTACCCGGGCATGCGGCTTCTTCCTGTCGAGAGCCTTGATGAGGGCGGCGGCTCCGGTGGAGCGACGGGTGAAGATTTGCACCAGGCTGAGCGGATCAGATTGGCCTGGGTGCAGAACCAGCAGCTCGGCGGCAGCCACGGCGGCATCGTGGATGTCGGCCTCGGCGAGGCCGAAGACCGCGAGATAACGCCCGGCGGTGTTGCCCTCAAAGGCGAGTTGCTTCAGGGTCTTGGCAATCTCGGGTCCGCGCAGCTGGCCGAGGGAGGTGGACGCGGCACGGCGCACTGAGGCGGCGCGGCTGCGGTCACGAAGAATTCTGACGAGGTCGGGATCGGAGCCCTTGAGTTGCCAGGCACCGAGGTTGGCCGTGGCGGCGGCGGCCACGGAGTTGTCGGGGTGATTGAGCAGTTTCTTCAGCGGGTTAATGCGTTGACCGAGGGAGAAGCTGGCCCGGTGACCGACTTGAGCGAGGCCTTCGAGCATGACGAGCATGACCCCGGGGTCAGCATCAGGTTTCTTCCTGGCGAGGGCGTCGACCACCATGCGGGTCTGCTTGACGGTGGGCTTGGAGATGAGGCGCCCGATGATAGCGCGGGTCTCATCAAGATCGGGGGATTTTTTAACGAGGTAGGATTTCAGGCGGGACTCAAACCCGATGCCTGCCTGCTGCTCGGCAAAATCACGGTGGCTTGCCTTGGTGAAGTTCAGGCTGCCGGCATCAAGGGCCGGGCGCCAGTAGGGCTCAAGCGCGGTGATAGTCTGCGGCAGGGCAGTGTCAATGAAGGGGTCACGGGGATGATCAAGGGCTGCCAGTGCCGCCGTGAACGCAGCGGCCTGCGGGATGTATCCCGCGGAGAGGACAGCTTCCATGCGCACACGGGGGAATGGGTCGTTGGCTGCTTTTGTGAGCAATGTCACCGGGTCACCCAGGGACTCATGCCAGTAACGGATAACCCGTGCGCCGGCAGCGCGCGCGTGCCCGTCTCCTGACTCAAGGACCCGCTTAAGGATGTCTTCACTGGGGCGCTCAATATTCTGGCAGGCCCACATGGCCTCGACCAGGTGATGATCGTGATTGGCGTCCTTTGGATCGAGCCTGTTCACCCACGCCTCGAGGGCTTTAGCCGCTTGATTGTGATCGTGCCCGCTGAGCACGGCACGTGCCTGGTGACGGGTCCAGTCATCAGGGCTCTTCAGGTGATTGAGAAGCCCGGGAAGAGTGGCATTTAAGAGTTGTGGTTTCTTTACCAGGGGACGGTTCTTGGCGGTGATGCGCCACACGCGTCCGTGTTCATGGTCCCGGCGGGGATCGCGGAAGTCATGCTTGGCGTGGTTGATGATCGAGTTGTACCAGTCCGCCACGTAGAGCGCGCCGTCGGGTCCGACCTTGCAGTCCACGGGACGGAAGTTCGGGTGTCGTGATGAAATAAGCGGTGGCAGGACACTGGCACTGAAGCCCGCCCCCTTCTCGATGAACTCGTAGCGCACAATGGCCCTGCTCTTGAAGCGGCAGGTCAGCAACTGGCCGTGTATATCCTCTGGCAGGTGGCTGCCGGAGGCGATATCTCCCCCGCATTGTTTCTCGGTGCTGAGCAGGTTCTGGATGCGTATTCTCTGCCCGCTGTTGCCGGTGGCGGGCGAGAGGTAGCTGATGCGCGGGTTATCGACGAAGAACGACTGCCCCCAGCGGTCAAAGACGTGTCCCCACGGATTGCCTACCCCGATCCTGGCAAACATGCGCAGCTTCTGGGTGCGCGGATTGAACTGGTAGACGCCGCCGTTGTAGTTGCGCACGACCCCGTGGAGTGTCTCCACCTGGGAATGCAGGAAGATGCCCTCCTGAAAATACAGCCATCCTCCGGGACCGCGCCGCCAGGCACTGATGGAGTGGTGGCTGTCCTCGATGCCGAAGCCGGTCAGCGGCAGTTCCCTGGTGTCGGCGACATCATCCCCGTCGGTGTCCCTGAAGAAGAAGACATCCGGTGTCTGGGCGACGTAACAGCCGCCGTTGGCCAGTGCGATACCCGTCGGCATGTAGAGGCCGTCAGCGAAAACAGTCGACTTGTCGGCTTTGCCGTCATTGTCGCTGTCCTCAAGGATAATGATCTTGTCATTGGCTTTTTCGCCGGGCTTCAACTGCGGGTAAGCCCAGGAGCAGGCTACCCACAGGCGACCCCGCGCATCCCAGGTCATGTGGATCGGGTTGGCCAGCATCGGTTCAGCGGCGAACAGGTTGACCTCGTAGCCGGGCAGCAGCGTGAAGTTATCCTTCTCTACACCCGGGTCATGGTTGCCCATTAAGCTGGTGTCGGAATTGGCGAGATTCTTTTTACTGATGCCCTCCGCCTGTTGTCCCGGGACAGCGGTTGCCGCCAACAACACCAGGGTGATTGAGAGTAAACTGCTTTTCATGGGAATTATTCGGGCAGCAGAAGCCACTGCCTGGTCCTGGGCTTGATTGCGGACTTAAGGTTCATTTCCCCCTCGATTGCCAGTTCATTAAACTTGATCACCTCGGCGGGCAGGGAGCGTCCACTGGGAGAGGACCTGCGTTCACCGACGATATGTACCTGGTTGAGGGCTTTCCAGCTGTAGGTGAACTGCAGGTTCTTGTCGTTAATGCTGTCACGACAGGCTTCAAGGTCCCGGTGCGCGGGCGAGGAATCAATGGCAACTCCTTTTGCCCAGTTCTCATGCCCGGCCTTGGTTACCGGTTTCCCGTCGATGCTGAGAAGATATTTTCCGGGAGCAAGGTTTTCCACGATCAGCCTGTCCCGGTTGCCGGCCAGTGAGTCGTGGACCTTCCCGCTTGTGGGGGGCATCAGGCCGGGCGGGCTGTTCTCCTCCACGGTAAAGTGGATGCCCCCATCACGGGACCTGACTGCTGAGATGAGTGCTCCCCGGGCAGCGGCTTTTCCGGATTGTGCATCGACTTGAAGCAACCAGGAAGGATCGCCGGGAAGAAGCGTGTCGGCGAGGATACGGCTGGCGGCCCAGTAGCCGTAGGAATTGAGGTGAATACCGTTTACCGTGAGTTTTGGTGCGCCATCATCCTCCATCAGGTAGAGGGTTTGCTCATAGAGATTAACGAAGGGAATAGCCCGTGCGGAAGCGACCTTTGCCATTGCCTGGCAATAGGCAAGTAACTCACGGTTGCGGTGTTTGACCCCCGGGGTGAGTTCTCCGAGTTGCTCATGGGCAATGGGGGAAACGAGGATAAGGCGAACTTCCGAGCTGCCGTTGTATTGCTTGCCGCTGTGGGAGGTGATGAAATTCACCAGGTCCTGGCTGAATTTCTCAATACCATCTTTTCCCGCAAAGGATTCCCCCATGCCAAAGCAGGCGATGATCACGTCAGTGCCGTGCGCGAGAAGGGTTGACTCCTCGGTGGGGAAATTGGTGGGGCGCTCGCGGGTGGAGAGCGTGTCTGCCCCCCATCCCAGGTTGCGGATGGACACGGGATTTTCCTGGGTGCGCTGCAGCAGGAGTGTCTCAAGGTAGCCGTGTATCCGCAACTGGTCGGCATAGGTATTGCCGATGATGGCGATGTGATCGCCCGGCCTTATGGCTGGATCGGCACCGGCGATGCCAATCGGTACCAGTGAGGCCAGCAATGCAGATGCTATTGAATTCCTCATTTCTTCTTCTTGTCGGCGCGTTGAATCTCCCAGGTTGCGATCTTCTCCTCAGCATCGGGCAGCGGCTTGTCGACTGCCCAGTAGATGCTGTTTACCAGCATGCGGGTAAATGCCTCCTCGGCGAAATCGCCGGGATGACCAAGGGTGGTGCCGAAAACCCTGCCGCCCCACTCGTTCTGCCATGCCCATGCCACGATGTCCGCCTCATGCTCGTTGACCTGGATTGCACCGAATTGTTTTTCGACCAGGCGGGGTTTCCCTGTCCCGGTGCCTGTCGCCAGCGGAATACAACCACCTTCCAGTCGCGTCAGGTAGAGGGTTCCCGGTGAGGTCCATTCGGTCTTGGCGACATGACTCATGATCGGGTGAGACTTGTATTTTGGCACCGTCTGGATTTCCGTTGTGCCTCCCTGGTGCACAATGTAGGGGGTGCCCAGTGCGCGGCGCCCGAAGCCGTCATTCCACGCGAAGCGGGGGTGCTCTTTGGTGTATTTAAAGGAGTGATTGGCCGTGCGCAGCCCGATGACCGGCTTGCCGCTCTTGAGGTAATCCTCGATTGGCTGCCATTGCGCATCAGGAAGCTTAAGGAAGCGCATGAAGAAGATCGCCACGTCAGCCTTCGCCAGTGCACCAATCCCGGGCAGGACATCCTTTACCTTCTTCTCGGGATCACCTTCCCCCATGACAATGGTGGTGGAAAAGCCGAGGCGATCCAGTTCTTTTGCAAAAGCCGGCATGGTTAACTCCGGTGAGTAATGCAGGGTGCCCACCACGATTACCACGTGGGGCTTCTCGGTGGCACCGAGCGGAGTGATGCCGGCAAGGAGGACCAAGAATACCGTGGCGGCAGTGAGAAACTTGTAGAGGAAGGTCATGGTGCTTGAGTTTAGCAGTATACCATGGTCTAGAACTTTGCGGGATCAATGACAACGTGCTTCACGGACAGGCGGTGATAGGTGTAGGTGATGTGTATTTTAAGGTCCTTGGTCTGGATCACGGCGGGATAGGAATATTCGCCCTGTGCGCGTTCCAGGGTGAGCACGGGTTTCCAGGTTTTGCCGTCGCTTGAAATGGCCGCGTTAAGCATATTGCGCCCGGAGGGAAAACCGCCACCGCGTACGGTGTGGTTGTAGATAATCAACTGGCGGCCATCCTTCAGGCTCACGGCGTCAGTGCCCGCGTTCGGGTTTGGTAGATTACTGGCGCTCATTGGGCTCCAAGTTTTACCATTGTCATTCGACCAGCTTTGAATGATCACGTTCTGCCGGCTGCGGCACATCACCTGCATGCTCCCGTCGCGGTAGTTCAGGATGCTTGGCTGGATAGCTCCAAACTTTTTACCGTCATTGATTGGGCCGATGACCTGCCATGTTTTCCCCAGGTCGGGAGTGAGCTCAAAGTGCACGCGCCATCCGTCATGTTCACTGCTTGAGGGACAAAGGATCGAGCCGTCTTTAAGCTGGACCGGCTTGTTCTTTACCGGGCCAAGCAGGTGGCCGATGGCCTTGTTCGTACCTAGCTTCCTGGGGGTTGACCACGTTTTTGCGTTGTCTGTGGAGGTGCGCACTACCCCCCACCATTTGCTGGGGCTGGGACCAACCTTGTAGAAGAGCATCAGTGGGCCGGGCTCCGGTAAAAAGAGCACCGGGTTCCAGCAGGGGTATTGTTGATCTTCGCCTATGGAGCCGTCGGCAACCTGCAGCGGCTTTGACCATTTGCCGTCAATTTGACGGCAAGTCCAGATACCAACGTCCTCGTGACCCTCGCGGGTGCCACCGAACCATGCCGCGACAAGGCCGGTCGGGGTCTCGGCAAGGGTGGAGGCATGGCACTGGGGAGTTGGCCTGTGATCAAGGGAATAAATCAAGGCACTTTCCAGGCAGGCACCTTTGCCTGCACTGATGGGGGCGGGCAGTTGCTTGTCCCGGCCAGGTGCGGCTGTTGTTAAAGTAAGTAACAGGAAGAGCGGCAGCTGGCGCATTTTATTTTCCCCAGATCTTGATGTCATCAAAATCGTTCATGTCATCAAATGAGCCAATGCCGATACGCCCCTTGCCGAAGGTCTTGTCGACGGCACTCATGTGGGGCTTTTCCATGTCATCAAAATAGATCTCGATCGTGCCCTTTTTCGTGTCGCGCACCAGCTTGACCTGGTGCCACTTGTCATCCCACGGGGTCTTGTTTTTATTCTTGGTGATCGCCTTGCGCGGGGCGTCCTTGACGATCATGATCTGGCCGCTGTGCGGGTCGGGATTGGCACCAAGGTGAACATAGTAGAAGTTGGTTGCGTCCTGATGGTTGAAGAAGACGCAGCAGTCGCGGTGCCCGCCGGTGTCCTTGGTGCTGCGCACCCGGAAGGTGAGCACGAAGTCAGCCGCCGTGATGTCCTTTACTAGCGCGATATGGTAGGGGCTGCGCACCTTGGTCTTGTAGCTGCTGTTGCGGCGGTTAATCCCGAAGACCTTGTTGCCGTCGACCTCGCGATGGGTCCAGCTTTTCTCATCAGTTGCCTGCCAGCGCTCACGGCCTTTCTCAAAGTCCTCACTGAAGATTAGGGGCAGGTCGGTTTTGGGATCGGCACCCGGGGCCGGTTGGCAGAATACATTTAAGGTGGCAAGGCAAGTGGCGGTGAGCAGGTGAATTTTCATCAGGTAGGTAATTGTGAATTGCAGGTCGATATCCGGGAGACTGTTTCCCCCGGGGTTGATTAAAGGATGTGGCTCGATTCTTCCATAACAGGGCAGGCCAAGACAATATTGTTTTTCATTCGTTTATTCCTGCAGGGAATGGAATTGCGGCTCGCCTGTGGCTGATAATTCGATTATTTAGGGAGCTCATTGCCATGACTAAAACCATTCTTAATCTTTCCTTTCTTGCCGTAATCACGGGTGTTTTTTCCACCATTATGCCTGCAAAGGAGAACTCCGGGAGCCGTCCGAACATCGTCTTCATGATGGCCGATGACATGGGCTGGAACCAGCCCGGGTTCAACGGTGGTAACAAGGCGCTGACCCCGAACATCGACAGGTTTGCCGCCGAGAGCCTCAAGCTCACCCAGTATTACACCCACTCGGTGTGCGCCCCGACCCGCGCCGCCTTCCTCACAGGCCGCTACGCTTTCCGCACCTGGTCCGACTGGCGCAGCGAAGACTTTGGCAAACCGAGCTACCTCAAGGCGCTCGGTCTCACCCTTGCGCACAATGAGCGCGGTGAGCCGACCCGCCGCATCCATGCCCTCGATACTGACGAGCGCACCGTCGCAGAAGCGCTCAAGGAAGCCGGCTACCGCACCGCACTGGTCGGCAAGTGGCACCTCGGTGAGTGGCTTCCCGAGCACCTCCCGATGGGGCAGGGCTTCGATCACCAATATGGCCACTACGCCTGGGGGATCGACTACTACACCAAGACGATTGTGCACAATGC
>JAPYUT010000089.1 GCA_029940475.1 Verrucomicrobiales bacterium | reverse complement strand
CGGCAGGCTCGGGCAACGCGTTTCCCGCGGATTTTTCCGCCACGCGCAGCCACTTCACATATTCGGGTACCGCGGCGCGCTTGTAGCTTTCAATCTCCTTGTCCCTGGTCTCGATTGCCTTGCGCAACTCTGCCAACTTCCCGGCCTGAGCCCTCGGCGGCACGTTCACCACGGGTGCCTGGTTGCCGCCGCGTGACTGCATTCCCGGATCGGTGGTATTGTTGAAGTAGGCGAACATCTGGTAATACTCGCGCTGGGAAATCGGGTCATACTTGTGGTCATGGCACTGGCAGCACTCCATGGTCAGCCCCATCCAGACATTGCCAGTGGTCTTGACCCGGTCGACGACATACTCAACGCGCAGTTCCTCTGCAAAGGCGCCTCCTTCATCGGAGGTGGCATGGTTGCGGTTAAAGCCAGAGGCCACCCGCTGGGCAACCGTGGCATTGGGCAATAAATCCCCCGCCAACTGTTCAACGGTAAACCGGTCAAAGGGCATATTGGAATTGTAGGCGTCAATCACCCAGTCACGCCAAGCCCACATGTCACGCGGCCCGTCCGCATGCATCACCGACGAGTCGCCGTAACGCGCCGCGTCCATCCATGCCAGCGCCATGCGCTCACCATAGCGCTCCATGCCAAGCAGACGATCAACCACCTTCCCGTAAGCCTGCGGAGAGTTGTCATTGACGAATGCTTCAACATCGGCAGGAACAGGAGGCAACCCTGTAAGGTCATATGTCACCCTGCGGATCAATGTGCGGCGATCAGCCTCCGCGGATTGCTGCAGGCCTGCTTCAGAAAGCCTCTTCAAGACAAAGGCATCCACCTGGTTATTCACCCGCAGGCCCTTGCCCTCAATTGGCGGCACCTTGGCTTTCGCCGGTAAGCGGAACGCCCAGTGATCTTTGTACTCGGCACCGGCCAGCACCCACTGCTTTAGTAGTGACTTCTCTGCCGCGCTGAGCACCTTGTGCGACTTGGGAGGCGGCATAACCTCATCCTTGTCATCAGTGGCGATGCGAAACAGCAACTCACTCCCCGCAAGTTTCCCGGGATCGATCGCCCTTACCCCATCGCGCAACTTGACGGCTCCCTCACGGGTATCAAGCCTTAGATCCGCCTTGCGGTCATGCGCATTCGGCCCGTGGCACAAAAAACAGTTACTCGAGAGGATCGGGCGGATGTCACGGTTAAAGTCAATCTCCGCACCGACAGCACTGTCGAGAGTAACGGGAAGAGCGGTCAGGAAGAGTAATGAGATTAGGCGGCAAGGCATTATAATATGAAGTCACTCCCGTGAATGCTTAATTCTCAACGTTTCTGCCGCAATCTTCAAGCATTGCTTGCACACATATTTTCAATGTGGCTTGATTGACCCGCTCTTAACGACACCCTGCCCCTTGGGCATCAATCTCAACCTGCGACGAAAAATCCCGTCTTAAAGTCTGTAAATGTCCGGAAATCCCAATATCCCGGGCCAATAGCGTCATTTCAGGATCGCCAAATGCCACCATCCACCGCTATGATCACTCACAATGTATCGATTCCTTGCCACCCTCTCCGTTTTTGCGCTCACCCTCGGAACTGCCTTGCCAAAGGCCAAACCAAACATCCTGTTTATCTTTGCCGACGACCAGTGCTACAAAACGATCCGTTCAGTCAACAACGGGGAAATTGAGACTCCTAGCCTGGATAAGCTTGTTAGCAGCGGCACCACCTTCACGCACGCCTACAACATGGGCGGTTACCACGGGGCAGTCTGTGTTGCCAGCCGAACCATGCTGGTCACAGGAAAATACGTCTGGCACGCGAAAAACTCGGAAAAGGAACTCAAGAAATCACTCGATGGAAAACTCTGGCCGCAATTGATGGCAAAAGCCGGCTACGGCACCTACTTCACCGGCAAATGGCATGTCAAGGCGGACGCCAACCATCTCTTTGACACCGCGCGACACATCCGCGGGGGCATGCCGAGGCAGACAAGCCAGGGCTACAACAGGCCGCTTGCCGACGGCACCGATCCGTGGGATCCCAGTGACCCCAAATTTGGCGGCTTCTGGGAAGGCGGCAAGCACTGGAGCGAGGTTGTCGCCGACGATGCAGTCGACTACCTCGATGACGCGAAAAAGAACGACAAGCCCTTCTTCATGTATATCGCCTTCAATGCCCCGCATGACCCCCGCCAGGCACCCAAGTCCTACGTCGATAAATACCCGGCTGATAAAATTGCCATGCCTGTGAGTTTCATGCCGGAATACCCGTGGAAAGATTCCATCGGCTGCGGTAAGGGCCTGCGTGACGAGAAGCTTGCCCCCTTCCCGCGCACAAAACACGCCGTGCAGGTCAATCGACGCGAATACTACGCGATCATCAGTCACATGGACGCACAGATTGGACGTATTCTCGACCACCTGAAAGAAACCGGCCAGGCGGACAATACCTATATCTTCTTCACCGCAGACCACGGCTTGTCGGTCGGGCACCACGGGTTAATCGGCAAGCAAAGCCTTTTCGACCACAGCGTCCGCGTACCCTTCATGGCAGTCGGCCCGGGAATTAAAGCCGGTGTCAGGAATGCCTCTCCCATCTACCTGCAGGATGTCATGGCCACCGCGCTTGATCTCGCCAAGGCCGAAAAACCGGCACATGTACAGTTCCAAAGCCTTTTACCGATGCTCAAGGAAAACAAAAAAGGCGGTCTTGATGCAGTATACGGGGCTTACGTTGACTTCCAGCGCGCAGTCACCGCCCAGGGGTACAAGCTCCTGCTCTTTCCCAAGATCAAGAAAGCGCAACTTTTTAACATGACATCCGATCCCGAGGAGATGAATGACATTTCCGGGAAACCGGATTCGCCGGCAAGGATGAAAAAACTCTTTAGCAGGCTGCTGCAACTGCAAAAAGAAGCCGGTGACAGCCTTGACCTTAAAAAAGTCTATCCTGAGCTGCTCTAAGACACAATTTTCATTAAAATCCTTAAGCCCTGAATCAATGAAATCGCTCGTGTTCACCGCAATCGGTCCTGACCGCCCGGGCATTGTCGATGAACTCTCCTCAGCGGTCGCCGCCAACGGCGGTAACTGGCTGGAGTGCCGCATGGCACGATTCTGCGGACAATTCGCCGGCATCGTGAGAATCGAGCATGACGAATCGCAGGCCGAGATGCTGTTCACGGCACTGCAGGCGATCAGCAATCTCAGTGTTGTAACCACGGAACCTGAAGACAAATGCCCGTTGCCGGCCGAAACGGTAACCCTGGAACTCATAGGAATCGACCATCCCGGTATCATCAGCAAGATCTCCCGCGCCCTCGCTGAGCGCTCCGTGAACGTCGAGAAACTGCATACCGAGTGCATCAGCGCACCAATGAGCGGGGGCTCATTGTTCAAGGCCAGCGCTGAGCTCGGATTACCCGAAGGGCTTGCGCTTGACGATCTAAAGGGGCACCTGGAGCAAATTGCCGCCGACCTGATGGTGGACCTTAACCTCAACGAAGGGCATTGACACCTGTTAATTAACCCTTTACGATTCAACCCAATATGAAAACGCTGATTAAATCATCACTAACAGCCATCTTTGCACTGGCTCTGAGCAGCGGTGTTGCTCTCGCTGCAGATGCCGTCAACAAGAACTGCCCGATAAGCGGCAAAGGAGTGGACGGTTCAAAGAGCGTCAAATACACGGTACCTTTCTGCTGTGAGAAATGTGTCGCAAAGTTCAAGAAAGATCCCACTGCCCATCTCGCGGCAGCAGCCAAGGCTGCAAAAGGTAAATGCATATTCAGTGGCAAGGCTTGCGCTGAAACCGTAGACATCCAGATAGGTGTCTGCTGCGGCAAGTGCGAAAAGAAGGTCAAGGCAGATCCCACTAAATATCTGGCAAAGCTGCAGAAAAAATAAGGCATTACCCTGACTGATAAAGTTCTCTTTAAAAATACCGCCTTTAACAGGCGGTATTTTTTTTGGCTGGATTCCTTGCCCTAGTGCAAAGCCCTTCGGGATGCCACCACCATGTTGCCTGAACAATCCCGGCACAGCTTGAATATCTCGCAGGCAGGACGTGAAGCACTGCCAAACTGGTATTCAACCTCAATACTCACCTGCATCAAGGTTGACTCCATGGCAATCACCCGGAACAGCGGGCGATGCCTCATCCGGATGAAACAATAAAGCGGCACATGGCGGTGGTCGGCATTCCACAGGAGGCTCGCCGGTGCAAAATCCGGAACATCGGCCAGTGCCACAAAAACCTCACGCAGCACCGTCTCCCCGTGATGACGGGCAAGATTACTTGCAGTGCGCCGGTTACGGATAAACTCGGAAAATGCAGCCATCGGGTTGCGCCGAGCTTCCTCCATCTCAATGATCAGTTCCCTGGCATGAACCGCCATCGCGGCATGAAAAGCCTGGCGCGACATCCTGCCGGACTCAAACTCGCTGAACAGCTTGTTGGGAGAAATTACCGACAGACGGGCAGAGACCATTATGTCAATATACATTGCCAAACCAGCAGTCATGTCCAACACATCCGCGATTAGTTTCCAATGACACACCAAGCCGAGCAACACAGGGCTAAAGTAGTACGATTCCTCGTCGCCGGGGGAGTCACTCTGGGAATGCTCTTGTCGCAGGATCTCTGGTTTTCAGTAGAACGGCAATTACCCAGGGTGGCACTGCTCACAGCCCTCAACAATATGCCCGGCGAACTTGATCTCCTGCTTGCCGTCATCGTGCTGGTTGGCTGTGTAGTGTTTGCCGGCCTGCCGGCTTACCGCAATGTCGGGGGAATCATCGCCCTGTCGGCAGGCCTCATGCTGGCCGCACTTGATCAACTGCGCTGGCAGCCCTGGTGCTACCAATACTGGCTGACAATCCTCATTCTCCTGCCACTTGGATCGCCCAGGCCAAATGTATTGCGCTGCATGAACCTTGTCCGGTGGATTTCAATAGCGACCTATCTGTGGTCCGGGCTGCACAAGTGCAACCACGGATTCGCTCAATTTTATGGCAGTTGGGTCCAGCAAGACTTCCTGACGCAATCCCCGGCCGCCCTACGCCCCCTGATTGAAAGCGGATACTGGATCGCAGGCCCGCTGGAAATACTTATCGGGATTCTTTTTCTCATCCCGGCCTCGCGCCGCATCGCAGTGGTATTGGCATGCACCTTGCACCTTGCAATCCTGCTGTTGCTTGGCCCGGTCTTCAATGGCGATAATCTGGTGATCCTGCCGTGGAACGTTGTCATGATCGCGCTGGCCATCGTGCTGTTCTGGAATTTTAAAGCCGGGCTGGGCACTCCACTCCCCGGAAAACGGGAAACAGTTCTCGCCTGGACTGTCGGGTTACTGGTCTTCTTAATGCCGATGCTTTCAATCATGCGGGCATGGCCGCTCTACCTCTCCTTTCATCTCTATTCCGGCCAGCAACAGCGAATGCAACTGGTCCTGACACCGGCCGGCGTGGCAAAGCTGGACACCGATCATCGCAAACAACTGCTGCCATCCCCGGTTTCCGATAAACTGCAAGTCATCGACTATCTCAACTGGTCGCTGGATACCCTGGGTGTCCCGGTCGTCGACGAGTCACGCGTTCTTCTGGCAATCAGCAAAAAACTCGCAGGAAAATTTTCACTCACTGCGGGGGACGGATTCTTCTATCATGACTTTCCCAACTACCTTGACCGGAAAGCCTGGAGAAAATACACCCCGGAAGAAATACTGTTGCTGGAAAAACTCCCTGAACTCCCTTCCCTGAAGCTTTCAAAACATGAAAGAAACCGGCAGTGAATTCCCCCGATCCACTTGATATCAGGCATCATCCCGGTGTAGCTTGATAAAAGTGCCCCCCCTCAAAAAACTGTTGCCAGTCGCACTGGCTGCAACCATTGCCTCGCATGCCAATGCGGATTTCGTAAATTTCGAGACAGCACCGGCGCGGCCACTGGCCATTAGCCCTGACAACTCTACTTTGGCAGTGTGCAATACTGCAGACCAACGCGTTGAGTTGTTCGATTTAACGAGCAGTCTTCTGCAACCTGTATGCTCCATTGTCGTGGGAATCGATCCCGTCAGTGTTGCCTACCGGAGCAACAGTGAAATCTGGGTGGTAAACCACCTTTCAGATTCAGTCAGTATTGTTGACCTCAATAAACGGGTTGTCACCACCACCCTGCAAACCGATGACGAGCCGGCAGATGTGGTATTCGCGGGCAACCCCGCGCGCGCATACATATCCTGCTCACAGGCCGATACCGTCCTGATTTTTGATCCCGGGAACATTGTCGCGCCACCCGTTCGCATCGCCATTGAAGGGGAAGATCCCCGGACCCTTTGTGTCAGCCCCGGGGGAGACCGTGTTTATGTCGCCATATTCGAGTCGGGAAACAACTCGACAATTCTCGCCGGTGGCGGCGGCAACGACGTGATCAGTTTTCCTCCCAATGCGGTTTCCGATTCCCGCAGCCCCTACGGCGGCATTAATCCGCCACCAAACGACGGCGCCTCCTTTCTGCCCCGGAAAAAAGCAGGTAACCCCAAGCCTCCGCCTGTTGGGCTCATTGTCAGGAAAGATCATCAGGGAACATGGCGTGATGACAACGACGCTGACTGGTCACAAATGGTAGGTGGTCCCCTGGCATCACTTTCCGGCCGGGTGGATGACTGGGACCTGATCGATAATGATCTCGCCGTCATTCACACCGGCACCCGTTCAGTGACTTATGCAACAGGATTGATGAACCTGTGCATGGCGGCAGGAGTCAATCCGGTAAGCGGGAAAATCCTTGTCGTTGGCACCGATGCCATCAACGAGGTGCGCTTTGAGCCGAACGTTAACGGCATCTTCGTGCGTGTGATGTATGGGATTGTCGACCCCGTGACACTGGAAAGTAATCCCGGGGATCTAAACCGCCACCTCGATTACACCAGCCATACAACAACGAGGACAAATCGTGAACAATCAATCGGCGACCCGCGCGGCATCGCCTGGAATGCCGATGGCAGCCTCGCCTACGTGACCGGCATGGGCTCCAATAATGTCATTGTCATCACTCCTTCGGGCGAACGACCTGCAAGCGACAGCATCATTGAGGTCGGCGAGGGACCCACCGGGATCGTGGCGGACAATTCGCGCCATCAACTCTACGTCCTTAACCGCTTTGAGAGCACCATTTCAATCATCAGCATGGATTCACACCGTGAGACTGCCCGGGTGGCATTCTTTGACCCCACCCCGGCAACCGTGCGCATTGGCCGCCGGCATCTCTATGACACACACCGGACCTCCGGCCTGGGGCATGTCTCATGTGCTTCATGCCACGTCGACGCACGCACAGACCGGCTGGCATGGGATCTCGGTGATCCCGGCGGCAGCATGGCGGCACTTGATCCAATGCAACACAACCTGGGTGCCGGTTTCCCGGGACTTGATTCCAACTTTACCGACTTTCACCCGATGAAAGGTCCGATGACCACACAGACCATGCAGGATATCATCGGCAAGGAACCACACCACTGGCGCGGCGACCGGGACGGGATCGAGGCCTTTAACGATGCTTTTGAGACCCTGCTCGGCGACGACAACGGGCTAAATACCGTCGAGATGCAGGAATTTGAGGATTACCTGGCGACAATAACCATCCCCCCGAATCCGTTCCGCAACCTCGATAACTCTCTGCCCACTGACCTGCCGCTGCCTGGACATGTCACCGGCACCCGCTTCGGGCAAGCCGGCCAAGCTATGCCCAACGGCAATGCCCTGCGTGCCCTTGAGGATACCTACCGCCCATTTGATCGCGGCATTGACCGGGGAGCATTCGCCTGCGTAACCTGCCACACGCTTCCCACCGGCATAGGCAGTAATTCCTCGCTGAACTTTATCAACTTTCTGCCAATCCTCCCTGGCCCAAACGGCGAGGCTCATCATGCACTGGTGTCAGTCGACGGTTCCACACAGCGCTCGTTCAAGGTTCCGCAGACACGCACCACCTACGACAAGATGGGTTTCGACATGACCTCCAGGCGCAGCAGGTCAGGATTCGGGTTTCTTCATGACGGCAGTGTTGACGGCCTTTCCCGCTTCCTCTCCGAGAGTGCCTTTGAACCCGATGACAACCAGCAAGTCGCTGACCTGGTCGCCTTGATGTTGGCATTCAGCGGATCGGAATTCCCCGGCACTCCCGATGCCTTTGAACCTCCGGGAACGGCAAGCAAAGATGCTCATGCCGCAGTGGGCCAACAGGAAACCCTCACCTCACAAACTCCAACCGCGAGACTGGGCACCTTCCTGTCCCTCGCCGAGGCCGGCAAGATCGAACTCGTTGCCCATGCGGCAATCTCTGACATACCCCGCGGATGGATGTATCTCGGCAATGACCGCTTCGGCAATGACTCGGGAGTTGTCAGTGAATCAAGCGCTGAACTGCTCCTGCATGCCACCCCGGCAACACCCGTCACTTTCACCTGTGTCCCGAAAACCTGCGGTGAACGCATCGGTATTGACCGCGATCGCGACGGGATGCGCAACTTCGACGAGGTTCGCGATTTATCTCCGGATATCAGCGGCCTGCAAAACCCGTTCCGTGCAGATAACGGCGACAGCACAGGTAACAACGGGTCTACAGAACCCGACGGGATCCCTGATGGTCAGAACGATTTTGACGGCGACGGGATCTTAAACTCCGTGGAACTTGCCGCCGGCAGTAACCCCGCCGATAACCTGGCGGTAGAGGTGCCCCTGCATGCTGACTTCATCAACAGGATGCCCTTGA
>JAPYUT010000031.1 GCA_029940475.1 Verrucomicrobiales bacterium | reverse complement strand
CCGGTAACCGGGTTCTGTCATCAGCGCCATCAGAAGGGTTGCCGCCGAAGGCAAATTCCTGGGCATTGACCAGACCACCGCCATCATCATCCTCACCGGGGAGGCCGGCACCGAGATCCCGGGCCCAGGAGGAATAGCTGTGGTTGGTGACAACCGTGAAGCTGTGGTCGGTGCGGGCGCCGTCGAGGTCGGTGGCGGCCAGGGTCACGGTGGTTTCCCCGGCTACTTCACCGTGGGTGAGCGCAAGTGAGCTGCCGCTGATTGCCACCCCGGCGACCGCGGGGCGGGAGTTGGATATCAGCGCAAATTTCATTGGCGCAACCGGGGCAATTTTCTCGATCATGACCAGCTCGGAAGGCAGTGGGCTGTTGTCGCTTGTCTGCAGCAGCGGCCAGTCGCTGAAAGTCCTGTCAATGCCGTCGACGGTGACCGCGTAGTTGCCCCGTGACAGGCCGGCGATTGCCTCAAGGGTCGCCATGCCGTTGCCGAGCACCCGGGCAAAGGAGGTGAACCCGCCGTTCTGGAAATCAAGGTTCTGGGCATTGTCAGCCAGGTTGACGAACCACTCGTTGGTGGCACTGTCCGGCTGCCCGCCAACCTTGGCCATGGACAGGGTGCCGCAGGCGTTTGGGCGTGAGTCACTGTATTCGTTGATGACCGGCGGGTTATCCGGGATGCTGACGAAGTCGCCGTTTTCCCCGGGGGCGTAACCGCCGGCCTGGACGATGAATCCCGGGATTGCCCGGTGCACGATTGAGCCGTCCCAGTCACCGTCATTCATGTAGGCCTTGAAGTTTGCCGCTGTCGCCGGGGCGGCGGTGTCGAACAGGGTCACGGGCACATTTCCGAGACTGGTCTCAATCAGGACGGTTGACTCGGTGTCAGGATCATTAAAGACATTTAGAAGGTCGATTTCCGCGACCTGGCTTCCCATGAAGCCGGCAATGGCAAGCGGGTTGATAATTTCCGGGGCATCAATGACGGCAATGCCAATGCTCGCTTTGCGCTGGTTGCCGTTTTCAGTGGCGGTGATGGTGCTCTGGAAGTAGCCGCTCGAGGTGATGGTGCCGCTGATTGCGCTGGTTGCCGGATCGTAACTGAGTCCCCCCGGCAGCGGCAGGACAATGACCTCAGGCTGGCCAAATCCCGTGAGGTTCACCGCGATGTCCACCGCGTCACCAATCTCCACGCGCAGGCAGGGTTGTACTGCACTCACGGAAACGTCAAACAGCTGGGCGAGGTATACTTCTGAAAATTCAGATGACCCGTCGGGGTTAACGGCGTTGATTCTTACGCCGGTTGTGATTCCAAGCGGGAAGCCGGAGATACTGATGGAAGTGATGTCAGGGGCAGTAACTCCGATCGAAATCCATACACCGTTATTATCCTGGTCAATAAAGAACCCGAATCCATCCTCATTATCGGAGTTGTCCTGCCAGGTGAAGAGGACTGCCCTTGGCTTTAAGGAGATGCCGGTGAAATTACTGGGAGCTGCCGGGGCAGCGGCATTGATGGACGAGGGGAGAAGCAATAACGCAAGTGCTGTGACTGCGCAGCAGCCGAAAAACGGAGGATTGGAGGAGGACTGGGGGATTAGCACGGCGGCGAAGTTCAATTCGCCCGGATTTTCCCTACTTCATCAGGGCGAAGCGCTTTTTTAACAGATCACGGGCATCAGCACCAGCGCATTTCTCGCGACTGGCATCAATTCCCTGCTGCTCAAGGGTATTTTTCGAGGGCCGTTCGTTCTGGTAGAACACCCCGAATTTCCCGGGATACTGGATGTCGGCTATCGCGTAGGCATCAGCCTCGCTGGTCACGTCGTGGCGCGCGTCATCCTCAGGCGTGTCGTCCCAGGCCTTCTCCTCAATCAGCTCGAATTCCCCGCCCTTGCGCGGGTTGCCGTCATCAAAGGCGCCCTTGTAGAAGATCACGCACTCGGAGAGCACCTCGACAACGGAAAAGCCGGGGTGCTTGATTGCGCGCTCAAACATTTCCATCATGTGCTTAACCTGTGCCGCATGGGTCCGGGCGATGAAACTTGCACTCGATGAGATGAGTTTCTTCATCGGGTTTACCGGCTGGTCAATGGCGCCCCCGGGGTCGGTCTTCGACTTGAAGCCGAGTGGGGATGTCGGGGAGGTCTGTTTCTTTGTCAGTCCATAGACAAAGTTGTCCATTATAATGTAAGTCAGGTTTGGGTTCTTGCGTGCGCAGTGCTCCAGGTGGTTGCCACCGATGGAGAAGCCGTCGCCGTCGCCACCGAAAGCGAAGACATGCAGGTCGGGCCGTGAAAGGCTGATGCCCATGGCAAGCGGCAGTACCCGGCCGTGGATGTAGTGAAGGCCGTGACTGTTGACGAAATAAGGAAAGCGTGAAGCGCAGCCGATGCCTGCGACCGTGCAGATTTTTTCATGGGGAATCTGGAGTTTCTCCAGCACCTTGAAGAAGGCGGCGAGGACGGCAAAGTCACCGCAGGCCGGGCACCAGGTAGGGTGGTCGGAAATGAGCGCCTTCTTGGTGAGTTTCTCGGGTTCGGCTGGTGCTGCGGTTGACATTAGGAGACTAAGGTATGGGACTTAAAGTCGGGGCGCTACAGGGTATTGAAGAGATGATCAGTTACCGGATTTCTCGATAGCGGCAATGATCTCGCGAATCTTGAAGCCAATCCCATCGCACTTGGTAAGGCTTTGTATTTTAGGATTGGCATAACGGGCACGTAAAAGGGTGGCCAACTGGCCATATCCGTACATCCCTTCATCGTTCATTTCAATCACAAGAAACCTGTTGAAGCCCTCCATTATTTTGTCGATGCCCTCCGGCATTGGGTGGATATGGCGCAGATGAATTGCAGAGACACCCTGGCCGTTGCCGCGGGCGGCATTTACCGCTTCGCGAATGGGGCCCCAGGTAGACCCCCAGCCAATGAGCAGGACTTCACCTTCTTCGGCTCCATGGATCTCTGGTGAGGGGAGGGATGTGGCCAGGCGCTTGAGCTTATCGCGCCTTCTATCGGTCATCTTCTGGTGAATTTCCGGGTTTGAACTGGGATGTCCCCACTCGTCGTGTTCAAGCCCGGTGACCACCGGATATTTACCACCGCTCATTTTGGTGCCCGGGGGAGCGTGATTGGTCTGGGCGTCGAAGGGATAAGGTTTAAAATCCTCATCGCGGGGCTCGATATCCAGTTCGGGAGTGACTACGCCGGAGAGATCCGGTTCAGCGAATGCCTCAATACGACTGGAGAGCGCCTGGTCAGTGAGTATGACAACCGGGGTGCTGAATTCCCGGGCAATCCGGGCGGCTTCAATGGCGATATAATAGCAGTCTTCAACGTCCTTCGGTGCAAGGATAACGCGCGGGGTATCACCGTGACTGCCGTAAATTGCCTGCATGAGGTCACTCTGCTCGACGCTGGTAGGGAGGCCCGTGGAGGGTCCCCCGCGTTGTACATTAATCACAATTAACGGCAATTCAGCCATTGATGCGTAACCCAGTGCCTCCATTTTCAGTGACAATCCGGGCCCGGAACTCCCGGTGACTGCGAGATGTCCCGAGTAGGCGCATCCAATAGCAGTCGAGATGGCGGCAAGTTCGTCTTCAGACTGCACAAAGATTCCACCATACTTTGGCAATTCACTGCGCAATTGCTCCATGATAGAGGACCATGGAGTGATTGGGTAACCGGCCCCGTAGCGAACACCGGCGGCAAGGAGCCCATAGGTCAGTGCGGTGTTGCCATCAGTGGTGATGCGCTCTTCCGAGTCGGCCTCGCCGGGGTGGAATTCATAGCTGCGATTGAAGATGTCACCCAGTTGATAGGCATACCCCGCATCGAATGCGAGCATAGCGTTACGCAGGACACTCTCGTGCTTATTCTTGAATTGGGTTTCTATAATATGGACGAGTTTCTCGCGCTGGAGATCGAACAGGTTGGTAAGCAGGCCGAGGACGAAGATATTCTTGCCGCGGTCACGTGCAGAGCCGCCGATGGCCTCGATGGTGGTACTGGTCATTGGCACACCTACAAAGGTGACCCTGCTGTCAGTAAGGTCGGGCTCGACATGATCCGTGTCGTAGAGGCAAACACCGTCTTCCCGAAGTGTACTGATGTGATTTTCGTAACTGTCCTGGTAGAAGGCGATCAGGAAGTCGGCATCGTCACCGGGTGAGAGGACTTCGCCGGAACCGATACGTACCTGAAAGATAGAGGCTCCACCGCTGATCGTTGAGGGAATGGTCATGTAGGTCATGACCTCCTGAGCGCTGCGGCCGGCGAGCCTTGCCAGTAGTCCCCCGATTGTCTGGATACCGTCCTGCGAATTGCCCGCCAGCCGGATCACGGCATTATTAATATCCTCTTTCCGTTCGGAGGTCGTTGCGTCAGTGGTTGACGGTTTCTGGTCGGCAATTGGGGATGAGCTCATTCGACGCGGGAAAATTACTTACTTAGTCTTTTTTGGCAAGCATTTCGGAGGATTAGTAATGGTTTCCGAAATCGAGGGCTAAAAGCCCCGCTTGGGTAAGAAATTGGACCTGGCAGCAGGCAGGCGCATGTTTGTGGCACTTCCGGTTTCCGGGTTCTTGTGCAGAGGTGCAGGGTATTCCTCAAAGCTCCTTGATGCAGGGGGAGTTATGGGTTTTCTGATGCTTGGCAGGCAGGATGCTCCAACACATGGGATACGGATTGTAATTGTTCGACTTGTGGCGCCGGACGGGCAACAGACAGATCGATCCCGAGATGGATACGGCAGAAAAAATGTTCCGGGATTCACTGGTCAGTCAGGGAGCTGTGTGATCTGCTGAATCTTAGGCATTTCCAGATTGCGTGAACTGTTACCGGAGAGGGGGCGTTTCGCAAGTAGAGATTGCCCCTGGCAGCGCCATATTATTCCCTGGAGAATACCTTCCAGAGGGCATTAATCCTGGCGGGGTCCATTTTTCCGTCACCGACAAATAGCCTGTAACGCATGGTTGAAGGCTCTCCCGGTTTGAGTTGCCAGGCGCTTTCCTGTATCGGCACGTAATTGAAGAACACGGCGCCGTTATGGCTATCGGGTGGCCAGATGCGCATCCTCTGCGGCGCATCATGGTTTTTCGGGTGGCAAAGAATGGCGACCAGCGCGTTGCCGTGCTCGGCCGGTCCGGTGAAGGCGCACCATCGCCCGCGGGTGGTATGTCCGTTGGCGCGGGTTTTACCCTCGGATGTCATTACTTGGCTGTTGCTGTTGTTCCAGTGCGAAGGTCCGCGGTAGGCTATAGGGCCCCCGTAGCGGTAGGCCGGTAACTTGAGGGTGGTCTTGGTGATGTTTGTCTGCACCGTGATGTGGTCGACAAGGTAGGCATCATCCTGTTTTTGAACAGTGATGGTAAATTCCTCGTTGAGTACCACCTTGGGTTTGGTTCCCTTGTCCAGGGAGATGAATTCCTGCAGCACCGTAAATGATACTGACCGGCCAGGTTGCTTTTCCTTACGCAGGGTTTTCGCGTAGCGGAGGCCGCCGTTTTTTTTCTTGAGGTTCCAGAAATCCGGGTTTCGTGATCCGTGTACGGTCTTTACCCAGGCATGCCACAGGCCCATGTGGTGGATGTGATCCGCGGGATGAATTCCTGTCACGATGTTTCCCGACGGGGTGCACAACGGATGAACAAAGCCGCTGCGCCGATAGACGGGATCCGCACCTGCCGGCGGGGGCATCTCGGCCTTGTGATAAACCAGGACAGTATTGCCGGTATCACTAATGGTGATTGCCTTATCGGTTTCCTGCAGTTCAAGGGCACCGGCTTTTGCCAGGCAGAGAGAACCCAGCAGGACAACGGCAAGCTGAGTTCTGTAATGCATCGGGAGGGCTTGGTATTCCCGTCTAGGGATTGCTGGACTTCCGTGTTTTGCCTTTCAGGCCGAACTTGTCGAGCAATGAGCGTATTTTTCCCCTAACGGGTGATTTTTTTGCTGTTGCCAACCCTTTATCCGCGGTGGCAGGTTGCTTCGCAGTGATGGCGCGGGTTACCCCGGGAATGCTTGCCGCGGGTGCAGGTTGTGTCACGACTGCTGACGTGAGGGAGTTCGCATCTGATTTGTTTGTATTCCCCTCCGAGAACACATGGCCAAGCGAGGTGCCGAGGGCCTGCTCGAGCTGCAGGAGGGCGAGATTGTAGGAACGTTCCGCATCAAGCCGGTGCCGGTCGGTATTCACTGTGCCGCGGGTGACATCGTAGCGGGTTTCTTCAAACTTGCGCCGGTCCATGCCCCTTACCTTCTCAAAGAATTCGGCGTTGCGTTTTGCCTGGCTCACGGCATGCTCGCGTGCACGTGTGCGGTGGCTGGCGCAGCGCTTGACATTCTGGTAGGCGGCAGCGACTTCAGCGGTCACAATCCTCTGGATTGCCCCCATCTTGCTGTAGTGAGTGGCAACCGCCGCCTCATGGATTTTCCTTTCGTGACCGAGCCAGGAAAAGACCGGCAGGGACATTGCGAACTGTATTCCCCAGTTGGTCCCGGCCTTGGTGCCGCCCTGTTCATCGTGGCCGAATTCGGCCTGGAAGTAGTTAAACCAGGGGAGGTTCCTGGCTTTTGCCTCACTGAGTCCCGCTTGCGCGATTTTTCCCTTTTCCAGGGTGGTGGTTAGCTCGCCGCGGTTGGCAAGGGCCATCCTGATGAGGTATTCAAGGTGGGTGTGGTCGAGTTCTACTGCGGGGCTGATCAACTTGTCGGTGATACGGATGCGTGACGGGCTGTGCAGGCCGACCCTGGCCGCGAGCCTGTCCTGCGCGGCTTCATATTCTATGGCGATTGCCTCAGAGGAAAGGTTATTGGTCTCAACGTATTCAATCTTGTCAATGGTGGTCAGGCCGTTGCTGAGCAGTTCATCCTGTGCGTCCGAGTAGGTCTTCGCGGCTGCATCGGTTTTTTTCTGCAGGTTGCTGCGGGTCTTGAGATATTGGAGTCCCTCGTATTCTTCACGAATCTTGTGCACGATCTTCCGCTCCTCGGAGAGCAGTGCTGCCCGAGCGAGTTGAATTTCATGCTGGGCGCGCTGCAGCCTTGCCTTCCTGATTCCGGGGTGGGGAACGTAAAGGCGAAACTGGGCAACGAGATCCTCCTCGCTGGCGAAGGGGTCAATCTCGTGGAAGCGCGTCTCGCTTCCGCTGCGGTGGATGTTGCGGTTTTCTGTCGTGATGCTGCCGGGTTCAAAAAGTGCCGGGTTGGGTGCGGTTTCCGTGATCTCCGCCCTGTTTTCATCAATTGTTTCTTTAATTACTGTCTTGTCACGTTCCTCGGTAATGGTGCGCTGGGAACTGCGTGCGACATTTTCAGTAATGGTGGAATCCGTGATCACGCCCAGTTCATCGGTCTCGCTGCGCCTGACCTGCTGGCTATAATTTTCCGTTCTATGCTCGGTGTATGGAGGCGGGATCTCATTGTATGCCCATGACTTGCGGAATCTGATTTGCGGGTCGGGCCAGTCACGGGCAGCCTGTTTGCGGGCAGTGGCGATTGTGATCTCGCCACGCAGGGCGATCAGCTGCGGGCTGTTCTTCAGGCCGAGGGCGATCAGTTCAGCAAGGCCGGCCTTGTTTTCATTGCCTCCGTCCTGCTGATCACCGCCGTGTGCAAGTCGGGGGAGGGCACAGGACAGTGAGATGAGGATACTGAGGCAGCATGCACAACCCGGTATATTTTGGCTTCGGGGCATATGGGGGATGAATGGTTCTTTAGGCAGGTTGAAATCGCGAGTTCAACCTGTTTTAGCATTGCGACTGCCCGGGTTGCAAGCCTTGCGCTGAAAAATTAGATGGGACTATTTCGTGAGGTAACGATGCGGCACCTGTTAAAATATCAGGAGACATTAGGAATGGGGGATAAGCGTAAGCCTACGTGGATTTAGTTGCTGGCGGATTTAACGGGAGTTTTCCCGAATCCCCAGAAATCAAATGTCCCGGGTTCCGTGCGGTGAATATGAACCCCGGTGCCGGGTAAAAGATGCTCAAGCTTGACCGGTAACTCGCAGATAAAAACACGTCCGCGCAGGAACCGGGCGGGAACCGGGGTGCCGAGGTTGGGGATGGCCTCGATGCCCGGCGAGACTGAGAGGATTTCTGCCGGCATTGCGACCGGGTTCTTGATCCTCGGGCTGATCCAAACGGTGTCGCCTGCCTTCAGTCCCTCGGGATTTTCATCCTGTTTAACGAATCCCTTGACCGTTTTTTCCGGTTGGCCGTTTTCCGGCGCAGTCAGGACGATCGTCAGGATGGGTTCCCCGAGCTTTGCCACACCGCGCAGTTTATGGACCTTATGCACATTCCCGGCGCCGGGGGCCTTGAGCGTCTTGTCGGCCAGGCGCTGTTTGAGAACCAGCAACTCGCCGGGAATTTTCAGTTCATCCAGGCTTGCGATCAGCTTGTCGGCTTCCGCCAGGTCCTTGGCCAGCTCATCAATGGACTGCTCATGGGTCGAAAGTTCAATCTCTATGGCTTCCACTTTGGCGATCGCATTGTCCAGCTCACGCTGTAGGCTCAATTGTTGATCAACCTGCGTCTTGATAATTTCTTCTTCCCGCTGTGCCGTCTCGAGCCTTGATTGTGCAGTTGCCTTTTCTGCCTTCGCCTTTTGGATATCGGCATTGATACCAAACCTGGTGGCCTTGAACTTGCGCTGTATGTCAGCCCTGAGAAAAGGGAGATTTGCCTTGTAATCATCGATCTCCCTTTGCACCAGTACGGAGTCAAGGGTGACCAGGGCTTGCCCCACCGTGACGGCATCACCCTCCTTGACATGGACAGTTAATACCACGCCGTCCTCGGGCGGGGCGATATCCTCGGAATTGGCAGCCACCATGCCGTTGATGCGTGAGTAGCTGTCGCGTTTCATATACAGGACGACCACGAGGCTGAGCATTGCCAACCAGATGAGCGCCGGCCATTTCTGGACAAGTCTCCTGACACGGTATGAGGATCCCGCCCCGGGTGTGGCTTTGGATGGAATTTCGTTGCTCATGGCAGGTTGTTTAAATCTCAACGGTCGTGCGCTGCATGACCAGGCTTACCTCGGAGATGTCTTCAAGTTTTGCAAGGGTGTCGATCAGGTCCGTCTTGTAGGAGGGGTCTATCAGGCGGATCTGGTAGGAGTATTCCTGGACTTCTCCCTGTATCGCCTCACGCATCGCCACCATCTCGGTCTGGGAGGCGTATTTTACCAATATCTCATGCAGATGAGCATGCGAAGGGGAGCTTGGCGGCAACATGAATCGAAGCAGGCCCTCGAATTCGCGTCGCGAGGCAAACGGTGACCAGCTAAGGAAAATGGCGGTGAAGCCGAAATAGAGTGTACCGATGATGGCAACATCGAACACCTGTGCCCCGGAAGCTATTCCCACTGCCAGGGCAGCGAACAGGAAGATGATGTCGCGCGGGTCACGGATGGGTGTCCGAAAGCGGACAAAAGCCATGGCTCCCATGATGCCGAGGCCGCGTGCCATGTTGTTGCCGATTGCCATGATCATTATCGTGATCACGATTGTTGCCAGCACCATCGTGTGCAGGAAGGAGCGGGCATATGAGAAGCTCTGGTGGGTCCAGCGGTAGACGGTGGCCAGCACAAGGCCGAGCACGAAACTTATGCTCAACGAGAAAATAATGTCCATGCCGGAGAGCGGCTGGGTGGGACCTAGGGCGGTTAAAAAGGATTCCATTAGCAGATGATGTGGAAGAAAAAATCTGAAGCAGGTGCTGCCAGGCGAAAAATATTGAGGCTAAACACTGTTGTTTGTTAACGTTGTATTCTGCGAGGCGCAATCGTAATCAAACCCGCGGAAGATCGTCTCAAGCCGCCAGGCGGTGGCATACTTGCAGAATCCCGTTGTCGTTAAGTTGAACCTTTCAACGAGTTCCATCATCCATTCCGGGGAGTTGCGCATAGCTTTCAATTCAAATATATACCCCGCAAACGGGCGGTTGAGTGCTGTTTGGTTGTCCATGGGGCGCCATCCCTTTGAATCCTCGATTCCTGGAAGCGTCCAGTCCCGGGTGGGCCTATAACAGATTCTGCGGTCAAAAGTGAGGCGGGCGTAGTCGTCATTGGCTCCAAAATAACTTTCCCGGATATAACGGATCAGCATCTTTGGTCGTGCCCCGATTGCCTGGGCAATGCGTGAGTACTCGAGAAAATAGTGGTTGTCGACCGGGTTGTCGAGGAGTGGGAATTCCCCGGGATGAAGGACAATCGGGCGGCCGTGACGGTTTCCCTGATACTGCTTCATTGTCATCTTGCAGCGGCTTTTAATGATGACTCCGCCGACCTTGCGCTTGAGTTCCAGGAATACCGGGGCACTGCCGCCTTTGCCGTAGGTGCGGATACGCAGTTTAAAGCGAGCGAAGGTCTTGCGCTCTTTGGCAAGCGCCAGGTCCATTGTCGGGGTGTCAAGTTGCAGGGTGGTTACCGTATACTCGGGGATATGTCCCTTGCCGTTTGGATCCGGAATGCAAAAAGGCTTAATATATTCCCTGATCTTAGGGACCAGCCGGGGGTGAATAATGTATTTCTGCTCGAAACGCTCAATGATCTTGTCCTTAACGTCCTTGCGCGATGGACCCGCATCCACTTCCAGGCGTGTTGTAAACGGCGACAACCGAATCCCTGAGGATTCGGCTTCTATGGTTTTTGGGTTGGGAGGCATCGGCAGGTTACGGGGGGGAAATTCCCTACCTTCCCCGGGAAACAGAGCAATCAACATACCTCAAAAACGTTCGTAATACCATCCGAAAGTGTCGTTATTGTGACAATTCAAGCGTTATGCCTTGGGCAAACCTCCCGGTGATGGGTTGTCAGGAATATTAAGGATTGGTAGAGAGTCGGGTGTGTTCACAGTGACACCATTCCCTTGATCACGCCTGCCGAAGGATCGCTCCAGTGAGCAAAGCTTCCGGTTATCTCATCGAATTGGCAACGGTGGGTAACAAATGAAGAAATGTCGATTTTCCCGTCCCGCAGGGCATCCATGACCTGGCTGAAATCTGATCGTGTGGCATTGCGGCTGCTCATGACGGTCATTTCACGTGCATGGAAAAGCGGGTCGGCGAAGGATATTGCACCCTTCACAATACTTACCAGTATCAGCCGTCCACCGTGGCCAACATATTCGAAGGCGGCTTCCATGGCGGCAGGGACTCCGGTGGCATCGAACACCTTGTCCGGCAGTTCACCATCGGTTATCTCATTGAGCTGCCCGGTAGTATTTTCCCGTGCATCGACACAGGCGTCAACTCCGATCACTTCCCTGCAGTAAGCCAGGCGATCCGGGTTGATATCGACGGCAATTGTCCTCGCCCCGGCGATGCGTGCAAAGTGGAGGATGCCGATGCCGATCGGGCCTGTGCCGGCGATAGCCGCCCATTGTCCGGCCTGCAGGTTTGCCCTGCCAACGGCATGGGCCCCGATTGCCAGGCATTCAACCGTTGCTATCTGTTCATGGCTGAGGCCCTCGGCGTGCATCAGGTTCTTTTCCGGCACCGGCATCAATTCGCGCATGCCGCCATCGACATGCACTCCCATTGTGCGGATGGACGGGCAGCAGTTTGTTTTTCCTGCACGGCATGTTAGACATTTTCCACAGTGAATGTAGGGGACGGGTACTACCGTTTGCCCTGCCTTGAAATCCCCGGCGTCCTCGGCAACTTCCGCGGCGAGCTCGTGGCCGAGGATACGCGGGTATTTGAAATAAGGCTGCTCGCCACGGAAGGCATGGAAATCGGTTCCGCAGATGCCGATATTGCGGATGCGGAGCATTACCTCACCATTTGCCGCTACAGGTTCCGGGATATCAAGGGTTTCAAAATGACCGGGATTCCTGCAAGTGATGGCTTTCACGGCCTTGAGGATGCCGCAGGGAACTCCCCGGTGCAAGTATCCCGGGCTTGATAGCCTGCCATCCCAATTGCAATGTAGGGGGTCATGGTTCGCATTGCCCTTGTTTCTGCATTAGTTGCCACCCTGCCGGCGCAGGCTGAGGAGGATGTGCGTCTTAAGGTGCACGGTAAACCCAAGGCTTTACCTGAGGGGGCAGTGACTGAGGACTGGCCGCGATATCTCGGGGCAGCGCATGATGCCACCTCAAGGGAAAGCAAGTTGTTGAAGAGCTGGCCGGCATCGGGTCCCAAAATCATCTGGGAGTTGGCCCGTGGCCAGTCCTATGCGGCACCCACGATAGCTGCAGGCCGCCTGTTTAGTTTTGATCGTGCTGTTGCTGATGGAGGGATTGGAGCAGAAGGAAATGAGCGCCTGGAGTGTCGTGATCCCGAGACGGGGAAGCTGATCTGGGATTTTAAATACCCGGTAAAATATCGTGACCGCTTTGGCTATGCCAGCGGGCCGCGCGCCGCTCCGGTGATTGACGGTGATCTGGTTTTCATTGCCGGCGTGACTGGCCAGTTGCGGGCACTTGAGGTGAAGAGCGGGAAGCAGTTGTGGCACCGTGACCTGCTTGAGGATTACGGGCATCGCCTGGGTTTTTTCGGCTATGGCCCCTCACCGGTGGTGTGGAAGGGCTTGGTGCTGGTGAATGTTGGCGGTGGCGGTGAGGACGGTAAGGGTGTTTGTGTTGCCGCTTTTGACAGGAAGAGCGGTGAGGAAAAATGGCGTTACCTGGACAGTTGGGGGGCGAGTTATTCCTCGCCTGTTGTCCGCACAATACTGGGCAGGCAGGTATTGCTTGTGCTGGCCGGGGGAGAGAGCCGTCCTGCAACGGGCGGCTTGCTGGTAATTGACCCGGGCAGCGGCAAGCTCCACTTTCGCTTTCCGTGGCGCGCGGACTCATTCGAGTCGGTTAATGCTTCTGTGCCAATTGTTATTGGCGGGAAATACGTCTTTTTGTCGGAGTGTTATGAGAAGGGCGGGGTGTTGCTGGAGTTTGATGAAACGCTCAAGGCTAAACCGCTCTGGAAAGAACGGATGTTTGGCATGCACTGGATGACCCCGGTGGAGCGTAACGGGCATATTTACGGCTTTGCCGGACGCAACAAGCCGGATGTGCAGTTTAAATGCCTGCGGGTTGCCGACGGCAAGATCCTCTGGCAGGACGACATGCGCTATGAGGCAGAGGTCAATGGCAGGAAGATGACTTTAAGTTTTTTTCGCGGCAGCCTGTTGCAGGCCTCCGGCCGGGTGTTTGCTCTCGGGGAGGATGGTGTGTTTGCCGAGCTTGAACTTGACCCGACAGGGGTCAAGATCCTGCACCGTTCACAGTTGTTTGTTGCCGAGCAGAGCTGGGCGTTGCCGGTCATTCACCGGGGGTTGCTCTACATCGGCCAGCACTCACGGGGATTTACCGATGGCACACAGCCGAGATTAATCTGTTACGATTTCAGGGGCTCCTGAGTAAATTCTTTTCGGCTGCGGGGCTGTTTAAACAAGTGCACAGACTTGCTGCGCCACGTTAACTCTTATAGAATCGCGCCGGGTTTGTAGCCGTGCGCACCGGGATACTTTTTCTCAATGCGGCTGACTGCTTCTGAAAATGCATCGACCTGCGACTCTGCGGCACCAGCCCTGGTCTCTGCGGCGGCCAGCAACTCATCAAGGCGATCTTGCCCGATTCCCAGGCGACTGTCCCCGGCAAGGCGGCTGAGGAGGTCATTTTCCTTTATCTCGCCGGCGCGCAGCGCGCGCAGGGTTGCTACAGCATGTTCCTTGATAGCTTCATGTGCGACTTCCCGCCCGGCACCGGATTTGACTGCTTCCATCAGGAAGGTGGTGGTGGTCAGGAAAGGAAGGTAGCGTTCATTTTCCCCGGCGATGACATCCGGGTAGACTTCCATCTGTTCAAGGATGGTGAGGAATGTCTCAAACAACCCGTCGGCGGCAAAGAATGCATCAGCAAGCATTACACGGCGAACCACTGAGCATGAGACATCACCTTCGTTCCACTGGTCGCCGGAAAGGCTGCCAGCCATTGTCAGGTAGCCTTTGAGTAATACATGAAAACCGTTCACCCTTTCACAGGAACGGGCATTCATCTTGTGCGGCATGGCGGAAGAGCCGACCTGCCCCTCGGCGAAACCTTCACCGGCAAGCTCATGTCCCGCCATCAGGCGCAGGGTCTTGCAGAAACTTGAGGGTGCTGCGGTCAGGGAGGCCAGTGAGGAGACAATGCGCAGGTCCATTGAGCGCGGGTAGATCTGACCCACATTATCCGCTGTCCTTGAGATTCCGAGATGACTGATGATTCTTGATTCAAGCTTCGCGACTTTGGCCATATCCCCGTCAAACAGGGCGATCTGGTCAAGCTGGGTGCCGACGGCACCTTTCAGTCCGCGGGCAGGGTAGCTTGCCATTATTCCCTCGAGGTCATCGAGGGCGTCCAGCAGTTCCCCGCCGAACATGGCTATGCGCTTGCCGAAGGTTGTTGTCTGGGCGGCAACGTTGTGGGTGCGCGCGGAGATGTAGAGTTGTTGCCATTGTCCTGCGCGTCTTGCCATGGCGCTCAACGTGGCAGCTGCCTTGTCAGCAATGACTGCCAGTGCGCGGTGAATCTGCAGTTGCTCGACATTCTCGGTGAGGTCACGGCTGGTCATGCCCTTGTGGATATGTTCACACCCGGCCAGCTCACAGAATTCCTCGATCCTGGCCTTGACGTCATGACGGGTGATTCGTTCACGCTGCATGATGGAGTCGATATCGACCTGATCTTTTACCTTTTCATAAGCGCTGATGTCCTGCTCCGGGATATCCAGGCCCAGTTCCGCCTGCGCTTTCATTACCGCGATCCAGAACTCACGTTCCAGGATCACTTTTCCTGCAGGTGACCAGACGGCTTGCATCGGGGCAGTGGCATAGCGTTCGGCGAGGACGTTCGGGATGCTGGACATGTTTGTTGTGCTTTGCATAGTGAGTTTGGCGCAAGCATTTGCGCATGCAAGCCCGGGAGTGGCGATGTTGCAGATTTTCCTGCGGATTTTACCGGGAAATCAGCTGGATTTTCAGTCGAGGCTGATGCCGGTGCGCTGGGAAATGTCGCGTAAGTCCTCGACCACGGGCATGATCAGTGGAATGCCCTCTTTTGAGCGGATCGCTTCAGCTTCACGCTCGGGATCTCCGGGAATAAGAGGTCCCCCGCTGCCCGGTGCGGGTGCGCTTGCGCGCAGGGTGCGGATGTATTCGTCTGTTTGGGCCTTGAATTCATCAGCATCAATAAAGGCATCGATGCGCATGGCTCCGAAGAAATGGCCAATGCCTTTACCAACGCTGCGCTCCGGGATTTCCTGTCGCAGGGCGAAGGGTGGCGTAAATGGCCCCCAGTTTGCGCCGCTGAGCACGGCGCAGAGGAAATCCACCATGATGGCCAGCGCATAGCCTTTATGGCCGCCTGTCTCGCGCCGGGATCCCAGCGGCAGGAGCGCGCCACCCTCAATCATTGCCTCAGGGCTTGTGGTGTTATGTCCGTCGCTGTCGATTGCCCATCCATCGGGAATGGCCTCATCTTTTCGTTTTGCAATCTCAATTTTCCCATAGGCTGCCGCACAGGTGGCAAGGTCAATGACAATGGGAGGTTCCTCTTTACCGGGGAAGGCGATGGCGATGGGATTGGTTCCAAGCATCCGTTCAGATCCCCAAAGCGGGGCGACAAGTTTTGTGGTGTTGGTCATCGACCACCCGATCAGGTCGGCTTCGAGGGCTTTCAATACATAGTAGCCGGCGATCCCGTAGTGGTTGGTGTTGCAGACACTGACCCAGCCGCTGCCGACCTCGGCTGCCTTTTCCATGGCGATTTTGTTGGCCTTCGGTCCCACTACCAACCCCAGCCCGTTGTCACCATTGACTGTCGCCGTTGAGGGGGATTCGCGCACGATCTTCACCTCGGGGACTGGATTAATCCGTCCCTGCTCAAGCATGTCAAAGTAGGTGTGAAGGCGGGCCACCCCGTGTGAATCAATGCCGCGCAGGTCACTTGAAGCCAATACCTCGGCGGCAACCCGGGCATCTTCCTCAGGCACCCCGAAATGCATGAAAGTGCATCGTGAGAACTCAATGAGTTGCGCGACGGGATAGGTTAATGTTTCGACTTCAGGCATTGTTGTAACCTTCCTTTTTTACGGGGTTTTTAAGGGGAGAAAAAAGCCGGGGAATTTTCCCGGCGGGTGTGCTTGCCGGGCATCAGTTAACAAGATCCTCACCGATTATCTTTCCAATATTAAGTGCTGCGGTGGCCGCGGGGGAGGGAGCATTGCAGACGTTGAGAATGTGTCCGTTTCTTGAGAGAAAAAAATCGTCCACCATTGATCCGTCATGGCCAACAGCCTGGGCCCGTACACCAGCGGCGGCAGGCACAAGGTGATCGGCGCTGATTTCCGGGACCAGTCGCGAGAGAGCCTTCACGAAGGCCCGCTTGCTGACCGAGCGCCACATCTCAGCGAATCCCGTACGCCAGTATTTTACCGCCAGCCTGAGAAATCCGGGGTAGGTCAGTGACTCGATCAGCTCAGCGGGATTTATTTTCAGCTTGCTGTATCCTTCGCGGGCAAAGGCAAGCACAGCGTTCGGGCCGCATTCGACACCACCGTCAATCATGCGGGTGAAGTGCACTCCCAAAAACGGAAAGTTCGGGTCGGGCACGGGGTAAATCAGGTTCTTGACCAGGTTGTGTGCCGATTCCCGCAACCGGTAGTATTCTCCGCGAAAGGGAACGATCTTAAGAGGCGGCTTGTCGCCACCCTTGTTGGCGATACGGTCGGAGTAAAGCCCGGCACAGTTCACGACATGTGTCGCTGAAAAATCTTTTCCACTTGAGGTCTGCACCGATACTGAAGTGCCGGCGGGCGTGATGAAATTGACTTTTTCACCGGTCAGGATTTGTCCTCCCGCCTGGCTGATTTTTTCCGCCAGTCGGCTGCATACCTGGCGGTAATCGACAATTCCAGCCTCGGGCACATGGATAGCCGCTATTCCTGCGGCATGCGGTTCCAGTTCAGCGAGCTCATGCCTGTCAATCAGGCGGCATTTAACACCGTTGGCCTTGCCGCGTTTCAAGATACGATGCATTGCAGGAAGCTCACTTTCATCAAGGGCGACAATGACTTTCCCGCAGATATCGTAGTCAATACCCTCCTTTGCGCAAAAGCGTTGCATTGCGCGTTTTCCCAGGCGGCAGTTGATCGACTTCAGGGAACCCGGCTTGTAGTAGATGCCCGAGTGCAGGACGCCGGAGTTGTTGCCGGTCTGGTGGGCGGCGAGCCGGGTTTCCTTTTCCAGGATAGTTACTGAACGTTTTGCCCGGCCACGGGTGAGATGATAGGCGGTGGCGAGTCCAACGATGCCTCCGCCAATGATAAGGGCATCGGTTTTCTCGATCATTGCTGGGCTTCCGGAGAGCCGGTATAGGCCCGGTCTAGGTGAGTATAGCCACCGTCGGGATACATCACCTGCCCGGTGGTGTGGGCGGAGCGATCTGAGGCCAGGAATATCACCAGGTCGGCGATTTCCCGCGCTTCAGTAAAGCGGTGACCGAGAGGGATGGTTGACTTGATCCTGGCCTCGGCCATTGCCGGGTCGGGGGATTTGGCCAGCCATTTCGCGTAGAGCGGAGTCATCACCTCGGCAGGCACAACACAATTGACACGAATGCCGGATTTTGCGAGATCAAGCGCCCACTCCCGCGTAAGTGCATTCAGCCCGCCCTTGGATGCGGCATAGCCGGAGGTGCCTCCCTGACCGGTGTCAGCAACCTTTGATCCAATGTTTATGATATTGCCCCGGGTGCTCTTGAGGTCACTGAGCAGGTGGTGGGCAAGGGCAAAGGGGTGGATGAGGTTTTTTTCCAGCGAGGCAATAAATTTCTCGGGATTGTCGTGGAGAGCGACCCCGTCATTTACTCCGGCGTTGTTAACCAGGATGTCAACCTGGCCTACCTGATCACGGACGCTTTGGACTGCAGACTGGATTTCCCCGAGGTTGGTGAGTTCGACGTGGAAGGAGTGTCCGCACTTGAGCTCTTCAATGAGTTGTTGTGCCTCCTCCGGGTTGCGACCAAAGATCACCGGAATGGCACCTTCAGCGGCGAATGAGCGCACGATGGCCGCCCCGATACCCTTTGCCCCTCCGCTGACGAGCACAATCTTGTTTTGCAGGTGAAGATCCATGGTGCGGGGGCAGTGTAGGTGTTGCGGCAGTTAGCTCACGATTAAGGGTTATAGGCGACAACGTTTTGCCGGGAGCTGCCAAGCCCCTCAATGCCGAGTTCAACAACGTCACCCGGGCTGAGATAACGCGGTGGATTCATGCCCATGCCAACTCCCGCCGGGGTGCCGGTTGAGATGACATCACCGGGGAGCAGTGACATGAACTGGCTCAGGTAGCTGACAATGTGCGGGATGTTGAAGATGAGGTTTGAGGTGTTGCCGTCCTGCATTTTTTCACCGTTGAGGGTGAGCCACATTGCCAGGTTGTTGACATCGGTGATCTCCCCGGGTGTCGCCATGAAAGGCCCGAGGGGTGCAAAGCTGTCAGCACTCTTGCCCTTCACCCATTGACCGCCGCGATCCTTCTGGAAGGAGCGCTCGCTGACATCGTTGTGCAGTATATACCCGGCGATATGCTCAGCTGCCTGGGTTTCGGTGATATAGCTGGCGCGTTTACCGATAACCACGGCAATCTCGACTTCCCAGTCGGTTTGCTCACTGCCTCTGGGGATAATGACATTGTCATACGGGCCGCTCAGGGCGGAAGTCGCCTTGCTGAACAAGACCGGCTCTTCCGGCAGGGGGGCATTGGTCTCGGCAGCATGATCCCTGAAGTTCAGGCCGATGCACAGCAACTTGCTTGGGCGGGCAACCGGTGAGCCGAGGCGCACTTTCGGGTCGACTTCGGGGGCTTTTGCCGCGTTTTCCGCAGACCATTGCGCCAGTGTCTCAAGTCCCCCGGATCCAAAGAAAATCTCGTCATAGTCCCGGGCGGCGGCTGAAGCATCAACCCGCCGGCCGTCATCAAGCAAGAGGCCTGGTTTCTCTTTTCCGGGTTCTCCAAAACGGATCAGTTTCATGGTTTGATTTATTTGCTGTGTTATTTAAGGAGGGTGAACCCGCCATCAATGTCGAAGGCGGCGCCAGTGACAAAGGCAGCTTCCTCAGAGCATATGTATGCGGCAAGTGCCGCGATTTCATCAGGTTTTGCCATGCGACCGATTGGCTGGCTGGCTTCAAGCTTGGCAAACATCCCGGCTTCTTCCCCGGGATAGTTCTCCTTGAGGTAGTTGTCGACAAACGGCGTGTGCACGCGGGCGGGACAAAGGCAATTAGCGCGGATGCCCCGCTCGACATAATCGCGTGCTATCGAAAGGGTCATGCTGTAGACGGCACCCTTGCTGGTGGAGTAGGCAAAGCGGTCGGCAATCCCGAGTTTAGCCGCCACTGAGGCGAGATTAAGGATACAGCCATTGCCGCGCTCCAGCATTGCCGGCAGTGCAGCGCGGCTGCAGAGGTAGGGGCCGCGCACGTTGACCCGCATTACGCGGTCGAAGTCTTCCGGGCAAGTCGTTGCTATTTCACCGACATGGGCAATGCCCGCGTTGTTCACCAGGATGTCGGGAGGTGAATTTTTCAACTGGCTGAATGCGGTCATTACAGATTGCTCATCAGCGACGTCACATTGAATGAATTGTCCACCGAGAGTGTCGGCAACACCCTGCCCGGCATCAGCATCGCAGTCCAATATTGTGATGCTGGCACCTTCGGCGGCAAAGCGGCGACAGATAGCCTCCCCGATCCCGGATCCGCCACCGGTGATGATTGCCTTTTTATCCTGAAGCCGCTGAGACATTGGGCGCTCAGTGTAACCTCATGTCACTTGCTGCCAAGTCGGTATTGCGTATGGAATCGGATTACAGCTTGTCCTGCCTGAGGCAGAAATCATCCCCAGGCAACTGTTTTACCCGATCTTCGGTGGCGGGTTCTTATTCCTGTGCAATCGATATGCGTGCGGCGGAAAATGGCGAGGGGCACGTCAATCGTTTCGCATTTTCTTGAAATCACCATCTTCGCAGCAGTTAACAAAGCCCTCGGTGAATGACTTGAGAGCATCCCAGACCCTGCGTATACGCCGGGATTCCCTGGTGGTGATCGAGTCATCATGGACCGCCTTGCTGATCTCGGCCAGTAGTGCGGCAAACTGTTCGACAATTTGTGAGGTTGCGGGCATCACCTCGTAATTCTCCCCGTCTATGGTTTCCGGGTTGCGCACGAAGTAACCTCCCGATTGTTCGCAGATCCATTCAATGATCCTTGGGTCCCGGGTGCTGTGGATCAGTTCAATTACCCGGTCCAGCGGGTTGCGGCTCCCGCTTCCCGAATCCGTTCTTGGTTGTGCCCACTTGTAAACAAGGGAGAGGGAAACGCCAAGATCTCCGGCAATCTTTTTTGCGCCGTGTTTGTCGCAGGCATCCTTGATGACTTGATGTGAATTCATTGCTTCCCAAGCATAAATGATGATCGGCATGAACGTGATTACAAAATGCCATATCTTTTGTAACGGGCATGCCCTGGTGCGTTAGGCGGGTTGGATTTTGTAGGCTCACTTTATCGGTCTTCCGGAATTTTACCGGACAAGCAAACAATTGCGCCCCCTCGTTTTTCCTTGCAGCTAGAGGAAGACCATCATGACAGCTGCGCTTAAGAGGCATGCTCCTGCCAGGCGCTTGGTCATGACGGCATGGCCGCGCTCAGCAGCTTCGTGGTTACCGAGCTTGTGACCGATAAGCCAGACCAGAAGCACACCCCACAGCGCGCGGGTGGAATAGACGATGTTCATGGCTGTTGCCTGGCCAATAAATGCCAGGGACAAGTTGAGGATGATTCCCTGGACGCCGATTGCCAGACCGCCAATCATGGCAAGGTTGCGTGCATGGCGCGGGATGCTCTTCAGCGGCGCAGAGAAGAATGGCACCAATATCAGTGAACCGATTGCCACTACCGTTACCATTACGATGATAAAGGGGATGCGGCCAAAATCCGCACTGCGATACCCCGCCAGGCTGTCACTGCCTCCAAAGCAGGCGCAGGCGACCAGTGACCAGAGCACGGTGCGGCTGTTCTCAAGTAATGCCTTCAGGCTTGCTCCGCTCAGAAGAAAAATGGCAATTGCAGTCAGAGCTGCTCCAAGCCAGAGCAGTGGCGGCACCTCATCGGGCTTGAGGAAGAAGGAGAAGATGGCAACGAATATCACCTTGATTCCCATTAGCGGGGCCTGCACGGAGACGTCGCCTGCACGAATGGCAAGGAAGGTGAAAACCTGCCCGCCGAAGAAGCACAGTCCGGCAAGCAATGCCCAGCCGATGTGTGACCATTGCGGCGCTGTCTGGTTGAACAGGAGTGCGGGGAGGAAGACGCAGAACAGGACGATGTTGGAGATGAACGCCGTGCGCAGCAGGCCTGCGCCTTCCCCGATCGCGCGTTTCAGGAACACGCTCGCGAAGGGATAGATGAGCGCACTGGCGAGCGGGGCGAGCAGGTACATGCGCTAGCGGTCGCCGGTTATTGTTTTTCCAGTATTTCCACCTCGTAACCGTCAGGGTCAGTGACGAATGCCATCTTCATTTCCTCGCCTGTAAACTTGTCGCGCCATGCATCAGGCCATATCTCGATACCACTTTGTTCAAGCTTAGCGCAGTATTCGATGATGTCCTCGACCCCGACGCAGGTGTGCATCAAATCCTCGGGGAACTCGACCTTGAAATCAGGCGAGTAGCAAAGCTCAAGGAAGTGCTCACTGGCGTCAATTTCCAGGAAGGCGAGCCGGTTTCCGGCGGGGGATTTGTCATTTCGTCTGGTGAGCTTGAAGCCTAGCTTTTCGTAAAATTCGATCGACCTGTCGATATCACTGACACGGATGCGGGTGTGAAGGAATTTAATGGGCATGGCTGAGGATATGTTGGCGTTGCTGGTGGCTGAGAGGATTGTCTTTTTGATCCTCAGTGTTTCTCGGCTTCCCAGTAGCCCTGGAGCCAGCGACTGCCCTGCGGGCGAATGAGATCGATGGGGTTGTCCGGGTTACCGAGGCGCAAGGTGATGCCCAGCGGAGTGCGGCCCGGGCGGGAGCCTTTGGTATAGGGTCCATCACCCCAGTGCTCACCGAGCGCGACCAGGTCGAAGCGGATGGGTTGACCGGAAGTGTCGGTTTCTATTTTTCCGAGAAGGTCGATTTCGAACCCGCGTTTGGCCTTGGCAGGATCAGCGGCTGAAGCCATGAGGGCGTTGCCCTTGATGACATAGTGACCGGATTTTTCAGCCGGCATGATCTTCATGGTGAAGTGGCGGACTTCCTCACGTTTCCAGAAGGGAGGTTCACCGCGGGTAAAATCGACCAACTGGTAGCGCAACAGGCGATAGGCCAGGCGTTGAGCAACTTCCCCCTTGCTTTCAGCAGCGCTGATCAGCGATTGCCATTCTTCCTTTCGGATCCACATGCGATCTACGGCAGCCATGTGTCCCCAGCCGTGATCATGGTCGTCAGCAGAACAGGGTTCCAGCTGGCCGTTCGCGCCGTTTTTGAGAATGCGGGCTGAGGCAACCAGCACAATGCCACCTGCGGGGGGGCTGGCATGGTATTTCTTGTCAACCTGCCCCTTGCCCAGGGCGGTTACCTTGATCGCGGCGGGTTCCCGCTCGGAAGCAGGCAGGGCATGCCATTTTTCCAGGGCTTCCCTGATGAATTTTTTGCGCCGCTCGAGGGAGCGGTTGTTATTGAATCCAAGCAATTTTCCGGAAGCAGTGAGGATATAGTGCCCCTGTTTTGTGCCGTTTCCCTTGCGCGGGCCCTGGGCAGCCACTGCACGGAAGAATTTCCCCGCGGCATCCTGACGGCGGCGGTTAAACCAGTCGTTGTCGGTGGCAGGGATGAAATTTTCCCGCAGGGTGCTGATGATGTCCGGATTTGAGAAGCTCGACAACCTGTCGATTACACCATTATTTCATGTGCACCCGAGCGGATGCCCGTCCATTTCCCAGAGGTAAATGGGTTTACCGGCGGCGGCCGCGTCGATTCGTGCCTGCCAAAGGCTGGTGCGCCAGGGAATTTTCCGCCACTTGAGTTCCTCTGCGCTTGGCTGCATCAGGGCGTGCAGTCGATCGAAATTGACGCTGTCCACTGCCGGGGCTGCGATAGCAGGTTGGGCGAGAGCAAGCAGCGTGATGATACATATTCGCATGGTGAAAGCTTATCGTCTTACGGATCCTGAGTGCAAACGTTATCGAGCTCAAGCCAAGGAAAGCTTTGGCCGGGTGATTACCGGGAGTTGGGGCTCCTTATTTTGCAGCAGCCGGATTTTCATTGGTGAACAGCCAGCTTCCGCTGCCGGCAGGCAGGTCGGCTTCAATTCCGAGACCGGTGTAGCGGGTTGGGACAGGCTTGCCATTGACATGGATTTTCCATTCCGGGGTTACAAGCGGTGGCAGGACATTGATGGTGAATATTTGTTGCCCGGGACCCAGTGGAGACATGCCGACAATACTGATGCGCTTGCTGACCCCGATGTCCTTTGTGGCTGGAATACCAGTCAGGAGTCCTTCAAATTTGATCCATTCCGGCAGGGTATTAAGTTTAAAACTGGCAAAAGGCACGCCGGTAAACTTGATTGGGTATTCAAATTTCTGGCCTACGCGGACAGTTTTTTTCGGCGATGAGGTTATCACGAAGGGCGACTTTTTTGTCCCGACCATATGAAAACCGGCGATCTGCCGTTCGGTTAACGGGAAATTGTAGATTCGTAAATTATCAAGGGTGCCGGTGAAGCTCCCGATTTTCCGGAGTTTCTCCTTGTCCTGTGTGTAGCTGATGGCGGCACCGATTTTCATCGGGGCTCGAACCGGTTCAGAGTTGTATGGCTGCTTGATTGAGATGGTGCCCTGCAATTTTGCATCAATGTAGAGGCAGTGTTCAGCTGTAAGCGGGATTCGCATTCCCTCATCAGGTTGTTCGTTAACGGTCCAGGCAATATGATGCCACTTGTCATCATTGACCTTTACTGTGCTTTTGATCATTTCTTCCCTGAGATTAACCACTGTTAGTTTGACTTCACCTCCGGGTGTTATCTCAATCATGCGTGAATCTGGCAGCAGGCTCTGCCCTTTCCGTGCGACTTTACTTGCCAGGAGGCCGCCGGCCTTGGTCTTCACCCACATTGCAATGGAGCTGTTTCCCTGGAGACTTTTCTCAAAGGATGTTTCGACATGCGCCCCATCACTGAGGACTAGCGCTTTAGCGTCTCCAAAGCCAACCCCCTTAGTCCATCCCTGCTTTGGATCAATGCCAATGATTCGGGATTTTTTGCCGCTGGATTTCAGGTCAACGGTAGTTGCTCCGGTTCCCTCATCAAATTTCCAGAAGGCCAGAAGTTTGTTGTTCTCCTGTATTATTTTCTGTGTTGGTGAACCGAAGCTGAGCCTTAGCTTAGCACCTTTTTGTGCCACGTAGTTTCCGCGCACTGTCGTGATTTCCGGATCTTTCCCGGGATTTTGTGGCGGGGATGAGACAGTGGCCTCAATAGCGACGTGCTCGCCTTCAATTGCCAGGGTTACGAACCTTGTTGCAATCAGGTTGTTTGATTGGCCGTGATCACCGAAGGCAGCGAGTTGCGTGGTATTGTCGCCGATCTCACGAATGATTGCCGCGTGGGCATTGACTTTCCAGTCGGCACTGTTGAGCCTGGCGGGCTTGTCGTTGCTACCCCAGAAAATCCGGTCAGTGCCCTGATCTGTTTGGGCAACCGCCATTTGGTAATTGATTCCTGATGCCAGGTTCAGCCCGGGTTTCCCGGACACTCCATTGACCTTTAATTCCGGGGCGGTGGTGATGATGGCGATGTTTCCGGGAAGGGCATCCTCCTTCTTCTTAAGGACAAGTTGTTGCAGGGAGTTGTCTTTTGGCATGAGGGTTTTTCCCTCCGGGTGTGTCAGGAAAATAGGAAGCGGTTTTTTTGCGCCTTTCCAGTTCCAGCGGATGCCGGTTGTTGCGCTGTTGTCCAGGATGACGATATACCTGTCTTTGATGAGCAGTGCCTTGCGTGAGTGATGGAATGACCCTGCCGGGTTCCCGGGGCGGGAAAACAGGACTTTACCCAAGGTCAGGGACCCGAGATTGCCTGTAGGTGTGCTGAAGTCCAGATTAAAGGTGCCTGTCTGCGGGGCGGTCTTGGGGCAGGGGGGCGGTTGCGTGCTGTCGGCATGGCAGCCGGTAATGACGGCTACCATGGCAAGGGCAATAGTTGCAGTTTTTTTCATCGGGATTGAAGTATTAGAGCTGGGGATCATAAGGTAAAAAGAGGAAGATTCGAACCGGTTTTTTCAGATATGAAACCTTTATGGACTCATGAGTCATTACAGTCATCCAATCCGATGCATCAATTTTCATGCGGTTTTTCTTTGGAATTGGCTACAGCGGCGGATAACCGGTGTTGCCCGGATTGGAATATCAAGGGTTTGTTGCGGATTGCTTGCACATGCCTGGTCGGCAGGTTAGTTTTTAGATCATGTTAAATGTCGAGGCAGGGCACGCCAGGCACTGTGACGGTGTGTCACGGCGGAGTTTCCTCAAGGCCGGCGCCCTTGGCATTGGCGGGCTAAGCCTTGCCGATGTGCTCCGGGCCGAATCCAATACCGGCCTGGGATCTTCGCGCCGGGCGATTATCCACATCCATCTCGATGGCGGTCCACCGCAGATGGACATGATTGATCCCAAGCCTGATTCACCTGCCGAGTACCGTGGTGACATCAAGTCAATCAGGACGACGATCCCGGGATTGCATCTTTCCGAGTTGATGCCCAAGGTGGCAGGAGCCGCCCATCGGTTTGCATTCTTGCGATCATTAGTTGGTGCGGATGGGCAGCACAATGCATTCCAGTGTCAGTCGGGATTCAAGGATTCGGATCCGGCGCCGGCGGGCGGATGGCCGGCGATAGGATGCGTGGTCAGTAAACTGTTGGGGAAGAAAAATAGCGGATTCGCCCCGGCTTTCATTGATTTGATGCAGGGCAGGGGACTGGTAAGGAATAGCGCCCGTCCGGGTTTCCTCGGACCTTCCGCCGGCCCGTTCCGCCCTGATATCTCATCGATGTTCAAACGTGAACTCGAAGACGGAATGAAGGGTGAGCTCTCGAGATTGCGTGCCGGTCATACCACCAGCCTACGCATGAGTGAAGGACTCACCGTGGGCAGGCTGGACGATCGGCTTGGACTACTTAAGGGGCTTGACCGCACACGTCGCGCAACAGATGCAGCGGGCATGATGGGGGCTTTTGATTCCTTTACAGCCCAGGCATACGGGATCTTGACTTCGGGAGCAGTTGCAGAGGCGATGGATCTATCCAGAGAGGATCCCAAAACAGTGGCGCGCTATATTCTGCCGATGCAGGAGTCCAAGCTGGCCTCCTTCACCAGTGAAGGGCCGCAGGCGGCAAGGAAACTGCTGCTTGCCCGGCGCCTTATTGAGGCAGGGGCGCGTGTAGTCAATGTTTCAATCAGTGATTTTGACACCCACGCGAATAACTTCAGCAGGATGAAGCAGCTTGTGCCGATCTTTGATCATGCGATTGCCGCACTGGTCGAGGATCTTTCTGAAAGAGGGATGCTTGAGGAGGTCACGGTTCTCGCCTGGGGTGAGTTCGGCAGGACTCCAAAAGTCAACGCCAAGGCCGGGCGTGATCACTGGCCGAAGGTTGCGATGGGCATGATGGCGGGAGGGGGCTTGAATGTGGGGCAGGTGATCGGTGCAACGGATCGCTATGCTGCGCAGGCAATTGAGCGACCGGTTCACTATCAGGATGTGATTGCCACCCTATACCATGGCTTGGGCATTGATCCTCAGACCACTACCGTTTCTGACAGTAACGGTCGGCCCCACTACCTGCTCAAGCACGGTCGGCCGATCCGGGAATTGACTGGTTAATCAGCGCCACTTGGTCACTGGAATATTTTGAGTTACTGCCTGTGGATTGTTTCAGGGGCTTCTTCATTGACGGTGAACGCATTGGATTTATGTCCAATGCCTAGTGATAATTTTCAAGGTGATATTGGAATGTTTAATGTCATAATATGAGCACATGGTTTCCCCTTCAGGTCCTGATGAGAGCAAACACACGCGCCGAACCCAACATCGTTTTCAGGAGTTGGAGCAATGTAGCAACTGTGGCGCCTCTTTATCCAAAAGCAGCAGTTATTGTCCCAATTGCGGCAAGCTTATGGTGATCTGGCGGAAATGGATGTTGAGTGTTTTGATATGGTTACTGCTGGGTTTTGCAGCACTGTTTTTAGTTTTAACATTCTGAGGACCAGACGGGTAAGATCCTGTTGTGTCAGCGTCCCGGTTGATTGTCCACTTTTCCATCTTCAATAAGGAGAGTGAGTCCCTTGCCGTAACGCCATCTTGTGAGTGTGAAAAGCAGGATGGCTCCAATTGCGAAATAACCGGGCGACCAGGTGAGTGTATAGGCAAATGCTGCCAGTTCCGGGCTTGATATTAACGCAAATTTTTCGCTCCACAGGAACTGGGCGGTGACTACCCCGAAGATCTGGGTAAGTAAGCCAAAGGCCAGGTTCATGCTTGCCCCCTTGAAGCTGAGGACGGTGGCTCTTTGTTCCGATGGGGTCACCTGATTGAGGTAATAGGAGAGGAAATACTGCAGGAAACGCATTGCGGTGAGCATGGGCAGGAGCAGCACAACACCCCACAGTGGCACAGGATTGGCGAGAGCCATGCAGCCGGTGAAGGTGAGGATTGTAACCACTGCGAAGTTTACCGACGCGCTGCAGCCTTTAGCCATGCGTTCACAAAGCAGCGCGACGCCGATGCCGACAATGGAGGCCGCTGCCCCCACGAATCCCCAGGTCCATTCAGGCAGTTTTATGAGTTTATAGACGTTGGAGGAAACGGTATAAAAGACACGTATGATGCTGTCGTAGAACAGGCCGATTAACATGAGGATGGTTGCTGCCGGCGATCTCAGTATCCAGCGTCCGGCCCGCAGTGTTCCGGAAAAACTTTCCCGGATTGCACTGAGACCGGTGCTGTTATCATTCGTTTGTTTTTCCTCGAAGCGAATTGCGATGAAGAATACAGCCACCGCAGTTGCAAGGTTCAGGTAGAGTGGAAATTTCAGGGTGTGCGCTTTTGTCACTCCCGGGTCAAGGCCGAGGCCGTGCAGCACGGAATTGATGAAGTCCGGGGAGTAAACCAGGGCGCCGGTTATCGAGGTGATGACAAAGCCGATGGAGATTCCGATCATGGTTCGCTTCATGACCTTGGCCCACAGGACCTGGCGGGTGGGTTCAGGTATACTATCATAGGCCATTGCCTCATCCGCGCCGCTTGCCGCCGCTTCAGCCGCACCACTGAGAACACGGTTGATGACAAACAGCCAGAAGACGAAAGCCGAACCTGCCGGGGTCAGGATCAATATCAGGATCTCGGTGATCATCAGTATTGCAGATGCCACAACGAGTTTTTTTCTGCCCAAATGATCGGCAAGGGCACCTGAGGGGACTTCCATCAGGACGATGGTAATTGCCCAGATCAGGTTCAATGTTGCGAATTGTGCGATGCTTAACCCGAACTCGAGAAACATTACCAGATACACCGGGTAGTAGAACCGACAGTTGAAAAATATCCGGAAGAGGCTGAACAGGCGGGCATTTCGCGGGAGATTGCTCATTATTGGGGATTGAGAAATCTGCTTTGGCGCTGATTAATCGCAAAATCCTTTTTTTTATAAAAAACACCCATGAGTGCTTGCATTTGTTCATATGAACAGTTATATGTTCATATGAACAAATTTTATGATCAATCTCTGTTGCTTCGGGCAACTACCAGTGCCCGCTGTTGCTGTTCGGAATTGATCGATTTTTTACGTCGTCGGGTATTTTTGCGGAAAGATTCGTGCCCGGCAATAAGGGCAGTGCAGCAGGAGTTTCAGTTCTAGGTGAAATTCCTGGATTTTATAAGCAGTGTTTTTTCAATCACAACCAACTTATTATAAGACATATAAGTCTATTTATACAGCTTGGGATGATTGCTTAGAGTAGTTGCAATTTGATGAACTTTGGGCGTTACATTGCGACCCCCGATTGCCTAAGCTATTGGGTATTTTCAACTCAATGCCCCGATTCCTTCTCTTATCGATCTATTTGCGGTGCTGTGCTGGGTTCCCGAAGTGTTCACTCCGGGGATTAATTGTACTGCCTGCGGGTATTGCGGGACTGTTTTTCTTGAGCCTGGGTTTTACCTTTGCTGAGCCCCTTGGCAAGCCCGCGGTTTCAATAGAGGCGGTGGAGGGTGAGGTTGCGCGGAGACAAAAACAAATCTTTGACTCCGAGAAATTCCTGACAACGGGAAAAACCCTGGTAGCAAAAGGACAATTCAAGGAGGCAATTGCGCAGTTCGCGCAAGCCTATAATGGGATAAATCCTTCACCAATTGCAGAGGAGGCTCGCAACAAGGCACGTCAGCGTTACGCGGCTACTTCTGTCCTTTATGCTCTTAGATTGATCGAAGCTGCTGAGTTTGTCGAGGCTCAAGAGGTTATTGACAGGGTGCTGGATGCCACAGTGGATCCATCGTATGAACCTGCCCTGAGGCTTAAGCAACACCTACAGGATCCTGAATGGAATAACCAGGCCCGCACGCCCGCTCACCTTGCCAATGTCAAGGAGGTAGAGCGTTTGCTGAAACTCGGTGAGGGGGCAATGGCTTTGGGTGATTTTGATAAAGCCCTCGATTACTATGCGAGTGTTCTGCGTGTCGATCGCTTTAACCGTGCGGCCAGGCGCGGCATGGAGGGTGCTGAGAAACAGATTGTTGCCCACCACCGATCGTCCAGGGACCACACCCGGGGCAAGATGATCCGTGAGGTCGATGCTGCATGGGAAACTGAAGTTGAAATTACCGGCATCTTTGGCCTGCCGGGAGGTGACGATCCCGGAGTCAATGCGGGTGAGAAATCAGTGGAGGACAAACTCACGTCGATGATCATCGACGTGATAAACTTTGATGATGCCACCCTTGATGAGGTTGTTGAATACCTGACGATTAAATCCAGGCAACTGGATGACAGTGGAGATGGGCTTAATTTTGTATTGAAAATCGATCCCGACGACCAGCTTGCACGCAATGCAAATGTTAATCTGAAGTTGAGAAATATACCGGTTGGCGAGGTCCTCAGATATGTCACCCGCGATACCGGCACTCGTTTTCATGTAGATGCCTTCGCGGTAAGCATTGTCTCAAGGAATGCCGCCACGCAAAAGCTGGCTACCAAGACTTTCAGGGTGCCGCCTGATTTTCTTGCTACTGCGCTGATTGCAGATGGTGCTGTTGATGACCCATTTGCCGCAACACCGCAGGCAGGAAATGGCGGGCTCCGCCTTAAGCGTCTTGGGGCCAAGGAGTTTTTGATGAAGCAGGGGGTTACCTTTCCGGAGGGAGCGAGCGCCATCTTTATACCCGGGTCCAGTTCTCTGGTGATTCGTAATACGCCAAGTAATATCGAACTGATCGAGAGCTTTATAGACAGTTCATTCAATGAAGTCCCCAAGCAGGTTGAGGTGCACGTCACCATGATAGACATCAGCCAGTCAGAGCTGAACGAGCTCGGGTTTGACTGGTTGTTGGGACAATTCAATGTTACCGGATCAGACAGGGTTTTTGCCGGCGGGGGAACGCAGGGGAATGCTGCCACCAGTGGTTCTGAAGCTAAGGTCGGGGCTGAGTTTCCCTTTATCCCCCCGGGTGGAAACAGTCCTCTGGCTTCTTTTCCGATCACTTCGGGATTGCGTACAGGCAAGCAGTGGAATGAGGGGGATACCATCAATGACATCCTGCTTTCCGGCGGCGACACCTCTTTCCGGACTTCAAACACATTGAAGGCACCGGGAATTTTTGGCGTTGGAGGGGTGCTTAGCGATCCGCAGTTCCAGACAGTTGTCCGTGCATTGTCGCAGGCCAAGGGCGCTGACTTAATCACTCGGCCCAGTATTGTCACCCGATCAGGACAGCGGGCGACAGTCGACATTATTCGTGAGTTTCCCTATCCAACGGAATACGATCCGCCGGAGATTCCACAAAATTTCAATGGCGGCGGCGGAGGTGGACAGGCTCCGGCCAGTTTTCCGGTTACCCCGGCACATCCAACCGCCTTTGAAGTTCGTAATCTAGGCACTCATCTGGAGGTGGAGCCTGTCGTTGGTGAAGATAATTTCACCGTGGAACTCAACATCTCACCTGAGTTTGTGCAGTTTGAAGGATTCATTAACTATGGTTCACCCATTTTAACGAGCGGAACCGACCTTCTGGGCAATGTGCAATCAGTGGAACTCACTGAGAACCGTATTTTGCAACCGGTGTTCAAGACACTGCGGGAAAATACCAGCGTGGTGGTTTGGGATAATGCAACCGTCGTAATTGGCGGCCTTATTGAGGATCGGACTACCATTGTTTCCGATAAAGTTCCGCTATTTGGTGATACTCCCCTGCTGGGGCGTTTTTTCCGCTCCAAAGGAGTTGAGCGCAATTTGCGTGCGGTGATGTTTTTCGTGAAGGTCAATGTTATTGATCCCTCGGGTCAACGGATCAATGCCCGTTCCTGATCTCCTCGTTGATAGCAGTGTCGCGGGATTGAGAACGACTTATTTTTGTAAGAAGGTGACAGGGATATCATTATGCCCCCCGATATATGTCTTGGATCTTGTAAGATGACGTAATAGCAATAACAAGCATGAACCCGTCCGAACGTCGACCCGAGAAGAGCAATTATTCCCACAAGGAAATGCTGGATCATTTGAGTTCCGGAGAGAAGAAGAATTCCGGGAAGCAATCGGTAAGGACGGAGGTAATTGAGGATGAGGACGGACAGAATATTGTCAAGAAAGTCAAACGGCAGCGCAAACGGAGAACCCGACAACCGAAGAAGATCCGGGAAGCTCGCATTAAGCTGTTCAAGAGGGCGTTACTGATTGCAAGTATAACGGGGTTATTGCTGTTGGTGGTTGTCTATATGTCAATGCTTTCGGGAATCAGGGGACAGAGGTTTCGTGCCACTGTTGGGGAGCGGATCAGCGAGCTTCTTGAAGTAGGCGTTGGTTTTGGATCTTTCCAGTTAAATGGGTTTAACCTGAATAATAGCAAGGCGATCATAGAGCCTGTTCCAGGCAGTCTTTTCCATGGGGCTGAAGTCACTTTGTTAAAGGCCAGAGTTAAGCCGCGGACGATGTTTTCAAGAGACTGGCATCTTGGTCCTGTGCACGCGGATGAAGGTCACTTCCGCTTTGGCGTATCCGAACCTGTCGGACAGGGTGCGGGAATTGGGGAGCAGAGAATTCCGGGACGGCAGTTGATAACTTCAGCCGGGTTTGGTCTCGATCATGCTCCGGGAATGATCAATTGCAGCGGCATCCGGATTGCCGATTGCAACTTTTACTGGCCGGAAGAAGGACTGGATACTGAGCCCTTCATTGGCGGATCAGTTGCCAACGTCGGTGAAATTATCGACAACTCCTTTATTCTGAGGTTCAAGGGCGGGAAATTCAAGGTTCCTCACTGGCCTGAGCTTGAAATAGAGAAACTTGAAGGAGTGGTTCAAAATGGGATCTACAAGATCAGGGAATCAACCCTTGTTCACGAGGGGGAGGGTTCGGTGACACTAAGCGGGTTTGTAAATGCCGGAGGAAAGGGAGCCTTTCACCTCGTTGCACCATTTACCGATCTTTCGTTGAGTGATAATGTACATCCGTTCTGGTCAGACAAATTGATGGGTGAGATTAACGGCGAGGTTGACATCACCGGGGCGCTTGGAGAAACCGGTTCATTACTGGCAGAAGGTGCCTTCTCAAGTTACAATATGGTGCTTAGTAATCATGCGATTCTCCAGCGTCTGGCGGTAGGACTTGGGGAAGCGCTGTTGGCCCGCATTGAATTTCATTCAATTGAAGGACGCTTGAGACGAACTGCGGGTGAGCTTGAGATTTATGACATCAGCGCCAGGCATCCGGCGCTGTTACACTTGAAAGGGAATATCATCGTTCATGCGGACGGTCGGCTGGGAGGACGCTTAGAGGTGGGTGTTCCGGGTATATTCCTGCATAAAATGGAACTCGGTAAATCACCGATATTCAGCGAGGAGGTGCAGGGATTTGTCTGGGCCACGGTTACCCTGGGCGGATTTATCGATGCTCCTGAAGAGGATCTGACTCCACGCCTTGAAGAAATCCGCGCGGAAAACTTCAAAGCCAATCGCAAGCTGCTGCCCAAAGCCGGAATTCCGGAGCCTTCCAGAAAGTAACCTGCCGCAGGGGAGGGGTGAGGAAAGCGTTTCAGGGAGCTTATCAAACTGAGTATTGCCGATTCAAATCCTTGGTTTAGGTGTAATCTTTTTGGCATTATGTAGTTATCAATTTAACAGGTGGAATTGTCCGTATGAAACCGGGTGTATTTGAGATTCCCGGTAGTGCCTGTCGGCTACGAATAAAGATTCACCTGTGGGTGCTTTTGGCTTCTGAAGATGTTTCAAAAGGGTTAGCCTCCGCCTTTATTAAAGATTTTTGACAATCCCCCGAAGAGGATGGTCTGGCGTAAAGATGCTTCGTTTTTCATTCCTATTTCCGGTTCTTCCAATGCTGATTATTTCCGGCGATATTGGATTGGTTGCTGTTGCACTCGCAGACGAATACGAGATTGAGGTGGTGCGCCTTGATCAATCGCCGGTTATTGATGGTGATCTTGGTGATGAGGTATGGCAGTCTGCCGCCGTTGTCACCGGGTTCAGCCAGGTTGAGCCGGTCAGCGGGGCTGCGCCAAGTGAGCGGACTGAGATGCGGGTATTTTCCACTTCCCGTGCCCTTTATGTGGGGGTTCGGTGTTTTGACTCAGATCCTGGCGGGATTCTCGCCAGGGAGAGGAGAAGGGATTCCCCCGGGCGTGGCGATGACCGGGTCCGGATGGTTTTTGATACTTTCGGGCGGGCAAAAAACGGATATTATTTTGGTGTTGCTGGCGGGGGAGGCAGAGCCGATGGCGTTGTCCGCAGCGGTGGACGACCTGACCTGACCTGGGACACGATATGGGCATGTGAGACTTCTGTGGATCAAGAGGGCTGGAGTGCTGAGTTTGAAATTCCCTTTCGCAGCCTTGCATTCGACGTGAGTCGCACAAGCTGGGGTTTTAACGTGGAGCGCGAGATTCGTCGCCGGCACGAGAAATTACGCTGGGCTTCACCGACCCGCTTGCGTTCAATGTGGAGCCTGCAGGGCCTGGGTAAATTAACCGGCCTCAAGGACATTGACACGGGCATTGGCCTCGATGTGCGCCCGACACTGCTGGCGCGATACCGTTCTGAGAGCGGTAAAGGTTCCGATTTTGGCCTGGAGCCCTCCCTTGATGGTTTCTACAGGCTGACTCCGTCATTGACGGCGACATGGACATGGAAAACAGACTTTGCGGAGACGGATGTGGATGACCGTCAGGTAAACACGACGAGGTTCCCGCTGTTCTTCCCCGAGAAGCGTGCCTTTTTCCTTGAGGACGCAAAGAATTTCAGGTTCGGGGGCATTTACCGAAGTCCTCTGCCATTTCACTCAAGGACGATTGGGCTGGCATCTAACGGAAGCCGTGTGCCGATTCAACTTGGAGGAAAGCTCACGGGAAAGAGCGGAAAGTGGAACCTGGGTTTTCTCGGGGTCCAACTTGATGAGACAGAGGATCTCAATCGGGATGAGGTCTATGTTGGCAGGGTCTCCTATGATTTGTTTGATGAGTCGTCTGTTGGCGGTATTTTCACGCTGGGAGACCCGCGCGCGAACAGTGATGCTGAAACCTACGGCCTTGATTTTGAGTTGAAGAACAGTTCATTGGGAGCATTGAAGGAAGGGCGAATCGGTGGCTGGGCGATGGTCACCGAAGCAGAGAAGGATGATTACGGCTGGGGGGTCTCGGCGGTTTACCCGAACAATCCGCTTTATGCGCGCGCCAGCTTGCAGAGGGTTGGAGAAGACCTTGACCCCGCTGTCGGGTTTGTACGCCGTCCGGGGATTTATGAGTTTTTCGGCCTGGTCAGCTATGAACTCTACCCTCAGGGAAAGATTCTCAACGAGGTGGACCTGGAACTCAATACACAGGTGGACATGAGCCTGGACATGGATGCACTCTCTGAGGACATTGAATTCAGCACTGAGCTTGAGTTTGAAAGCGGGGATCGTGCAGAGTTTGCCCTTAGCAGGCAGCGTGAGCTTTTTGACAAGGACTTTGAGATCTTCGACGATATTTTTGTCCCAGCGGGAAACTACAATTACTGGCGGGGAAGGGCGTCAATGTCGACGGCTCCCTCAAGGGGGTGGTATGTTTCAACTGGCACCAACCTTGGAGGCTACACGGACGGGGAAAGATTCGGGCTCAACGGCAAGCTTGGCTGGCAACCCACTCCTTCTTTTTCCGTGGGCTGCGGTGCTGACGTGGACTGGTTTGACCTTGAAGGCGGCGATTTTGAGACCCTGATCCTGAACGGTTCCGTGCGCCTGGCGCCCACCAAGAAGGTTTCCATCTCGAGCCGGGTCCAGTTTGATACGGTGTCCGGGCAACTCGGCCTGAATTCCCGGCTGCGCTGGATGGTGACCCCTGCCAGTGATATTTACCTTGTCTTTAACCAGGGCTTCCGACGTTTCGATGATCGTTTTGACCGGACCAGCACCGAGGCGGTGGCCAAGGTGGGTTGGACTTTCCGGTTTTGAGCCCCTAGGCTTTTCCTTTCACTTTATTTTCCGGGGTAAAAAGCTCACATGGACCTGCAAGAGGCAAAAATTCCCACCATGTATTTTATCGGGGTGACGACCGGTGAGTCATCCAGCATGCGGGTTTTCCCGCGCTGGGCGGAGCTGCTCGGACTTGGGCAATGCCGCCTGGTGGGGTTGGATTTCCCTCTGCATGATGATCCGCAGCGTTACCGCAAGGCGGTGGAGTTCATCAAGTCGGACCCGCTTTCTTTAGGGGCACTGGTGACCAGCCACAAGATGGATTTGTTCGCGGCGTGCGCCGACTTTCTTGATGAGATTGATCCCCTGGCCGCTGAAATGGCGGAGGTGAGCAGTATTTACAAGCGTGATGGCAAACTCTGCGGGCGTGCGACAGACCCAGCCTGCGGCGGCATGGCACTGGAGAATTTTCTTCCCCACCGGCACTTCAGGGACAGCGGGTCCGATGTCCTGATTCTCGGGGCGGGGGGCAGTGCCCTTGCCCTTGTCTGGTATTTACTTAAAGGAGGGAGGGAGGATGAGCTGCCTGCCACGATCCACGTGGTGAACCGCAGTCGCCCCCGCCTGGATCATCTACTGGACCTGGCGGGGAAGTGGGGTGGAAGGCAAAGGGTGGTTGCCCACTTAAGCCCTGAACCGGAATTGGCCGATACGGTGATCAATCAGTTGCCCGAAGGCTCACTGGTGGTCAATGCGACGGGGCTGGGTAAGGACGGCCCGGGCTCGCCGGTCACTGACGCGGTGTCTTTTCCTGAGCGGGGAATTGTTTGGGACTTTAATTATCGCGGGCAATTAAAGTTTCTCCAGCAGGCCAAGGCTCAGGAGGAGGAGAAATCCATGAGGATTGAGGACGGCTGGGATTACTTCGTAATCGGCTGGTCGCAGGTGATCGCTGATGTTTTTGCCCTCGATATACCGACAAGTGGTGACTTGTATGCGTCCTTATCCGAACAGGCACTTGCGCTAAGATAAAAAAAGGGCGCCCTTTTCCGGACGCCCTTTTCTCGGTTTTTCCCCTACAGGGAATTGATTGTTAAACACTTCAGCCCTCAGATGAGCCTGCGCCACTCTCGGTGAGTTCAAGTGGCTTGTAGCCGCCCTTGCTTCTGAAGTAGAGGAAGATCATGATATAGGCAATGAGCATTATTGCCGGGAAGATGGCCATGTCCGCGAGTGCTTTTTGTCCACTTCTATCTTTTGCTGTGTTGATGGCGGCTACGGCGTCATCGGATTGGCCTTCAAGGAGCTTATCAAGCTCATCAGCTTTCCATGTCTGGTATTTGATTGTGCCGTAGTAGATTTGTTTCTCCTCGAGAGCGGAAGTAGTAACCTGGCCATTTTCAAGCAAGCCGGGAACTGTTGCTGCTGCTTCCACATTAGCCACTTCACTCACTGCTTTTTTCTCCTGCAAGGCACCGATGTAGGGGAATCCCAGGACGCCGACTGCCAGCATGCCAATTCCTGACACGGAGTTGAGTGTTAGGGCACCACCCTTCGGGGTTTGTTCGGAAACGATGCCAAGCATTGTTGGCCAGAAGAAGGTCTTGCCCAGCGCATAAAGGGTGGCAGCACCGAAGATCATTGCAACCCCACTGACTCCTGAGAGCGCGATCAGGCCTGCGATGGCAAGGACTGAGCTTGCGATCAGGAGCTTGACCGGTCCCATGGAGTGAACAATCGGTCCCGCGAAGAAGCGCAATACCATCATGATCACGGAAGTGTATACGAGAATCCATCCGGCGTGAAAATCCACAATGCCAGCCATGATCCCGGAGATCCAGCCGTCTGTGCCAATTTCTGTTGTGGCCAGCGGCGCCATGATGAGGATGAGCACGAACATCAGCGGGCGTCCCAGGCTCATGGTGTAGGCTCCAAGTGCCACGGCCATACCTCCGCACAGGAAGATGAATATTACTGAGTTATCCGGAAATGTCTGGTCCAACTGCAGGAAAATAAGGAATGCGACAACCGCAGCACCACCAAATCCGAATTCTTTCAGCATGTCCCTGTAGCTGACTCCGGCTGAGACACGTTCCTGAACCGGGAACTGACACCTGATCAGCATCAGGAAGTAGATGACTGCCGGAATGATGATAATTCCCAGTTTGAGCCCCCAACCTGTCTCTCCCAGCATGATGGTGATGACACCGGCGATCACCAGTCCACCGGGCCAGCCGGCGTGCAGGATGTTCAACCACTTGGTCTTGTCCTTGTCGAAGATCGTGGCAACGACGGGATTAATGAAGGCCTCAACAGTTCCGTTTCCAAGAGCGAGGATAAGTCCGCCCCAGAACAGCAAACCCTTGGCAAGTTCCGGGTTATCGGCTGCCACTGAGAGGCCGGTGATGCCCATGATTGCCCAGATGACCTGACAGACTGCGGCAAAGATCATCGAGAACTTGTAGCCCACCTTGTCAATGATGAGGCTGAAGCCGATGATACTGATCGCAAAAGGCCAGATCTGGATGCCCTTGAACATACCCACTTCTGCATCGTCCAAGTGGAGGAGATCGGTGGTGATTGTCGGGTCATCGAGAAGAAACATTCTCGTGATGAACCCGAAAGAGGTTGTGATCAGTGCAATGAAACAACCCCAGAACAGGGCTGAACTTGGTTTATCGTTGGCTGAATCGTTCATAGGTTTTAGCTGTTTTTGATGGGTAGAGAGATTAAGGGTAATCCGTTAGCGGAAAAGAATGTCCCCCGACAGGGACGGCCCAAAAGTAGAGAATTAGTTCAATGAAGTGGGTATTTTACCCTTCTTAAGTAGTTCAGGCAAGGATTTTCCTTATACAGGGCCTTATCCGGTTCCAGAAGGGCTTGAAATAGCGTATGTGATAGTGGCTATTAGGTTCGTTTGACCTGAAAAATGAATATTTTCCAGAAAACCGCGCTGGCTGCCCTGTTGGCAACGATTTTACTGATTTTTGTCGGCGCGATTGTCCGGGTAAGCGGTTCAGGGCTGGGGTGCCCGGACTGGCCGAGGTGCTGGGGAGCACTGTGGCCTCCCTCGAGCGTTGAGGAGGTGGATTTCGGGAAGATTGACCTTGAGAAGTTTCGCCGCAAGGATGCGGACATCACCATCGAGAGGTTGAAGGCCGAATTCAACCCGGTGCATGTCTGGGTTGAGTATATTAACCGGCTCACCAGTTTCCCGGTGGGACTGTTCTCAGTGGCAACCTTGATCCTTGGATTTGGTTTTCGCAAGCGCCGTCCTGCCGTCTTTGTCGGTTCACTGCTGGCATTTTTGCTCGTTGGAACCAATGCGGCCCTCGGCGCGATGGTGGTGCGCTCCGGCCTGCAGCCGGGAATCATCACCCTGCACATGGCGCTGGCCATGATCTTGCTCTGTGTGCTGGTGTTTGTGATTCATCGGGGAGGGGAGGTACGGCCACGGGTCTGCCTGCCCGGGGGGCGGAGCATCTGGTGGATCGTCTGCATTTTGTTTGCGCTGAGTGTCGGCGAGGGAGTGATGGGTTCACAGGTCAGGGAACTGACTGACAGGCTCGCCCTCGAGAATAAGGACATCCCGCGGGCTCAGTGGCATGAAACCCTGGAGAGCAGCCCGGTTTACCTGGTGCACCGAAGTTTCTCCTGGGTCATCTTGTTGGTTGCAGTCTTTTTCTTCTGGTGCTCACGCGGCATCAGCGGGCAAATGGCCGCTACCTGCCGCCGGGCAATTTGTGCCATCGTCCTGGCACAGATGGGACTGGGGATGCTGATGTCCCATGTCAGTGTCCATCCCGTCGTGCAGGTGCTGCACATCGGGCTCTCGGCCCTGCTGATTATCGCGCTGTTCTGGCTGCTGCTGGGATCGCAGAAGGGCGCGGGGAGAGACCCGGCATCAACATGACTTGGTGAGCCTTTACTTGGTGCCCGGAAGATAGCGGTAATATACCTCAAGCATCAGGGTGCACAGGCAGGTGCTGTAGAGTTGGGCATCTGCGCCGGTGCTGTTGGCATGGCCTCCTCCTGCGGGCCAGCTGCCATCCTGTTGCTGGGCCTTGGCTACCACCATCTGGTAGGAGTCATTGTATTCACGCCAGTGCTTGCCCTGCTTCTGGAAGGCTGCCTGTGAGTGGTAATACCAGGCATACAGGTTGGCTCCAGCATATCCTGCCGGTTTCTTTGAGTTAATGAGGTCAAGCGCCTTGTCCTCCAGCTTGGACGGGCTGCCGAGCATCCGGGCACAGACAGTGCCGACGCCGGTAAGGGAGAGTTTTCCCTTTTGCCCGTCGTTGACCCGGTAGCGATAGAATCCGGCGGTGCCGTTGGGATCCTCGGCGGCCTCCAGGTAGCGCACGGCTTTTTTCTTGGCAGTTGTCAGCCCGGAGAACTTCAGCCCGGTGAATTCCGCGGCCTTGAGAGCCTGGATGTTCCAGCCGGCGACAGAAAGGTCGCCGGTGCCGTTGGAACCGTAGGAGTAGAGCCATCCACCGCCGTTGGTCTGGCCCTCAATGACGATAGGGACCGCATTTTTCAATGTCGGGGAGATACGCTTGAAGGGTTTGCGCGCGTTCTTGTTCAATGAATAGGCTTCACCCAGCGCGTAGACGGCGATGCCGTGTTCGTAGGACATGGTGCGGTCGTTGGAACTCATCATGTAGCCCTTGTTTCGCTCGGCAACGTTGATCAGGAACTCAATGGCAGCCTTGACAGTCTGGCCGAATTCCGGGGAGTCGACGGTTTCACAGTGACCGCAGAAGGCAAGCAGGGCAAAGGCGGTCATTGCCACCGGGTATTTACCGGTCCCGAAGTGTCCGTCCTCTTGTTGCTGAGTCTTGATCCAGCGCAGCGCCAGGAGCACCTGCTTATCCATTGCGGCCTTACCGCCTGCCTTGCGCATACGGGATACCCGGTCAGCGGTGTTGCACCTGCCTTTCATCACGCTGGGCACGCCCATGCCGCCGCCAAGTCCGTCACCGAAGCCGCCGCCGCCGAAACCATTACCAAAGGAGGAGCCCAAATCCGGTGAGTCTATGTTTGTGATCGATGGCACCGAGACCGATGATACTTTATTGGCCGAGATGACATTGCTCGGACTGGATGAGGGACGGGATGGCTTCTGGCGCACACTCTGTTGGAATTGTTTCTTCTCAACGAGCGCTTTTTGTTCGCCCTGGCTTGCGGAGACGATGAGCTCGATTTCTTCCTCGTTGAGGACAACGATTGTCCACCATGCAAGCAGGGCAAAGAGCAGGCCAATAATACCCAGTGAGATTCCAAGTGAGATGGCCTTGTTGCGGTTTGCCAGCTTTTGTGAAAGCGTCTCCATCGAGCCCTCCTCAATGAGTGCGATTGTTCCTTCGGCGGCGGGAACTTGTCCATAGGCGGGATCCGCCATGTAACTCCCCTGTGCCGGGTTCTGGAAAGGCACGGGCGCTTGCCCATATCCTCCGGCTTGTTGCTGGGGGTAGGGGTTATTGAAATCGTGAGGTTGCTGTTGCATGGCCTTAATGATATTTGGGGGGAGATGCGATAGAAAATCGCTTTGCTGGTTTTCTATCCTTTGCCCTAAAGATAACTGGTAGTGGTCGCTCTGCCAAGTGCCTATTCATACAGGCGGGATCCCCTTTATATAGAGGGCATCAGGGATTGGATGGTTAATTTGCCGTGAGATTCTTGGGTTTCGCTTGGGTTTTTACAGTAATTATAAAAGCCCTTCAGGCATTCGAAGTGGATTACAGGAGACGAATTTTCCAGGGAATGCCCCGGTGAAGCTGTTGTTCAATCGGATTTTAGGGTGGGTGTTAGCGGACAGTCAGCACACCCTGCATGATGCGCCAGTGGCCGGGGAAGGTGCAAAGGTAAGGATACGTTCCGGCCGAAAGAAGACCAATTTTGAGTGTGGTGCTTGTTCCCGGATCCAGCAATCCGGTGGCACTGAGCACGTCTTCACTTTGCGGCACGTATTCGATTTCAATGGCTCCTGCAGTGGTGATGAGCTTGTCTGCGGCTGCACCCAGTCGTTGCTTGGATCCCGGTTTGCCCAGCACAAAATTATGCTGCAGGAGGTCAGGATTGGCGACAATGATCGCGATTGCCCTGCCTGCCTTGGCCTCGAGTGTCGCGGTATTGAACTTGAGTCCTTCTGCGGCACTGATCCTGAGGACCTGGTGGGTTTTTGCCAGCTTGACCGGATCCTCGGCAGGTTCCTTCATGATTACCCTTGGTTTGCCGATTGCACCCTTGATCCGGTTGCCAAGCTCGGTTGGATGGACGGCAATGTCATTGAGGACAGCGGAGAGCTGGACGGGTGTCGCGTGTGCAGCAAGGTTGGCTGCGACAATTGACCCGGTGTCCTCGCCGATGTCAGCGCCCTGTCCTGCGTCGAGCTGGATCAGCTGGAGATCGTCGTAGTAGCCCCTCCCCTTGGCGGAGCCCCAGCCCCCGAACAGACAGTTAACGCTGATCGTGCCACGGTTGTCGGTCCTGAACCTCACGCTGACCTTCTTCCAATCGCTGTCACCCTTTACCGTCGAGGTGCGTGGTTGGCCCGGCAGTGCATGGATGTTGAGCTGGGCTCCGGGCCCGGTGGCTCCTTCAGTCTTGAGCCATGCGCTGAGCTGGTAGCTGGTTTGCTTCTTCACTTTAAGATCGAAGTGCACGGATGTGTTCGCGCCGTCCTCCGACTCAATCATCAGGGCGTAGCCCTTGCCGCCGCGGCCCGGCTGCACGACCCGGTGTTTCGCGCGACCGCCGTAGTTGCGTACGCGCCACTGCTTCGGCAAGGTCCCGTCGACTGCCTCAAATCCGGCATTCTGAATGAGGTTGTCCTTCGGGATCTCGACGGGTTTCGTGGCGCCGGTGGCGGCTGCGGCCTTCGATTCGGCGAGCGCGGCCCGCAGGTAGCCGGCGCCGTGTCGCGCTGCGGCCATCTGGAAGGCGGTCGGTAACCACCTGTCGCCGGTAATTTTCGGATCCTTGCGCATCGAGTAGAGCACGCGGCCGATTGCTTCATCGGCAGGTATTTCGGAAAGCGCGAGCAAGGCATCCTTGCGTACCTGGGGATCACTGTCGAGGCGGGCGGTTTTGAGGATAGAAGGAGCGAATGAGGCATTGCGCGGTGCTACAGAAGCGGCTGCACGGCGCGCGCCGGGGGAGAGGTGCGCGAGACCTGCCTCGAGGGCAACGGCATCGACTGCACCGAGCCCATGAAGTGCCCACAGCGAATGGATCGCTGCGCCGGCGACGCCGACCTGATCGGGCTTCGATTTCGCGATGATTGCTTTTAATGGTTTGGCGAAGCTCAGGCCGTCACCGGTTTCGACGATCAGCCGTTGGGCATGCATGCGCCACAGCATGTTGTCGCTCTGAATTGCAGCCAGCAGCTCGCCGGGATCACTTTTTGAGAGGTTAAACTGCTTGCTCGGCTTTCCGCCTTTCGCCGTGATCCGGTAGATTCGCGTACGCGAATAGTCGCGCAGCGGTGACTCAAAGGCGTTGCCGCGCCCGCGCTTGGCGTCAAAGCCGCCGCGACCCTTGCTCGGCGTTGGGTTGTGCTGGATGAGGAAGCTGTACCAATCGCTGATCCAGATCGCGCCGTCGGGGCCGACCTCGGAGTAGATCGGCGAGAACCACTCGTCGGCAGAGGCGACCACGTTCCAGCCGTTCTCGGCGATGAAGTGGCTGCCTTCAGCGCGCAGGTTGGCACGGTAAAGCAGGTTACCGGTGGGCGCGTTGATGAAGGCTGCACGGTTCCACCAGTCTTTCGGGAAGCTGCGCGCGGTGTAGAGCTTATGGCCGGCGGCCGCGGTAAATCCGCCGAAGACATCGACCTGGCGCACATTGGGTGTAATTGGGAAGAACTTCTTGTTGGCGTCGATGCCGGGGAGGCGGCCGGGCGGGTCGAGGCCCTGGAAGCGATCGTAGTGGGTCCTGGCGATCGGCATGTAGACGCTCGATTGGTTGTTCGCAGTCGAGATAAACACGTCGTTGTTCTCGGAGAACCCGAGGCCCCAGGTGTTGTTCGAGGTGCTGCCGAGATACTCCAGCTTCGAGCCATCGGGCTTAAAGCGGTAAACGCCCTGGCCGAAGCGGATGTCCTCACCGCCGACTTTGCCGTTGAACCCGGCGTAGCCCATGACGCCCCAGATCCAGTTGTCAAATCCATAGGTGAGGTTTGAGGGCCCGGCGTGGGTATCGCCGGTTGACCATCCACTGAAGAGGGTTTCACGCAGGTCGGCCTTATCGTTACCGTTGGTGTCTTTCAGGAAAATGAAGTCCGGGGCCATGGAGACAATGATCCCGCCACGGGCAAAGCACATGCCTGTGGGAATCGACAGCTTGTCGGCAAATGTGATTGCCTTGTCGGCCCGGCCATCGCCGTCGGTATCCTCAAGGATACGGATACGGTCCTGCCCCTCTTCCGCGGGCTTGATCTCGTTGGGATAGTCACGGGTCTCGATCACCCAAGCACGTCCGCGCTCGTCCCAGTCGATCTCGATGACACTGTAAAGGCCGAGCTGTTCCGAGGCGAACAGCGAGATATCGAGGCCGTTGGCCACCTGCGTGTGGCTGAGTGAGTCTACCGGGGAAAGCGGCTTGTGAACCTTGATTGCCTCGGGGCGCCTTTCATAATTTGGAACCAGATCGCCTGCACGGCGCACGAGCTTTGGGAGGACGGTTTTCAGGAAGGTACTGCGAGTGGTGTCGTTGATGGCCCAAAGCAGCCCGCGGTAGACAAGATCATGGAACCCGGGGTTTCCCCAGGTGCGTGCATCGTGACCGTAGGCAGTGTAGAATACGCGGCCTTTCCCCGGTTCACGTGTCCAGGTCCAAGGTTCGTCCTGCCGTGTCTGCAGGATGTTCCGGTCATCGGTTCCTTTGTGATGGACATAGGTCTCATCCCAGGTCTCAAAGCCCTTGAAGCCCTTCATGACCGGGTGCCCGGGCTTTTCTATCCTGGTGCTGAAGGTGCCTGTGCCGTGTGACTTGAACTGGCCACCCACCAGTTTCACATACTGTATTGAATTAAGAAAGCAGTAGGATGCGCAGTGGATCGGCAGGAAGGCTCCACCCCCGTGCACATATTTGAGCAAGCCCTGTTCCTGCTCCCTGCTGATCTGGCCGATATTGGCGTAGATTAACAGCGCATCGAAGTTTTCCAGTATGCCGTTGTGCAGGCAGTCTGGATTCGCTGTGTAGGTTATATTCACCCCGCGCGGGCCGAGTGCCTGCATGATTTGCGGCACCCGCTCGGCCGGCTTGTGATGGCCGTTGTCGCCGAGAAAAAGGACTTCCAGCCGGCGGGCGTGGACGTGACCGGCGCATGCGGCAATGAGAGCAAGGGACAAGAGGGTTTTCATGGCGGCAGGGATTTGGCGGCTTTAAAACGATTTCATACAGGGTAGGCTCCGATGAGTCATGACGGGCTCCTTTGGGGGATGATCATGGTCATTGGACTATCACTCCCGTCGGTCGGGGTTCTGGACAGACAATTTTCAAATTAGTGACGATTAAAACCCCCTTTATCGAAGAGGTTTTCAGCTGAGAGTGAACCCGGGAAGTTTCTTTAACTCACCTCCGGCCAGTGCGCTTTCGTGGGCTATAATGCCGGTGCATGTCCAGTTTGCCGATTGCACGGCATTCGGGAAGGGGTCGCGATCTTCGCCCAGTGCGCTCAAGAACTCATGAACGAGATGGGGATGTGATCCGCCGTGCCCCGCCCCCTGGGTGAAGCTGAGATGATCCTCACCGTCCTCCCCGCCGTAAACTCCACCCGTGGTGAAGGGTGCGATTTCCTCGGGCAGCAGGTGGGCATAGTCGGGACACTCGACTTTTTCCGGAATCTCGGGTTCGGGTTTCTTTGCGGTGTGCAGGATCAGGGGCCCACCCTCGATGAGTGGCCATTCCATGGTTTTCTTGTCACCGTAAACCTCGAAACTCTCACGATATTGACGGGCGACGTCGAACAGTGAGCGATAGATATAGGCGGTTAGGTCGGAGTCCTTGAACCTGATATGGGTCGACTCAACGGCGAAAGGCGAGTTGTAGCATTCATGCATTTCCTCGCGGATTGTCCCGGATGGAAAGCAGGACACATATTCAGCCTGTCCTTTGGTGAGGCCGAGGACAGGCCCCACGCAGTGCGTGGCATAGTGCATTGGCGGTAATCCCGGCCAGTAACCCGGCCAGCCATCCATGTCCTGCTGATGACTTGCCTTGAGGAACTGGATTTTCCCGAGCTCACCCTTGTCATGCATTTCCTTGGCAAACAGGAATTCACGGGCATAGACCACGGTCTCCATCATCATGTATTTCAGGCCGGTTTCCGCGCACAGCTTCACGATCGTTTCGCAGTCCTCCACGGAAGTTGCCATTGGCACCGTGCAGGCAACGTGTTTACCTGCCTTCAATGCCGCGATTGACTGCTCGGCATGATTGGGAATCGGCGTGTTGATATGCACAAAATCAACTTCAGGATCGGCAAGCACATCACTGTATTCCCGGTAACGTTTATCGATACCGTATTTATCACCGATCTCGTTGAGCGCCTCCTCGGTGCGCTGGCAGATGGCATACATGTTGGCCTGTGGATGACGCTGGTAGATGGGGATGAACTCGGCACCGAAACCAAGGCCGATGATTGCCACGTTATATTGTTTGTCGTTCATGATCTTTAGAATTAAGCGCTCATCATACAGTGATCGCAGTGCTTGTCGATAGCGGGAACCGGCCTCAAGGGTTGGCATGTTTAAGGTATTGGATGAAAGGTCCGCGATGCCCCGTATTCAGCTTGCCTTACTTAGATTCCCGGCTGTATTATTGCAGGCGGTATGCTCTC
>JAPYUT010000088.1:2363-8846 GCA_029940475.1 Verrucomicrobiales bacterium | reverse complement strand
ATGCAGCCGTTATATTTTCCGCTATTTAGGGAAAGCCTCATTGGGCAATACGCATTGATATTACAAAAACTGACAACCAGGAAAGTTTCATCCTTATCCGCATGGTCTCAATTACTGTCGAGAATCTCAGCAAGCGCTTCGGAAAAACCGTAGCACTCAACGATATTTCGCTCAAAATAGAAGCCGGTGAACTGTTCTTCCTGCTCGGGGCGAGCGGTTGTGGAAAGACAACGTTGCTCCGCCATCTCGCGGGTTTCTATTCTCCGGATAAGGGAAAAATACTTTTTGGCAGTGAAGATGTTACCTCAACCCCACCCCACAAGCGCAACACGGCGATGATGTTCCAGAGTTACGCACTCTGGCCCCACATGACAGTGGCAAGAAATATTGCCTTTGGACTTGAGGAACGAAAAATACCCAGGGCGGAAATTAAGCAACGTGTCATCGAGGTGCTCGACACCGTAAAAATGACTGAATACTCCGAGCGCAAGATTAACGAACTTTCAGGGGGACAGCAGCAGCGCACAGCACTCGCACGTGCCCTCATCGTGCGCCCCCAGTGCCTGCTTCTCGATGAACCCCTGTCCAATCTTGATGCAAAGCTCCGCCTCGAAATGCGCAGTGAAATTCGCCGCATCTGCAAACAATTCGGTCTCACTGCGGTTTATGTTACCCACGATCAGAAAGAAGCTCTTTCAATCGCTGACCGAATGGCAATCCTTGACGCCGGATCTGTTTCTCAGGTGGGTACTGCACAGGAAATATACCGCTCACCAAGAACCAAGTCTGTGGCTGATTTTATCGGTGAAACTAATTTTATCACCGGAACTGTAAAGCAGGGCAACCTTGAAAATTACTGGGATGTCATTACTCCTTACGGGTCCTTCAACGGTCGCAAAGCTGACCCGGAGTGGATCCCGGAAGCGGGAGATTCGGTAACCCTGTCCATCCGGCCGGAAGCTTTCATGCTCTCCGAAACCAACCCCGGCATTAATGCAATCACCGGAAAGATGGCCTCATTGACCTACCTTGGCGAGATTGCCCAATATGGGATCAGTCTAGAAGATGGTGAATTACTCCAAATTGCAGCCCTTAACCCCTCCATACTTCACCAGCCCGGAGAACTGCAGTACCACGCCTCAGCCAATCGCGATGATGTTATCCTTATTCGCGATGCAACATCATGACAGGTAGATTAATCACCCTCGGGATTGCTCTTGTTCTCACCCTCTGCGCCCCATTTCTACTTAGGCCGAAGGCCAGCGTTACTGCAAGGAATGCCGACCTTACCCTCTCCGTCATCACCCCTCACAATGAGACCATCCGCCATGAATTTGCGCGTGCCTTCGCCAAGCACATAAAAATCACGCGCAATCAAACAGTTCACATTGACTGGCGTACACCGGGGTCGGGCACTGCCGATCTTGAGCGCTACCTGCAAAGCGAATACCGGGCAAATTTTGAACATTACTGGCGCAACACTCTTCACAGGGAATGGAATAACTCCGAAATTGCGGCAAATTTCGACAACAGAAGGCTTGTCCTCCCGGAAAACGAGAAGGATGACAAACAGAAACATTTGGCAAAACGGGCTTTTCTGCAATCCAGCGTCGGTTGTGGCGTGGACGTGTTCTTCGGAGGCGGGGATTACCCCTTTAAGCGCTTCTCTAACATGGGCTACCTTGTGGATTCAGGAGTTTTTGAGCGTCACCCTGAGTGGTTCTCCTGCGACATCATTCCCGCACGATTTAGCGGAGAAATCTATTATGACAGCGAGCGACGCTGGGTGGGCGCAAGCCTTTCCTCATTTGGAATCTGTTATAACCCACTTGTCCTTCAGCGACTCGGAATCGATTCTCCACCCACTCAATGGAGTCATCTGGGAAAGCCTGCATACTTCCGCAACATTGCCCTCGCTGACCCAACCAAGAGCGGGTCAGTGACTAAGGCTCTGGAAATGCTAATCCAGCAGGAAATCCGACAGGCAACCCACAGGACAGGTGATCAGCGGGATGCACTTTCCGCAGGTTGGGAAAACGGGCTCAAGCTAATCCGAAAGATAGGGGCAAATGCGAGATACTTTACTGATTCGGCAACAAAAATACCGTTTGATGTCGCTCAGGGTAATGCCGCTGCCGGCATGTGTATCGATTTTTACGGGCGCACTTACAACGAGATAACCAAGACTCCCGACGGCGGTTCTCGTGTCCACTACCTCACCCCAAAAGGCGGTTCCTCAGTCAGCGTTGACCCAATAGCCATGCTTCGCGGAGCACCGCACCCAAAAATTGCACAGGCATTCATCGATTTTGTAATCTCACGCGCCGGCCAGAAAATATGGGCCTTTCGTCCCCAAACCCCTGGCGGACCAGAGAAGAAAGCTCTCCGGCGACTGCCAATCCGCAAGGATTTATATTCAGCAGGAAATATTCCTCATTCCTCTGACCCCGACGTCCGCCCGTTTGATGACAATACAGGATTTGAATACGTCGCTCAATGGACAGGCGGACATTTCAATCCCCTGCGATTCATTGTCCGTGTCATGTGCATAGACACTCATGAAGAACTGCAGCAAGCATGGCAGGCATTGATTAAAGCTCAATTTCCGCCAAAGGCATTAGCGACTTTTAACCGGATCGAGCAGAGGATCTGTTACATGGAATGCGACAGGACAGGAGAGATCGGCAGGATTCTCGGCAGTAAAAACAGCCTGGCACACGCCAAGCTCGCAAAGGACCTTGCTGCCGGTTTCCGTCAACAATATACCGAAGTATGCAGGTTGGCTGAAGCAGGCTATTAACGATGAGTAAACCGATCGCCTACATCGTTTTTATCACCACCGCGATATTCTTTGCGTTGTTCTTTCTGTGGCCAATCCTCACTACCGTTCAGGAAGCTTTCGTTGACGACGGGCACTTCACCTTTGATTTCGTGCGACATGTTTTTGCTGATCCGCTTTATATTGAGGGCCTCTTTAATGCCTTCCTGATCGCCACCTTCAGCACCTTGGCGGCTCTCTGTATAGCGATGCCCCTGGCTTTGGTTTCCAACCGCTATATTTTCCCCGGCAAGACCCTGCTCGGATCACTCGTCCTTGTGCCACTCATCCTTCCCCCCTTTGTCGGGGCCATCGGGATTAAACAAATCCTCGGGCAGGAAGGTGCACTGAATATATTGCTTTCAAAAATCGGAGCCGTTGACATGTCTGCTCCTCCCGACTGGCTCGGCGAGGGGCGCTTCTGGGGGATCGTTATTATGAATGCCCTGCATCTTTACCCGATCCTCTATCTCAATATCACTGCAGCACTTGCAAATCTGGATCCAGCCATGGAGGAATCCGCCCAGAATCTCGGGGCAAGCCCGTGGCACCGGTTCCGTAGGATAACCATGCCACTTTCCATGCCGGGCATATTCGCGGGTGCGACGATTGTATTCATCTGGTCATTTACTGAACTGGGCGTGCCACTAATGTTCGACTACCAGCGCGTCACGTCGGTGCAAATTTTCAACGGCATCAAGGACATCGGCGGCAACCCAATGCCATATGCCCTTGTCGCGGTCATGCTTGCATTCTCAGTCATCCTCTACATTACCGGTAAATACTTTTTCGGACGGAGTAACTTTACCATGACAGGGAGAGCCGCAATCTCCGCCAAACAACGTCATGCATCACCTCTGGTAGGCGTGCTCTGCTCAGGACTTTTTACGTGTGTCATCAGCCTGGCAATCTTTCCCCATGTTGGCGTCATCCTTATGTCTTTTGCAACGGACTGGTACCACTCACTCTTTCCGCAGGATTTCACGCTGCGCCACTATTCTGATGCCCTCGGACACGAACTCACCGTCCCCTCAATTGCCAATAGCCTTAAATACGCCTCAATATCCACACTCCTCGATATTGTTTTGGGTATTGCCATCGCCTTCGTCATTGTGCGCAGTAAGATTCCGGGCCGAAGTATACTTGATGCGCTCTCCATGTTACCACTGGCCGTTCCCGGGCTTGTGATGGCATTCGGTTACCTGGCCATGACTCGTGAGGGACAACCATTTCACTTCCTCCTTCCCGCAGGCAACCCCACTATATTATTGGTTATAGCCTATGCGGTACGCCGGCTTCCTTATGTCGTGCGCTCCGCAGTTGCCGGTTTCCAGCAAACATCTGTCGACCTTGAAGAAGCCGCCCAAAACCTCGGGGCGACGCCGTTTCGAGCCCTCAAACGAATAACCATTCCTCTCATAACCGCCAACCTGATTGCCGGGGGTCTGCTGGCCTTTGCTTTCGCCATGCTGGAGGTCTCCGACTCGTTAATCCTTGCCCAACAACAACCCCATTACCCAATCACCAAAGCTATCTACACGCTCTTCGGTTCACTTGGTAACGGACACTTCCTGGCTTCTGCTCTCGGGGTATGGGCAATGGCTTTTCTCGCCATCGCCATCATAGGTGCAAGTCTAGTTCTCGGAAAAAAATTAGGCGCTCTCTTCAGGGTGTAAATCCCCGTTAATCACCAGACTCCCCACTCTGCCGTCCGCTGACAGCCAGTGTCATGACTCTGGACTCTCCTTAACAATCATCGCATATGCATTATGATTATGGATCGATTCGAAATTCTCAGCCTCAATGCGATACCAGAGAATATTAGGCTGTGCATCAAACTTCACTGCCACATTACGCACCAAATCTTCGACAAACACAGGATTATCGTATGCCCTTTGGGTAACTTCTTTTTCATCGGGACGCTTCAATAAACTGTAAAGCTGCGAGCTCGCGCACGATTCAACCAATCCAATAAGATCCTCAATCCATATCGGTTCACCAAACCGCACTCCAAAGGTAACAATGCCACGCTGATTATGTGCTCCACGTGAACTAATTGCCTTTGAGCACGGGCACAATGTGGTCACCGGAACTTCCACCCGAAGCATGAAATCAACTTCCTCGCGATATGCCTCCAACTCAAAGCCAACCTGATAATCCATTAATCCGACAGCCCCGGTCGCAGGAGCTTTTTTACTGAGGAAAAAAGGGAAATCGAACACCACATGCGCACGCTCTGCCCCTAATCGATTCAGCAATTCCAGGGGAATTGCCGACATATCCCTGACGCTTAACTGCGGACCGTGCGCGTTAAGTGTCTCAACGAATCGACTCATGTGTGTGCCCTTGTAATGCCGTGGGAGGTCAACTGCCAGCGATACTGTTGCCACCGTGCTCTGAATCAGGTTTGACTTGTCCTTGATTTCAACTGGGTATCGTAACGCTTTTACCCCAACCCGATCTATAGGAAGGTTCCTGTCATCAGGTTCATTCTGGACGTCATCAAGTTCCTTCATGGATTACACTCTGTTGCTAATGACACCGTAATCAAGACGGCAAAATTTTCGCTTTAGCGAAAAAGCAGTATCACAGTAGCAAGGTCGTCACCCGGAAACTCTCTCAAAAGAAAAAGCGTAATCAAATGAACGTGCGACTACTTCAACAGATTCACTGCACGTGAACGCTTAATCTCCCGGGTAATCCTGCGATGAACCTTTGCGGAAACGCCGGTGACTCGACGCGGAAGAATCTTGCCGGTATCCGTTGTAAAAAGAGTCAATACCTCCGGATTCTTGTAATTAATTTGCTCCATCTGAATATCCAGACGACGCCGGGGCATCTTGCGGTTCGCCCGGCGGAAATTATAAGCTCGTTGTTCTGTCTTCGGTTCCATCGAATTTCAAATGTGTCCCAGTCTCTATCGCAACTCACGATGGAGCGTCCGGCGTTTAAGGAATGGGTTGTATTTCACCTTCTCAAGACGACCGGGCGTTCGCAGGCTTTTTTTATTACGGGTAGTGACATACCGTGACGGTGGAGATCCCGCTTCACGGGCCTCAGTGCATTCCAGAATAATAATATCGCGTGCCATTCTCTTTTTCGTGCGAAGGGGAATCGATCTTAATCGTTATCTGAAGCAGATTCAACCCCTGATCTCTCATCCATAAACCCTACAAATGATTGCGCCGCAGGACGCCTGCCTCCGCGCCCTCCGCCCTCACGCTCGATTTTTGCCTGACATTCCACGGTATAGCGTGCAAACGGGATAGCCTCAAGACGAGGATGTGGAATCCTCTTGCCTGACATCTGACAAATTCCGTATGTCAGATAATTCAGTCGCTCAAGGGCTTCCTCAATCTCATGCAGGGCATCCTGCTCCTGCGACAACAGATTTAAGGCAAAGTCGCGATCATACGCATCACTACCCGCGTCCGCCTGGTGCATTCCAAATGCTGACGCATCACCACCGTCAGGATGAGAGCGGATATTATCCTTGGTCACTCCCACCATCGCGTCCATTAGGGAATCACGAAGATTTAACAATTTTTGTTTTTGCTGTTTTTCAAAATTCGTCAATTTTCGAGATTTCACGGTCTTCGGGCGCACCGGAATTGGAGGAAAATCCTCCTCTTTCAAAATTGACGATTTTACAACAGCCTTCTTCT
>JAPYUT010000088.1:0-2263 GCA_029940475.1 Verrucomicrobiales bacterium | reverse complement strand
TCGGCGCTGCCTTCTTCTTCGGCGCTGCCTTCTTCTTCGGCGCTGCCTTCTTCTTCGGCGCTGCCTTCTTCTTGGCTGGTTTCTTTGCCATTTTTAAAAAGCTGGTTTTAGTCGTCTGCTGAACTCGAAAATTACTCAAAACTTCCCATCACCCGGCTTAAAAATTTTCTGAGCTTCGGGAAAACGGGAGCGAATCTTTAGTTCCGATTGCTGTTAACCGCAACTGAAATTGCCAGTCAACTGCCCCCTCCTTCCAATGGGTAAAAATCGGCTTTAGACCTTCCAAATCAATGGGATAAGCACACTTGCTGTGAGCCAAAGAAGAACCGCCAGTGGGATACCCACACGGGCAAAATCGCTAAATCTGTATCCCCCTGCGCCATAAACGTAAGTATTGGTCTGGTAACCTATTGGTGTAGAGAAACTCGCACTGGCACCAAACATCACTGCAATGACAAAGGGGCGGGGATCAATATCAGGCCCAAGAGCGCCCGCCACCCCAATGGCAACCGGAGTCAGGAGTGCAGCAACCGCATTATTGCTCACAAGTTCAGTAAGGACGGCGGCCAATAAATAAATAACCGATATCATCACCACCGGTCCATAACCACCCGCCACGCCATCCTTCACCCAGTTGGAGAGATCCCTGACAAGCCCCGTGCTCTCCAAGGCCAGACCCATCCCCAGCATCCCGAAGATCATGAATATCACCTTCCATTCTACAGATGCATATGCCTCGTTCGGCTCAATACAGCGCGTAAACATGGTAAAGAGCACAGCCGCGAGGGCCAACACGATCAACGGGGCCACCTTAAATGCTCCCAGGACCATGAATAGCACGATTGCTCCAATTGCAAAAGGAACCTTGGACCGGCGCACCGGCCTTCCCTTAGGGCGGGAGAGGTTGATGAAATCCCTCTCCTGAAAGAGCTTGTTCATTCTCTTTATTGACCCTTCAACCAGCAAAGTATCCCCAAAGGCCAGCTTTACGTCCTCGAAACGCTCACGAAGATTCACTCCACGCCTGTGCACCGCCAGGATCAAGACACCAAAGCGCTGCCTGAAATTAAGGGCCTTTAGCGATTGCCCCAAGAGGGATGAACCCGGGCCAATAATTCCCTCCATAAGAACCGCTGAATCCGTTCGCACACTCTCAAGCCCAAGCTCACTATCACTGCCTATCTGCAGACCAGCAGTTTCACCTGCATCAATCACACCCCCCACCCGGCTCTTCACCAGGAGTTGATCCCCGGCCTGGAAGACCACCTCGTTAAGAGGAATCTCCAGCCTCTCTGCCGCTCGGGTGATTTCTATAATCCGGAATTCACGAATCTTTGCCAAGCGCGTCTCGGCTATTGTCTTGCCTGCCAACGGTGAATCCTGGCTGATCACCGCAACACTCAGGAATTCTTTTCCTTCCTCTGCCTCAAAAAGGGTCGACAGGGTCACGCGCTCCGGAAGCAATCGTCTTCCCACCAGCATCATGTAGATAAAAGTAATCCCCACAAAGACCAGCCCCAGCCGCGACATCTCGAACATGCCAAATTCCTGAAGACGCGGATCAGCGGTTTCCTCCGCAATTCCCGCAGCAATCAGATTAGTCGACGTTCCTATGATCGTGCAGGTGCCACCGACAATCGCTGCATAAGAGAGGGGTATAAGCAGGCGCGAGGCGATCAGGTTGTGCTTACGGGCCAGAGCCAGGACAATCGGCAGGAACACCACCACCACCGGCGTATTGTTCACGAAAGCCGACATCAGCGCCACCACCAGCATCAACACCATCAACACCCGCAATTCTTTTTTCCCCGCGACCTTCTCAAACCACCCTCCCAGGGCATCAATCGTACCGGTTCTCTCCAGCGCCGCACTCAAGATAAACATGCACGCGATGATAATCGGCGCAGGGTTGGCAAACACCAACAATGCCTTATCCACTGGCAGGATCCCGGAAATCATCAACAGGACAAAAGCTCCCATCGCAACAAGGTCCGGGGGAAACCACTCCTTCACGAACGCCGTAAACACAACGACGAGAAGGATACATACGAAAATTTGTTCCATGATGCTGTTCTTTCCGGTATTAGGAGGGACTAACAACTGACAGCACTCCCGTCAAATCAACTTACTTTAAGAAACTGAACTTTTCTCCAGATGCAAACGCTCGCAATCGCGCTAGGAGCCCTCATCCTCTACCTCGTCGCTTACCACACCTACGGCAAGTTCCTTGCACGCAGGATCTTCATGCTTGACCCATCGGCAC
>JAPYUT010000030.1 GCA_029940475.1 Verrucomicrobiales bacterium | reverse complement strand
CCAGTCGCGCAGCATGGCCTGGTTGTCGCCTGTCCAGCTGTTTGTCTGGCCGTCGCTGCGTTGGATCATCTGCCGAACGCGCTGATCGGTGCTGTTGGTCCACTCGGGCAGCAGGGTGACTGCCGCCGCACCGGTGATTGCGAAGGAGGTATTGTAGCTGGTGGTGACAAAGGAAGCGGCGTTCTCGTGTGCGGCATTGTAGGCCTGGTAGCCTTCCTCATTGCTGGCTGCGTTCGAGTTGAAATCGATCAAGAGCGCGGCATTTGATGAGCTTGCAAGTGCAAGCGATACTACTGAGAGCAGGGTTGCTTGTTTTATCGTGATCTTGTTCATCTTCATCTTCATCTTATTGCAAGGTGTGTATATATTGTTTGCTATCTTGGATATATTTCTCCGTGGCAGGATCCATTCCTGTCTATGTCGTATTTTGCTAAATTGTCCTTGTGATAGTCAATACAGTTTTTGACAAAGCCATGATGTCCTGCGGGGTTGATTGTTAGGTCCTTGACTTTCGGCTGCAACCAAAGTGAGTATTTGCGTGACTGCACGCATTGCGGGTGAGATTGTTCTCCTGCCGGCGGTCAACTCCTGCAACCATGAAAATTAGCTTACTTACTATTTCACTAATCACCTTTTTCGCTCTTAACGTTACCGGGTTTTCCGGGGAGAAGGGGTCAACTCCCTTCAACGGCAAGGACCTTGATAACTGGATGACCAAGGCCAAGGGCAAGGGGAAAAACGCCTGGATGGTCGGTGTGCCGTCCCAGTCCAAGGAGAATGCCAAGACCCTTGCAGTTGCTGACGGGGAAGGTGCCATGGTGAACAAGGTCAGCGGTCACGGGCAGAGTTGGGACATTTATTCCAAGGAGAAGTGGGGCAGCTGCCGCATTGAGCTTGAGGTGATGGTTCCCAAGGGAGCCAATTCCGGCGTCTACGTGATGGGCGAATATGAGGTGCAGGTGCTCGACAGCTATGGCCGGGCGAAACTGGGCGGTGGCGACATGGGAGCTATCTACGGTGCACAGCCACCCAAGGTGAATGCCTGCAGGAAACCCGGAGAGTGGCAGAAATACGTGATTGATTTCAAGGCTCCGGCTTTTGGGGCAGATGGCAAGAAGACCGGCAATGCCAGGTTTATCAAGGTTGCGTTGAACGGCAAGATCCTGCACGAGAATGTTGAAATGAAGGGGCCCACGCCAAGCGGCGTAAAGGGTAAGGAGGCCGCCACGGGACCGATCATGTTCCAGGGCGACCATGGCCCGGTGGCCTACCGCAATATCAGGATAATCCCGATGAAGTTCTAGGGGCGTTGGGCACAGAAGAATTCAATGCCCTCCTGAAGGGTTTCCAGGACCTGTGGGAGGGTCTTCCCTTTCTGCGGGGTGAGGTCATTTTCCTCGGGGCTCTTGGCTATTACCTGTTTGCCTGGGTGCTGGTGGGGCGCGATCCCCGCAAGGCTGCCGCTGTGCCGATGTGGGAGCCTCCGGAGGGATACTCTCCTGCGGCCCTGCGTTATCTCTGGGGAGCCCCCATGGGTTTTGACGCCGGGTGTTTCACCGCGGCCGTGGTCGGGCTTGCGGAGAAAGGCGTGCTGAGGATCGAGCAGAATGGGTCTACGTTTCTCCTGCATGACCTTGGGCTGGGTAACGCGCAACTCCTCGCCGATGAAGCCTCTGTCTACAGCGCCCTTTTTCATGAGGGGCATATCGACCCTGACCTGGGGCGGAAAAGTTTTAGCTTGGGCGGAACGGGACGGAAGGATTCCAGTAGAGCCTGCCGGGCTGCCTGGGATGGTTTAAAGGGCAAGTTGAACGAACAGTTAAAGAAGGGTTACCGGGTGAATAACCGGCGATGGGTAACCCTCGGGGTATGGATTTCATTGCTGGGAGGAGGGTTCTTGAGTTTTGATCCGGGTGTGCTCAACAGTGAGATTGTAAACAACGTGAAAGAGAACCCTGTCCTGTTGAACTTGGTATTGGGAGTTTGCTTGACTGGCTTTTGGGCCTTGGTTCTTTTCTTTTGCCAAGGAGGTATCACCTTGCTGAGAGCGCGCGACATGGGTCCCGGGTTCGGTCTCGGGTTTTTAGGCCTGTGTTTTGGAATCATACTGGGTAAACTTTCCATGGATTTGTATACCATACCGGGGTTGCTCCACGTGGCAGGATGGATGATTTTCGGTTATATCCTGAACGCCCGGTTTTTCACTCTCATGAAGCGCTATTCACCCAAGGGGCGACAGGTGACGGACCATATTGAGGGACTCCGAATGTATATGAACGGCTCCGGTGGGAAGTATGCCAAACTGGCCTACGCTCCGGAACTGAGCATGGCGCACCATGATCAGCTCCTGCCCTATGCCGTGGCGCTTGGTTGTGCGGCGAAGTGGGCAGAGCGCTTTGATGACGTGTTGTCAGCCGGTCAACCGGGTGCGCCGGAGGAGAAGCGGGTTTCCGTGGGCTTCATCGGGATGCCTGAGGGAGCACAAATTGCTTCAGTGCTGGTTGTGGGTGGTGATTTCGACCGTGCCCTAATGGCATCGTGCGGCCATCCTCAATCGTAAGGATGAGCTTGATAAGGGATTGATGTAGCGGAGGGGCTCAGCTGCCAAACAAAACGCCCGGGTCAGTGACCCGGGCGTTTTGTTTTAACCGGCACGCGCGTAAGCGCGTGCCGGTTGATTTTTCCTAAAGGAAAAAGTTAGATGTTCGTCTTCAGTGCGTCCCAGCCCTTGCGCGGCACACGCCATGCGAGCTTGTTGATTGAGGGATCACTGGTGATCACTCCTTCCTTGTTCAGCTCGATCTTCTTGCCCGCGCGGGCGCAGAGGTTGCCCAACTGGATGTTTGCGGTCATGAAGCCGGAGTAGCTGAAGTTTGACTGGCTGAATTCCCGTGGCTTGTCACCGCGGCAGGCAATGATGAACTCATCATGGTGTCCCGGCGAGCGCTCGAGAAGCTGCTTGGGCTTGCCGAATTCCCGCTGGCGGCTTTCGGGAATGATCCGCGGGCTGTTCCAGTAGTCCCCGGTGACCAGCATCTTGCCCTTGGTGCCGATAATGAGGTTACCGGTGCGCGGCAGTTTACGCCCTTCTGATTTCAACTCCTCAGGGGTTTCCGGCATGTTGTCCTGGCCGTTCTTTTTCTTTCCCTCATACCAGTAGGTGGTAAATGCGGGCAGCTCCTTGGTCGCCCGGTAATCCACTTTCAGGGTCATCCCGGCGGGGAACTGGCCCTTGCAGGGGCCGGTCATCATGAGTGGCTCGGCGGAAGATGCGTAACCGGGCCGCATGATTGAGTAGATACCATCCGTGGTGTGGCAGGCCATGTCGCCGAGTGCACCGGAACCGAAGTCAAGGAAACCGCGCCACTTAAAGGGGTAAACACCATTCGTATAGTGGCGCATTGGAGCGGGCCCAATCCAGGAATCCCAGTCAAGGTGGCCAGGCACATCGTCGACTTTCTTCGGATTGCCACCACCCTGTGGCCAGACCGGGCGGTTGGTCCATGTATGAAACTCCTTGATGTCACCTACTGCACCGGCCTTGACGAATTCGTAAGCCAGGCGCCAGCCGTTACCGGCGTGTCCCTGGTTGCCCATCTGGGTGACAACACTGGTGTTCTTCTCATAGGCCTTGGTCAGGTTTTGTGCCTCACGCACCGACCACGCCAGGGGTTTCTCGGTGTAGCAGTGGATACCGTTGCTGATGGCGGTCATGGAGGGGCCGTAATGGCTGTGGTCCGGGGTGGCCACGAAAACGACATCGAGCTCCTTGGTGTGCTTCTGGAACATCTCGCGCCAGTCGGTGTAGCCCTTGGCGCCTTTCCACTCGTTGTGCCTGTGGACATTCTTCCAGCTGTTCTTGTCAACCTCAGCGAAAGCAACGCACTGCAGGCCGTATTTATCGCGTGCGCCGTGGGTAAAGCCGACATGTGCCCCGGCCCTGCCGCCGGTGGCCACAAAGCCAACTTGAAGTTTGCTGTTCTGGTTCTGCGCGCGGACGATCGCGGGCATCCCCAGGGTCGAGGCGGCCCCGGCTACGGCGGCTGACTTAATAAATTTGCGACGGGTCAGTTGTTTAGACATAGGATAAATATTTTTGTTTATGTGTTTTTCTCATGCCACATGAAGAAAAATCACGAGGTCTGTTTTCTGTTAAGTTCGGCGAATATGGGGGTTTTTCCACTCTCCTGCCATACAAAAAACAAAAAAAGAGAAATCACAGTAAATGTTTATCGTGGCCTGATTTGGACGGACCTTAGTCCCTGTTTATTGGCATTGTGCCGACTGCGGATTTTATGCATTGAGACAGGGAGGTGCGAAACACAGCTGTCTCCCCGGAGACCGAGAATTTTCCTGCCGCGTGAAGAACAAACAGGAAATTGCCTTTTTTCTTTTTCGAGCCGGAGGCAATGGCATGCGGGTTGATGCCCGTTACAGCCCCCGGCGCTTCAACCATTCTTCCCGGGCCTTCTTCAGCAATTCAATCTCCTCGCGCTTTGCCCTGTCAAGGTTGGCAGCCATGTGGATGAAATGATTGTTCCTGCCGTATTTGCGCCAGGGACCATAGGGAATCTCATGCAGCTCCACAAACCGCCAGTCACACTTACCGCTGCCGCCGGCAATCCCGAGGTAATCGCGCACGGCCGGGGACAGGTCAATGCCCGCGCCACCGTTTTGAGTGGTCTTTGGCCGTGCGCCACCAAACACATACTTCCAGTCGTCGGTCTCGAATGGCCCGACATCAGACCACTGCGCATAGCAGATCCTGCCGCGAGAGTGGATTGCGACCCATCGCATGTTGCAGACGGTTTTACCCTCGCGTTCAAAGGTGCGATGAAACCAGGGGATGACGCGTCTGGCACTGGTCTTGGTTTTTGCCCAGTTGATCCGGTCATTGTAGGGCAGCGCGACATAGAATGGGTTGAGTCCTGGGATGAATTTTTTCGGACGAAAGTCAGCTGAGCGCTTGGCGGGATTCGGGTCGTCGTAACCACCGTAGTTCTGCATCCACTTGGTATCCCAGGAACTGGCAATATTGTGGCGCGGGTTGGCGGCAGAGGATTTTTCGCCAACCCAGAAGATCGTGGCGGTGATATTCCTGTGCCAGGGGTAAATTGGTGCTGTTGTCCTGGGGCGGGTGGGTGCGTAGGTGCGCGGTAGGCTACTCCCAGCGGAGGGTTGTGATTGTGCTGCTGTGTGTTCGCCGCTTGCGAACGTGACCAGAATAATGGCCGGCAGCAAGATAAGCCTGTTTTTCATGGATCGGCTGGTTTCAGCAGTTGACCTGCAAAAGGTGTGCTTGCCCGGGCAGGTGAGCCTAGGCGGGGTTCGGGGCAAGTGGGCGTTGGACTTCGACTGGAGGTGCTGCCAGTTGGCGGTTCGGTGCCTGTGTGCGCATGCCTAGCTTTTCAAGCAGGCGCAGATCCTGTTGTGTTTGAGGATTGGCGGCGGTGAGCAGCTTATCGCCGTAAAATATTGAGTTTGCGCCGGCGAAGAAACACAGGGCTTGGGCCTCTTCACTGAGCTCGGTGCGCCCGGCGGAGAGGCGGACCTTTGCGCCGGGCACGGCAATGCGAGCACAGGCGATGGTCCTGGCAACGTCAAAGGTATCAACCGGATCGGCTCCCTCAAGCGGGGTGCCGGGCATGGGCATCAGCTTGTTAATCGGGATACTCTCCGGGGCAGGGTTAAATCCCGCCAATACCTCCAGCATGCGCAACCGGTCATCGGTGGTCTCGCCGAGGCCGAGGATGCCGCCGCAACAGACCGACATCCCGGCATCCTGCACATTGCGAATGGTATCCAGGCGATCCTGAAAGCTGTGCGTGGAAACGATGTTCGCGTAATGTTCGGGTGAGGTATCGATATTGTGGTTGTAGGCGGTAACGCCGGCTTTTTTCAACTGCAGTGCTTCCTCCGGTCCCAGTTCGCCTAGCGTGGTGCAAACCTCCATCCCCAGTTCGGATACCTTGCCGACAATACTGAGAACCTCGTCGAACCGCTTGGTCCCGCAGCGTACACCTTTCCATGCGGCTCCCATGCAGAAGCGCGTTGAGCCGTTGTCGCGGGCTGCCCGTGCGCGCTCAAGGATGTCGCATTCCGGCATCAGTTTTTCAGCATCAATACCACTGTCGTAACGTGCGCTCTGCGCACAGTAGGAGCAGTCCTCACTGCAGCCTCCGGTCTTGATCGAGAGCAGGGTGCAGAGCTGGATTTCATTCTCCGGCCAGTGTGTCTCGTGAACTTCCCGGGCTTTCTTGAGAAGCGCGAAGAAGGGCAGCTGGTAGAGGCTTTTGAGTTCCTGGAAGTTCACGGGATGGCAGTTACTATGCGTGAGAAATTGATCATTGGAAAGCACAGATCAACAACATCCTAGCGCTTCCAGGATCCACCGGGTGAGAGGGTGGGTTTCAGGGGGTTGGAATAGTCGGTTTTTCCCTTTGCCCCCCACATGCGGACACCGGTTGCAGCCCGCCAGTTTGCGGACATGCTTTCCCCGGTCTTGCATCCGTAGCTGCGGCATTTTGCGCGGCGCGAGAAGACGGCAGGCCGGATTTTCTGCAGGTCTTTCTCGTGCAACCAGGCTGTAGAGGCACCCATTATATCGTTACTGTAGTCCATCATGAAGGCGTGCTGGTTGGAGTGTCCGTAATACTCGAAACCGATGATTTTTTTTTGCCGGCGATCCCCACCGGTGTTGATGTGGTTTATGATGTCCATTCCGGTGTTCAGCCAGATGAGCTTGACCTTGTATTTGTCACGCACTGATTCGATCCATGAGATCAGCGGTTGGCCGTCCTCGTCGGCACGTGATACGTAGCCGGGGCGGTAAACAAGCCAGGTAATCGGGTAATCACGGCCGTGCCGTTTTTGCAGTTCCTGGATGCGTGCACGTGCTGCGCGGATGAAGTTTCCCCACCAGCGGTCGTGTTGTTCTATTTCCTGGCGAAGATCTTCCCATTTTCTTAATGCCGGGCCGCCACTGACAATGATAAATTCCCCTGCGGCTTTAATTTCGTCCTTGTCCTTGGAGGACCTCTTGAAAAATGAACCTTTACCCTCAGCAACTACCACGCAAAAAAACAGCATTGCGACTATCATCGTGATTGGTTTTCCGGGATGAACGGGCATCATGAAAATTGTGATTACAGGGGGGTGGAGATCCTTTACATCAAAGCTCTTCGCCGGCGATCAGGTCGTTAAAGTCCTGCCGCCTGCGAATAAGCCTGGCTTTTGAGCCCTCAATGAGGACCTCGGCAGGGAAGGGGCGGGAGTTGTAATTGGAAGCCATCACGAAACCGTAGGCACCGGCACTAAGTAATGCGATTAAGTCACCTTCTTCAAGTATGGGCAACTCGCGATCCTGGGCGAAGAAGTCACCGCTTTCACAAATCGGGCCCACGACATCAACTGTTTCTGATTTCCCTCCGGATTGGGATACCGGCGTGATGTCATGGTGCCCCTGGTAGAGGGCCGGGCGGATGAGGTCCCCCATGCCGGCGTCAACGACGGCAAAAACCTTTGCCCCGCCCTGTTTCTTGTAGAGCACCCGGCTGAGCAGGACCCCGGCGTTGCCGACAATCATGCGCCCGGGCTCGAGCAGGATCTTCAGGCCGAGTGGTTTCAAAACCGGAACAATTGCAGCCGCATATTGCTCGAGGGAAAGCGGCTTTTCCTCTCCGGATTTCCCGTCCCACCAGTCGTTGCTGCCACTGGCCAGGGCGTCTTCATAGATGATGCCGATACCGCCGCCGATGCTGAAGAATTCGATATCGTGCTCATCCTTGAGCCTTGCCGCCAGCGGGGTGACTTTTTCGACGGCTTCGACAAATGGCTGCACACTGGTCAACTGTGAGCCGATGTGCATCTGCAGGCCGCGTAATTTGATATTCTGCAACTCTTTGCCTGCGCGAGAATAAATGCCTTCAATGTCATCAAAGTCGACACCGAACTTGTTGTCACTCTTTCCTGTGGATATGTATTTGTGGGTCCTGGCATCGACATTGGGATTTACGCGCAATGCAACGGGGGCAACTTTCCCGAGTTCACCGGCCACCCGGTCAATAAAACGGAGCTCGGCTTCGCTCTCGGCGTTGAAGCAGTAGATGCCCTCGGCCAGTGCATACTCGATTTCCGCACGGGTCTTGCCAACCCCGGCAAAGGTGCAACCGTCCGCCGTGCCGCCCGCATGCAGGACGCGGAATAATTCGCCTCCGGAAACGATGTCAAAGCCCGCGCCTTCTCCGGCCAGGAGTTTGAGTATGGAGAGATTGGAGTTTGCCTTGACTGCGTAGGCGATGTGATGATCCAATCCGGACAGCGTGGAACTCAGGCGGCGGAAATGATCGCGAATTGTTGCCGCTGAGTAGACGTAGAGGGGTGTTTCATGCTCACTGGCCAGCAGGGAGAGGTCCACATCTTCACAGTGGAGAGATCCATCGCGGTAGTGAAAGGAATGCATTGATGAAATCCCTAGTCGCCCGAGGGGATGGAATCAAGCTGTAGAGGGGGTTAATCGCCTTAAAATCCTTGACCTGTCGTTGATTAAGCCTATCCTGCGCGCCCCATTAAATTCTCGACCTACGATACGTCATGGCCAAAATTTGTGAAATTACCGGAGCCCACGTCCGCCGCGGAAGCAGGATTCACCGTAGTGGCCTGGCCAAGAAAAAGGGCGGCATCGGTCGTCACGTTACCAAGGTGGTCAAGCGTAACGTGGAGCCCAACCTGCGCAACAAGCGTATCTGGGTGCCTGAGCTGAACCGTTTTATCAAGGTCAAACTGACTGCCCGGGCGCTCAAGACAATCGGCAAGAACGGCGCATACGTGACGCTCAAGAAAGCCGGTCTCATCAAGTAAAACGCCAATGGGCTTGATGTCCGGCAAGATTACAGCCGTTTTTTTTGCGGCCGCCATTGTATTTTCTTCAGTTGCGGTTTGTGAGGCACGCAAGCCGAACATTGTCTTCTTCTTTATTGATGACCTTGGCTGGGCGGATCTTGGCTGTTACGGCAGCCGATATCACCAGACACCGAATATTGATGCCCTGGCGCGCAGCGGAATGCGCTTTACTGACGGCTATGCAGCCTGTCCGGTTTGTTCGCCGACCCGAGCGGCCCTGATGAGCGGGAAGTTCCCGGTACGGCTGGGAATTACCGACTGGATCGGTGCAACCCAGAAGCGCAATGCATTGTTGACACCGGTAAATGTGAGCGCCCTGCCGCAGGCTGAGCTTACCTTTGCCGAGGTGCTCAGGGAAGCCGGCTACGCAACCGCTTATTTCGGCAAGTGGCACCTCGGGGCAAAAGGCGGTGATCACCCGGGCACCCAGGGATTTGATTACCACCGCGGGGTTAACCGGGCAGGCGCCCCCGGCTCCTACCACTATCCGTTCAGCAGAAAGGGGAATCCCGGGAAAAAGCCCGCACCTCATGATGTGCCTGATTTCAAGGACGCCGGCCAAGGTTCTTACCTGACTGACCTGCTTGCCGATGAGGCGGTAAAGTTTGTCGAGAAATCAAAAGACAAACCCTTCCTGCTCCTGCTTGCGCACTACTCCGTGCATACGCCGATTCAGGCACGCAGGCAGGACATTGCGCAATATTCAACCCGGCTGAACAAACTCGGGTTACCGGCCAAGGTCGGGATGCGCCCGGAAAAATACGGGACGACACGCATCACCCAGAATAACCCGGCTTTTGCCGGGATGGTCGCCAGCGTTGACCGCAGCGTTGGCAAGGTGCTTGGGAAAGTGCGCGAACTGGGCCTTGAGGGGGATACGCTGGTGATATTCACCTCGGACAACGGCGGGCTGAGCACACTGCCGGGCAAACGCAGCGCACCCACTTCCTGCCTGCCTTTACGTGCCGGCAAGGGTTGGCTCTATGAGGGTGGGGTGAGGGTGCCGACAATTATTTCCTGGCCGGGAGTGACAAAGCCCGGGAGTGTCTCATCAGTACCGGTAGTGACCACGGATTTTTACCCGACACTTCTCACCGCGGCGGGTTTGCCGTTGCGTCCGGCGCAGCACCTTGACGGTGTGGACCTGACCCCGCTGATGAGGGGTGGAGTCCTTGAGCGCAGGGCACTGTATTGGCATTACCCACATTACCACGGCTCCGCCAATCGTCCCTCGGCATCCGTGCGCAAGGGTGACTACAAGCTGCTGCGCTGGTATGAGGACGGCTCAGAGGAGCTCTTTAATCTTGCCGATGACCTCTCGGAGAGTAAAGACCTTGCCCTTGAGCAGAAGGGCAAGCGCAGGGAACTTGCCGCCGACCTTGATCACTGGCTGAAGGCTACCGGCGCAAAAATGGCAGTTCCCGTCGCGGGAAATTAACCCTTGGTTATCATTTCCGGTTACTTAACAGCGGCTCAATAACGCGCACGGCATTGACGGTGGCGGCGACATTATGAACCCGCAGGATGGCCGCGCCGCGCATCATTCCCGTGACCGCGCAGGCGATGGTCCCGGCATCGCGGTCCAGGGGGTTTTCGAGCCCCAAGACCTCGCCGATTACCGTTTTTCGTGAGACCGGCAGCAGGATCGGCCGCTTAAGGGAAGTGAGGCTTTCCAATTCACGCAACAGGAGCAGGTTGTCGTCGCGATCCTTGGCAAAGTCGATTCCCGGGTCGAGAACAGTCCGCGCCTGTTCCAGTCCGGCACTTTCAGCTAACTGCAACTTACTGATGAAGAACTCTTTCATCTCCCTGGTAACATCGGCGTAATGCTCGCCTGGATGTGGTTGTTTGGGCTGACCGATGCTGTGCATGATCAGCAGTGCCGTGCCGTGTTCGGCACAGTGCCGGGCATTGGCGGCGTCGGGCAGCGCCCCCATGTCGTTTAACAGGTCAACGCCAAGGGGCAGGATCTGGCGCACGACTTCCGCTCGCCAGGTGTTGACAGAGAGCAGCGGTGGCGGGGACGTCATCCCGGTCGAGCTTGCTATTGCCGGGAAGGCTTTTATGAAAGGGCGCAGGCGCGCTACCTCCTCATCGGCGGAAATCGGGCCACGGTTGGTGCGTGCACTTTCTGCACCCACATCGATAATTTCCGCTCCCTCGTTGAGTTGTTTCCTGGCGAGTGCCATGGCCTGGCCGGGGTCAAGGCTGCCGTCGCCGCAGAACGAGTCGTCATTGATATTTACAATCCCCATTACCAGTGGCCGGCGGGGGAAGCGTATCTCACGCTCACGTGCACGCAGCAGCATCATGCGGATACTCCGGAGGGCAGTGCGACCAGTGTTTTCTTACGTTTCTCAAAGCGTGTGCTGTGGGTGAATCCCGTGTCGAGAGCGAGGCATGTTGCCTTTTCAAAGTCACGCCCGACATCACCGGGGGCGTGGGCATCGGAGCTGATCACCAGCGGTATCCCGGCGTCATTCATCATTTCCAGGAATTGCCGCGCCGGGTATTGCTCGGCACAGTCATTGTGCCAGCCGCTGGTATTGATCTCGATTGCCGTTCCTGAAACCAATGCGGCCTCGATGGCAGGCTCGTAAAAGCGTCGCAGGTCGCCGTCAGGCTTGTGGCCGAATTTTTTCGGCAGGTCGGGATGCGCGATGAAGTCGAAATAACCGCTGCGGGCGCACTGGGCATAGAGCCGCCAATAGGCTGACCAGATATCCTCGATTTCTGCAATTCCCGTCCAACGGCCGATCCACTTCGGGTTGTCGATATCCCAGCCGGGGGCGATGTAGTGGACACTGCCGATCAGGTAATCATAGGGTGCCATTGAACTGAGCTGCTCAATCCAGGGTTCCCCGTTTTCCAGGTAATCGATCTCAAGGCCGAGCCGCACGGCAATCTCCGGTACCGCGAGGCGGGCGGCCTCCACCCTTGAAACATAATCCGGGAATTCACGCAGCAGCATGCGCCAATCGTCGAATTCCTCTTCCCTGGCAGGGCAGTGGTCGGAGAAACCGATTTCACCCAGACCGATTTTTACAGCATGGCGGGCATAATCCACCGGTTCACCCTCGGCATGCCGACACAGCGGGGTATGCGTGTGATAATCAGCGAGTTTACCCAGATCCATGGGTCAATGATGCCACGAATATGGCTCTCGTCCCGTAAATTCAAGGAATTCCAATAAGTAAAAAATGGAGAATTCTGTAATTTAGGCTTGCTAGAAGGGTCCTTTTCCGTGAAAAATAGGGTCTATGAAAAAGCTTTTTGCCCTCATCGCTACCAGTGTCGCGCTTTCCGCTTCCCCGGCTTCCGCCATTGTCGGAGGACCCTGGGGTGGAAATAATTTCAACCTGACGAGTTCAGGAGTTTATCAAGCGACTATGTATATCCCCAACGGCTTGGGCATGGCGCGCTTTTCTGATGACACTTCCGCGCAGTTTTCAGCCACAAACCAGTCCGTGATTTTTTTCCGTGGCGCGGTTTATGTCGGGAGTTGCTTCGGGACTGTTGACTGGGTAAACGGTAAAGTGAACGCGGTCACCAACGGTGATACCATCAACAACTTCACCGACAGTGGTGCCGCGCGCATGATCGATATTGCCAATACCTATTTCATAGCTGACATTACCGAGGAGGCACCGATCATGCGCTTTTCCGGCAAGGGTCAGGCGAACTTCTTCGGTGCCTTGGACACCTTTGATTCAACACGTATCACGACCACCACCGTTATTGAGGGCGATACCGAGATAGAGATCGAAGGCTTGGAGACTTCCGAGGGCGGCGAGGGTTTTTTGCCCTCGAGTATTGGCGAGCCTCATAGTATATACGTGTTTGGCGCACAGGTTGGTTTTTAGTGGCGCCGGGGGCGCGGGGCTGATTTCCAGCTGACTGAACTATAAAGTTCCTTCTTTGAAACAGGGAAGGGAGCGCTGTTGCTTCTTTGAAACAAAGCCCAGAGAAAGTATCCTGCGGACTGACACCTTCCGGGTGCCGGTCCGTTGCTTTTCCTGTGGCTGATGATCCTGCCCGGGGAGATGATTCTTTGGTCGCCGGTGTGCGGTGTCAAGGCGCCAGGGGATTCACGATCCTTGAACTGCTTGTCGTCACATTCATCATCGCGGTTCTGGTATCCCTGAGCTTTCCCCTCTATGGGTTGATTCGCCGAAAAGCGGAGCAGGCTGCCTGTGCAGCCAACATGAAGAGCCTGTTTGCCGGGCTTCAGGTCTATACCACGGATAAGGGGCACTGGCCTCAGCCTCCGGCAAGCGCACTGGCCGATGAGGACAAGTTCTGGGATTTTTGGACGACGGTTCTTGCCGAATATGACATTACCGAGGACATATGGATGTGTCCGACATACAAGCGACTGAGCTCGGAAGCCGATAGCGCGGAGCGCAAGGCCACCTACCTTCCGGCCGGTTTTGACGCGGTGAGTCCCCTGACCCCCTATCGCTGGGGCAATCAGCCGTGGTTGATGGAAATTGGCGATCATCACGGTGATGGGCCTCTGATGCTGCGTCCGGACGGATCGATTGTTCCCTTTTCCATGGAAATGACTGGTGAGAGCTAGGTTTATGTTGAAAATCCTCCCATGGAATTGCAGTAATAATTAATCATTGAAGGATTCCATTTCCTTGAATATTGCGCTATTTTAAATCACTACCGTGATTATTGCCTGAAGATTTAACCTCGTCCAAACCATGAAGCTCCCCGTTTCCATTATATCTATGGCTTCTGTCGCCTTCTTCATTGTGGCGGCAGCCCCCCCCCTCCGGGCGGAATCCCCGGGTTACCACCCACTGCCGGAGGGTGCGCTGCGACTGGTCGACGGAACTTCCCCCGCTTCTTTCGAGCTGGCCCTTGATCAAGTCTGGGTAAGGCCTGAGGGCGAACGCGGCTTTGTTGAATCAATTCCGAAGCAGGCCTCCAACGCGGCACTCTACAATTTCGTCTCGGCCCGTGAGGCGGCCTCTACCGGGGGTGAATGCGGCATGGTGGCTTTCCCGGAGGGCAAGCCCATAAACGACGGCACGATCCGTTTTGTGACACGCAAGGTTACCGTCCAGCTCAAGGAGGATTTCCGCACCGTTGAGCATGCCAACGCCATTGCCGGGGAGTTGGGCCTGGGGCATGACCGGGACCACATTACCATCAATGGCTGGACGGTTTTCCGCCTGTCGAACTCGGCTGACACCATTCCCGTTGCCGGGCAGGTGCTGGCACATCCCGGGATCCTGACAGCCCATGCTATGCTTGGTTTCAGGATCTCGCCGAAGATCTGTGCACAGGGTTCAGGCGTGGCTTTTTTCCCCGATGACCCGGGGTTTTTTCCCGGGATTGCGGAGGGCCGCCAGGCGGATGTTCTAATACCATTAACACTAGTGCCAGCGATGAACATCCCCAATGTCTGGCAGAATGTTGACCCGTTTTTCGGCCTGCCGTTCTTATTGCGCCCCTATGCCGGTCTTGGAACGGTCATTGCTGTTTCTGATGACGGACTGTACTGGGAACATGAGGACCTGGAGAAGAATATCCTGAAAACATCCCAGATTGATTTTATTGATAATGATGATGACCCCAGCGGCGGTGAACACGGCACCCAGGTCGCCGGGATTATCTTCGGGCGTGGCGGCAATGGTGTTGGTATTACCGGCGTAGCCCCGAAGGCCAAGGGTGCGGGTATTCGCTGGGACATGGGAGTAAGCGATGATGAGCTTACCGCCCAGATCATCGACTATAAGACGCATAAATTTGATGCGCACAATGCCAGCTGGGGCATGCCCGACGGTGCGCTTATAGCTTCCACGATGGGGCCGATTACCCTTGACGAGTTTGAGCGCAATTCCAGAGGGCTTCGACCGTTGCCGTATGTTTTCCCGGCCGGCAATGGTGCTCCGGCGGGCACTGATATCGGCGATCTGTCTACTTATGACGGCTTCGCCAATGACAAGCACACCATTGCCGTGACCTCATTGGATGGCGGTGAATTCGGTTCGAATATTGTCTGTGCCGCGCTACCGCCAAGTCCCACGACAGCGATTGATGATGATGAAGATGGCATTGCGCCCGACAATTATATCGAGACCGACCAGGAGTCCACTTCCTTTGCGGCGGGCGTGGTCAGTGGTGTCATTGCGCTGATGACCGAGGCACGTGCGCACGCGGACCGTGAAAAACTCGGGTGGCGTGACTTCCAGGAGATCCTGATCGCATCAAGTTTTCCCATCGCTCCCACCTTTGTTTCCAACGGAGGTGTTCCCGCGCCGATATTTAATCCTCCGGTGCCCTATGTCTGGGATTATGCGGAGCAGTATGGCTACGGGATGGTTGATGCCGCTACTGCAGTGGCACTGGCGGAGATTTGGCCCAACCTTCCGGAGGGGGCGGCTAATTACCGGACGGTAAAGCGCTCCTTGCGGCCGCGCGATGAAATTGGCGATGAATTAAACCAGTATGTCCTTAATTTCACCTCCACCACCAACATCCGCGTCGAGCACGCTGAGGTGCGATTGACCTGGCAGGAGGAATCCCTGTCGCGACCCGCCACTGTCCGGCTCGTCAGCCCGACCTATAGCTGGGGCCCGAGGTTGGATTATGAGGATGACATTGTCGGCTATTTCAGCCGGGTGTCTGACCACGAGACGGGAGTCGATATTCCCGAGGTCTATACTTTCATGTCCCTCGGCCACTGGGGACAGATGTCTGCCGAGGGGCCGTTGCAGCCTTCCTTGGCAACGGCGGCCGCTCCCCTGGGCAAGCGTGGGCACTGGCGGGTTGATGTCAACAATGCCAATGGCCGCAGGCTTGACAAGATTGAGGTTATCCTGCGCGGCACTCTCCCGAATACCCCGCCTGTGATTGAAGAGGGAAACCTGGTTGCCAGTGGTGACCCGACTATCCTGGACCCCGAGAGGATCACCGATCAGGAAGACCTGATCCTTACCAACCTGATTATCATTGACCCGGAATACCAGGATCCGGTGCTTACCTATCAGTGGCAGCAACTGCATCCGGATGGTGCGACATGGATTGATATGCCGGGGGCCAGGGGAGCGGTCGGGGGCAACTGTGACTGGATTCCGGTATCGGATTTCAGTGTTTTCCCGGCAACGCCGAGAGTGGACCGGGAGGTGAGGTTTTCCAGTGACTCAAGGGATGTCGGTGGTGAAATTGTTTCATGGGAATGGGATTTCGGGGACGGCAACACCAGTGAGGAGCAGAATCCGCTGCACACCTTTACCGCGAACTCCGTGCCGGGAGTGCAGGTGACTCTCACCGTGACTGATGACACGGGCAATACCGATACCTTTGCCAGGCTTATCCGGGTTCTGGAACCGGATGAAGCCTCGCCTGATTTTGTTCCGGAGTTGATCCCCAACCCGGGAAGCGGCACCTGCATTTATGATGGTGAGGTCACCTTGTCCGCAGATCGCATATCTTCGGGGACAGCTTACCGCGTGATTATCACCCCGCGTGATGATGCCCGTGAGGGTGTGCCGACGGTCTTTCCCGTGGCGCCGCTCGGCGGTGGCATTGGCATTGGAGGCAGCATCGTGGCGGTCAATTCAACTCCTGTTACCGAGGCAAGGCTTGGTGAGCCATACGTTTATGACGTGAACCTCTGGATCAACAACCTGCCCCCGGCGACATTCCCCGACCTTTTCAAGGTCAATGAAGTCAGTCAGGGGATTCTCGGCAATGAGTCCAACGGTGAATGGGTAGAGTTTTTGACTGTCGTCGGTTCCGATATGCGCGGTTATCACCTGACCAACAACATTGCCAACTTTGACCTTGAGTTCACCCAGAATGAATTCTGGTCGTCAATTCCTGTCGGCACCCTGCTTGTTATCTACAACGGAGATTTCCGTGACGGGGTTCTGCCGCCCGATGATTATGATGCCTCAGATGGCGTGATTATTGCCGAGTCCAACAACCCCGCTTATTTCATCCTCCCGTCCAACGGCGATGGCTGGGGAGAAGTGAGTAATCTCAACCCGGCCCATATTGGTCTGTGGGACAGATACTGCCGCGTTATCGATGGTGTATCCTGGAATGGGGATCAGAGTTACCTGGATCTGGGCGAGTTGGCCGACGGGCAATCAGCGCACTCAAGCAGCGTTGACATTGCCGGCTACGCAACTTTAGCAAACTGGGTCGTGGGCAGCGCCACCGAACCGCCCAGCGGCACGCCGGTCCCTCCGGAACCAGGGACCGAGGGAGTCACTCCCGGCTTGGTGAATGATACCAATAATGAATTGGCAAGGGCGGATGTCATTGCCGAGGGCTTGACCTCAATTGCCGTCTACAGCCTGCAGGAACCTGCCCCGGCGTGGCTGTCGATTAACCCGGCAACCGGGATGCTTACCGGCACCCCTTCCGCGGGCGATGTCGGCGTGGTAACCGTCACGGTGGTCCGCGCACACAGTTTCTCGATGGAGACCCAGACTTTTGACCTTACCGTGCTTGGGGCGCCAGGTCTGCCGCCGCTGGAGGATGAGGACAATGACAGCATCATCAACATGCTTGAGGTGGCCTTTGGCACGGATACTATGGCTGCCACTTCCGGTGCGTTTGCTTTGCCGACAGGCAGTCAGGTAAGTGTCCCGGCGGCAGTGCCGATATTTCCTCCGACCAATCACCTGGCAATTACCTTCCGCCGCATGAAGGGAGGCACCATGGATTTTGGAACGATGGCATACACGTGGGTGAGCCCGTCCGGTGACACTTACCTCTATGAGGTGGAGTCTTCATCTAACATTGATACGTGGACTTCTGCCGGGGATCAGCCAGGGCAATTATTCGAGGACAGTGTGTCTGCTGCGCCTGACGATCCGGATAATGTTGAACTTTCTACCTACAGGGTGCTGTTGCCTGTGGGATCACCCGATTCCAAATTTTTACGGGTCAAGGTGACATTGAATCCTGCAGGGTAGCACCGCGGCATTTCTCGCAGGGGAGGCGGAGACTTGTGCCAAGAGGTGGACCCCGTCCAAGGTTGCGGTTCTTCCCCGGTTCCTATCCTGCGTGGTAGTCTTGAAGGGGAGATACCTCGAGGGCACCCTTCTGTAATGATTTGATCGCCATTACGCTGGCTTGGGCGGCACGCAGGTTGGTCATTACCGGGACCGCATTGGCAACTGCCGTGCTGCGGATCGTGATTTCATCAGCCCGCGGGCTGCGATCAGCACTTGGCGTATTGATAATGAAGTCGACTTCCCCGTTCTTGATCATGTCCAGAACATTCGGGCGGCGCTTTTCCGCCAGCTTGAAGAGCCTGGTTACCGGGATGCCGGATTTCTCAAGGAATTGCGCTGTCCCCGCAGTGGAGAAGATGCTGAAGCCGAGTGCATGGTAATCCCTTGCGATTTCCACTGCCTGCGGTTTATCGCGATCCTTGACACTTATAAAGAGATTACCCTCAAGCGGTAGTGCCGCCGAGGCTGCCATCTGGGATTTCGCGTAGGCCATGCCAAGATCCGGGTCGATTCCCATCACTTCCCCCGTTGCTTTCATCTCAGGGCCAAGCACGATGTCGATACCCGGGAACTTGACGAAGGGAAACACCGCCTCCTTCACTGAATAATGCTCAGGCACGACTTCTTCAGTGAACCCGAGGTCGGTCAATTTCTCACCGGCCATGACTTTTGCCGCTATCTTTGCCAGCGGGATCCCGATTGCCTTGGAAACAAAAGGCACCGTGCGGGATGCGCGCGGGTTGACCTCGATGACGTAGAGTTCCTCATCCTTGACTGCAAACTGGACATTCATCAAGCCGCACACCTTGAGCTCTTTAGCCAATGATTTCGCGGCGATCCGGATTTCATCCTGCATTTCCCCACTCAGGGAGAATGGTGGTATGACACAGGCACTGTCCCCGGAGTGGACTCCCGCCTGCTCGATGTGCTCCATGATGGCGCCGATCACTGATGTCTCGCCGTCAGAGATGACATCGACATCGACCTCGGTGGCATCCTCAAGGAACCGGTCAACGAGCACCGGTCGTTCAGGACTTGCCTCAACAGCCGAGCGCATGTATTCGCGCAATTCGTCATCATCATGGACAATCATCATTGCCCGTCCGCCAAGCACAAAACTGGGCCTTACCAGAACAGGGTAACTAATGCGATGTGCGATTGCGACCGCCTCATCTTCAGATGTTGCCGTGCCGGCATCAGCCTGCTTGAGGGAGAGTTTGTCGAGCAGGGAAGAGAAGAACTTCCGGTCCTCGGCGAGTTCAATACTCGCGGGGGAAGTCCCTATGATGGTTACCCCGGATTTCTCGAGATCGTCAGCAAGGTTCAGAGGCGTTTGGCCTCCGAATTGAACAATTGTTCCCCACGGGCGTTCTCCCTCGTGAATATTGAGCACATCCTCAAGGGTTAACGGTTCAAAATAAAGCTTGTCGCTGGTATCGTAATCAGTGGATACGGTCTCGGGGTTCGAGTTTACCATGATGGTCTCGAAGCCGAGTTCCTTGAGGGCGAAGGCGGCGTGCACGCAGCAATAATCAAATTCTATTCCCTGGCCGATCCTGTTGGGGCCGCCGCCGAGGATCATTATTTTCTTCTTGTCACTGTCACGGGCTTCGTCCTCATCGCCGTAGGTTGAGTAGTAGTAGGGAGTGAAGGCCTCGAATTCAGCGGCACAGGTGTCGACGAGACGATATGTGGGAATTATACCATCGCTCTTCCTCGCAGCCCTTATCTCAAGTTCTGTTTTCCCGGTGAGGTGAGCGAGTTGACGGTCAGAGAAACCGAGCTTCTTGGCTTCCCGCATGGGGATAAATTCCTTACCGGCGGCAATTTTCTGCTCAGTCTCGTAAATCTGCTGCAACTGGCGGAGAAACCACGGGTCGATACCGGTAATTTCAAAAATTTCCGGCACTGACATGCCAATGGCAAAAGCGCTTCGCAGGTAGAAGATGCGTTCGGCATTGGGCACGGCGATTTTTTCGTGTATTTCAGCAGGGTCACTGATGGAAATGTTTTTCCCCTTGCCATCTGCACCAAAACCGTAGCGATCAATTTCCAGTGAGCGCAGGGCTTTCTGCATCGCCTCCTTGAAGGTTCTGCCAATGGCCATCGCTTCACCAACACTCTTCATCTGGGTGGTCAGGACCGGATCAGCCGTGGGGAATTTCTCGAAAGTAAAGCGCGGAACCTTGACCACACAGTAATCAATGGTGGGTTCAAAACTGGCAGGCGTTTTCTTGGTGATATCGTTTGGAAGCTCATCGAGGGTATATCCCACAGCGAGTTTTGCCGCGATTTTGGCAATCGGGAATCCTGTTGCCTTTGATGCCAGTGCCGAGGATCGTGAGACCCGCGGGTTCATCTCGATGACGATCATTCGCCCGGTCTCCGGGTCGACCGAGAACTGGATATTTGAACCGCCGGTCTCCACCCCTATTTCACGGATTACTGCGAAAGAGGCGTCGCGCATGATCTGGTATTCCTTGTCGCTTAGCGTTTGGGCTGGGGCTACGGTAATTGAATCCCCGGTATGAATTCCCATCGGGTCGAGGTTTTCTATTGAGCAGATGACAACACAGTTGTCATTGCGGTCCCGCATCACCTCCATCTCGTATTCTTTCCAGCCGAGCAGGGATTCCTCGATCAGCACTTCGGTTACCGGCGACATGTCGAGCCCACGTGCCAGGATCTCTTCAAGTTCCTCACGGTTGTAGGCAATGCCGCCACCACTGCCACCCAGCGTGTATGCCGGACGGATGATCAGGGGAAATTGCTTATTGGTCGTGGTTGCGATTTCCCGGGAGATCTTTATTCCTTCCTCGATGGTATGGGCAACACCGGACTGTGGGAGATCAAGGCCGATTTTGAGCATTGCCTCCTTGAAGGCCAGGCGATCTTCGCCTTTCTCGATTGCCTCGGCGTTAGCACCGATCAGTTTAACGCCGTATTTCTCAAGGATGCCCAGGCGGACGAGGTCCATGGCGGTATTCAGTCCGGTCTGTCCGCCAAGTGTCGGCAACAAGGCATCGGGTTTTTCCTTGATGATGATTTTTTCAACCACTTCGGGAGTGACCGGCTCTATATATGTCCGATCGGCGAATTCCGGATCGGTCATGATCGTTGCCGGGTTTGAGTTGACCAGCACAACGCAGTAACCCTCTTCCCTGAGGGCCTTGCAGGCCTGCACTCCCGAATAGTCAAACTCGCATCCCTGGCCGATGACAATAGGGCCGGAACCGATAAGCAGGATTTTCTCGAGGTTGGTATCCTTGGGCATGCGTCGGCTCCTTTGTTGCCATCGCACGGACTGCTTGTAAAGGGAGGATTCAAGAGATGTAGGTGCTTTACCGTGATTGTTCGGGGGGGTGGTTTCCGCCGGCGGGCGGGGAAAGCCGGGAAAAAGGTTTTTTCTCTGAGCGTTCTATTATAGTTGATCGTTTATTTTGCGTTGATATGATGGGTTTTAGTGTTGGCGCAAACACAAGCTAAAGCCATACAAGGCGTGGTTCACGGGCTAACCGCCTTATCCTTGGCATTGGCACAGGCCGCTGAGGACCCGAAAGAGCTGAGGGCCCCGCCGGCGGATACCAATAGTGGTGAGGGCCAAGAGATTACAGGAACCATGCAGGCCTCCATCAGGAGGCTGCGTGAAGGGCAGTTGCAACTGGACAGGACGGTTTTTCGCAATGAAACCATGGCGCAGATCCACGAGAACCCTTTCGTCCTTTTATGGGATCGCCTGCGCCAGGGCAAACCCTTTGAGGTTCTTGCTGGATTTCCTTTCAGCAGTCTGGAGGTCAGGAGCAGGAGCCCATGGGGGCAACTCGACCTGGGCATCCCGGGTATTCGACAGGCTCAATTAAGCGGTAATTCACGGACACTTGACCGGACGTCTTTTCAGGGCGAGCTCGCTGCCATCAGGCAGGCGGGCTGGAGGATTGTGCAGACTGAATGGCATCACACTCAATTTCAGGCTGGAGTTGCCGCTGGCAAGTCGCAATCCATTGTTTCCTTTGAGGTACATGCTGACAACGCTCACCTTAAGAGGCGCTCGATTATCAAGGGGGAACTGGAAGTCATCTGGCGGGCCTTGCGCAAGAATGAGAGGTCTCCCGTGGCGGAGGTCATCAAGGTGAGAAACGCTTCCGTGACAGAAAACAAAGGCAACTCCCTCTTCATGGAATGGTTGCGTCTCGATCCCCGGGAGATTGATCCCGCACGTTATCCCCGCGTGAGCCCGATACTGGTGCACGACCTTAACCGTGACGGTTTGCCGGAGATGGTCCTTGCCGGTTGCAACCTGGTCTACTGGAACAGGGGAAAGGATGGATTTGTTGGCGGCGATTTTCTTGCTGAACCGGTTACTCCCCTTGGCGAGGCAGGGATCCTTGCGGACTTTACCGGCGACGGGTTTGCGGATTTTGTCTCATCGGGGCAAAAAGGCAGCTTGTTGCAGATCTGGGAGGGAGGTCCTGGTGGAGGCTTTAAGGTAAAGCCAAGGGTTGCTTTCGGTGTGCCGCTTGAGTATCTCCATGCGTTGTCAGCGGGGGATGTGGACGGTGATGGTGATTTGGACCTTTTCCTTGGGCAATGGAAACAACCCTATGAGCGCGGTTCCATGCCAACTCCCTACTACAATGCCAATGATGGCTATCCGGACTATTTGCTGTTGAACAATGGTAATGGGGGGTTCCGCGATGGTACTGTTGCTGCAGGATTATCCGCCAAGCGGTTACGCCGCACTTTCAGTGCCTCGTTTGCCGATCTTGATGGTGATGTGGACCTTGACCTTGTAGTGGTCTGTGATTTCTCCGGCGTCGATATTTTCCGCAATGACGGCAAGGGGAAGTTCACTGACGTGACTTCCGAGTGGATTGCGCAGAGGCACGGCTTTGGAATGTCCCACGTGCTGGATGATTTCAACGGGGATGGGAAGCAGGATATTTACATGGTGGGCATGAGTTCCACCACTGCCCGCAGGCTTGATCGACTGGGGCTTGGCCGCAAGGGATATGAAAAACATGATGCCATGCGGGGCCCAATGACCTTTGGCAATCGCATGTTCCTGAGGTCAAAAGATGTTTTCCGGCAACCGGATTACCGCAATGACATGGCGCGCTCAGGGTGGGCGTGGGGTTGTACTTCAGCTGATTTTGATAATGATGGTGACCGGGATCTTTATGTCGCCAACGGTCACCTCAGTGGCAATTCCAGTCGCGACTACTGCACCCGGTTCTGGTGCCATGATGTTTATACCGGGTCATCCAATCCGGATCCGGAACTACAGGCCATGTATTCAGGAATCCTCGGCGGACTCGGGACGGATTTCTCATGGAATGGATTTGAGCATAATAATCTTTTTCTCAACAGGCAGGGTGAAGGCTTTCATAATCTTGCTTTTTTGTTGGCTGCCGCCCAGGAATTTGATGCCCGGGCTGTGGTGGGGGCTGATCTGGATGTTGACGGGCGTCCCGACCTGCTGGTCGTTGAGTATGATGCCAAGGCTCGCCACCAACGCCTCCATGTCCTGCATAACCAAATAAAGGGTGGTGGTAACTGGATCGGGTTCCATCTCCTGGATCATCCCGGCCTACCTGCCAACGGGGCATTGGTCAGGATTTTTGCAGGCAATCGGACATGGTCGCGGCAGCTTGTTACCGGTGATTCATTTACCGCACAGCATCCGGCCACCGTTCATTTCGGCCTGGGGCAGTTGACCAAGGTGCAGCGGCTTGAGGTGGTCTGGCCCAACGGCAAGTCATTGCAGGTGGAGAACCCGGGCACCGGGAAGTATCATTCCGTTAACCCCGGCGGATTGTAATTGCGCCCCCGGCCTCAGCGATACAATGCCATGGGTGATAATGGTTGCGATCCGGCGCAGATTCCCGGTCAGTCGACCAAATCCCTGATACAGCGCGCGGTGAAGCATCCTGCCTCAAGCAGGGCACCATTGAACTGACCGCCCGCCGTCACTGGATTGGTTACAATGACGCATGGTATTCCAGCAGCTTTTGCCGCTCGCAGTCCATTCTCGGAATCTTCCATGACCAGGGAATCGCCGGGTGGAATATCGAGTGCTGAGGCTGCAGCAAGGAACAGGTCGGGATGTGGCTTAATCCGCTCAACGTCATCACGATTGCGCAGGGCACTGAAGTGTTTCAGGATATCGAGCTTTTCCAGCCAGCCTGCAACCCAGGTTCGTGAGGAGCTTGATGCAACTGCGAGTTTAAGCCCTTTGGCCCGTGCATTTTCGATGAATTCTCTCACGCCGGGGCGGGTATCCTGGGTTGCCAGGCGCTGCCGTATTAATTCTTCCCGACCAGTATTAATGGTTGGCCAGTCAAATGTCTTTCCCGTGCGGTGTTCCAGTTCGGTTTCGGGATTGAATTGCCCGAAATCACTACCCACGCATTGCTTGTAGGTCTCCAATTCGAGCGATTCCCCATGGCTGCAATAGACTTCATTCCAGCTTTCATATATGACGGTTTCCGTATCAACGATGAGTCCGTCGAAGTCGAAAATAATGGCCTGGTGCATGGTTGGTAATGATGAGGAGTCAGATCTTGAGTTTTTTCGCGTAAGTTACGGCTGCCAGCGCGAAAAGCTCGGCGATGGGTTTAAGTTTTCCCTGAAACATGAGGCCAAGACGCAGCGGAGGGAATCGGGGCAGTGCTATCTTGCGCAGACCTGCGGGGATTTTGACACCTGGCGCATCAATAGTTAGACCGTAGCCATATCCACAGTGGGTGTATTTTGTCACCAGTTCGAGTGAGGTCACCTCCACTTTCGGGGCCCATACCAGTTTTCGCTTTACCAGTTCATCATGGAAAATGCGGTTAATTTCATGCTCTGAGGAAAGTGAAATCAGCGGCTTGTCGATTGTTCCTTCGGAATCCTTGGCAATCGCCGAGAACCCTTTCACGGTGTTGCTTTCCGGGGTAATCAGTATTAGTGGCAGGCGGAGCAACTCAATGGTCTTGATCGCCGCCGGCATTGATTTTTGCAGTGTAGAGATTGCGAAATCAATCTCTTGATTGGCCAGTAGCAATTCGATGTCGGAAGGCTTTACCGCTTCCTGCAGCGTCAGGCGGAGATTGGGCTGCCTACGGCGGATTTTTTCAAGGACATCGGGGATATGATTGGCGAGCACGGTGCCGGAGGCGGCTAATCTCAGGTGAGCACTTTCCTCACCGCGCAGTTGAGCTGCAATGTTAGGCAACCCGGAAAAGAAGCTGGAGATAAAAGTGTGAAGTTCGCTGCCTGCCGGCGTCAGTGCAAAGGGTCGGCGGTTGAAGAGCTTGACGCCAAGCTCGCGTTCGAGTTGCAGCATTTGGCTTGATACCGCCGGTTGCTGGATGCCATAGGGCATCTTGCGGACAGCCGGGGTGATTCCGCCAAAGGTTGCCACATAGTAGAAAAGCTCAAGGTGGTGGACATTAGGAGGAGACATATTGGTTGCGGATAGATATGATCGATCTCATCAATTTTCATCCCATTTGTATCAATTTTAGCGAATTCAGGATGTTGTTTGCTTTTTTATTAAGGCAAGGGATGGGCAGAGTCGCTGCCGGGGTGGATGGTTTTCCCATTTTGTCGTATATCCGTTTTTCCGGGTATTGGACAGAGCTCAATGATTGCAAAGGGTTACAGTAATGAGCCCCGGGAAAAAAGGGCTTGCCGGAACTCTTGATTTGTGGGAGTTTTCCCGCCCCTCATCCCTGGCGGCACGGGATTACATCAACCGCATTCATATTACCTTAGACAAAATGGCTTACGCGATTTTTAAAACCGGTGGCAAGCAGTATAAAGTTGCCGAGGGTGACAAGATTGATGTTGAGAAACTGGATCTTGAGATCGGGGCATCCGCAACTTTTGAGGATGTTCTTTTTTATTCTGGTGATGGTGGCGTGAAGTTCGGAGATCCGGTGGTCAGCGGGGCAAGCATTACCGCACAGGTTGTTGATCAGGTTCGTGCAGGGAAGGTCACGGCATTCAAGTTTAAGCGCCGTAAAGGACATCACAAAACCAAGGGGCATCGTCAGCCGCTTACCCGACTGGCAATCACCGGCATTAGCGCCTGATTGGATCTTAACCTTAACATTACTCAGACATGGCACATAAGAAAGGTCAGGGAAGCGTCAAGAACGGGCGTGACAGTAATTCAAAGCGGCGGGGAGTGAAGAAATTCGGCGGTGAGCATGTTATCCCGGGAAATATTATCCTGCGCCAGTGTGGAACCAAGTGGCGACCGGGTAGCAATGTCGGGTTGGGTAAGGACTACACGATCTACTCTCTGGTTGAGGGCAATGTCCGTTTTGACCAGGACGGGCGGCGAGTGAACGTTGATCCTGTTGCTGTCGGAGTCTAGCCCCTCGCAGTTGTCCGCTCTGCGGGAGAGGACTGCAATTTCTCTGTAAATTCCATGTGCCCGTCCCTGAACGTGGTGCTGGTCGCGCCGGAAATTCCCCAGAATACCGGTAATGTCGGCAGGTTGTGCCTGGCGGCAGGCGCACGACTTCACCTGGTGGAACCTCTCGGCTTTGAACTCGATGAGAAACACCTTCGTCGCGCCGGGCTCGATTATTGGGACCGGGTCGACATGAAAGTCTGGTCTTCTTTTGCGGCATTGTTTTCGGATGCCGCCGCCGGGGCCAGGTTCTGGTTTTTCACGACCAAGGTGCAACGTGATTATTGGGATGTTGATTATGCGCGGGGGGATTATCTGGTTTTCGGTCGCGAAACCAGGGGGCTTCCGGAAAGCCTGCTTGCGGAGAATGCCGAGAGTTGCGTGACAATTCCGATGGAGAAGGATGTCCGCAGCATTAACCTCGCAACTGCAGTGGGCATCGGGACCTACGAGGCACTTCGCCGGATTGCCATAAGAGGCTGATTAATTGAACGGCAGCCCCTGTCAATATGCCGGTGACGCTCGCGATATTGCCAGCAGCATGGCCAAAATTGCGGGGACAGGCATGAGCTGGTTCTCCCGGTTTACGGTAACATGTGCTTAAAATGCGGGTTCCCAATCTTTTTCAAGCCATAGTACATCAGGTTTGAGGCGCAATTGCCTGCCCTTGACCTGAGCGGTTGTGCGGGTTGATTGGAGGATGTCTGTTTCTTCTGCTCCCACCGGGCCGGTTGTTTCTCCGCAAGGATTGGCGCAACCGGTGCTTAAAGCGGTGAATCTCCACCGGAACTTCCCCATGGGAGCGGCGAGAGTTGAAGTTCTAAGGGGGGTTGATTTGGAAGTTGCCCGTTCCGAGTTGCTGTTTTTGAGAGGAGCTTCAGGTGCCGGGAAAACCACCTTGCTGTATATTCTGGCGGGGCTCGAACGTCCCGACTCGGGCGAGGTATTTATGAAAGGTGAAGGGGAATGCGCGGAGAGATCTCTCTACGACCTGAAAAGACGTCATCAAGCCCAATTGCGCAATGTACAAGTAGGTTATGTGTTCCAGCACTATTGCCTGTTGCCTGACTTGAGTGCCCTTGAGAATGTTTGTCTGCCGGCGATGATAGCCGGTTGCTGCCAGAGGCAGCACGCTACGGCTCTGCTTGAGCGGGTTGGGCTGGGGGATCGTCGGCATCACCGGCCAACCGAACTCTCGGGTGGCGAGCAGCAGCGGGTTGCCATAGCCCGTTCTCTGGTGAATGATCCGGAAATCCTCTTTGCCGATGAGCCAACCGGGAACCTTGACTCGGTGACCGGCAGTGGTGTTATGGGGACATTACTGGAGATTGCCCGCGAGACCAAAAAAACGTTGATCGTTGTCACTCACGATTCCACATTAGCCGCTCTCGGTGATCGACAACTGGAACTTACCGATGGACGAATTGTCGGCTAAAGCCTCGACCCAACCGCACCATGCATATATACATCGACGGCGAGTATTTCGCAAAACAGGATGCAAGGATCTCCGTGTTTGATCACGGACTGCTCTATGGTGACGGTATTTTTGAGGGTATCCGCTTTTACAACGGACGCGTGTTCCGTTTGCAGGAGCATATCCGGCGGTTGTTTATCTCAGCCAAGGCCATCCTGCTTGAAATAGGGATGAGCGAAGATGAAATAGTGACGGCAGTTTGCGCCACGATTCGCAGGAATGAACTGGTTGATGGCTACGTGCGGCTCCTTGTTACCCGCGGAGTCGGAAGCTTGGGACTTAATCCTTTTGCCTGCAAGAAAGCCTCGGTGATAATCATTGCCGACAAGATCGCGCTTTATCCTGAGGAAAAATATCAGGTGGGCTTGAAGTTAATCACCTGCTCGAGCCGGCGCCCGGCACCCGATGCTTTGAGCCCTTCGGTAAAATCGTTGAATTACCTGAACAATGTCATGGCCAAGGTGGAGGCCATCCATGGCAATGCCGAGGAAGGGTTAATGCTCAACGCACAGGGTTATATTGCGGAATGTACCGGTGATAACATATTTGTTGTGCGGGATGGCAAGATTGTCACCCCGCCATCCTCTGCCGGGGCGTTGCCGGGAATTACCCGTGATGTGATTTTTGAGATTGCCGGGGAGATCGGCATTGAACTTCGGGAAGCTGAACTTACGAAGTATGACATCTATGCCGCTGACGAGTGTTTTTTAACCGGCACCGCTGCCGAGGTGATTGCCGCCGTTGAACTTGATCGGCGTCCGATTGGTGACGGTAAGCCTGGTCCCATCACTGCCCGCTTTATCAAGTGTTTCCGCGAGCACGCCGGCAGTGAAGGGGTTGAAATTGGGGATTAGTGATTTTTCCCGGGGCACATTTATTCTGCAATTAGCAGACAATGGCAGGTGTGTAGCCTAGGTTGGCAGCACGCTTTTTCCATGCCAGGGGCAAAGATGTGAGCAGAGGATCGGCATTGTTCACCGGAATTGCCGGGCAAGCACTGATAATTGGCGGTGATATGACGTTCAATAAATCCAAAAATCCCGATTCTCCCGTTGAGCCTGTCGCTGGACTGGGTAGGTTTTAATAATGATTTGTGATGTTTGCCAGGACAAGCATGCCACCGTCTATCTCACTCAGATTGTCGATGGGCAGATGCAAAAGGTGAATCTTTGTGACGGGTGTGCCAAGGAGAAGGGCGTGACGGATCCTACCGGGTTCGCCCTGGCCGATTTGTTGTTGGGACTTGGTTCGGACGAGAAGGTAAACCTGCCGGGGGACGAGTTGACCTGTGAAGCCTGCGGGTTCACCCAGTCTGAGTTCAAGAAGAACGGCAGGTTGGGGTGCGGTGACTGTTACAATGTCTTCGGCGGCGGTTTGGAGAGCCTGGTCAAGGCTATGCATAAAGGCACCCTTCATGTCGGCAAGGTGCCCACCCGCTATAAGGTAACCAAGCAGTTTACCGACCAGATTACCGAACTTAAACATCGCCTGAAAATTGCCATCACTGATGAGAATTTCGAGGAGGCGGCGAAATTGCGCGACGAGATTCAGTCGGCGGAAGATGAGTTCGTATGCTCAAAGGAGCAGTAGGGCTGCTTGCCCAACGTTTTCGGATTGATGATGCAATTTAACACTATTTTGAAGAATCCTGCCGAATGGATGCTGACTGCGGGCCCCTTGGGGGAGATTGTCATCAGCAGCCGTATTCGGCTTGCACGTAACCTGGCGGGGTTGTCGTTTCCGGGATGGGCGACTGAGGATGATCGTATACTGGTGCTTAATTCCGTGAAGCCGACGGTGGATACACTGAGCGAGATGCGTGGTGCGTTCTCATCGGATTTACGCAATCTTAATACCATTAGAAAGCAGGTGCTCGTTGAGCGTCACCTCATCAGCCGGGAGCAGGCCGCCAAGGGAACAGGCAGTGCGGTTGTGATGAATCGCAAACAGACACTGTGTATCATGATCAATGAGGAGGATCACCTGCGCATGCAGTCGATTAAACCGGGACTGAACCTGAAATCTGCCTACAAGATGATCGACAAGATCGATAGCAAGCTTGAGGAGAATATTGATTATGCTTTTGACAACCAGCACGGTTATCTTACTGCCTGTCCGACGAACCTTGGTACTGGGATGCGTGCCTCGGCCATGCTCCATCTACCTGCGCTGGTGCTTTCCGAGCAGATTAACCAGGTTATTCAGGCGGTGAACAAGATCGGCCTTGCTGTACGTGGGCTTTATGGGGAAGGCACCGAGGCACTGGGGAACCTTTTCCAGGTCTCTAACCAGCATACTCTCGGGGAAAAAGAGATTGAGATTGTAGCTCGTCTTGAAAAGGTCATCAGGCAGATTATCGAACATGAGAAAAATGCCCGTGCGACTTTGTATGAGGATCGGCGATCCATGCTGGATGACAAGGTTGGCCGGGCATATGCGATTCTCAGGCATGGCCATATAATCTCGACCAAAGAGGCGCTTGAATTATTGTCGATGTTGAGGACGGGGGTTGATCTTGGATATTTTCCTGATGAAGTAAGGGGTGTTATTGATGTTCTTTTTATGGAGATTCAACCGGCTCACCTCCAGATGCGGGCAGATTGTAAGCTCGGGGTGGAGCAACGTGACACGCTGCGTGCGGAAATTATGCGTGACGAGTTGAAAATCCTCCCTGAGCCGGGTAAGTTACCAGAGGAACACCCAGAAAGTAACAGGAATCAGGATCCGGAAATCGATGATGACAAGGAATAAACCTTTGCATTTTGTGCCCGGCTTTGCTGTTCCCCTGATTCAAGTGAGTTTGCCATGATGAATAATTTTACCCCCAGGGCCCAACAAGTGCTGGCCCTTGCGCGCAAGGAGGCGGATCGCTTTAACCACAATTACGTGGGTACCGAGCATTTACTGCTTGGCTTGATCAAGCTTGGCCAGGGCGTTGCGGTGAATGTCCTGCAGAAGATGGGGCTGGATCTTGAGACAGTGCGAATGGAGGTTGAGAAGCAGGTAGGATCCGGTCCGGAAACCAAGATGGTGGGGAATATTCCCTACACCCCGCGGGTGAAGAAGGTGCTTGCCCTGGCCGGGAAGGAAGCCAAGGCACTCAACCATTCCTATGTCGGCACTGAACATATTTTGCTCGGCTTGCTACGTGAGGGGGACGGTGTTGCTGCCCGCGTGCTGAAGAGCCTTGAAATAGACATCGAGTGTACCCGTAACGAGATCTTAAAGGAACTGGATCCGAATTTCACGCCAGGCGAGCTTGGTGAAGATGATGAGGATGTATTTGAGGACATCGAAGGCGGTCCCGGTCGGAGGGAGAGCAAGACTCCCGCATTGCGTGCGTTTGGCCGCGACCTTACTGAACTTGCTGAAAAGGGGGAACTGGATCCGGTTATCGGGAGGATTGAGGAGATTGAGCGGGTTATCCAGATCCTCTGTCGCCGGACAAAGAATAACCCGGTGCTCATTGGTGAGGCCGGAGTCGGGAAAACAGCAATTGTTGAAGGTCTTGCCCAGGAAATTTCAGCGGGGAACGTGCCGGAGTTGCTGCGGGAGCGCAAGGTGATCACTCTTGACCTTGCGCTAATGGTCGCCGGGACGAAATATCGCGGACAATTCGAGGAGCGTATCAAGGCAGTGATGGATGAGATTCGCCGTGCCAAGAATGTGATCCTGTTTATTGATGAGTTGCACACCATAGTCGGCGCGGGTTCAGCTGAGGGTGCCATGGATGCATCGAACATTATTAAACCGGCACTAAGCCGTGGCGAACTCCAGTGTGTCGGAGCCACAACACTCAACGAACACCGGAAATATATCGAGAAAGATGCAGCCCTTGAGCGTCGCTTCCAGACCGTAAAGGTTGAGGAACCCAACACTGAGGATACAATCAAGATTCTACACGGGCTTCAGCACAAGTATGAGCTGCACCACAAGGTCAAGTATACCACAAATGCCATCAAGGCGGCAGTGACCCTTTCTGAACGTTACTTGACCGGCCGTTTTCTTCCTGACAAGGCCATTGATATAATGGATGAGGCGGGTGCCAAGGCGCGGATCAGCGTGATGACCCGTCCGCCCAAGTTCAAGGAACTCGAGACGGAAATTGAGGAGATCCGTATCGAGAAGGAAGAAGCCATCAAGGATCAGGATTTCGAGAAAGCTGCATCGCTGCGGGACAAGGAGAAGCAAACCAAGAAGCAGCTTGAGGAGATGCTGGAACAATGGCGTTCAAGCAGTGAGGAGGAAACCATTAAGGTCAACGAGGATGATATAATGGGCATTGTTGCCAAGTGGACGGGGGTACCGTTGCAGCGGATGGAGGAAGCCGAGGCTGAGAAACTCCTGCGAATGGAGGATGAGCTCAGGAGTCATGTGATTGGCCAGGATGAGGCGGTTACCGCTATTTCAAAAGCCCTGCGGCGTTCACGGGCGGACCTCAAGGATCCGCGACGTCCGATTGGATCGTTCATATTTCTTGGGCCTACCGGTGTCGGTAAGACTTTTCTTGCCCGCAATCTGGCGGAATTCATGTTCGGTGATCCGGATGCGCTTATCCAGATTGATATGTCCGAATACATGGAGAAGTTCACTTCGAGTCGCCTGATTGGTTCGCCGCCAGGATATGTCGGTTTCGAGGAGGGCGGTCAACTCTCTGAAGCTGTCCGTCGCCGTCCTTACTCGGTAGTGTTGTTTGACGAGGTGGAGAAAGCGCACCCGGACGTCATGCATCTTCTCCTGCAGATACTGGAGGAAGGAACTGTTACTGACAGTTTTGGCCGCAAGATTGATTTTCGAAATACCATCATCATCATGACCTCGAATGCCGGGGCGGAATTAATCAAGAGGCAGACTTCCCTTGGATTTGCGGCGATGAAGAATGAGTCCGCGGATTATGAGGGGATGAAGGAAAAGATCCTCGGTCAGGCTAAAAAGATCTTTAAACCGGAGTTTCTCAACCGTTTGGATGAGCTGATCGTCTTCCATATGCTTGAGAAGAAGGACCTTGTGAAGATCGTTGACCTTGAGATCTCCAAAGTGGTAGAACGCCTTGCCCATAAATCAATCAGTGTCAGCATTGAGCCTTCAGCCAAGGAGATCCTGATAGAACACGGTTATGACCCGCAATATGGTGCACGGCCAATGCGCCGTTCGGTTGAGAAGCATCTTGAGGATCCGCTTGCTGAGCATCTCCTGCGTGGTGATGTCAAGGATGGAGACAAGGTAACAATCACCATCGACAAGGATGGTAAGAACCTGAAGTTCAAGGCGGAGGAGGGTGATCCTGAGGAGTGTGAAACGGTGGCTGAAGAGGCCTAGGCCAGGGATCGTGTGCGGCGAAGAATGCTGATATTCAGCAGGACTGTTGTTTTTCCCGGATTTTGGTCTCCCGGTGCTGATTTTTGGGCATGCGCATAGGCTTTGTTTCAACGCGGTTTCATGGCACCGATGGCGTTTCATTGGAGGCTGCAAAATGGGCGCATGTCTTTGAGAATAATCTTGGGCATCGATGTTTTTGGTTTGGCGGGCAACTGGATACTGCACCTGAACGTTCTCATTTTTGCCGGCAGGCATTCTTTGAATGCCCTGAGAATCTTGCCATGCAACATGCCCTGTTCGGGCATGCTGAAGCGCGGGCACAATCGTTGAGTGATGCCGTGGCGGAGTTTGCCGATGACTTACAGGTTGAACTGCGGCAGTTCATCTCACGGTTTCAGCTTGATCTGCTGCTGCCACAGAACATCCTGGCCATTCCCATGCATGTTCCGCTTGGATTGGCGATAACCTCCCTTGCGGAAGAGGGGATGCCGATGTTGGCGCATCACCATGATTTCTCCTGGGAACGTGCCCGCTTTGGAAGCGGTTGTGCGGGGGATTATTTGCAGCGTGCGTTTCCCCCGGCCTTGAGTGACAGGTTCCAGCACATCGTGATTAATTCCCGGGCAGGAAAAGATCTTCTGGAGCGGCGTGGGGTGCCCTCATCGGTAGTTCCCAATGTCTTTGATTTTGAGAATCCTCCCCCCTTGCCGGACGGTTATGGTGATGATTTTCGGGATCAATTCGGGATTGCGCCTGATGAAATCCTGATATTACAGCCAACCCGGATTGTTCCGCGTAAAGGTATCGAGTTTTCCATTGAGTTGTGTTGCCGCCTGCAAGAACAACTGGAGCGAAAAGTTTGCCTTGTGGTTTCCCATGTCGCTGGAGATGAGGGGTTTGAATATCTGGATAGCCTTGTCAAGCTTGCCGGGCAGCTTGGGGTCAGGATTGTGTGGGCCGGTGACCGGGTGAGTGATAGCAGGGGAATTGACTCATTGGGGCACAAACTCTACAGGCTGTGGGATGTCTATCCGCATGCTGATTTCGTAACTTATCCCAGCCTCTACGAGGGATTTGGCAACGCTTTGCTGGAGACCTTTTATTTTTCGAAACCGGTGATGGTGAACCGTTATTCAGTTTATGCTGAGGACATTGAACCGCACGGGTTTAATGTAGTTGCCATGGACGGTTGCCTTACGGATGATGTCGTGAGTGGCGCCGCCAGACTTATTGAGGATCAGGATCTTGCCTCACAATGGGCTATCCACAATTACCAGTTATGCGAAAAGCATTACTCATACAAAGTATTGCGCTCAAACCTGAGCAGGCTTGTAGATGAGCTAAGCGGATAATGCTCCTGGGAAGAGAGGCTGCCTAGCTGTCGAGCTGGGCTTTGATCCTGTCCTTGGTTTTATCTCCACGGTCACGGATGATTACCTCGCTCGGATGACCGTTGGACAGAGTTTGCAGGATCATTTGCAGGTTATTATCGTGAGCGATAGACCAGAGGAGCTGGCGTCGGGTGAGGCCGAGAGTATCTATGGATACCAGTGGTATTTCTGCGGGTTTCTCGGTAAACCTGTAAGAGAGCCGGATAAAGGGAGAATTGTTAAAGATCTGATCGAGAGGGACTGCGTTGTAGTAAACCCGTACCGGGGAATCCATCCATGCGTTATAGGGTTTGTTCCAACTGAACAGGAAGTCTTGTGGGACTGTTGCATTTGGTGCCACCAGTCCAGGGTTCGGTTTTTCCTGAAAGATTCCACAGCTACCGAGACAGGTTAATAGTGCTACAAGGATGATTCGGGTAATCATTAACGATAAGCGGTTTGTTGTCTCATGGCACATGACGGAGTGTGAATACTAGGGGGCAACCCACAAGGGTGCGACCAAAATTTAATACTCTTTTAGCACCTGAAGCAAGCGCAACCGATCTGAAGAATTGCCCTTGTAGCTGATTCCACTGACATTATTTCCATAAAATGGAAATTTGATGATTCATTGTTGGCCAGTGCGTTATAAACTTGTTACTGGTATAAGGTATCCATCATAAGTTCCGTGTAGTTAACCTCCCCGAAGGTTGCTATTTAGCAGCTTCCTTTTTCATGGAGAGTATCTTATGGAAGCATTTTTATCTGAAACTCCCCCCAAAACATGAAAAACTTCAATCTGTCGTTCCCGGGGCATTTGCCCCGGCTGATCTTTGTCGTCTTGATTCTGGCGTGCATCCAGATGCCGGGCTTGCATGCGGGAACTCTTGTGGCCGGTGGCGGGCAGTGGAAAGTCCGCCAGGTTAACCTCTCCATTGTGCCGGGCAGTCTGCTGCAGGCTGAATTAGGGCTTGCCGGCAGCAACCAGACCGCTGTTACCCTTGGGGTGTCTGATCTGGTTGATTTCGGGGAAGTGGGCCGCTTTGCCCTGGTAAACAGCTTTCCCGGTGTTCGCAGCGGACGCAATAATTTCGCGGTCGAGATTACCGGCCAGATTGATGTAACTGCACCCGGTGACATTACTTTCGGAATCTTTGCAGATGATCATGCACGGTTGAGCATTGACGGTGATGTGGTTGTTGAGTCCACTGTTATCGGTGAGGATGCGTTCGGGACGATCAATCTTGCCGCCGGTCTGCACGATGTCAGGCTCATCTACTACGAGGGTGCGGGCAGTGAGGACGTGGAATTGTATGTTGCCCAGGTTAACGGCAGTTTCCTGTCCTTTGCCGATACCGCGTGGGAATTGCTGGAATCAGTGTCATCGTTGATCCCCGAGGATATCAATGCCTCCTCGCCCGGGGTTCCCGTTAATGCCATTGCCGGCGCTGCGGTTGCCAACCTCTCCGCGTCCGCCGGCGCCGGCGGAGGACACACTTTCAAGCTGGTCTATCAGCTTGATGCTGCCGGTCCTTTTGCATTGATTGGCGAAGGTTCTGACTGGAAATACCTGGATGACGGGACATTGCCGACGCCTGACTGGCAGGCAGCGATATTCGATGATTCTTCCTGGGCGAGCGGTGCAGCCGTGCTGGGTTATGGCGATGACAGCGTGACGACAACGCTCAGCTTTGGCGATAATGCTGACAACAAGCATGCTGCCTATTACTTCCGTAAAACTTTTAACCTGGATGAGGAAGAACTGCCTCTGGTGGATTCCCTGCGTGTCCGGATGCGGCGTGATGACGGTGCCATCATTTATATCAACGGCGTTGAAGTGGTGCGAGACAACCTGCCGGATGGCGCAGTGAACAACAACACCTTTGCCGATGTCACTGCCGGCGGGGTGGATGAAAGCACTTATTTTGAGTTTGATGTCGATCCGGCGACCCTTGTTGCAGGTGACAATATCATCGCTGTTGAGGTGCACCAGACCAACGGCACAAGCAGTGATATCATGTTTGACCTTGCCCTGGAGTATCAGAGGCGCTCCGGGTTATTCGGGGACGAGCAGTATTTTGTATTTTCTGGCAACCAGCTTTTGCTCAAGCAGCCCACCGCTGATATTCCCGCAGAAGTTGATCGGAGCTTTGATGTAGTTATACGTGCAACCAACGCCTTTGGCCGGAGCTCCGAGGAAACCCTGGAGATCACGGTGGTGCCGGCAGCGGTGAGTGAAGTTACCGCAATCAGCATTGACAACGCGACAGTGCCCGAGGACAGCGCAGCCGGATGGCTGGTCGGCACCCTCTCCGCTGCTGACGATGACGTTAATGAAAGCCATACATTTTCGCTGCTGTCTACACTGTTCTTTTCTGACAACGCTTCTTTTTCCATCATGGGAAACCAGCTGTTCACCACGGTCGCATTCGATGCGGATGTGCAGTCAACATACAGCCTGGGAATCCAGTCGCGTGACTCGATCGGCTCGTCCTTCACCCAGAACCTGGACATCACGATCGATCCTTCACCGGCACGAATCACGCTACAGCCGGACGCGGTGCCGGAAAATGCGCCCGCGAATACGCCGGTTGGCACGTTCTCCACAATTGATCCAATTACCGATACGCACAGTTACCGTATAGTGATTGATGTTGACCCAGAACCTGTCCAGCTGATCAGTTTTTCCGATGAGTGGAGATATCTTGACGATGGCTCGGATCAGGGTACGCAATGGCGGGAGATCGGGTTTGAGGATGGCGCATGGCGCAGCGGTGCTTCACCCCTTGGTTACGGCACGCTGGACACCGCCACGGCGACCACCGAGGTCAGTTTTGGTGGAGATCCGGACAACAAGTTCGCGACAACCTATTTCCGCCGCACGTTCGAGGTCAGCGACCCGGCGAAGGTCGCAGAGCTGCTCTTTGAGCTCGAGATTGATGATGGCGGGATTGTCTACATCAACGGTGAGGAGGTTTCCCGTATAAGGGCAGATGGTGTTGACTCATTCGATGATTACACCGGCCAGAGCCAGGGCAGCGAGACGTCCAACGATATATTGACCTTCAGCGATGCACTCACGCAGCTCCTGCTCACGGGGACAAACACAATCGCCATCGAGGTTCATCAAACAAACGCCACCAGCAGTGACACCTGGCTGAACCTTGACTTGAAGGCAACCCTTCGCCAGGCCGGGAATTCCGATGCCGACCATTTCTACCTTGTCGGCAATCAACTCTTCCTTAACAAGGAAGTCGGAGAGGCCGGCAGGGTCAATGGCGGCAGCTTCTCGGTGCCCGTTGAGTCAACCAGTGATCTTGGTGAAGTGGTGGTCGAAAACGTCACCGTAAATGTTGGGCCTGAATCGGTGGATCCGCCCACTGATATAGTCCTGGATAACCCTGCAGTTGATGAGCAGCAGCCCGCCGGCAGCGTTGTCGGTAATCTGACTGCAACGGATCCCGATGGCGGTCTGTTTACATTCAGTGTGGACAGTGACCCGGCATATCCGGCTAATGATTTCTTCGGTGTGCTTGGTCATCAACTGGTCACCAGCCAACCGATTGACTATGATGACAGTTCGTCGCTCATTATTCTCGTTACAGTGACTGATAACAGCGGGCGCAGCCTCAGCAGGGAATTCACCATTACCGTTAATCAGGTCCTTGAGCCTCCCACGGGCATTACGCTCCTGCCTGACAGCATTGCTGGTGATGCTCCTGCAGCAACGGTGATCGGGGCCCTGTTTGCGCAGGATGCCAACGATGAACAGACGCATGTCTTCACCTTTGGCAACTGGCCTGACATTCCGGGAACACCGGTTGTTCCGTTTGGTTCTACCTGGAAATATCTGGATGATGGCAGTGATCAGGGTGTGGCATGGGTTGATCCGGTTTATGACGACAGTCAATGGGCTTCCGGAGCGGGGCAGCTTGGCTACGGGGATGGTGACGAGGCCACTGTTGTCGGGTTCGTCGATACTGACCCGTTGACCGTAGACATTGAGAAGAATGCAACCACCTACTTCCGGCACAAATTCAATGTCGAAGCGCCGGCAGCCGGCGGATATGAATTTGGCATGCTCTTCGACGATGCAGCGATTGTACACATCAACGGTATTTCCATCCGCACACAAAACCTTCCGGGTATTGTGGCTTTTAATACTTTTGCAAGTGCTTCCACCCCTGATAACACGACTATCATTCCCTACGTTTTATCGCCCGGCATAATTGTCTCAGGCGAGAACGTGATTGCCGTGGAGATTCACCAGGTGAATGAGACAAGTTCTGACATCAGTTTTGACTTTGAACTCGTGCCTCTGGAAACCAATCCTTTTTCTTCCTATTTCACGATCAACGGCAATCAGCTTGAGACAGCTGTCGATTTCAGCACAATAGGGATTTTCTCGCCGTTTACTTTCCAGGTGCCCATTATTGCAACAGACCCGGTTGAGGGAAGCTTCGAGGCGTTTGTCGCGGTGAACCTGACCGGCGGAGAAGCTGATTCCGACTTTGACGGGATGCTGGATACCTGGGAGATCGCCCGCTTCGGGGACCTTGATGCCGGTGGGGAGGATGATAATGACGGCGATGGGTCAACCAATGCGGAAGAATACAATGCCGATACCGATCCGCTTGATGCGGCAGACTTTCTGCACATTTCCCTGGTTACCCGCAGTGTTAACGGGGTCGGCATCACCTGGCCTGCGAAACCCGGTCGAAGCTATTCAGTTTATCGTAATGATGATCTCACTGCCGGCAACTGGGTATTGCTGCAGGCGGGAAGAACCGTGGAGGTTCCCGAAGAGTTAACCGTGACCGATGCCAGCATTGATAACCCGCGCACCCGTTTTTACCAGGTCCGTGCCCAGGCGCCTCCATTGCCCGAGTAAGTCGGGACTTTGAACAGCCTCCATCCTTGATGTTCAGCACAGGCCGTGGAAGGATTCGCTTCCCGTCCTTTTTGGAACGGTTGTCATGAAGCTCCTTAGCCTCCACGATACCCTTACCCGCGAACGCCAGGAGATTTTTCCTTCTGAGGGGGAAGTGTTTCGCTTCTACTGTTGCGGGCCGACTGTTTACGGGCCTGCCCATATCGGGAACTTTCGTACTTTTCTTGTGCAGGACCTGTTGCGCCGTGTTGTTGAGCTCTCCGGTCTGAAAACCCGTCATGTGCGTAATGTTACCGATGTTGATGACAAGACCATCCGGGAGTCACAGGCTGCCGGGATTGCCCTGCCCGCGTTCGCTGCGGGATGGACTGCGCGTTTCCACGAGGATGCGGATGCCCTGAACATGCTCCAGCCACATGTTGAGCCCGGTGCGGTTGACCATATACCGGAACAGATTGACCTGATCGAGAATCTTCTTTCCAAGGGAAACGCCTACCACTCGGAGGACGGCTCGGTTTATTTCAAGGTTTCCTCCTACCCCCCCTATGGCAGGCTTTCACGACTGGACAAGAGGGAGTTGAAAGCGGGGGCAGCAGAAAGCACGAATGACGCCGACGAATACGACAAGGACAACGTATCCGATTTTGTGCTGTGGAAAACCCGCAAGCCCGCGGACGGTGAGAATTTCTGGGAAAGCCCGTGGGGGCAGGGTCGCCCGGGATGGCATCTTGAGTGCAGTGCAATGGGGATGAAATATCTCGGCGAGTCTTTCGACCTTCATGCCGGCGGGGTTGACCTGTGTTTTCCGCATCATGAGAACGAGATTGCGCAGAGCGAGGCGGCAACCGGGAAGATCTTCGCGCGCCACTGGTTTCACAATGAGCACCTGATGGTTGATGGCAGGAAGATGAGCAAGAGTCTTGGCAATCTCTATACGCTTTCCGATATCATTGAGCGCGGTTTCGGTCCCGGAGAATTACGTTACGCCCTGCTTGCGGGTTCCTGCCACACCAAGATCAACTTCAGCCTGGCGCGCCTGCAGGAGGCGCGTGGAAACCTGCAGCGTATTGCCCGGTTTGTGAACGCCCTTGGTGACGGGCTCCCGGATTACCGGGAACTTTGCCTCAGGGCCGCTTCCGCCGGGCTTGGACTGGGTCCTTTTGTTCCGGTGTGGGATGCGCTCCTGGAGGATCTCAATACCCCGGCTGCCCTTGGGCAATTGTTCACTGTCCTCAAGCCCCTTGAGAAGGCGGCGGCGGCGGGATCGCTCAATGCCGGCGAGATGGACACCGCCCGCACCGGGTTGGCGGTGATTGTGCACGCTTTCGGGTGGATACTCCCCGGGCCGGATGCGGCGGAGGACAACGCTGTCGATGTTCCCGGTGAAATTGCGCAGTTGGCGCAGCAGCGCTGGGCAGCCAAGCAGGAAAGCAACTGGGCAGAGGCCGATCGTCTTCGTGATGAACTGGCTGCCGCCGGCTGGGTCATCAAGGATAGCGCTGAGGGCTATGAGGTGGAGCGCAACAGCGGTTAACCGGGGGGTGCCCGCAGTGGCTCAATAGATCCAGGCCCCGGCCGCTATCCTAGATCAACTCCCTGATCGGCTTGCCTTCGGTAATGGCGTCCTTAAGGTTGCCGGGAAGGTTCTGGGCAAGGCGCAACTCACCAATATCAAAGAGGGAATGCATGATGGTTGCCATCATGTGCTGTGGACGGTAGGCGGTGGTGAGCGCACGCGTGGCGTGGTTGTCTGAGGCGCCGACCACCTGCCCCATTTTCAGGCCACCGCCGAAGAAAACCAGCGGGGTGAGCTCCCCATAATGCTCACGGCCGCCGTTCTTGTTGATTTTCGGGGTCCTCCCCATCTCGCCGGTGACGACCAGGAGGATTTTTTCCTCCAGGCCCCGTTCACGCACATCATCAATGAAGGCGGATACCGCATGGTCGACCTGCGGGGCCAGCCAGGAGAAGCCGCCGAGCCCCTTCGGGCTGTTGTTGTTGCTGTGGTGATCCCAGCCGCAGTCGCTGACAGTGACAAATCCACACCCGGCCTCGCACAGGCGGCGCGCCATCAGCATCTGTTTGCCCAGCATGTTGGATGCCCGGGCCATGTCATGCCAGCGGGTCACTTCCCTGATGTCGAAGAGCTTGCTGGTGTCATAGCGGGCAACGGTGCGCGGATCCTCCCTGCTGATGTCAAAGGCATCAGCAGCAGCACCGGTGACGATGTCGAATGCCTGCTGCTGATAACGGTCAGTTCCTTCCAGAGCTCCCTCATCGGCAGAGCGCTTGAGCTGGTCGAGGTGATTGAGCAGGCTGCGGCGGTCCTCAAAGCGCTCAGGGGAAAGCTTGAGTTCCATGTCTTGCTTGAGATTGCCGCCCCCTTGCGGGTTGAAGGCCCTGTGGCTGCTGCCGATTTCACCGGGGTCGGTAAGTGTCGGCAGGGCCTTGGTCTCAAAGTTGCTTCCCAGTTTTAATTCTTCGTTTACCGCCTCGGGCACCACCAGGACATTGTTGGGCAGCCCGTGGCTCGGGTCATTGGTGCCGGCGATGCGCGAGTAGATTGCACCCATTGCCGCCTTGGTTGGATTGTCTCCACTGGCAACCTTCTGGTAGGTGTGGCCTGAGTTTCCACTGCCGTAGGAACGCACGATGGAAAATTGATCCGCCCTGGCCGCCATTTGCGGGAAGTGTGAACCGAAGGTGATGCCGGGAAGTTTTGTCTTCACCTCGCCGAAGATTGAGCGCACCTCGGAGGGCGCGTCCATCTTCGGGTCGAATGACTCGATGTGTGACGGGCCGCCGTTGAGGAAAAGGAAAACCACCGAACGGTCCCGGACAATCCCGTGCAGCGGGGAGGATGTCTCGGCACGCGCACGCAGGAGATCAGGAAGTGTCAGTCCCATGGCTCCCAGGGCACCGATGCGCAGGAAATCCCGGCGCATGAATCCCTCACAGGTGTGCGCGGCCTTGGTGTCCGATATTCGCAGCATTCTTCGTCATCAATTATTCCCTAAAAAATTAATTTCTCAAACATTTACTGACCTGATGTCCGGGAGGATCCAGGAAGATAATGGCGGAAGGGATGGGATTCGAACCCACGGTAGAGTTGCCCCTGCACTTGATTTCGAGGAGGGTATTATAGGGTTAGCGCGGGAATGAATTGGTTAGGAAGCAGATAACCTTAATAAAAAGGGCCGTTGGTCCGACCATGGACTAACGACCCATAATGACTTTCATCATTTAGCAGGGAACCCACAGCGTGAACTGCGAGTCAGGCCCCCGCCACTCTCAATGTGGTTGAGGATATGCTTTTAAGCAACACAACTCATTTAATGCCGTGCGGCACTCGATCCCTCAGTTGCATTAATTGTAATATTAATGGGGTTGGGGAAGTGCGAAAAAAACAACAAGAGAAGAAAGTGGTTAATCGGTGATTCTGTTTTCTTTGCGATCCCTCTTGTTCTTCTTGGGTGGATCCGCAAGGCCCATCACACCAAAGTAGAGCAAAATATTCATATCTTATAAAAAGTAACCCTGCTCTGAAAAATTCGGTGCAGTGAATGGTATCAAAGGTCACAGCCCAAATGATCGCAGGGCATTAAACGGGCTTCACGAAGAGTTGGTGTTGTTAACAGAAGTGCCCAAAACCCTTGTAAAAAAAAGCGGAAGGGGTGGGATTCGAACCCACGGTAGAGTTGCCCCTACACTTGATTTCGAATCAAGCGCCTTAAACCGGACTCAGCCACCCTTCCTGATGCGTTAACGGTCGCAAAAAACCCAAGGCCTGCGATTCTACGCACCCTTCAAACGAACGTCAAGCAAGGGGCTTAAAAATGCGGCTAGCGATCTCCACCTTGATATTAATCGCACATCCTCTGGATTGCCGGGCATCTTCGTGTCACCTTGCCCACACGATGAATGAAGTCCATGAACAGCTTGGTGAGGTGGAGCTGCGTGAGCTTGTCGCGGCGTTTTACCGCAGGGTGAGGGAGGATGACCTGCTTGCCCCCATGTATTCGGAATCAGACTGGCAGGGTGCGCAGGAGCGCCTTGCCGATTTCCTGCTCTACCGTTGTGGCGGGTCGCAAAAATACATTGAGGAGCGGGGCCATCCGCGCCTGCGCATGCGCCACATGCCGTTTCGGATTGGTGAGGCTGAGCGCGACCGCTGGCTGCAATTGATGGGAGAGGCGATGGCTGAGCAGGCCATTACCGACCCGGCGGCCGGACTGCTGACGGATTTCTTTGCGCAGACAGCCGATTTCATGCGTAACCAGGAGGGTTGAGTGTTGTTTTTGGTGCGGTATTGCGGTTGAAGAAATTTTCGTCGCCTTGGGTGGCTAATTTTGGCACGTTTAAATTGGTGAAACAATTCTTGCTGTTCATTTCCATTTTACTTGGCTTGTGTGCCAATGCCGTTGCGGCAGATAAAGCCCTGCAATGGGATTCCCTGCCGGAACTGCCCGCGCTTGAGGGACAGGCGGAGAATCCAGGTGTTGCCGGCCCGTTTGTCGGAGTGCACAACGATGCGCTGATTGTTGCCGGTGGGGCAAACTTCCCGGGCAAGCCGCTGTGGGAGACGGACAAGGTGTGGCATGACAAAATCTATGTGCTGGTAAGGGATGTGCCAGAGGGCTATATCCTGCCCAGTTCACCACCGGCCTCGCCCTACCGCTGGCTGGACGGCGGAAAACTTCCCCGCCCCCTGGCCTATGGGGCCAGTGTTTCGACCAAGAATGGGGTGCTCTGTATTGGTGGTGATGATGCAGGGGAGGTTTACCCGGACGTGTTCATGCTGTCCTGGGACAAGGAGGCGGAAAAGATTGAGCGCAGGGATTTTCCGCCGCTGCCGGTCCCGGTTGCCTACGGGGCGGCAGCACTGGTGGGTGAAGTGGTCTACCTGGTTGGCGGCCAGCAGGGCAAGCAGCTTGCAAGTGCGACAAACAAGGTGTGGTCACTGGACTTAAGTGCCGGTGGGCAAGCCCAATGGCAGGTTGTAGCGGATGTTCCCTGGTCAACCCGCGCCTTTGTTCAGGTGGCTGCCCAGCACAACGGCTTTGATGACTGCGTCTACGTGATTGGCGGCCGGCGCGAGGAGGCTGATACGGTTGATTTTCTTTCCGATGTCTGGGAATACAACCCGCGCAGCAGGAGCTGGCGTGCCCGGACCGGCACCGACAAGCCACTGATGGCCGGGACGGCAATCGACTATGGCCAGAGCCACATTGTTGTGCTGGGGGGATCAGATGGCGCGTTGTGGGGAAAGGCTGACGAGTTGAAGGATGATCATCCCGGTTTCCCGAGGAAGACCTACCTCTACCACACCATCACCGATACCTGGATTGAGGGTGGCAGCAGTCCCGCCAACCATGTCACCACGGTCCCGGTGCGCTGGGGGGACTCGATCATCATCGCCAGTGGTGAGGTGCGCCCGCGGGTTCGCTCGCCGAAGCTCTGGAAGGTGACACCGCAGCCGAGGGTCAAGGATTTCGGCACGATCAATTATATCGTCCTCGGGCTTTACCTGCTGCTGATGGTTGGTGTTGGTGTGTATTTTGCCCGTCGCAGCAGGGGAACTGATGATTTTTTTCGCGGTGGCAAGCGCATGGTCTGGTGGGCGGCGGGGTGCAGCATCTTTGCCACCATGCTCAGCTCGCTGACCTTCACCGGCCTGCCCAGCAAGGCATACGCAACCAATTGGGTCTACTTCCTGGGGAGCATGATGATTCCGGTGGTGGCATTTGTCGCGGTGTACGTGGCATTGCCGTTTTATCGCAGGATCGACGCGACCAGCGCCTACGAATATCTCGAGAAGCGCTTCAGCCGGCCGGTGAGGATGCTGGGCAGCGGTTTTTTCACCTTGTTCCATGTTTTCCGCATGGCAGTGGTGATGTCGCTGACCGGGTTGGCCCTTTCCGCGGCAACGCCGCTCACCCCGGGCCAGTCAGTGGTGTTGATGGGAGTATTGAGTATTCTTTATTGCACGATGGGAGGCATATCGGCGGTGATCTGGACCGACACGATCCAGACCGTGGTGCTGCTGGGTGGTGGAGTGATCGCGTTCTGCCTCCTTATCGGGGGCGTTGAGGGCGGATTCAGCGGTTTTCTCTCGAAGGCGGGGGAGGCGGAGAAGTTCCGTATGGCGAACTTTACCTGGGACATCACCAGCACGCAGGTGGCCATCTGGGTGATTATCCTCGGTGCCCTGGCCCAGAATGTCTCGGGATACACTGCGGATCAGGCGGTCGTTCAGCGCTACATGACCACACCGGACCAGAAGATGGCCGCACGCTCGATCTGGACCAATGCCGTTCTCAGTGTGCTCGCCAGTATCCTGTTCTTTGGGATTGGTTCAGCCCTGTTCGCTTTTTATCAATCCCATCCATCGAGGCTGGATCCCACCATGACCACCGACCAGGTATTCCCGCTCTTCATCGCACGCGAGATGCCCGTGGGCCTGGCGGGATTGATTGTCGCCGGCATCTTCGCGGCTGCCCAGTCGACGGTGTCCACCAGTATGAACTCCACGGCGACTACACTGGTCACTGATTTTCTCAAACCCATGAATGTCTGCGACAGTGACCGCGGCTACCTGCGTGCGGCGCGGATCCTGACTGTTGTCATGGGGATCCTGGGAACCACCTTCGGGCTGGTGTTCATCAACCCGGACATCAAGTCACTCTTTGATGAGTTCATCAAGATCGTGGGCTTGATCATGGGCATGCTGGGCGGGCTTTTCCTGCTGGGAGTCCTCAGCAGAAGGGCCAATGCCACCGGGGCGCTGATCGGCTGTGCCGGAGGCACTGCGGTGGTTCTCTGGGTCTGGAAGGGCACTGACGTAGCGGGTTATTTCTATCCCTTTGCCTCGGTGAGCAGCTGCTTTGTCATCGGGTTGCTGGCGAGTCATTTTTTCCCCGGTCGCAGTGATACCGAGGGACTCACTGTGCATTCGCTGCGCAAGTAATGTAAGATTTTAGCGGGGTCTGCAGGGCGGTTGAGAGCAGGAAAAATTTTCCTGAAACAGGAAATGTTCTGCTATGGTTCCGGGTAGGTTTATGGACAAGCTGCAATCATTCTGGAGCCGGATTTTTTCCTGGAAAGGTCAGGTGGACCGGGGTTTCTATGCCTTATCAGGCCTGGTGCTGTTTATTATCAAGTGGAATATCGATCGCCTGCTGGGGGCTTATTTCTTTGATGCCAGGTGGATGCCCTACCAATACCTGTTTCCGGGGACGGAATACCTGTTCCCGGGGATGGAATTTGCCGGCATGGTGTTGGAGCTGAAGCGGGAGGCTTTTTTACTGTTGCTGCTAGGCACTGCCCTGCCGTTTATTTACGTGGGCGTGATCCTCACCGTGAAACGTCTTCGTTCCATCGGGGTCCCCTCCTTCCTGGCGGCCTTGTTCTTTGTGCCGTTTATCAACCTGCTGTTCTTCGCGATGTTGTCCTTTTTACCGAAAAAAGGCGATGAGGAAAACGCTTCTGAAATTTCTCCCCCGTCCTTCCTGAAACGCGTGGTGCCGCAGGCACCCAGGGCTAATTTCTTTTTCTCCATCTGGGTCTCGGCTCTGCTGTGCCTGCTGCTGCTGCTGGCGAGCGTGCAGGTAATAAGCAGCTATGGATGGGGCCTGTTTGTGGGCATCCCCTTTGTGCTGGGCATGACTTCAGTCCTGATCCGCTGTATTCATGAGCGGCGCTCTTTTGGGCAGTGCATGGCAGTGTCGAGTACTGCCTGCGCCCTCTGCGGGGCATGCATTTTGCTCTTTGCCATCGAGGGACTCATTTGTTTGATGATGGCGATGTTCCTGACGGTGCCACTTGCCATCCTTGGTGGTGTCGTGGGTTACTTCATGCAGGCGAGTTATTACTCCAACCGGGTAACACCCATCCTCTTGCTGGCGCTGCTGCCGTTGATGGGTTTTGAGAAGTTGGAGTCCCCGCAGCCTGTCCGGTTCGCGGTGACATCCACCGTCGAGATTGACGCGCCTGTCGAGGTAGTCTGGCAGAACGTCGTCTCCTTCAGTGAACTGCCGCCGGTGGAGGACTGGATATTCAGGACCGGACTTGCCTATCCGCTGCGCGCGGAAATCAAGGGCGCCGGGGTTGGCGCGGTAAGGCATTGCGTGTTTTCAACCGGGGCCTTTGTCGAGCCCATCACAATCTGGGATGAACCGCACCACCTTCGCTTTGATGTCACGCAGATGCCTGAACCGATGGAGGAATGGACCTTTTACC
>JAPYUT010000029.1:740-48077 GCA_029940475.1 Verrucomicrobiales bacterium | reverse complement strand
CTTTGAGGTACATCTGCATGTGCTGCATCGAAACGCCCAGCGCATGCCCGACATTATCGAACTCATGGGAGCGCCCGTCCTCCGGCAGCATCCCCTCCAGTTCCAGCGCTGTGCCGAAGAGATCGTTCATCGTGTTTTCGTATTCGCGTCGATTGAGCCGTCGCAGCACGGTTTCCTTCTCATGGGCATGTTGGGTGAGCAGGGCCTGGCCAAGGTTTTTGCGGACCAGGGAGATTTCTGCAGGAGTTGGCCGGTGCTTTACCTTGGCCGGCGGCATCTCGCCCTTGTCCACCCGGTCAAAGATCTGCTCCCATCTGGCAAAAGTTGCCGCATCCGCCAGATCGTGTACCAGTTTTTCCAAATCCAACCCGCCCTTGGACGCACCGTCCCCATGGCAATCATAACAGTGAGTGGTCAGTATTGGTTGCAGATTTAAGGCGAAAGAATCATTTGTTTTCCCGGCTGAGGCCGGTTGCCCTGCATACCACAATCCCGCCACTGTCGTGATCATGAGAATGAGGTGCTGCATCTTGTAAGGATAGTGAGGTGCGCATCGGCATGCAAACCGGAATTCATTCCGATGGCCGGGTGGGTCGACCACTTCAAAAGTATTATAGTATTATGAGGCAATCTCATTGCCTGCCTTGTCGGTAATTATCGCATCTGTTTGACAATCCCCGGGGTTGGAGCTGAGATGCCTTGTTACCCAGATGAAGCTGTACATCTTTCTGTTGTTTTGGCTGACCGTGAGCCTTGAGGCGGCGAGCAGGCCGAACATCGTCTTTATCCTCGCCGATGACCTCGGTATTGGGGACGTGAATTGCTACGGTGGTGAACGGTGCTTGATCGAGACGCCCAATATCGACCGGCTGGCGCGCGATGGATTGCGTTTCACCGATGCGCATGTGCAGGCCTCGGTGTGCGTGCCCACCCGTGTTGCCATCATGACCGGGTGCTATCCCTGGCGCTTTGGCCCTCCGCAACGTGGTGGGCCGTGGGGTTTTTTGGGGCCGCGTTTTGACACCGGGACGCTGACGCTGGGCAAGATGCTGCGCGGTGCCGGCTACCATACCGGCTACATCGGCAAGTGGCATCTGGGCACGGTGATGCAGACCAAAGATGGCAAGGTGCAGGATCCCACGAATGTGGACTACACCAAGCCGCTCAAGGTGGGGCCGGTGCAGCATGGCTTTGATGAGAGTTTTATTCTTCCCGGCTCACTGGACATGTATCCCTATGCCTATGTGCGTAATAATGCCTGGCAGGGGGATGTGAGCGCGCAAAAGGGGTGGAGTGCCTTCAATCGCGTGGGGCCGGCGGAGAAAGACTTCAAGGATCATGAAGTGATCGAGACCTTTTATCGCGAGGCGGAAAACTTCATTGGCAAGCAATCGGTCAACCAGCCGTTTTTTTTGTTCCTCGCTCTCACCGCTCCCCATACGCCGACCAGCCCGGGCAAGGCCTGGCTTGGCAAGAGCAAGCTTGGGATATATGGCGATTTCGTGATGGAGGTGGACAGTGCCGTGGCGCGCGTTCGTGCAGCCCTTACAAAACAGCAGCTGACAGACAACACGCTGATCTTGTTTGCTTCGGATCATGGTGCTGCCCCGTACGCGGGCAATATTCTCAAGGCCACCCCGAATCAGTTGCGCTTGCTTGAAAAGAAGGGGCATTTCAGCAGCGGAGCGTATCGCGGCTACAAGTTCAGCGTGTATGAGGGCGGTCTGCGTGTGCCGCTGATTGCCCATTGGCCAAAGGGGATCAAGGCCGGCGGCACGAATCATGCCCTGGTGGGCCTGTGTGATCTCATGGCGACCTTTGCTGAGTTGAGCGGGGCCAAGCTCACGCCGCAACAGGCGCCCGACTCCATTAGTTTTGCGCCGCTCTTGAAGAACCCGAAAGCGAAGGGCGCACGCGAGAATCTGGTGATGCAATCTATTGGACCCTTCGTGGTGCGTGATGGGGATTGGAAACTTTGCCTGTGCCCCGGGAGCGGTTCGCACGGCAAGCATGGCAACACACCCCGGATGGATGACGCATGGCGCGCGAAGCTCAAGGCATTTGGCAAGACGCCCACGTGGAACGACATCGCCAAGGCACCCTTCGTGCAGCTCTTCAACGTCGCTGCCGATCCGCACGAGGATCACAACCTCGCTACGCAGGAGCCAAAGCGCGTGGATCAAATGGTTGCCTTGCTACGTCAGCAAATCACCAATGGCCGCAGCACGCCGGGGCCCAAGATCGCCAATGGCCGGCCGCGCATAAACATCAACCAGCGTTTGCCGGATTTTGTGCGTAAGCTGTTGAAGTAGATTGTCCCAAGTGCGAATATATAATCACTGCATGATGAAGCGGCAGATATTTTTTTATGGGATCCTTGCACTGGCGGGTTGGTATCCGTTGGGCGCGAAGGCGGCGGATGACAAGGTGTTTGCTGATCTGATCCGGCCGGTCTTCCAGCAAAGCTGCGTCAAGTGCCATGGCAAGGACGGCAAGGTGAAGGGCAAGATGAACCTGCTCAAGCTTGAAGGAGCCAAGGACCTTGTCTCCGACCTTGAGCGGCTTGAGATGATCATTGATGTGCTTGATGAGCATGAGATGCCCCCGGAGAAGGAGCCCGACCTCAATCCGGAAGTGCGTAATCAACTGGTGCTGGAACTACGCAGGATGCTCAATGCCGGGGCCGCTGCCGGCAAGGGATATGCGCCCACGCCCATGCGCAGGATGAACCGCTTTCAATATAACAATGCGGTTATGGATTTATTGAAGCTGAAGGTCGTGGTGTTTCCCCTGCCGGAGAAGATGATGCGGGACCGTTCCGGTTATTTCCGCCCGGAAACCGGCAAGATGCCCAAGGAAGTGGTGGTCAGCAGTCGCCAGCTTGGTAAATCCGCACTCATTGAGCCGCGACTTGCCGGGGTGGGGCCCTTTCCCCAGGACCTGCGTGCCGAGCACGGCTTCGATAACCGCGGGGATCACCTGTCGCTCTCGCCCATGCTGATGGAGGTCTTTTTCAAGCTCGGCCGCCGCATCGTGCAGAGCTCGAACTTTGATAAGCGTTTCGTGGGGATTTGGCAGGAATTTTTCGTGCCGCCCGGCCAGGCGGCGCAACTGGATGAGGAGGTGCGCAAACGCCTGGTGATTTTCCTCGGCAGGGCCTTTCGCAGGCCGGCGGAAAAGGACGTGTTGGATCGCTATGTCGGGCACGTGATGGGACTGATCAAGTCCGGCAAGTCATTTACTGAGGCCATGAAGGAAGTGGTCTCGGCGGTGTTGGCCTCACCGCAGTTCCTGTATCTTTACGACAAGCCTGCGGACGGTGGGAAGATTGAGCCGCTCAACGGGCATGAACTGGCTTCCCGCCTGTCCTTCTTTTTGTGGGGCAGTATTCCGGATGACAAGCTGCTGGAGCTGGCGGGCAACGGACAACTCAACGATGCCAAGGTGCTCGAGGGGCAGGTAAAGCGCATGTTGCTGGACCGCAAACTCAAGCGCTTCTGTGACAGCTTCCCGGCCCAGTGGCTGCAGCTGGAGCGTATTATCTCCTCGCTTCCTGATGAAACGATCTACAAGGAATTCTATTACTCGCCTCCCAACTACCGCACCAGCATGGACATGATGATGGAGCCGCTGTTGCTCTTTGAGACGGTGTTGATCGAGAACCGGTCGATTCTTGAGTTTATTGACTCTGATTACACCTACAGGACACCACGCCTGCGCAAGTGGCACGGGGAGCCGACCAAGGAGAGACTTGGCGGGCCGGTGACCCTGCACTTCAGGCGTCAACCGGTGTCCGATAAGCGTCAGGGTGGGATGATTACCAATGCCGCGGTGATGACAATGACCTCGGGCCCGAGCGAGACCAAGCCGATTACGCGCGGGGCGTGGATTGCCGGGGTGATTTTCAATGACCCGCCTGATCCTCCACCCGCAGACGTGCCCCCGTTGCGCAAGGAGGAGGGGCAAAGAGCAAAGGAATCGACCCTGCGTGAGCGCTTTGCAGCACATCGCGAGCGGGCGGATTGCGCAGGCTGTCATGAGCAGCTCGATCCCCTTGGCTTCGTGCTCGAGAATTTTGATCCTGTTGGGCGCTGGCGTGACCAGTATGAGAACGGGCGTGAGGTGGATTCCTCGGGAACGCTTTTCCGCAAATACCAGTTCAAGGACATCGTGGAGTTCAAGGAGGCGGTGTTGGCCGAGAAGGACAGGTTCACCCGTGCTTTTGCCGAGCACCTGCTTATCTTTGCCCTTGGGCGTGAGCTCACCCCGGCGGACTCGCCCGCGCTCGATGCGATAGTTGCGCGGGGCATTGCGGCGGATTACAATATCAAGGCATTGATTCACGGGGTGACGCAGAGTGGCCCGTTTGTCAGCAAGCCGATGGGCATTTCGCAAAAAACTGCCTCGTCCGGAGAACCAAATCCCGTTATAAAGGCAGAGCAATGACAACTATCTCGAGACGATCTTTCCTGCACGGCATGGGTGGAGCCACCTTGGCCCTGCCATGGATGGAGAGTTTCGGCAAGGATTCCGCTATTGCGGAACCTGCCCGGCGCATTGCATGGTTTTATGTGCCTATCGGTGTGGTGCGTCGCGGTTTCTTTCCCGGCGAGGCGGAAGCGGGAATTCCGAAATTTACCGGCAGTCGCAAGAAGATGGCGGAGGGAGTTAAGCAGATCCCGCTTGGAGTGCGCCCGCTCGAGTTGACGCCGACGATGAAGCCCCTTGAGAGGATGAGGGAGAAGGTTACGCTGATTACCGGAATGGACCGGACCTTTCAGCCGGGCACCGACGTGCATGCACAGTGCGCCTCTTGTTTCCTCACCAGCGCCAGTGCGTTCACGGTTACCCAGTCACCTTATCCGCTTGCCCGAAGCCTTGATCACGTGGTCGCCGACGTGACCGGGGAAAATACACCGTTTCGTACCCTGGAATTCAGCTGCAACAGCCACAAGGACAACAAGGAGTCCATGTATTTTGACAATATCTCGTGGTATGGAACCGGGCACGTGGCTCCCTCCCTGCGTGACCCGCGCAAGGCTTACCATCGCCTGTTTGGCACCAAGGAGATCAGTGCATACCGCAATATCACCGACCTTGTGCTGGAGGATGCCCGTTCACTCAAGCGGATCCTCGGTCACAGTGACCAGCAGAAATTCAACGAGTATTTTGACTCCATTCGTACCATTGAGGAGCAAACGGAAAAGCTTGAGAAGATGCGGGCTCAGTTGGCAAAGGCCAGGATAGAGGAGCCTCCGGAGGCTCATTTACCGCGTGGTGAATACATCCGCCTGATGGGAGACCTGATGGTGGTGGCGCTGCAGACCGGCCTGACCAATGTCGCCACTTTCATGGTTGGTCCCGAGCGTTGGGACACGCCGTATTTGTTCGAGAGCCTCTTTGAGAAACCGCGCAGTCACCATGGGATGTCCCATAACCAGGGCAAGTACATTGATGACCTGCAGAAGGTTGACCGCTTCCACATGGAGCAGTTTGCCTATTTGCTCGATAAGATGGACAAGATCAAGGAGGTCAACGGCACTTCCCTCCTGGATAACACGATCTTCACCTACGGGTCCGGCCTGGGAGATGGTTCCACGCACCAATACGGTGCCTTGCCGATTATCGTGGCAGGCTCCGGAGGCGGCAGGCTGGCTACCGGCAAGCACATCAACCTTTCAACCAACTCCGGCCCGGTGGCCAAGAAGGACGGCAAGTATCCAAAGCTGGAGGGTGGCACGCCGCTGGCCAACCTCTGGCTGACCCAGGCACAGGCCATGGGATTGAAGGGCGAACGTTTTGCCGACAGCACCGGCACTCTGTCACAATTGATTGCCTGAGGTGAGGGTTGGCCCCGGGAAGCGTGAGTGCCCGGCTATTTTTTACAGGAGACATAAGGCAGATATTGTTGAGATGAGAACCATGAAGAGAATATTGATATCCCTGTTGGTGTTTTGCGCGGTGGTCACTCGGGCGGACCAGGAGCCGTTACGGCCAAATATCGTGATCATATTCACCGATGACCAGGGGTATGCAGACCTGGCCTGTTACGGCAACAAGAAAAACAAGACCCCGAGGCTGGACCGGTTGGCCCGGGAAGGAACGCGCTTTACCTCATTTTATTCCCAGACGGTTTGTGGCCCTTCACGGTCGGCCTTGCTGACCGGCCGGCAGCCGATTCGCAGTGGTGGCTGGGGCATGCCGGCTTCCGAGGTGACGTGGGCTGAACTTATCGGCAAGGCCGGTTACCAGACCGCCTGTATCGGTAAGTGGGATGTCTCCAACCGCAAGCCGATCATTCCCCGTATGCCCAATGCCCAGGGCTTTGGTTATTACTTCGGGGCGCTGGGCGCCAACGATAACGGCACGGTACACTTTCACGAGAACAATAAGGCAGCCGGCAGCACCAGGGACATGGGCAGCCTGACCCGCATCTACACCGACAAGTCGATTGAGTTCCTGAAAAACAGGCGGGACCCGAAGAAGCCTTTCGTGCTTTACCTGGCCCACACCATGATGCACACCATCATTGATGCTTCGGACAAGTTTCGCGGCAAGTCCGCAGGCGGCCTGTATGGTGATGTGGTCGAGGAGTTTGACTATGAAACCGGCCGTCTGCTGGACACCTTGGATACACTCAAGCTATCTGAGAATACCTTGGTGATCTACACCAGTGACAATGGCCCGTGGAACCAGGACAAGTATACGAAGAAGAAAAAAGGTCATCCCAAGGATTCCATCTTCTGGGGGGAAGCGGGCCCCTTGCGCAACGGCAAGGGCTCGCCCTATGAGGCCGGTTACCGCTTGCCCTGTATTGTGCGCTGGCCGGGAAAGGTTCCGGCGGGCCGTGTCAATGACGCGATCTTTGCCACCATTGATTTCATGCCGACCTTTGCCAGCCTGTGCGGCTTTGAGACACCTGAGGATCGGCGTATTGATGGTATGGATCAGACGGATCTGCTTCTCGGTAAGCGTGAGACCGGGCGTGATTACTTTTATTTCAACAATGCCGGGGTGCGTAAGGGCAAGTGGAAGTATCTCAAGGCCAATGCGCATTTCCATGGTTATGCCGTTGAGGATGGCCGCAAGAAGATTGATGAACTCTATGATCTTGAAGCCGATCTCGGCGAAATCACCAACCTCGCGGCCAAGCATCCGAAGATTGTCTCTGAATTGAGGCAATTGATGGAGGAGATTTCCAAATGGAAATAACGATTGAAAATCTCCGCACCCTTCTGGGGTGGTGCGCGGTGATCAATCTCGGGGTGCTTTTGGCGTGGTATTTTGGGTTTGTATTCGCCCGCGGCTTTATATTCAGGATACACACGCGGCGGTTCAGGATTTCTGAAGAGCGCTTTGATGCCATCCACTACACCATGATGGGTTACTACAAGCTGGCGGTGTTTCTCTTTAACTTGGTGCCTTACCTTGTCCTGAGCCTGGCACACTTCGAATAAGCAATCACAACGATATCCGATGACGAAGAACATTTTTTTCCTGCTGCTGGTTTTAATGATCCAGGTTGCCCGGGGCGGGCTGGAACTAAAGAAAGGAGACAGGATCCTTTTTTACGGAAGTTCCTTCATAGAGCGCCTGCAGGGCCATGGTTTGTTTGAGGCCAGCCTGCAATTGGCACACCCTGAGAAGGACCTTGAATTTCGCAGCCTTGCCTGGACAGGGGATGAGGTGGGCTACCGCCTGCGACCGGAGCGCTATGTCAATCACCTGAAGAAACTCCTCGAAAAGTGGCCGGCCAATGTCGTTATCCTGGGCTTTGGAGGCAATGAGTCCTTTGCCGGGAAACGCGGAATTGCCAGGTTCCGCAGTGACCTTGAAGGTTATCTTGAGGAGATGAAGCGCCGTCATCCCGGGGCTGTGGTTATTGTCTTTTCCCCGATTGCCACCGAGGACCTGAAGCATCGTCATTATCCGGACGCGTCAAAACGGAATGCTGAAATCAAGGCCTATGTCGATGCCATGCGTGAGCTTGTCCAGGGGTGGGGAGCCCGGTTTGTGGACCTTTTTGAGCCAAGTCTTGCAGCCTATGCAGAGCAACAAGTTCCCTTAACCGATAATGGCATACACCTCAATGCTACCGGCAATAAAGTCATTGCAAGTCACCTGGCCCGGGAACTTCTTGGTCCTGAAGCATACGCCAAGGTGGACCAGGTGCGTGCGGAGGAGGTGGCAATGGCTGTTGCCCGCAAGGCGGAATATGTGGCCACTGTGGTGCGTCCCGTGAACACTGTCCTGTATTTTGGTGTGCGTGGCCGGGCCAGCGAATACAACGCCGAGATTCCCCGTTACCATGAGTTGATTGCCAATTCCGATGCGCGCATCCATGCCATGGTCAAGGATGCTTCCATCCGCTTTGATCGCACACCCCTCACCCTGCCTCCCCTGGTAAAGAGAGAACCCGTGCAACTGCCCTCGCCGGATGAGATGCTCAGCTCATTCCGGGTGGCCGACGGCTACGAGGTCAATCTTTTCGCCTCCGAGCAGGAGTTTCCCGAGTTGCGCAATCCCGAGCAGATTGCCTTTGATGCCAAAGGGCGCCTATGGGTGGTTACCATGCCCTCTTTTCCCGGCACCATCCCCGGGGATGTGCCGCATGACAAGGTCATCGTGCTGGAGGACACCGATCGTGACGGCCGGGCTGACAAGTCCACGGTATTTGCCGATGAGCTGACTGTCCCCGACGGCCTGGCCTTCTATAAGGATGGCGTGATTATTTCTCATCAGCCGCGGCTGGTGTTCATGAAGGATTCCAGCGGCGATGGCAAAGCGGATATACAGCAGGAAATCCTGCGCGGCATTGACGTCACCGATGCGCATCACGGCGGCATGATTGCCATGGGTCCCTTGGGACACGTGATATTTTGTGACGGGGTTTTTCACCGTTCCCAGATAGAGACTCCCTATGGGGTGACTCGGGGAGTGGATGCCACCACTTACCGGCTTGATTTGCGCAGGGGAAGCGTTGAGAGGGAATACCAGACGTTGACACCCAACCCGTGGAAGGTCACCTGGGACCGATGGGGGAACCTCTTCCAGATGTATGGTGACGGCTTTGTGCAGGACAGCCATGCCATTCCATGGACTCCGTTCGGCGTTTATCATCCGTTCCGTCGTGCCATCAGTATCGCCTACGGCAAGGGCTCAGCGGCGTGCGTGATTTCCAGCCCGAACTTTCCCGATGAGTATCAGCAGGGAATGGCTTCAGCGGTCCTGTTGCGCAAGTGCTTTGTTTCTATCTCAAGGCACCAGGCTGATGGCGCTTATTTTAAGGCCGGCGGGCGACTGGATGTGCTTTCCTCGCCAAGCGATATTTTCCGTCCCGTTGACATTGCCTTTGGTTTTGACGGCGCCATGTATATCTCGGATTTCTGCACGCGCATCATTGGTCACGCCCAGAACTCGATGCGTGATCCCCGCTGGGATCCCCAGACCGGGCGTATCTGGCGCGTTGTCCATACAGGCAAGCCGATCGTGAGGGACTGGCCGCGGGTAGAGGCTGCAGGAACCGTGCAGCTTCTGGAGTTGCTCAAGCATCCGCAGGACCTCATCCGCGATCATGCAAGGCGCAAATTACGGCACACCCGGGGAGTTGTCGGGGCACTGGATTCCTGGATGCAGGGTCAAAAGGATCACCAGGCGATACTTGAGGGCTTATGGATTCTCCATGACCAGGGTGAGGTGCGGCAGGGATTACTGGAAAAGTTGCTGGCATCCCCCGACCACAGGATCCGCGCTGCCGGCACTTACCTGATTCGTTTTCAGGCGGAAGGGTTGAAAATGCCCATGGCATTGTTGAAGGAGATGGCCCGGGACAAACATCCGAGGGTGCGCACCGAACTCATCCATACCGTTTCTTACCTGCAGCAGGCAGACCCCGCCTACGCATCGCTGCTTGGTCAGGTTGATGTTTCCGATGACGCGGGATTGAAGACAATTCTCGGGGATGCCGGTTACGGCATTAATTCCGGAAAGGGACCGGAGATTCCGGTATTGCAAAAGCCTGAAGAGAGTAAATTAACGCATTGGCTTCTCAGGGAAGGCGGGCAAGAGGAACGTCACTTTGTCTTTGGCGGAAAGGCAGGTTCCTTCGGGACAATGCGCAGTTTTGTTCGCTCCCCTGCAAAGAGACGGGCTATCCTTGCTGTCCGGCACAGCTACGTGAAGGTTTTCCTCAACGGCACCCCGGTCATCGCCTCGGCCAACTGGTGGAGTTCCGACTGGAATGTCCAGGTGGAACTGCAGGAGGGTATCAACCAGATTGAAGCGAGATACGTCAAGGGCAGGGGGGCAGGAGGTTATGCTCCCGTCTATTTGTTTGATCCCCTGGGCGCAGTGATAAAGGATCTCATCTCATTCAAGACTGAAGTATCATTGCGGACGGCTGCAGCAAAGTATGATCAACGGCACGGTCTGGATGATGCCACCATCAGGATCAGCGCAGTTCCAAACCAGCTGGCATTTTTCCCCAATGAGTTTCGCATCAAGGCCGGCAGCAAGGTGAAGGTGTTCTTTAATAATCCTGATATCCAGATCCACAATATGGTGATCGTCAGGCCCGGGTCGGAGCAGGAGGTCGGTTTGCTTGCTGACCGGATGGCCCAGGATCCCGATGCCATGCAGAGGAGTTTTGTACCGGATTCAGATAAGGTTCTCTGGTCAACCCCGCTGGTAAACGGCACGGGAAGGGCTGAACTGGAACTGATTGCCCCGCAACACCCCGGCAATTATCCCTTCATTTGCACTTTTCCGGGGCATTGGCGCGTGATGAAAGGAGTCATGGTGGTTTACTAACAGGTTGGCAGCACCGAATCGATTCCCTGTATGCCTTTGAGGCTTTGCAGGGATTTATTCCCTGTTAAACTTACACATGCGTTCAATGCAGCGATTCGCCCTGCTCATCTTTGCTTTCCTTGTCCTGTGCACGTCGGCAGGCCGGGCGGGCATCATGGCAGGGGCGGCGCAAAGGGATATAACGCCGCCGGTGGGTCTTGAGATCCAGCATTATTTCCGTCAAAGCATTGGTGTGCATGACTCGCTCTATGCGCGTTGCCTGTATCTGGAGGATGGGGAGAAAAATGCCGTCGCCATTGTGTCCCTTGACTTGATTATGGGTGGCTTTGATACCTGCGATTACCTGAGGGAAGAGATTCTTAAACAAACGGGAATCAAGGAATCCCTGATCGCTTTCAGTCATTCCCATTCATCTGCTGCTCTCGGTCCCCACGGCCATACCAAGGTGAAGAATGATACCGGTTCAAAGTGGAATGATCGGACGCTTGAGATGATCATTGAGGCGGTTAAGGAGGCCAAGCAGCGCGCTCAACCGGTGAAACTGCGGGCGGGCAGGGCGAATGCGCAAGTGGGCTTCAATCGTCGCCTGGTCAACCCGAAAAATGGCAGCGTTTACATGGGCGTGAACCGGGAGGGGCCGGTGGTCCCGTGGGTAAATGTGCTGGTGGTTGACAGCCGAAACACAGGTAAAACAATCGCCGTGCTTTTTGAGCATGCTGCACATCCGGTCATTGTGCCGCACACCAGCAAGTTGACCAGTGCAGATTTCCCGGGTGCTGCCGTGAAGCGCATCCAAGGGGAATTGGGCAAGGAGGTCATCGCGCTTTTTGGCCAGGGGTGTGCGGGCAACATTAACGGTTTTCCTTTGCGCTCGACGCATGAGAAGGCGGAACATGCCGGACATGACCTTGGGGATGCTGTGCTCAAGGCGATTGCCGGAAGCGTGCCCGTAAAATCCAATACATTGAGCATAAAACATGTCCGTTCCGAGATTCCATCCCGGGCGCTTCCCGGCAGGGATCAGTGGCAAAAGATGGCTGCAGCGAGTGCCAAGGATGCCGGGCGCATGCGGCAGCTCAAGCGGATGAAGCAGTTGATGGACCAGGGAAAGCAGCCACCTGCGCGCCGCTTTGATGCGTATGCGGTGATGGCCGGTAATGAATGGTGCCTGACCACCATGCCGCATGAGATGTTTTGCCAGTACGAACTCTGGATTGATAAGAATGCGCCATTCAGGCACACCATGACATTTGCCTTTACCAATGGTTACCAGGGCTACGTTGCAGATGATGCCGCCCTTAAAATGGGAGCCAAGGGCGGGTATGAGGCTGCCTCATTACCGAACTGGGGGGGGCAGGTTTGGACGAAACACCTCGGTCCGCCCGCTGTTGGTTGCGAGAGGATTGTCAAGGATACCCTGAGCTCACTTTGGCCGAAGGGTAAGGAGTCCAGGGACTCGGCTGATACCTCGAGGTTCAAGCTGGAATACAAAAAAAAGGGCCCGCACGGCGGTGCCCGGAAAATGAAGGTGACGGAGAGTGAGGGCCGGGTGATCTTTGATGTCACCGACAAGTTTGGGATCGGTGCGGGCAGTATCAGCCTGCGCAAAGGCAAGTGGCCTGCCGAGGTGCTGATCCGGATGCACCTGGCCGGTCTCGAGGGGTTCGTGGTGAGTGTTGCTGGCAGGCTGCTGGCTGACAAGGATCTTGATGTCCGCATGCTTGATGCCAAGGGAAAGCCGCTCAAGGGTCGTTACCTCCTGGAGATCACGGGTTCAAATTCCGCAAAGGCAATTGCCGGTTATTACGAGGTGGAGGTGCCGCAGGAAGTGCTTGGGGATGGGGTAAAAAAGATTGAATTGAGTTGGGTGGATTTTTATCGGTGATAGGTTTGGGCATGAGAGTTTTAACCATTACCTTTCCGCTTCAGGGATAATGTTACTGGATCTTGTAATGAGTTTTCCGAAGTGGAAGCGTAAGGTCGACTGGCAGCGGTTTTCATGTGTGGCGTTGCTGATGCTCATGCCCCTGCCGATTGCCCCGGCAGGGGAGAAGGTTCCGGTGAGTGATCACTGGGCTTTTCGTCCCCCGCTGCGTCCCGGGTTACCCGAGTTAAGGGAGCAGGGCGACCCGGTTAACCCGGTGGATCTTTTTGTGCTGGATCACCTGCAGCGCGAAGGAGGCAGGCTTGCATCCCGGGCGCCTGTTCACACGCTGGTGCGAAGATTGAGCTTTGATTTACGGGGGCTGCCACCGACCCCTGAAGAGGTGCGTGAGTTCACCCGTGATCAGGCTCTCGGAAGATGGAGCCGGCTGGTGGAGCGATTCCTCGCTTCACCGCATTTCGGTGAGCGCATGGCACAGCAGTGGCTTGACCTTGCCCGCTATGGGGACACCTCGGGTTACGCTGCAGACCGAACGCGTGAGGTTTGGCCTTATCGTGACTGGGTAATTGGGGCCTTCAATGAGAATATGCCTCATGACCGCTTCATTGTTGAGCAGTTTGCCGGCGACATGTTGCCGGGGGCAACTCCTGAGCAGCGTCTTGCCACGGGATTTCACCGCAATGCGATGCAGGCGAAGGGTAATAATCCGCGCAAGGAGGAGTTTCGCATCAAGAGCATTGTTGATCGACTCAATGTGACAGGTCGTGCTGTGCTTGGTCTCACGCTCGAGTGCGCTGAGTGTCACGATCACAAGTATGATCCGGTCAGCCAGCGGGAATATTACCAGTTGTTCGCGATTTTCAACAACATCCCCCACCTGGGTGAGGGGTATGGAGTGCACGGGCCGCGTATGGATTACCGTTACGTGGATCTTGCCCGGCGGGCTGAATTCAAGGCCCTCAAGTCGAAACTGGAGGGCCTTGCGAGCCCGGCGCAATGGCCTGTTGATGATCCTGTGGCAAAGGCTGCCCAACTTGGCAAATGGGACGCCGCTGCGGTTGAGGAAGAGCGTGATGTATTCAACCTGAAAGGGGACTTCACGATAGTCGCCACCATTCGAACCCGGGCCCCGGTGAGCAATATTGTTTCCAAGTATGACTGGCGGGGCAAGCAGCGCGGCTATGTGTTCGGTATCGGGGGTGAGGGTGAACCCAGCGTGCCGAAAGGGCACCTGTTTGCCTGGGTGTCTGCCAGGCAGGATCCCTTTGAGGGGGTGGAGATTCACAGCAGCAGGACGGTTGCTGACGATCGGGAGCACCAGGTGGCTGTCATCTTTCAGGCCGGCCAATCAATCAGGCTGGTCATTGACGGGGTCGAGGATACCGGGGCCAAGATCAAGGGATCGGCTCCTGCCGTGATTGCAGCTGCCGATAGGCTGCTTGCCATTGGCTCAGGCTACAATAATTCCAGTGATGCCGGTGCATACCGCTTCGCTGGCGAATTAAAGGATGTCCGGATTTACCGGCGGGCATTGCAGGCTCCCGAGATTTCCCGACAGAGGCGGGAACTTGAGCAGAAAGTCAATGCAATCAGGGTGCGCACTGTCAGCGTCCCGGTGATGGCGGAAGAGGTCACGGCGCGCAAGACCCATATCCTGCTGCGCGGAGACTTTAAGCAAAAAGGAGCGGAGGTTGAACCCGGGTTGCCGGGGATTTTTTCCGCGCTTCCAGGTGGAGAAAAGCTCACACGCTTGAGCTTTGCAAACTGGCTTGTTTCACCAGGGCATCCACTGACGTCGCGGGTGGCTGTCAACTACCTCTGGCAACACTTCTTCGGGCTCGGGCTGGTTGCCACTCCGGGCGACTTTGGGGCCCAGGGGGCAAGGCCTTCTTATCCGGAATTACTTGACTGGCTGGCCGATGAACTCGTGCGCAGTGGCTGGGACCGCAAGCACCTGGTGCGCCTTATTGTAAACTCGCGCACTTACCGGCAGTCATCAACGGTGGTTGCCGGCCAGGACCCGGGCAATAAGCGGCTTGTCGGGATGCCGCGTCGCCGGCTTGCAGCTGAGCAGATTCGTGACCAGGCACTGGTCGTTAGTGGATTGTTTGTCCCGGTGATTGGAGGCCCTCCGGTTTTTCCCCTGCAACCGAAAGGTTTCTATGAGGAGCGCGGGCAGAATGCCGCCGCAAATTCCAATTTCAACTGGGTCAACTCCAAGGGGGATGGTCGTTACCGCAAGACCCTTTACACCTACTGGAAGCGCATGGCCCTGCACCCGGCCCTGGCAGCACTTGATGCCCCGCCACGGCAGGTATGCGTTACCCGCCGTTCGATTACCAACACGCCGCAACAGGCACTGGTCACCATGAATGATCCCGTGTTCCATGAGCTTGCGATGGCATTTGCCGGGCGCATTGTCTCCGGCGCGCAGGAGGAAACTTCCACGGCAAGGATACGCTATGCATTCCGGGTTTGCCTGGGACGTTATCCTGATCCCGGTGAACTTAAGCGATTCATGGAATTTATTGAGAAGAGTACTGACCAGAAAGCCGGCTGGGTGTCGATTGCCTCGGTCCTGCTGAACCTGGATGAAACCCTCACGCGCGAATGATTCATCCTGACCCTGCCTCCATCACGCGGCGCTATTTTGTCGGTCGCACCCCACTTGCCCTGGGCTCCCTTGCCCTGGGCTCAATGCTCGATGAAGGGCGGGCAGCGGGACCCGTGGCTAAGGGTACGGACGTGGAGTGGAGAACGATTCCCCCGCGCGCAAAGCGGGTAATTTACCTGTTCATGTCGGGCGGTCCGTCGCACGTGGATACTTTTGACCCCAAGCCGCTGCTGGAGGAGCAGCACGGCAAGCCGATGCCCAAGGAGATCATCCGAAACCATGAGTTTGCCATGATCAAGAGTGCTTCGCCTTTGGTGCAGAAGTCTCCGTGGAAGTTTCGCCGGCACGGGCAGAGTGGCACCGAGGTATCTGAGCTCTTTCCCAACACAGCCCGGATCATTGATGATATCGCCGTGATCCGCTCCCTGCATACCGATTCCTTTAACCATGACCCGGCGGTGATGTTCATGAATACCGGCAGTGTCAGTTTTGGCCGGCCCGCGATGGGTGCCTGGGCCTCCTACGGCCTGGGCACGGAGAACAGCGATTTGCCCGCTTTCGTGGTGTTGGCATCGGGCAAGAATATCCAGCCGCTGCTCGACAGCTACTGGGGACCGGGTTTCCTGCCCTCAAGGCACCAGGGTGTCCAGTTTCGTTCCAGTGGTGAGCCCATCCTGTATGTGAGAAATCCCAAGGGTGTCCCGCGCAGTGAGCGCCGCCGTCAGCTTGACCTGCTTGGCTGGATGAATCGTCATCACCACGATGCGGTGGGCGACCCGGAGATTGTCAGCAGGATTGCCCAGTATGAACTGGCCTACCGGATGCAGGTTTCCGTTCCGGAATTAACCGACGTTGCCACCGAGCCTGAATCCGTGCGGCACATGTATGGGGCTGAACCCGGCAAGGTTTCCTTTGCCAATAACTGCCTGCTTGCCCGCAGGCTTGCCGAGCGAGGTGTGCGTTTTATCCAGCTTTATGACAAGGGTTGGGACTCACACGGCGATATCGTCAAGGAGCACACGGCGAGGTGCCGCTCGGTGGACCAGGCGATCGCCGCCCTGCTGCAAGACCTCAAGCAACGGGGCCTGCTTGAGGATACGCTGGTGATCTGGGGCGGGGAATTCGGCCGTACCCCGATGGCTCAGGGGGGAGGAGGTAATTTCGGTCGTGATCATCATCCGCACGGCTTTACCATGTGGATGGCGGGAGGCGGTATTCGACCGGGAATTGTCCACGGAAAGACTGACCCCTACGGCTATTTTGCGGTTGAGGACAAGGTGCATGTGCATGACCTGCACGCCACTGTCCTGCACTGCCTTGGCATCGACCACCAATCCCTCACCTTCCGTCACCAGGGGCGTGATTTCCGCCTGACCGATGCGTTTGGCAGGGTGATCCCGGAATTGCTGGCATGATTCGGCTTGCTTCCCCGCGAGTTTTCGGTGACAAAATCGCCTTCTTAAACGAGTAAATCATCCCTTTTGCCATGAAATTTATCCTTACCGTTACCTCTCTTTGTTTTCTTTTTTCCGGGTTTGCTAGTGCTGATGTGGTGTTGACTGCTGATGGCTCGCGCTTGGCCGGCAAGGTTTTGGGGATGGACAAGGGCATCATCAAGTTGAAAACCTCCTATGCGGGAACCATCAATATTGATCAGGGAAAAATCACTTCATTTACTACTGATGAGGAAGTTTTATTTCGGGTTTCCGGTGGTGAGACGCTTACCGGAAAGCCTGAGGCAGTGGGCGAGAAAGGGATCAGGATTCAATCTGGCGGCGTTTTCCGGGAGGTGGCAATAAAGGCTGTTGAGCGGGTCTTGCCGATTTATGGGGAGGATCCCGTGAGTGCCCTTGAAAAGTTCAGAAAATCAGAGGTGAAGCGTAAATGGTATTTTACCGGCGGGTTTGACCTTCTCGGCAAAAAGGGTAACAGCGAGGACTTCAGTATTGGCGGAAACCTTGAAGTCAAGCTCAAGGGGGAGCATGACGAGTTGCTCCTCTCAGCAGAGTATGAGAACCGCGAGAAGAACGGCGGCAAGACAGCGGATCGTTCCGGGGGTGGCGCATCCTACGAGGTTTTCCGCAGGGATACCATCGGCTGGTATTTGCGCTCAGAGATAGAGAGGAATGCCATTACCTCGGTCGACCTGCGCTCAACCTCCGCCGCCGGGGTTTCATATCGATGGATTAATGACAAGGACCATACCCTGGTTGCGCGTCTCGGTCCCGGTTATCGCTATACCGCTTACGAAAGCAGCAGGGATGATGAGTCTTCCATGACGCTTGACCTCGGGCTTGCCCATCATTACCGGGTCAATGATTTCTTCTCGATCAAAAACGACATTACCTATGTGCCGGCCCTGGGCGGTTTGGGAAATGACCGGCTTGTCCAGGATAGCGGCCTGGTGTTCCCCCTTGCCGGAAACCGGCAATGGAAGGTGCGCATGGGCATCAGGAACGAGTTTGAGAGTGAACCTGCGGTGCGGGAGAAGCTCGACACCACCTATTATACCCGGATCATCTATTCCTGGGACTAGGTGTATGGCCTTGATGGAGACACAACGAGAGAAACCGGGCTTAAGGCTGCTCTTCCTTGCTGCCATTTTTCTGGGAGCTTGGGGAACTGGCCGAGGAGGAACAGAATAGACGGGATGCAGGTAAAGAATGAGCGGATTGGAAACATGCCTTTGGATGGCTATTATCCCCATTGCTGGTATCCTTGGCAATGTCCTCTCTTCGTATTGTTTCACTATTGAGCCTTTTTGCGGCTTTATCTGCGGGATGGGCGGATTCCCCGAGCCTGCCAAAGCCCGGAGAGGTGGATAATCCCGCGATGATTCGCTTCATCAAGCCAGATCCCGGGGCACTTCCCGGTATCGTGGTGGATGATAGCGAGGCCAAACTGGTCGGCAGGTGGAAGCATTCCGTGCACACGCCGCCTTTCGTGGGGGTGAGTTACATTCACGACATGAAGGAGGCCAAGGGCGAGAAGTCAGCCACCTTTGTACCGGACCTGCCGAGGACAGGGCGTTACGAGGTGCGCATGTCCCACAATTCCAATGTCAGGCGGGCCAACTCGGTGCCCGTGACCATACGCCACGCGGATGGAGAGAGTATCGTGAAGGTTAATGAGGGCAAGCCGGCTCCCATCAACAAGCTGTTTCGTTCATTGGGAACCTTTCGTTTCAAGAAGGGGAAATCGGGTTCCGTGATCATCGGCACTGCCGGTACTGAGGGCAAGTACGTCATTGTCGACGCGATCCAGTTCCTGCCTGTAGGGGGCGGTAAGAAGTAGACGGGCTTTACCTTTCCAGTGGCGGGATAGCTGCCCCTGCCTTGCGGTAGAAGTAAATCGAGCTGAGAAGAAAGAGCACGGTGCCGGTGATTGCCATGGCGTAGGTGAACATGCGCAGGAACTGGTAGTAGTCGAGGTCGGGATGCCCCAGGTCCTTGTAGATCTGGATGCCGACGGAACCTGTATAGCCTACCGCATCACACAGGTAGATGGCAAACACCGCGGTTCCCGCCGCCTTGGTTGAGGCCATGACCCTCTCGAAGAGAACCGCCCCGAAGGGGACATAGGCCAAATAGGCGCCGAAGCCGATGAGGATCATCCACCACATGCCGCTTATCTTGTCCATGTCCTTGAGCACGGTCGCTATCCCCATGAGGAGCATCCCGGAAATCATCACGGCAAACACGGCGAGCAGGCCACGACGATGGTTTTTGGCGAGGTTGAGCAGGGCCATGACCACCATGATACCGAATGCGATGGGGTAATCCGCCCTTGAGAAGAGTGTCGGTTCGCTGGCATAGCCCATGGCGGTGAATACCTCGGGCATGTAGTTGTCCCTGAAATCCCGGTATGCCGTCAGGAAGAAATACAGCACCAGGAGCAGGATCATTCCCAGCAGGAATTGCCTGATGAAGCCCGCCCTGTCCTTGCCGTCCATAATGGTGCGTTTACTGCGGCTGGTGATGTCCTCCTCACTGGGAGGGGGCAGTTGATTGAGGAAGAAGACGGAGAGGAAAAAAGGAACAAGGAAAATGGCCCCGACTGTTGCCGGCATCCAGAATTGAGTCACCCCGCTCTCCATGGTCCAGCCTCCCACTGTCTTCACCGAACTACTGGCCAGGATGTATGAGCAGCTTAAGCCGGCGAAGAGCAGCTCGGCGGTCTTGCGCCCCTCAAGGTAACGCGACACCAGTCCCCATACCATTCCCAGGGGCACGCCATTGATGAAGATGGCAGCCACCTTCAGGTTTTCCGGAAGCACGGCAAATCCCAGCAGCGCCAGCTGCGCAATGATTATCATGGCAACCAGGGCCTTCGCCTGGTACGCTCGCCCGATTTCCGAGCAGAACTTGCAGCCCATGTACTTTGAGATCGTGTAGCCGATGATCTGGCTGATCACGAATGCGGTCTTGAGGTTGATTTCGGTGTCGAGGAACTTGAGCCCTTCAAATGTTGCCGCCCCGAACGGCTTGCGGAAGGCATACATGCAGAAGTAGGTGCAGAAGGCCGCCGCGATGCAGTATGCCACGAAGAGCGGGGGGCGGGTCTGTGTTAACCAGCGTTTAATCATGTCTTTATCAGCCAGGGATGTGGGTAAGTGTTCATGCCGGATTTGTTCTTTACGTTGACTCATCCAGGAGATTCATCTCGTTTGCCGCCTCGCGGGAACAAATGACCGATGTGACTAATGAGGAAACAGTCAGCCTTGGTGACCTTGCCCGGGTAGATGACAAATGCCTTCCCGTTGAGGCGATCGTAGAATTCATCGAAGTTAAAACCGCTGGTGGGGTAAAGAAACGAGGTGATAATGTTCCCCTGCCAGTTCCTCAACACCTGAAATTCCATGTGTTGGCTTGTGTGTCTCGGTGGCTTTCTCTGAAGAAAATGCCATGACAATCACCCCGTCAGTTAACAGCCCGGGGGAAAGCCGGTCGCGCAGTTTTTCTTTCGCGGTCACCATCAACACCTTGCGGCCTGTGTTGGCGGCGGCAACCAGGACGGTTTCACATCCGTCCATGCACACCACTGCGATTGGCCCCGTCGGCAATCGGTCACTTCGTTCGGTTACAGTAAGCCCGTGCATATCAATATATGCATCCTGCCTATCGTTTTCAGGATTCGCAATGAACATTTGATCAATAATTTTGGTATTTTCAAATAACCGGAAACTGGAGGAGTAATTTCGTTAAATTGCACCCATCTGCAAAGGCGTCTTGCTTCCGGCCCATGATGTCTTCACAATCATGAACATGCTCAAGGAACTGCTGCAGGGTTTACATTTTCGCCTGAGTTTTGTCCTCTGCCTGTTATTTGCACCTGCCATGGCCACCAGTCTCCAAGCCGACCCGTTTTCCTTTACCCTTCGTGAAAGCGGCAAGCATGCTGCCACGTGGCGGCAGATTGAGTGGCAACCGGAAAAGACAGCAATCATCGTGTGCGATATGTGGGACTCGCACCACTCGGTCACGGCTGTGCGTCGCGTGAACGAATTCGCGCCACGTCTCAATGAGGTGTTGCAAAAGGCACGTGCCCGGGGCGCGACGATCATTCATGCCCCCAGTGACTGTATGCCAGCCTATGCAGGGCATCCCGCGCGCAGGCGCGCGCTGAAGGCACCCGTTGCCCCTGAGTCTCAGCAGGGCATGGAGGCCTGGTGTCATCGTATCCCATCCGAGGAGAGTGCGACATACCCGATCGACCAGTCTGATGGGGGTGAGGATGAGGATGCATGGGAGAATGCGCAGTGGGCGGCACGGCTTGAGAAGGAGGGAAGGAAGCCGGGAACACCGTGGCTTAGGCAGGCAAGGCAACTGGAGATCAACGACAATGACTATATTGCAGTGGAGGGAGATATTGTCTGGAACGTCCTCAAGGAGCAGGGCATAAGGCACGTCCTGCTTTGCGGGGTGCACACCAACATGTGTGTGCTCGGTCGTCCGTTTGGCTTGCGCCAGATGGTGCGCGCGGGGATGGATACTGTTCTTTTGCGTGATTGCACCGATGTCATGTATAATCCGCGGCGCTGGCCGTATGTCAGCCACTTCACCGGCCTTGACTTGATAATCAGGCACATTGAGTCGCACGTGTGTCCAACGATCAGCAGTGAGCAAATTGTGGGCGGCAACCCTTTTCGATTCAGTCATGACAATCGACCGCATCTGGTGGTGCTTGTTGACCCGGGAAACATGCCTGTTTTGCAGGCCTTTGCCCGCCGGTTCCTTGACCCGGAGGTTCGCGTGCATTTTACGGTTTCCAGTCCCGGGGAGGGGAAAGAGCCTGAGGGCCTGAGGCATATTGCGCATGCTGATGCGCTTTTGATATGTACGTCGCACGAGAAATTCCCGGCAGAAATCAGGGCTGCCGTCCTTAAGCATGTGGCTGCGGCGAAACCGGTGATCGGGATCGGGCTTGGTGACTGGCCGCAGGTGTTTGGCGCAGATTCCGGTGCCCGGCTCAAGGATGCCGCAGATTTGAAGGTGCTGGCCAACTGGGGAAAAGTATATCACCCGGTTGCTGCCCATCTTCCTGCAACCGGGTGGAAGACACTGGCGCGCTATGGAAAGGCGTCACTTCTGCCGGGAACTCAGGTGATCGTTAGGGGCCAGAGGGCAAAAGGAAAGGTTCGTGAACCGGCGGCATGGACATTCACGCGCAGCGATGGCGGGCGATCATTTTGTACAGTGCTGGGCAATCCTGGAGATTTTTCCAACTCGCCTTTTCAGCACCTGCTCTTTAATGCCGTTTACTGGGCGGTTGGTCGGGATGCTCCTTCCGGGTTGCCGGCTGATCCCGATGAAAGGCGTGAGGCGGAGGGCTGGCATCGCCCCGGAACCAAGGTTATGGCCGGGGCCTTCAGGGATATGCGCACTCTGTTGCGGGTTCCCGCCGGGGTTGGCAAGGGGGATTATTCCATTTCGTGGCAATCGCAACCGCAGGCCACCGTTTATTTTAATGGCGAGAAACTGAGTGTAAGGGCACCTGGAGAATGGAAAATTCCTGGTCAAATCCTCAGGCCGGGGGACTTGAACCTGCTGGTGCTGCGTTTGTCTGCTGATCGTGCTGCTTCAGGTAAGGAATTTCCTGCACTTGGTATCGGCAACCTTGCATTTCCCCTGGCCAAGGAGCATTGGCAGCAGAGCTATTCCAGCGACCCGGAAGCAGAGGTTGCATTTCCTATTCCCCCGCAGTTCGGTGCTCCCACCGACCTTATCCAGGCCTGGCCGCTATCGCGGTGATTGTATTCTTTTTTTTGAACTTGATGATGCTGTCTTTTCGCGATGAGGCGCTTTATGGTCGTGGGTTGATGAATTTACTCTTGCCACTAATTCCCCTTAAGAAAAATTCTGCATGGCTGTTGGCCTTGAGTTTTTTGGCGTGTCCGGTGATTGGCTTCGCCGGACAGAATGCAGCACCTTCCTCACACCTTGTCTTTGACGACAACCTGGATGGCCACATCATCATTAATGAAGTGCGTGTGCCGAAGGAGGGAGAGGCCAAATTCACCTATTACGAGACCCTTGGCTGGCGGGGACGTGCTGCCGGGTATGCCGGGTTGCAGGCGCATCCCAGGGGGCATAACTATATTTTTTCCATTTGGGATCACAAGAGTCACGCGGCTCCCATCAGGGCTGTTTACCGCGGGGCGGGAACCATTACGGAGAAGTTCGGGGGAGAGGGAACCGGCCTTAAATCCTGGAATTTTGAACTGGGATGGGAAACAGACACCTGGCATACCCTTGCTCTGCGCTACTGGCCGCTTGGCGATCATAGTTTTTATGGTTACTGGGTGCGAAGTGCCAGGACCGGTAAGTGGACTCACCTGGTGACCATGGATGTCGCGGCCAAGGGGGCATTTTTCCAGGGCGGGACCGATGCCTTTATTGAGGACTGGCTGGAGACCGGGCAACGGCAGCGCACGGTGAATTTTCGCAGGGGCTGGAAACGCAAAGTCGACGGTCAGTGGCATGCTTTTGGCAGCGGCAGGTATTCAGTTAACTTCTGGGACCTGGAGAAGGGCAAACGATCATTTAATTTCCGGACAAACTGGAATGCTGGCACATCCCGGGATGAGACGGGTGCGTTTTACTTCATGACTGCAGGTGGCAGAAAAACTGTTCCCACCACCGCAAATCCCTCCCGCCATGAGATTCAGCGCAGGGCCGGGAAGCCAGGGTATGCCCCCATCAAGCTCCGCTCTGCCAAGTTGAGCGTCCAGACAGGCGGTAAATTAACGGTGAGTTGGGAAAATGATCCTGCCACCCTGCCACAGTTCAGCTTTGCGCTTAGCTTATTTGATAAACCGTCAACACAGGGGGTTCATTTGGCAAGGATTGAAAAGGTGCAGCCACATGCCCGGCAAGCAGATCTTATGCTTCCCGAAGGGATTGATTTAAAGCGAATTATTGTTCGCCTGCAATGCCGGGACATCCTGGACAATCAATCTCCCGTCCTTTCGTTGCGCCTCCCGGAGTAAGATATAATCCTTGATTCCGCTTAGCCATTACTGAGTTCGCGAATTTTCAGGTTTCGATACCAGCAGGGATCCTTGTGGTCGGTGAGCAGGATGTGACCGGTGATTTTTTTTCCGAATCCCGGGTATTTCTTGAATTTCGTTTTGGTAACGCGATCCATGATCTCAGGGCTGCCGCATTCATAGGTGAGCACCTTCCTGCCATTGAGCCAGTGTTCGCAATGGTTGCCGCGCACGAGGATCTTTGAGCGGTTCCATTCCCCCATCGCTTTGCCGGGCTTGTCCTTAACAGGTTTGACGACCAGGTAGAACGAGGCATTGGAGGAGTAGGGATCCTTGACTGTGGCATCATCGATCATCTGGTACTCGTGGCCAATTGCGGCACCACGCTCGCCGGTGATAAAGTATTTAACCCCGTTATTTCCCTTTGCCTGTAGCTTCCATTCCCAGGAAAACTCAAAGTCCTCATAGGTGTCAATGGTCATGATATCACCTGCACGCACGCCACCAGGCTTATGCAGCGTGCCATCTTCGATCCACCAACCGGCAATTTTTGCCGTCGCTGATTTATAGTGTCTCCAACCTTCAACGCTCCTGCCGTCAAAGAGCAGTTTCCAGCCTGCCGTTTTTTCGTTTTCGGTCAGGGTATTGACGGGCTCTTCGTTGCAGTTGTTCTCCTGTTTACCAAGATCACCGTCGCGGGGTAGCGCTCCTGCTGCGGACAGCAGAAAAAGATATATCAGGAATGTTGGAAGGAGTTGCAGCATCACTTTTTTTTGCACCGGGTGAATCCGGGCAATGGCACATCAATCAGGCTGACGGAGTCGGATGAGCTTAAGTTGCCGCGTCGAAGCGTGCTGCAACGGCATCCCAGTCAACCACGTTCCACCAGGCGGTGATGTAGTCGGGCCGCAAATTCTGGTAATTGAGGTAATAGGCGTGCTCCCATACATCGCAGCCCAAAATCGGGGTATTGCCTTCCATCACCGGGCTGTCCTGGTTTGGAGTCGAGCTGACTGCAAGGGCACCGTTGGTGACACTCAGCCATGCCCAGCCACTTCCGAAACGGGTCATTCCGGCTTTGGTGAATGCTTCTTTAAAGCTGTCAAAACTGTTGAAAGTTGAGGTGATGGCATCACCAAGTGCCCCGCTGGGCTCACCTCCCTTACCCGGTCCCATGCTGGTCCAGAAAAGTGAGTGGTTGGCGTGGCCCCCGCCGTTGTTGCGTACCGCACCGCGGATGTCTTCGGGTAGCGCGTCAAGATTGGCAATGAGCTCATCAATGGACTTGGCTTCAAGCTCCGAGTTACCGGCGATGGCGTTATTCAGGTTGGTGACATATGCGTTGTGGTGCTTGCCATGGTGGATTTCCATCGTGCGCGCATCAATGTGGGGTTCGAGCGCATCGTGGGTATAAGGGAGTTCGGGAAGTTGGTGAGCCATGATTTCTATTTTGTTTTATTACGGGGGTAGCTCAGCAAGAAGAAGGCAGAAACCGGAAAGGGTCAAGCCTGCAAACAGGGGCAGGTTAGCTCCCGGTGCCCTGATCAATGAAGGCGAGAGCCTTATCATAGCTGCCGCCACTGAGGAAATGTTCAAGCCGGGGTGGAATCATTCCCTTCAGGCTTTCATGTTCGCGCTGTATTTCCTCAAAGATGCCTTTAAGTGCCTCCAGGTGAGCCTGTGGATCGCGGTCACGGAAGGCATGGTCGGCGATGAGTGTTAACCGCTGGCGCAGCAGGTGGGCGAGGGGATCTAGGGCTTTGTCCATATTTTTTAAAATAGTTCAAGCAAAGGATCCGCTCAAATTTGATCAATCGAATCCACGTTGATCTTTTAGCAAAGAGGCGGGAACATTTCAACTAATGGAAATCCATGAGTATTTCACGCATGTTGATTGGCTGGTGGTTTTCGGCTATCTCGGGCTGACGACTTGGGTTGGACACGCGATGCGCGGCAAGCAGGGAACGATCAAGGACTTTTTCCTTGGCGGGCGTTCAATGCCATGGCAGGCCGTTAGTGGCTCCATCATCGCCACCGAGATCAGCGGGGTGACCTTTATTGGTGTGCCGGGAACGTTGTTTGCCCTGCACGGTGACTTTACCTACCTGCAATGGGCAGTGGGTTCGATTATAGCCCGGATGATGATTGCCAGGTATTTCGTGCGTGTTTATTACGAGCAGGAGATATACAGCCCATACGACTATATGGGCTTGAAGCTTGGTTTAAGCGTGAAGACGTTGGCGACGATCTTTTTCACGATTGGGAGCATATTGGCGCAGAGTGTGCGTGTGCTTGTGGCGGCCATTCCGTTAAAGGTGGTAACCGGGATGCCGCTATGGGTTTGTATCGTGGTTATCGGTTTGTTTGCAATTGGCTGGACGCTGATGGGAGGGATGCGCACGGTAATATGGACTGATGTGATGCAGTTCGCATTGTTTGCACTGGGGGGAGTGATTGCGCTGATGTGGTTGATCGGTGGGATTGATGGGGGGTGGTCAGCCATGATGGAGACTGCTGACAACTTTGGACGCACACGTATCCTCAACCCTGAGTTCGGGCTTGGTGCGGACTTGAAATTTACCCTGTGGGTGGCGCTGTTTGCTGTCCCATTCCAGAATCTGGGGGTTTTCGGTGTCGATCAGCTTGCTGCGCAGCGCATGTTTTGTTGCAGAAATGCCCGCGCTGCCGGCAAGGCGATCCTTTTCAGCTCCTTCGGGCAGTTGGTTACCCTGCTGATGTTGCTGATCGGCACGGCTCTTTTTGTGGACAGTCATCAGGAGGGCTTTGGTGATCAGGAGTTAGCTACCGTATTCGGGGCAAGTATGGAAAACGTCCAGGATATAAGGGATTCAGCGACTTTCGCGGAGCATCCGGAGACGGGAGAAAAGTCCAAGGTGATTGTGCCACAGGCGGTAACGGTTTCCAGTGGGGAGACTTTCTCGGGGACTTCTGACTATATCTTCCCAATCTGGATTGTGCTGGCCCTGCCGGTTGGTCTTAGTGGCCTGATCCTGGCAGGGGTTTTTGCGGCGGCGATTTCCAGTCTCGATTCAATCCTTGCCGCATTAAGCCAGACGACACTTTCACTCTTCTACCATCCGGAGAGGGGGGAGATCAGCCTATCTGAAAGGCAACTCATGGCGCGCTCGCGTCTACTGGTCGTTGGATGGGGACTGGCACTGACGGGGTTTACCCTGTTGCTGGCGATAGCGCGTGAGGACATTCCCATTTTGCCTCTCGCATTTGGGATGACGACCTACACGGTGGGCCCGTTATTGGCGATTTTTTTGTGCGCAATGATTGGCCGGGGTTCCTTTCGGGGTCTTCTCGCCGGGTCGTTGATATCTTTTGTGGCCGTTATGTTTGTGCAGACCGATATTTGGGTCTTGCTAATCAAGGCAAAGCTGATCTCTGCTGAGGCTTTGGCTACTCTTTTCACTTATGAGCTTAATACTGCGGGTAGCGGGGTGAAATCAGTGTTTTGTTTTGCCTGGATGTGGCCTCTGACTTGTTTGATCACCCTGGGGGCAGGGTTGTGGATTCCCTCCAGGAAAAAGGCATGATTGGCACATAGCCTCCTCGCATTGAGGCATCAACGTCGATATGTCTCGGTTAGTATTTAGGATAGGGTAAATTTTTATTTTTTTAGAATTTATTTTTATCTTCCGGGTGAGTGTGTTGCCCGGATGTCTTGAGCTTGCCGGGCAAATTTATTTATAGTGGGTTGGAGGATTGTGATATCGGCGGAAACTTCTCCGGGTTTAAATCCCAATATATTTTTTTTCGTTTTTGAAACGAAAATTCTTGTGAAAAATCGCTGAGTCTATTTAACATCGGGCGGCGATGGAAATTTGGGTTTTTTGGGGAGATGTCCGGCTTACGGCTTATGGGCAGATTTGCAGGGAGTTCTGGCGACGATAACCATTGGCATAACAGAATTTGAAACCGCTTGACTGCTAGGCGGGCGGTTTCGGGTGAATGAATTTCGGTTCCGGATGAACGCAAACAAACCGGGATCCGAGACAGTAGATAACAACAAATGACAATTTTTACTTACATCGGTATCGTAACGTGGCTCTCAGAGAAGCAGTCGCTATCAATCCGTTTTCCCCTGCACACGGATAGTTGATGGCGGATCATCTTAATACCATCTGGAAGGAAATCTGCTCCAAGGTCAAGGAGCAGGTCAGTGCGGACACTTTCCGGCGCTGGTTCTCGTCCACGCAACTGATAGAGGCTGATGAATCCCGGTTACTGGTTCGTGTGCCAAACCATATTTACGGGCTTTGGATCGACTCGAACTATATTGCCATACTCAATCACGCGGTCATTGGGACCCTTGGAGAGGTGCGCAAGGTTGAATGGCAACCCGTTCATTCCATGAAGAAGGGGGCTGATAAGGAGGTTGCCAGCGAACCCTGTGCAGGGATTGCGGATGAGGCAGAGGTGAAAGTGGCAGCACGACAAAAGAAACCGTCTCCGCACTCAAAGATGGTTACGCCACTTCCGGTCGGCAGCGTTGAGAAGTCCATTAAGCGCGCGGGACTCAATCGCAATCATCGTTTCGATACGTTTGTGGTCGGTTCAAATAATGAGTATGCGAACGCGGCAGCGCGCGCCGTCTCCAATGGTCGTGCTGAGGGGTATAATCCTCTTTTCATCTGGGGTTGCCCGGGGCTTGGCAAGACGCATTTGTTGCATGCGATTGGCCACCAGTATTTGCTCGAAAACGCCAAGGCCAAGGTTGTCTATATGACCTGCGAGCAGTTTACCAATGAGTTCATTGAATCTCTGCAGAATAACACCCTTTCTAAATTCAGGAACAAGTACCGCAGGGCTGACCTGCTGCTGGTTGACGATATCCATTTCCTTGCAGGAAAGGAGAAATCACAGGAAGAGTTCTTTCACACCTTTAATATGATCTGTGACGGGCAGCGCCAGATTGTCTTGACCAGCGATCGTCCTGCCAATGAAATATCGGCTCTTGAGGAGAGGATTGTCTCGCGTTGCGAGTGGGGGTTGACTGCCGGATTACAATTGCCGGATGTAGAGACGCGCCTGGCAATCCTGCGCAAGAAAATGGCCATGTGGGAGGTCACGCTTGAGGATCGGATTGTTGAATTCCTGGCTGACCGTATTCGCAAGAGTATTCGTCGCCTGGAGGGTGCAATGATGCGTTTGGCAAGTTATTCATCATTGAGCGGAAAGGCCCTCACTGATGAGGTCATCGAGGGATTGCTAAAGGATATTCTTCGTGAGGAGGGGCGCCGGCGAATTACTATTACGGCTATCCAGAAGGAGGTTGCATTGCATTTTGACGTACGTATTGCTGACATGACCGCGCGGGGCCGTAAGGCGGATATTGCCTTTGCCCGTCAAGTTGCCATGTATCTTTCCCGGACAATGACGGACCATTCCCTGGTGGAAATCGGCAGGGCTTTTGGTCGCGACCACGGAACGATCATCCATGCGGTGCGCAAGGTGGAGAGACGTCTTGAGGAATCCAAGGAGGTGCGGCAGAAAATCAGTATTTTAGGTGGCCGGCTTTCCAGTGTTTAATGGGGGGTGTCAGGTGGAGTTCATGGTTTCAGGGCGACTTTATTGTAGAGGGAATCCAGATTAAATTGCTCTCAATACGCCCACTAGCAGCGTTGATGTCCAGTTTGTATTAGACACTCCCTATTTTTCAGTGCAATATCGCTCGATTATTTTGGTTTCCTTAATGGTCTGTATGGGTGATTATGCGGCACTGGAGCGCAAGAGTTTGTAGTTAGCATGAAATTTACTATCACAAAGGAGGATTTCCTCGAAGGATTGCAGCAGGTACAGCATGTGGTCAGCAGCCGTACAACTTTGCCCATCCTTTCAAATGTCTTGCTTGAGGCTGACGGCAATTCGCTGCGCCTGACTACCACTGACCTTGATGTCGGGGTCACCGGTTCGGTGAAGGCAAAGGTCAAGCAATCGGGATCGACAACGCTTCCTGCCAGGAGATTGGCCGGTATTGTCAGGGAACTGCCCGCTAATGAAGTGAGCGTAGAGGTGGATTCAAAGAATGCAGCTTCGATCCGTAGTGGTCCCAGTTTTTTCAAGATACTTGGTTTGGCCAAGGATGAGTTCCCGCCATTGGCTACCTTTGATGATGCCAATGAATACAAGATCAGCCAGGGCGTTCTTAAAGACGGGCTCAGGATGACTTCGTATGCGATTTCAACTGATGAGACGCGTTATGTCCTCAATGGTATATTCTGTTCGTTTAAAGGAGGAGCCTTAACGCTTGTGGCGACCGATGGACGCAGGCTTGCCATGGTTGAGAATGATATTGAGTTTCCTGAAAGCCGTGAAACGGAGGTCATTGTCCCGACCAAGGCGGTCAATGAATTGCAACGCCTGCTAACGGATAAAGGTGATGTGAAGATATTCATCAGCGAGTCGCAGGTTGCATTTGAACTTAATAATAACCTTCTGGTCAGTAAATTGATCGAAGGCAATTATCCGAATTATAGGCAGGTGATTCCAGAGGAAACCAAAGAGCGCATTGTCCTTGAGCGTGAAACTTTTCTCAGCACGGTGAACCGTATATCCCTGCTTGCTAACGAGAAATCCAACTCGGTTAAATGCATTTTCGGAGAAAACAAGATTGATGTTACCGCAAATTCTCCTGAAGTGGGTGAGGCTTCGGAGACAATGGATGTAGCCTATAAAGGCCCGCAGTTTTCAATTGCATTCAACCCGGATTTTCTCATGGCGCCTTTGAGGAACCTTGATACTGATGAGGTTTACCTTGATCTTATTGATGAGATGAGTCCCGGAGTGCTCAAGACTGAGGGTTCTTTTCTCTATGTCCTGATGCCGATGCGCGTCAGTCAGTAACTCGGGGATCGCAGGCCGGGGAGATACGGCGGAGGATATGTCGCGGCTGACTATTATTGCAGGAGTGCGTGGTGACAATGCTTATGAGGATGTTTCTTGAAGAAAGTTTCGGATCAGCCGGAATCCTGCGCTTTGGCTTTTTTCCGGATGAAATTGTGTGGCCAGGAGTTGGCCACGGCGCACGCTTGAGACGAAGGAATTCCCATAGGGCGTGGTGGAGGCAATGATCGATTCGTTCACGGGTTGCGGGAAGTAGGAGTGTACGAAATAAAAATAAGGGGATTTGCCCAGGCCATCCCATGCGTGATCATCCTCATCCTTTAAATGAACTTGGTTCCATCCCATGTGGGGGACTTTCATTCCCGGGATGTCGGGGAAGCGCACGACCTGTCCGGGTAATACCCCGAGCCCGGAACAACCGGGACTCTCGTCACTGCCCTCAAAGAGCATCTGGAAGCCAATGCATATCCCGAGGAATGGACGATCCTGCTGGATCCATTCCCTGAGTGGGTTGATTAGTTCCTGGTTTTCCAGGTGTCGTGCGCAGTCGCCGAAGGCACCAACACCGGGGAAGATGATGGTTTTAATGCCATCAAGATCATCAGGTTGGCGGATTAGTTTTTGATCTGCCCCGATTGCCTCAAGGGTATTGCAGAGACTTTTGAGGTTTCCGGCTCCGTAGTCGATGATACCAGTCATATTCATACCGGCCGTACAGTGTGCCTGGCAGGGATAATGTTCCTTTACCGCTCAGCGGCTAGAGGGTTTTTTTTGTGCTCGGGATACCGGTTACCCGTGGATCGCGCCGGGCCGCAAGGTCGATTGCTTTGGCTAATCCTTTGAAAATTGACTCAGCCATGTGATGGGCATCGCGGCCATACAGCACTTCGACATGAACGTTGGCACCGGCATTATTTGCAAAGGCGCGCAGGAATTCCTCCACAAGCCCGAAGGAGAATTCGCGGATGCTGTCAACTTTTTCCGGAGCCCTGAATGCAAGGAACGGGCGTCCGCCGAAATCGATCGCGACACGGCTCAGTGTCTCGTCCATGGGAAGCAGTGCCCAGCCATAACGGGAAATTCCATGTTTGTCACCAAGGGCATCTTTAAAACATGAGCCCAGGACAATTCCTACATCCTCGACGGTGTGGTGGTAATCCACTTCTATATCACCCTTGGCGTTGACTTTCAGGTCGCACAGGCTATGCCTCGCGAAAAGAGTCAACATATGGTCCAAAAAAGGGATAGCCGTGTCGATGCTCGATTCTCCGGAACCATCGACATTTAATTCCACGGAGATTTTGGTCTCGGCAGTTTCGCGGCATTGAGATGATTTCCTCGGTTCCGGCATGCTTCAGGAGCTAGGTGTTCTATTCCCTAGTCTCTTTTTCGGGTGACTTCACAAATACTTTAGCGATAACGGTTATCAGCAGCAGGACACCGGCCAGGACAATAAGCAATAATTTCAAGCTCAGGCCTCCTGGTTCTTCCTGATTTTCTTCACTGTCATTGCCCGCTGCGTCAGTGGAAGTTCCGGCAGGCTCATTGCTGTCAGTGCTTTGTTTTTCCTGCTTGGGATTTACGGGACCTTTGCCGTTTTTTGGAGGTTTTGAATTATTGTTTTCAGGCGGCGTGGCTTCATTTTCCTCTTTCGCCGTGGCGGTGGCGGTGGTGGCGGCAGCAGCCAGTTCCGCTTTCCTTGCAGTGTCTATTCTTTCCTCGAGACCGGTTACAATGTCGCCAGTGGCGCCATTTTCCCGGGCAATTCCCAGCTTGGATCTGGCTGCGACGGGCTTGTTCTCGGCGAGGTCCTTAAAAGCATCCGCAATCATTGTGGCGGCCGTGCGGGGCTTGGTCAGGTCAAGTTCAGTGAGGCGCTTGGTCTCTTTGGCAATTTTCTCAAGGGTTTCGCTGATACTGGACAAATCCCATTCACTGACAGGGATCCATCGCTCCTTGCGTTCCTGTGCCGCCTTCCTGAGAGTCCTGAATAATTTCAGTTTCCTTTCAAAGGCCGCTTCGGTTCGCTTGCGGTCATCTTCCTCCATGGATTTAAGGTCTTTTGCCCGCTGCTTCATCCGCGGTTCATAGTTATGCTTATCTTGAGACAACCTGGCCTCGTATTTAGGGAGTGCCCCGACAATAGCGGCAATTGATTGCGTATAGGCCGTTGAGAACTCAAATTCCTTTTCTAACTTTTCGAACTGGGTAAATGCCAGGAAGTATTTACGATTGCCGATAGAGGCCTTCATCTGTGTTGCCAGGATTCGTGCGTCGTGGTTGTAGGGATCTATTTTTGCTTCTTCCGCAGTGATCCAACTGCCATCAATCTTGACGCCGTGGGCCTCGACTTTTGCTTTTTCTGCCAGCAATTGATCAATGACATCCTGTACTAATACCTTCAGCTTACTGGCTTTGAAGTTTGCCATGAACTCGGCCGGTTTACCGGCCAGTATTTTATCGTAATCACCGACCGTCAGGAGATTTGCAGTGGGAAGGATTTTTTTAATCTCGTTGTGGGCTATCTCATCGGCTTCCTCTTTGTCGATGACTTTAATATCAGCACGATTAATCGTTATAAGATCCTTGATGCTCTTGCTGATGTTGTATTCGAACTGGATGGATTCGGGAGTCTCGTTTACTATTTTCCCCTCAAGGACAGTTCCGTTCTTCAACTTGAGCGTGTCGGCGGAGAGCGTAGCGATGGACAGCAAAAGGAGTGAAACCGCGGTCGATGGATTCCAGGAAATCATGTGGCTATGGGATTGGATGATGGGCTCACACAGAATGAGAGCCCGGGGGAATGGTAAAGTTGCAAGTTCTTTAAGGTTGTCCACCACTCTTTGTCCTGTATTACCAGAATGAGATGGTTACTGGGGACAGGGTGGGAATTCCTTTAATTATTACGGAGCAGGGCCTGAATTTGCCGGTGTACAAGTTCAGGTGTGGTGGCAACGGTTTGCGGCCGGGAATCTTCACGCAGGAAAACCTTCGGGTCGCCGGCAATTGCGCGGAAAGAAGCGAGTTCAGGTTGGGCTGCGAGAAGGGCTTCCTGCCCCGTTTTACCGTCCATGAAGATCAGGGTGATGTTTCCGGGTGCACTTTGGCGAATTCGAGCGGCAAGCTCCTTGGTTAAGGGTTCGCTCGGGATTCCAGAGATGATTGCCTGTAGGGCAGGGCTTGTCGCCTGATCAATTGCCAGCATGAGACTGCCGCAACTTGATGGCGAGAGGCTACGTTCAGGCGTTGTGGCACGGATCACATTCATTGCACGCTGGCGGGCAGCAAGTGATCCTTCAATCGCCGCGATTCCAAGCAGGTTCAGTGCAGCGATGCCGTTTATAGACGGCAGATCACCATCGGTTATGACCCAAAGCCCAAATGGTGATTTTGCAATTTTTGCCGCGGGCGTCAGGTGATATAACCCCGAGTGCGGATCAAGGAATTGCTCATCGGCGATTAATTGGATTTTTTTCGCCATTTTATAGAATTCGATATCTGCCGTTGCTCGATAAAGATCAAGCAGTCCCCGGGCGAGGTAAATATAGTCTTCGCAGAAACCACTGCCGAATACTTCTTTACCAACCCTGCCTCGTGCCAGTTTATTTTCCTCAGGCTGGAACAGCTTTGCAATAACTTGCCTGGCGGCGGACCTGGCGGTTTCGATGTATGCCGGGTCTCCCAGGATTGCCCCGGCTTTTGCAAAGGCACTGATGACAATGCCATTCCATCCGGCAATGATCATTTCGTTGCGCGGCGGGGGCAACTTCTGGGAATTGCTGCCGATTACTTTTCTGATTGCTGATTCGAGCGGGCTTCCCGGCTTGGGTGAACGGGCGTCCGGGTGGTCCGCGAACGGAATATTTGCTTCCCGGTCAATGTTTTCCAGACGTCCCGGGAAGCATATATTGCCTCCTTCTCGAATACCGAATGCTATGCAGAAGGCTTCTATTTCATTGGCATCAAGGATTTTTGCCAATTTATCCTTGTGCCAAAGATAATAGGTTCCGAGTGAGGACCCGGGGTGATCTACCGAGCCGTGGGAGGCCAGGCTCGTGTAGAAGGATCCGTCAGCAGCGGTTAAGTTTTTTTTGACAAATTCGAGGATGTCCCGTGCAGCTTCAGCATATCGATGATCACCACTTATTTGATAGGCAGTGAGGAAAGCGCTGCACATCCGCGCCTGGTCGGCAGACATTTTTTCAAATTGCGGTAATCGCCATGCATTGTCATTGGTATACCTGAAGATGCCGCCGTTGATTGGGTCAATGATGGCTCCTGCAAGCATCCCGTCGAGAGTAACGGTGATCATTTTACGGCATTGCTGCGCACGGTAACTGTTTACCGGCTCGCGTTGTGAGAGGCGTGCAATGGCTTCCAGGGTTTCAGGTCTGGGAAACTTGAAGGAACGATCAAATCCACCATATCGCGGATCATAATTTGCGGATACCGCAGAGAAGAACATCAAACTGGCGGTATCCGGATTTGGATCCGAGAATTGAGCGGCGGCCTTGCGCTTCAGCTGTTCACGGATTTTTTTGAGATTGCTGGTCGATTGAGTGTTGATGTAATTGGATTCTTTTTTCCAACGTCCGGCGATATTAGTCAGGATAGTTTTGAAACGAGTTGATTCTGAACCGGGCCCCGTGGGGCTGAAGTTTCCTGCGGCCAGCGGGTTTCCGTCAGGGGTTAACCAGACATGAAGCGGCCAACTGGCAGGTAATCCGGTTGTTTGGGCGTAGATTCTGAACGCAAGGTCGAGATCAGGCCTCTCAAGGCGATCGACTTTGGCACAGACAAATTCCCTGTTAAGTAAATCGATTATGCCGGGATTCTTGAAGTTTTCCTGTCGCATTAACCAGCACCAGTGGCAGGCAGAATAGCCGATTGAGGCGAATATAATCTTATTGCGTTGGGTACCTTCGGTGAAAGTTGCGTTTTGCCAGGGGCGCCAGTTGACCTGATCTTCCGAATATTGCCGAAGGTAGAGGGATAACTGGCCCTGTAGCTTGTTTTCGGCCGCCGCATTGGATATCAATGCCTGCCACGCCATCAAGATGGCGGGAAGCAGGAAAAAACGCAGGTATGGAACGTGCCGCATTTGGGGATTGGCATTTGGGAGTTGGATAGGATTATGTTAATGAATGGCAAGGCACACAATCATTAAAGTAATATAATCGGTGCCGGTTCACATTTTAGTGGCTATGCGGTTGCCTATGTCAGTATCTTGCGTGCGATATCCCCAGTGACCGCACTCGCAATAGCAAGCCAGAAAGGTGGCGTCGGTAAGACTACCGTCGCTATCAATCTGGCTTATTCAATGGCCCGCCGGGGCCGCTCAGTGCTGTTAGTCGATACTGACCCGCAGGGATCAGTAGGGTTGTCGCTTTCACGGGGGATTCGTGAGCGTTGCGGGTTTTACGATGCGGTGGCGGGGTCAGGACAACCTGCTGAGTTTGTCCTGGCCACACGATTGCCCGAGTTTAGCTTGCTTACCGCGGGTCGCTCGGTGTCATTTGGCGAGTCTGGCGGTGGTCGGGTACTGGATGCATCAGGGGTGGAAAATGTCCTGTTGGCTCTCGGGGAACTTGGCAATGATGTAATGATTATCGATACTCCTGCCGGAATGTCCGGGGTTACTTCTGCTGTGTTGAGTGGTTCTGATTTCGTGCTTATACCGCAACAGGCGGAACCTCTCGGTGTTCGCTCCGTGCCGCAGGCTCTCCAGATGATTGCCGCGATTCGTCGGGAAGGGAACCATATTGGAGTGGCTGGAATAGTGATGACAATGGTGAATGCTGATCAACGGGAGAGTGTTGAGTCCGAGGCACAGTTGCGCGCTGCTTTACCTGCTGGAATTATGTGCACAACAACTATCCCGAGGGATGCTATTTTTTTACGTGCCAGTAGCGCGGGGGTTCCCGTGGGACTCCTTTCACGTAATCCGGTTGCACCTGCAGTTGCGTTTGACCAGTTGGCGGCTGAACTTGAAGGCAAACTCGGGTTGCCTGAACTTGAGAATCAAGATGATGGCATCAGACAGCTCCTGGATTGATTCTGATGAACTGGCCAGCCTCGGTGCTGAACTGCTTGGTAACGAGCCCGAGGGAAGTTCGATTCGCGAAGAAGAAGAGGGTCCCTTGATGGATTTGTTTGGGGATCCCATAGAACTGGGCACGGAAAATTGCGTTGAATTACCGATGGCGGGTGCGGAAATCGGGCGTGCAGGGGAGCAGTTGGCAGCAATTAAAGAGCGCGCGAGGAGAAGCGGTCTTTTGCGTTCTGAGGATAGCGGGGCAGACTCACGACCGGTGTCAGAAACGAAGATTTTGCCTGGCAGCGGAGTGACCTTGGTAGAGCGTCTCGAGAGTTTTGTTGCATGGGCTGCCGGACAAAATGACCTGACCGGTTTATTCATCACTGATCTTGGCGGCAATGAACTCGTGGAATCCGGAGCAGATTCGACTCTTGTTGCTTCCGGTATCGCTTTGGCGGAAGGCTGGCAACGGGCACTTGGAGAACTTGAGGCGACGGCAACCAACGGCGTCTCCACTGCCGCGAGCGTTCGCGATTGGGAGGGAGCGGTACTTACCGTGTTTTCCTGCCGTTCCGCTTATGGCCGGCATGTTCTAGGGGCTCTGTCCCCGGGCGCACTTAGCAGCATCCTTTCCGGGGGACTTCGTTCGGGCTTTAGCAGGGTCATGGGCGTTGGGGAGTAGCCGGAACTTCCGCTTAGGCAGCATATTCGAGTCTCGATGATACCGGATCCGGTGAAGTGGGCGCGGGGCTATTGCACACGCTTCAGTTGCCGCCTTAGGTTCACGGCCAGCGCTGAGAGGGAAATGGTGATAAAGGCGAACATGGCAAGCAAATTGGTGCGCAGTGTTGGAATTTCCATTCCGAAATAGATTTTACTACGCCCGAAGAAGACGTTTGGCCGTTTTTGCCCGGGGTTGTCCTCATAGAGACGATAGTCTTCAGTTTCTATTTCGGCTTGGGCTACGAGATCCCGGATCCTCTGGTTCTGATAGGCATCCATTGATGAGATTGTATCCGGTCCAGGAGGCAAATGTATTTCTTCCGGGTTGAAATTTCCGGAGTGGAGATCCCGCCGGATTTTATCAAGATGCCGCTTTATATCGCGATCATTACCTGCTTCGAGGTTGAATATAATTGCCTGCGCATCCTTGAGCTTTTCGAGCTTTTCGAGCTCTTTGGCATTGAGGTCTGAAATGCCGTCATTGTCGTGATCCGGTTTTAAAAGGAGTGATTTTTTCTCGGCTTCAATTTCGGATATTATACGCGTGAGCGGGTTGAGCGTGTCCTGGGTGAGGACTAAGGATTCGTATGACCAGCGCAGAGGCATGAGTTCACAAATTAAAGGCACCTTGAGCACACTTGGTTTTTCCGGCTGATCTTCTTCATTCTTGGCCAGCCATTTCCGGATACTGAACACGATATCGAGGTTGTGGTTCATCTCCTCGTATTTAATGAGAGCACCGCCAAGGATGATTTGCGGGATCAATACCAGGGGAATGATGTTAAGCGCTGTCTTCGAGTCGCGCACTGTGCTTGAGATGAACAACCCGATGGCGACTCCGGTGAGCGCTGTGATTAGCATCCAACAGAGATAAGTCCAGAACATCTCCCGAATCTCGAGTATGGCGTTACCGATTGCGAGGTAGATGAAGCATTGCAAAAGGGCAAAGACTGCGAGAGTGATGAATTTTCCTGAGATGTATTGCCGGACCCGAATACCGTGGCCGCGTTCCCTTGTCAGCATGCCACGGTCGCGAATTATTTCATCCGCACTGTTTGTCAGCCCGAGGAAGAGAGCGACTACAAGGGTGAGAAACAGGTAGCTTGGGATGTGGGCTGCCGAGGCAAAGGTGTATTGCTCATCCTCTGAGTAGCGTAATGTCGTGGCGATTAAAAAGGCGAGAGCCGGGGATGCCAAAAGTGTTGTTATCAGGTTTGCCCGGTTGCGCAGTTTACTTAGGAAAGCACGTTTAATATGAGTCGTGAAGTGAAGTGAACTCTCCTTGACGCCGCGCTTTGGAGGCGGAGGGAGAGTTTGTGTGGCGGGTTTCCGGTCAGCTGATGGTTTAAGTTCAGATTGCTGGGGTTGCTGTAAAAGACAGTGTTTCTGGAATCGGTTGGCCCAGAAGTTCGGCGGGAAGCGACGAGCTGGAGTGTAGTGACCGCGGGAATCCTGCTCATATACGATCTTTCCACTGGAGTCACGCAGTGGAGCCTCTAAAACATCGAAGATGAAATCAGGTTGTTGTGGCGTGTCGTTTAACTGTGTGGGTGTTGCATTGACAGGCAACGGGGAGCTTTCCCCGGCGTGGGCCTTGTTGAAGTAGTCAAGCATCTCGGCGGGGGGGCCGAAGAATGCGACCTTGCCGCCCTTGTCGAGCAGCAGCGCCTTGTGGAATAGATGGAAGAGGCGTGAGCTGGGTTGATGAATACTGACGAATGTAATTTTGTTCCGGGAGAGACTGCAGATGATTTCCATGACGTGCTCGGAATCCTTCGAGGAGAGCCCTGAGGTAGGTTCATCAAACAGGTAGACTCCGGCAATGCTCACCATGTCCAGACCCGCATTGAGGCGCTTTCGTTCACCTCCCGAGAGTAACTTGTTTTGTGCGTTGCCGGCAAGCCGGTGACGGCATTCGCTCAGGCCCAGCTCCACCAGTCGTGAATCGGTTCGTTTACGACGCTCAGCAAGACTCAGATGAGGACAACGAATTGCTGATGCACAGTCAATATTCTCCGCAACGCTCAAGAGTGGATCGAAGGTGTCCTCCTGTGGGATGTATGAAATATACTGATGAATGCTTGCTAGGTTATTATAAAGCGAATGTCCGTTGATTAGGACCTGTCCACTGGTCGGTTGCAAATGACCGGCAAGCGCGCGGATGAGCGTGCTCTTACCGCAACCGCTGGGACCAATGATGCAAATCATTTCACCTCGCTTTGTGCTGAGGTTAACGCTGCCGAGTGCACTTTCCCTGGCGTCGTAAACATGGTTGAGATCAACGACATCCAGTCTGCCGATAAGGTTACGTTGTCCTTCAATTACACGTTCTGCGGAGTCGTGAGAAGAATTGCGCAGAGGGAATAACCGGCGGGTTTGAATCAATAGGGACCTCAACCACCCGCTTTTTTTCTGGCGGGTATTTTCGGTAAAGGGCTTGTTGTCCCCGGATCGCTTCATTTGTTGTGATTTGTTGCTATTTATTGGAACTCCAGGCCTCCGAACAGCTTTCCATTCCGCTTGGGATCAGAGGGTTTCTGACAAACGCGGATGGCGTCATGCAAAGATACCATACCGCTACACCTTGGGAATCGGCAAGTTGGAGAAGGACCGGGATAGTATTCCGGGGAATCGTCCAATTGCCCCTGAGCTTGGTTTGTGGTAGTGTCACTACCCGGTGTCGGTGTCCCAAGAAGCCCATGCCTGAAGTTACCTTATTAAGTCCATTATGCCTGATCATGAGTCCAAACGCCCCGGGGGTGATGAAGATCCCAAAAATACCGGGAATGGAGAACCGTCTTTTAACTGGCGTGGCCTGATCTTGTTATCGATTGCGGTCATGTTGATCGTAGCGGCATTTACCGCCAAAAGCGAGGCGGGGAAGTTGAAAACCATCCAGTGGCACAAATTCGTTGAATATGTTAAGGGCGGCCAGGTTGATGACAAAGAACCACTGCGTCTTGTCACTAAGGAGGGCAGTGCCGAGGAGTACCTGATGGGCAAGCTTCTGCCCACGGGTTCGGGGGATGCAAAGCAAGAGGCAATGGGGTTCAAGGTTCTTATCAATATAGAATTCCAGAAGGAAGAGTTGAAGCAACTTCTCAGTGGCAAGGAGGATGGGGCTGCAGGCGAGGGCGAAGGGGGTTCCGAGCGTAAGCCTTTAACCTACACTGTTGAAATCGACAGTAACATGTTGAGTAGTGTGTTGCTTGGGTTGCTGCCGATACTCCTGATTCTTTTAATTCTTTATTTTTTCTTCCGTCAGCAAATGCGTATGGCCGGACGTGGTGCGATGAGCTTTGGCAAAAGCAAAGCGAAGAAGTTGGAGATGGAAACCAATAAGACAACTTTCAAGGATGTGGCCGGGGTAAATGAGGCGAAGGAGGAGGTATGGGAACTCGTTGAATTCCTGAAAGATCCAAAGAAATTTCAGCGACTTGGCGGCCAGATTCCCAAAGGGGTGCTTATGGTGGGAGCACCTGGAACCGGGAAGACCTTGCTGGCGAGGGCCATCGCGGGAGAGGCGGATGTGCCTTTCTTTAGCATTAGTGGATCAGATTTCGTGGAAATGTTTGTTGGCGTGGGGGCATCGCGTGTGCGCGATATGTTTGAACAGGGTCAAAAACACGCACCGTGCCTGATTTTCATTGATGAGATAGATGCTGTTGGACGGCATCGCGGACATGGTTTGGGGGGAGGGCATGATGAGCGCGAGCAGACATTGAATGCGCTGTTGGTGGAAATGGATGGGTTTGATACTCAGGAGGGGGTAATTATTATTGCGGCAACCAACCGTCCGGATGTCCTTGATCCGGCATTGTTGCGACCCGGGCGCTTCGACAGGCAGGTTACGGTGGCCCTTCCGGATGTTAAAGGACGCCATGCGATTCTCGATGTCCATGCCAAGAAGGTAAAGATGGCCGAGAGTGTGGATTTGGGAATTGTGGCGCGTGGCACACCGGGTTATTCCGGTGCGGAATTGGCAAATGTGATCAATGAGGCGGCACTACTGGCTGCCAGAAGAGGCCTTATGGCAATAACCCTGAGTGAATTGGAGGAATCTCGTGACAAGGTGCGCTGGGGCAAGGAGCGCCGCAGTCTTGCCCTTAGTGAGAAGGAAAAACAGAATACCGCTTATCATGAGGCAGGGCATGCGATTCTTAACGAACTTCTGGAGCATACTGATCCGTTGCACAAGGTTACCATCATCCCCCGTGGTCCTGCCCTGGGAGTAACCATGTTTCTTCCTGAGGAAGACAAGTATACTCAGCGCAAGTTTGAAATGATTGATCATCTCATCGTCTCAATGGGAGGGCGTGTTGCTGAGGAGATCGTGTTTGGAGATGTTACAAATGGTGCTGGAGGGGATATCAAGATGGCGACTGATGTGGCCCGCAAGATGGTTTGCCAGTGGGGAATGAGTGAAGAGTTGGGAATGATTGAGTATGGCGATCACCATGAGCACACCTTCCTCGCCCGTGACATGACGAGCAGTCGTTCTTATTCTGAGGACACTGCGCGGAAGATTGATCATGAGATGAAGCGCTTCATCGATAACGCATATGGTAAGGCAAAGGAAATGTTGCTGGAGCATAAGCATGAACTTGAGCTTATTGCCAAGGCACTGCTTGAATATGAAACCCTGAACGCCTCCCATATTCGTGATTTGATGAAAGATGGAGTAATGAGTGATCCGCCTGCAAGCCCGCAACCACCTGAGTTCCCTGCTGAGGAAGCGGAAAAGCCGAGAGTTGCTGATGATGATCATTCGGCCGAGGAGAGTTCAGGTTTATGGGGCGATCAGGCTGCGGCAGGTGCTTAAGAGCAAGATCCCTGATTTTTTTCGCCTTGGTTCTGTTTGCAATAGCAGCAGGAGGATTGTGAGATCCTGCTATTGTTCCATGTCATCTTTGTGCTTGGCACCCTCCAGCCAGCGATCAAATTTCTTTGAGCGATTGGCATAGGCTGGATACCTGTCTCCATCAACTTCCGGACGGTATCTCCAGTGTTTATACATCCAGAGCCAGGGTTGCGGAAAGTCCCGTATACATGACTCGAAAGCATCCCAGCACTGCTGTGCAATCTCGGCGGGCGGGCAGTTAGGAGGTATTTCCAGCGGCGCGAGAACTTTCATCAGGTATGTTCCATCCGAACAGGGTATTGCCATACCGGGAATTAATTTTGCTCCGGTGCGCTCGTGTAGTAAGGCATGCAGCCCGGTGACGCAGGTCAGCAGTGAGAAACAGCGGATTGCTATGGCAGCGTTGTCAGGCTGAACGGTTAGATCGGTTAAAAATGCAGCGTGCTCGCCGGCACGCAATCCTTTAAGAAGGCGAATCATTGCCCGGTGGGAGGGAATAACCCTGTGTCCGCTGCGTTGCCGTTGATGACTGAAGATCTTGGTGAGCAGGGGGTTCTTGAAGTCCTGGGCAACGAGGGTGAGAGGGTGCCCCCGGTAACCCATCATCAGGCTGATCCATTCAAAATTACCGTAATGTGGAGTTACCCAGATTGCTCCTTCTTTGGTGGCTTGATCGAAGGCGGCCTGATCTTCAATGTCGACCTGAATAAATTGCGAATAATTTTCCTTATCCAGGCGCGCGGACCAGAATAGATCACATGCACTGCGGGCAAAGAGCCGGTAACTTTCCTTTACAAGGTTCTCGGGATTTGCGTGCGGCAGGTTGCCGCAAGCCATTGCTGAGCGGACATTGGCAAGGGCACTCTCACGTCCACGCCTGTCGAACAGGTAGGCAACGCGTCCCAAGCCACTTGCCAGTGCAAGTAGAATTGCACGTGGAAGCAGAGGGATGAATTTTGCCATTACTGTAATGGTCAACCATTCAAGCCGGTAACGGAGTTGCTTAGCGATTGAAGGCATGTTCAACTGTCGGTCTCATTTGTGAGGCTGATATGATGGATAGGGGACATTTACATGAAATTCTAGAGACTATTCTTAGTGTCCCAACGGCACCTTTCCACGAATATCATATTAGGGACGTGATTATTCGCCTGCTTGACCCGTGTTCTTCCGTCAAAGTCGATGAGGATGAGTTTGGAAACCTGGTAGTGCGTCACGGTGATTGCGACGGGTCACCCGGATGGATTTTTGGCTCGCACATGGATCATCCCGGGTTTGTCGAGGTGCCGGTAGAATCGGGATATCATCCGGAGACATTCAAGGTTCGTGACCGGTTTGCTTTTTTGGGAGGCGTGCCGGAATCCTATTTACGTCAGGGTTTTCCGATCAAGGAATTCGACCAGTTTGCGATGTGGGACCTTCCGGCCTTTGAGTTGCGCGGGACGCAGATATGGTCACGCGCCTGTGATGATCTCATCGGTTGTGCGGTTATCGTGGCCTTATTGATTGCCCTGGATCGCTCAGGGATTGAACTTTCATGCAGTGCGGTGTTTACCCGTGCCGAAGAGGTGGGGTTTGTGGGTGCGATAAAACTTGCGCAATCGTGGCCGTTTAAACCCGATGCATGCTTCGTGTCCATTGAGACGAGTGTGGCGGTGGACAGGGCGATGATGGGAGGGGGGCCAATGTGCCGTGTAGGCGACCGCATCTCGACCTTTGATCACGCAACCACCGCTTCGATGCTTGCGGTAGCGCAACGGCGGTCGTTGAAGATCCAGCGCGCATTGCTTGACCGGGGAGCTTGTGAGGCTTCGGGCTTGCAGGCATATGGAATTCGAACTGCAGGGATATCGGTACCGCTGGGTAATTACCATAACTGTGGAGAGCAAAATTTAATTTCGCCGGAGTTTGTGGAACTCGGCGATATTGAGGGCCTGTTTGATTTAATGGCAGCAATTCTTGAGGAGTTTCCAAAAGGCCCAGGGGATTGTTCAGCGGCATTGCGTCAGCGTTTTGAGCTGGGTCTGGATACGCACTTGCCGTTTATTGAGGATACTGCAGGCATGTTTCATTGCGAATGATTAGCCTTGACCCGGTTGATGTTCATTATTGGATAACGTCCAGTATAAGGCGCATCCAACCGACGCCAACCGGCTTTCTAAGTTCAAGCGACTTTCTCGAAGCCACATGACTCTGCGCCTCCCCAAGGGTTAGATGTCGCCTTCATACTCTTGTTAGCCGCATTGATTGCTTCAGTTCGGGTCAGCAACCTCGAAGCTGGTTTTTTGGGGCCAGCCATCCATTCGGAAAACCTCGTTCGTGGCTTCGAGGAGGAAGTCCTTGCGGCGATCTCGAAATTTCCATCCTTTGTTAATGGCGTGTTCGATAAACAATTCAACATGGAGACGGCACACGGTGGGATACCACGTGTAATCGAACTCGTCGCAGGGAGGAAGAATCTGACTATCGCGCTGAACTAGACCGACTACCCGGAGCCTACACCCATTATGAGCCTCGCTCTGGACTGTAATGTTAAGGTCGTAAATACCGCGAGACCTCGGAGTGGTGGACATCTTGTAGCGGAACTTGGCACCGTCTACCTCTGCATGGCGGGCTTTCGATCTGGAGATCATTTCTTGGCTAACAGCCGGGATAGGAATGGCTGGGCAGTGGCCCTGAGCCTTTCCGGAAAACAAAGAACGTCCGGTTCAGGGAACCGGACGTTCTTTACAACATGAAACACAAACAAACAGTTACTGAAAAGTAACGTTATAAATGATAGTAATTGTTTAAGTTATGTCAAATATTAATAAAATAAAAATAAAATTACTATTAATGCCCGTAATTACGGGCATTAAGAAGGTATCTGAGAAAGGCACCCACATTTAAAGGTAGCGGAATATTTTTTATTTCGGGAAATGTGGAGGTTTCGTTTTTTTAGATAACGTTGATTCCTTCTAAATTTCCACTTGTCACGGAGGTTGCTATTTTAACGATCTCATGTCGTTTGTAATCACATACTAAAAACTGATCCGATTGATGTCGAAGAGTAAGGCAAAAGAGCTTTCGAAGAAGAATGCCAAGCGTATCAATGTACGAACTCCCGCAATCATGGAGCGTGTACAGGCTGAGGTGGAGAAGCACTACAGCAGTCAGATTGTCGAGAAGTTACATAAGGGTGACGGCAGGCTGAGCATAGGCAATACCACGGTGCGATTGGCAAAACAGTTCGGTTTTTGCTATGGCGTTGAGCGGGCGATTGATCTTGCCTATGCGGCGCGCCGGGTGTTTACAGGCAAAAATATATACCTGATTGGCGAAATTATTCATAATCCTGAGGTTAACCGTCAGTTACGCCAGATGGAGATCAAGAATATTGGGGGAGGGTCGCCCGATGCACGAATCTCTGAGTTGGGGGAGGATGACGTGGTGATTGTGCCGGCCTTTGGCGCCGAGTTATCATTAATGGATCAATTGGAAAGTCAAGGATGCCTGATGGTCGATACTACATGTGGTGATGTAATGAGCGTTTGGAAGAGAGTCCGTAAATATGCAAAGGAGGGCCATACATCAATCATTCACGGCAAGGCGGATCATGAGGAAACCCGCGCGACAGCGAGCCGGGCCCTCAGTGGCGGTGGACAATATCTTGTGGTATTGACGCTCGAGGACTGTGATTACTTATGTGATTACATTCGCAATGGAGGTGATTGCCGGGATTTCCTGGCGAGGTTTGAAGGTGCACATTCAAGAGGCTTTGACCCTGATGTGCACCTGCAAAAGATTGGGGTTGCCAATCAAACGACAATGTTAAAGGGAGAAACAGAAGAACTTCAACGGCGGATAGCGGCAGCTGTAGCGGACAGGGATAAGCCGGGAGTTGATGGTGGAGAGTCCGGCAGCAGGTTTCAGTTCTTTGATACAATATGCGGGGCGACCCAGGAGCGTCAGGATGCTCTTTTTGAGATGCTGAAGGAACCGATGGAGATGCTGTTGGTTGTCGGTGGCTACAACAGCTCAAATACAACCCATCTTGTTGAAATTGGCGGCAAACAAGTGCCTTCATTTTTCATCCGGGATGCGGATTGCCTTAAGAGTCTTGAGCAGATCATGCATTTTGATTTAACCGAGGGATCCGAACTCAGCGGCTATTCCGGCAGCATCATGAACCTGGAAAAGACGATTACCGTAGGGGTGACAGCGGGGGCTTCATGTCCAAACAACTTGATCGAAGACGTGATATCACGCGTGTTTGAGCTTCGGGGTCACAGTCGCGAGGAGATTCTGGGTAGCGGATGAGACGAGATCTTGCCGAGGTCTTGCCGAGGTTTTAGCAGAGTGATTGGTTGCTTGTTACGGCAGCCGGGTTGTTAAGTGGTTGAGCTCATCATCACGTGTCATGACGGTTTTGTTCAGTGATATGGGGCTCGCATATTTTGTGTCCGCTTAGTGCTTTTTAAGTGATTTTATCACAACAACGGGTTATTTTTTTGATTACATGGATGTCGCGTGGCGATTTGGAATGAAGGGTAATTGAGGTGTAAGCATGCGATTTCAGAAAGAAAGTAAGGAGGACTTTGGGTGGGAAAAACGTGCGTTAAAATCTTTTTAATGAGCGTGGTCATTTTCAATGAAAGTGTGTGACTCAAAAAAATTATATCTGTTATCGGCAGCTATAGCCCTTGATAACAAAGAGTTTTTTGTGTTTGGGTGTAGATGTTCAAGGCGGTGGTTGTTTATAAAAAAGATGCATTGAGCAAGTCATTTTTGATCACTACAACATGTGTTTAAAAAAGAAGAATGGAGTGATGCGCTTCGTTGCAGAGTAGAGAGAAAAAAATGTGTTAAACTGATTTTTTTACTCGTCTTGCGGCTATATAAAAAAAGTTTGCATGATAAAAAGAAACAGACATCTTTACCTAGGCTCGTTAACAAGCCTATAACCAACCAAAATAACTGCCATGGCAAAAAAGAAAGCTGCTCGAAAAAAAGTAGCACCAAAAAAAGTAGCACGTCGCAAAGCTCCTGCTAAGCGCAAGCCCGCTAA
>JAPYUT010000029.1:0-640 GCA_029940475.1 Verrucomicrobiales bacterium | reverse complement strand
GAAGGCTGCCAAGCGCAAGCCCGCTAAGAAGGCTGCCAAGCGCAAGCCCGCTAAGAAGGCTGCCAAGCGCAAGCCCGCTAAGCGCAAAGCTGCTAAGAGGAAGTAAATTTCTCTTGTGCGTCTGCAGGTGAATTAAACTTTCCTGTATCAACGCAAGCGAATCACGGAAAGCCTCGGCGAATTTGTCGCCGGGGCTTTTTTTTGTGTTTTCACGGGGAATGCATCATGCCATTTTTCAATGGCTACCGAAAAGGGGTTGAGAATCGCCTGTCGCCAGTGTACACATCCTGCCCGGAAAAGCGCGGTTAGCTCAGGGGTAGAGCACCACATTGACATTGTGGGGGTCACTGGTTCAAATCCAGTATCGCGCACCATTTTTCTTCCTTTAAGCAGGTATGTGATCCGGGATGGAGGTGGATTACTCGCACTTGATGATACCGCTGAACAACCTGACCTTCCTGACCTCCTGATTATTTGGAGGACAAGTGTAGGCAATATCCCAAATCCTCAGGCATGGTTCCTCGCCGCGAGGGCATACTAGGGCAGCGGGATCAAGCTGGTAGGGAAACTTGTAATCATGTTCCCCTTGGTCGAGCTATCCAAACTGGCCCACTGGTAATGAGAGTCTGAGACGTTCGGG
>JAPYUT010000087.1 GCA_029940475.1 Verrucomicrobiales bacterium | reverse complement strand
CACCATCCAGTCACCATTCTTGTCGGCCACCGCAGTCTTGGTTTGCCCGGCAAACTTGACCGTTACTCGGTTTCCCGGTTCGTCGAACCCCCAAACGGGAGCCTTGGATTCCCGTTGCAGGATCATGTTGTCCGTGAAGGGCACCGCCAATTCCAGTTGCTGCTCGGCAGGTGCATTGAGGGTGGGCAACAATGCCAGAAGAAGAGAGAAGAGGGGTTTGTTCATGATAACATGCTTAATGAGATAAATTCTGAAACTGACTGGATCGCCGATCTCGCTTAACAGCGATTATCGGGCCAATACCAGCACTTGTGATTTCCAGCCGGGCTTGTTGCGGGTGCCAAACCCGCCTGCCTCCACGAAGAGGTAGTCCTGACCGTCGAGCGTCTTGAGTCTCATCTTGAGGGCCTGAAACCTGGTTAAGTCCATCAGCATGTCTCCCGACCATGCCCATAGCGGGCTATCCGTCCTGCCGCCATCCTTGAAGACAAGGTCCGCAAATGGAGGACGGTTGACACGGGTTTTCTTGACCGGATCGAAGTCAGCGATGTCGGCAACCTGGGCAATCACCTTCCATCCCCCCGATATTTCCGGATTGTTCACGAATCGGCCGTCCCATCGGAAAAGAAAGCTGTCCGGATCCTGTGAGGCATCCTCCGGATTGAGTTGTGCCTGCCAGTCCGATGACAGCATCGCCACCACCCTGGCTGACCTGGTTACCAGATCGGATCCCATCGGGGGAAGCTTCTGCTCTTCAAGGTGCAGACTGAATTTTCCCTGTGGGGTCTTGCTGGTCGGCTTGGCGCTGTACTTCGCGTTGTAGCGGATGAACGTCTTCACCGCGATGGTCACTTCCCCTTTCTGGAAAGCCTCCCGGAATTCCCTCGTAATGTAGGCCCCCTTGGGACGTCCTCCTGAACCACGACCTCCTCCCTGTTTGGATTCCACCAGGGGCCTGCCATTAAGGTAGATCAGATGACCACCCCCGGAACCGACATGCTCCCCGGTATTGACCCGTAACCGGTAACGATGACCTTCCTTCAGGGGAGGCACCTCGAAAGTCCCCCGGAGAAGCAACACTTCCTTCTCCCACAGAGTATTCACCTTGGTGGCGCCATAACACCCCGGACCGACACAATGCGGCCCACACTTGGTGATTGGTCGCTCAGGCAGCTTTCCATTGTCACTCCCGAAAGGGCTTTTGCCTTTCCTCCAGCCAGCGGTTGCCGGTTCAAAACCCATGCCATGCCACTGCTCCATCCCCTTCGGCAGGGTGACTTCGCGATAACGGGAAATCAACTGGTCGAACGGCACCTGCTCCGCCGCCACCGGATCGAAACTGTGGTAGTCCCACTCCGCATTCCGCAAGTCCGCGAACATACTCCAGCCATAATCTTGGTGACCAGTCCGCTTGTAAAGAGCCACCAACTCATCAACGGGCTCTCCCCGCCCCCCGGGCCAAGCCGACTGCACCTCACTCCCGGCGAGGGGCACTAGTCTCTTCCTGTTTCTGCCAACAAACTCGGGAATGAGTTCGTCCATAATAATGGGAACGATCGCTTTCCTGAGCTTCGGTCCGAAGCTGCTAGCATCGGCGGAGAGAAAGATCTCCTTGTAGGGGAGGATCTGCTCGGGGTGCCTTTTCCGGGCGATCTCATAAAGTACGTCTATCCCCCCCGGAACATCGGCCAAGGAAGCTGCAATGGCCTCCAGATGGTAGTCATAGGTGGGCTTCAGGTTCTGGCCGGCTGGACTGACCTTCCTGCCGGCAAACCCGGTGAAGGTTTCCTTCAAGGTCTCGGTCGCCAACTTTTGCACCGCAGGACCGGCTGCCTTGATTTTGGCGCGAATAGCCGGGGCAAACCCATGGGTCACCGAGACCCGCTGGTTGGTTCTGACCAGTTCCCCCATCGCGGGGAGCACCTTCTCGAAGCAGCGCTCATCGGCTGCAACAGGTGTCAACGCCGTCAGTGCCGCATTCCTCAGCCAAGCTTCCTCATGCTTCAGGTAGGGAAGCAGGAGATCAACCAGAGCCACGATCTGGTCGGCCGATCCCCGTCCCAGAAGTTGAATGGCGGCGTCCTTGATGAACCACGACTCATCCGGGTCCCTCACGGCTCGGGTTACCAGCTCATAAATCTCCAGAGTGACCGCATCAGCCCGGGACAGGAGGGCTCCGAACATCGCTCGCCGCACCCGGGGATCGCGGTGCTTCAAAAACTCCATCACCAGTTCCTTCCTCACCCTGCCGCCTCCAGAGCGACGACCAAGATAGCCGCTCGCAATCCCCAGCACCTTGTGCGCGGCAATATTGCGGATATTGAAATCATGGTGATGCATGTATTTCCTGATCGCCCCATCGTCCGGATCCTTGGTTTCATGAAAGCGACGGAGAAAATGAAGACTTGAGTCCCGGGCCAGGATCTCAGCGGAGAAATCATATTCCATGCCATCCTCACCGCGCACTGGTCCACGCAGGACGAAGGCATCATCTGCCGCGGTTCCCCACGGACGCACCGGGAGTTGATAACGCTTGGAAAACCTGGTGGGAGGCGCCCCGGTAATGCGGAGGGTCTTCCGTGGCATGGTGTAGGCGAGAGGATAGGCAACACCCCATTGTTCCTTGTCATAACCACCTCCTCCCAGGATCCCGAAGGAACCGTCGAACCTGCGGGACAAGTCATAGTGCCACTTCCGGTTATCCATGAATTCCCGGTAGTGCTGCGGCCTTTTATCATACAGGAGGCCCATGGCGGCACTGCGCCAGATTTCACCGATACCACCCCCGGTATGGCCATGCAGCATGAAGGTCGTGGTGTAGAAGCTCTGAATGGCGCAGACGTCACGAGCCCGGGCGTAAACCGATTCCTCCCCCCCGGGCGTCAGGGCAGCCGCTGCTGCCATGGCAATCGCCAGTTTTCCATTCTTCCCGTTGTCGACGAATCCGGTGTAGGGCCGGTCATCGCCATAAGGATTATTTCCCCGTCCGGCATAGCGATAGAAATGGCAAAGAGCCCCATGCAGCGTATCGTCCGGCACCTTCGCGCCGCATTCCTTGGCCAGCAGAAGAAAGGTCACCACGTGTGTTCCAGCTGCATTAAGGTGGCCCTTACCATAGCCGGTGAGTGCCGAACCCCGCCCGGCCCAGGCATCATTGTGCTGGGTTCTTGCCGCACTGTCGACCCACTCCTGGACATTAGCCAGAATCTCAGGGTCTCCTGTCCTCAGGTAACACTCCGCAAGCCCGATACCCCCGTAACCGACATACCAAGGGTAGCTGTGAGCCGGGGCCTTCCGAGCCCATTCTCGAACCACCTCGAGATCCTTTTCCTCACCCGTGGAAAGAAGGAACAACATGCCGATGTCGGCAAGGCCCTTTTGGGCCTTCGGTTGGCAGAGATAATCCGCCACGCCACGGACGATCTTGTCCGATTTCGGACAGTTGAGCGGCCAGGTCTTACTGTAGGCGCCGAGGACCGGAACCTTCACGGCGACCGGTTTGGCCTCGCCCTTGATGGCGAACTTGAGAATCCCGTCGGTTGCTTCCGCCTCGGCGAGTATTTGCCCCAGCTGGATGCGCGGGTCGATGTCCTTGAGGGCTTGCCCGTTGATCGACTCGATGGTTTGCCCCTTGGCCAGTTTGCCGGTTTCAGCGGCGGGTGAGCCTTCCTCGATATGCGAGATGCGCATCGTGAAAGTCGGTTGGATCAAGTCGATTCCCATGCCCACGGGGCCGAAACGTTTGATGTTATAAAGTGACTTCTTCTCGTCCGGGCGGGTGGAGAAAAGCCCGTTGGGATTCTTGTAGAAGGTTTTCTCTGCCGCCCAGGTAAATGGTTTGGCCACAAGGGCAACCAGAATGAAGAGGATGATGCGATGCATTTTTCTGATCGATATACTTATTCTTTGTGAGGAGCTTTTGCCTTCGGTCTCAGGCGGAGGATTACCTGCTCTCCAATCCCGGGCAAATCCTTGGGATTCACCTGCCAGGTGAGCCCATCGTTCTGGTGTCCATGAACCCCGGACAGGCAGATAAGCTCATCGCCGAAAGTCGAAATGGAAATGACGTTGCCACTTTGCTCACACACATACCTTTTGGGCCCAGCCCCATCCTCCACCAGGTGCGAACCGGCGAAGAGAAAGCTCGAAGGGAATACCTCCTGCCTTTTCTTTATGGAAACGCCCTGGATCTCATCGGGTTGGGCAGGTGAAATGAACTTGCTGATTGCGTGCTCCTCCTGCTTGCCTTTCGGATCAGGAAACACAAGTGATACGCGAACCGTATCGCCTGCAGGATCAACGGGCACCCACCGTGTGCGTTCTCCCTCCCGGGCCTTTCTCATTGCAGGAGTCCCGGGCTTGACTCCCATCAGGAGCATAGCCGTGTGGATATGCATAGGCCGGGCGGCAATCGAGAGAATAGACTCGTGCTCCTTGCTGCCTTTCGTACAGGCAACCAATTCCAGCAACCCGTCGTGAAGGCACACGATCGCCTCCACGTCGATGCAACGCTCCTCCAGGTTCAGCTTGATTCCGGGAAGGCTCAGCTTGCGAAGAGCGTCCTCCATATCCTGCGAGGGTTTCCGGACCTGCTCCCCACCCCACCCGGCACACGGAAGAAGAAAAACTCCGAGAATTAATTGATGTCGAATGTTCATGCCGGGTTCCTGCTTGCAGGAATGATAAAAGGATACGCAGCAATTGCGATTATATTATAGCGCTTTATTGCGACTTTTTACCGTTCTATTACGACACCCCAGATAACAAATGTCGGGGTCATACTGCTTTCCCCGCAGTGAAGAGAAAAAGTATTCTTCGGGTTTGAGAGAATCTGGCGAGTGCCATAAAATAATGACCATGAAACGCATCCTCCTTGCCCTCCTCATTACCTGCTGGTCCTCCTCATTACCGGCAGCCAAGCCCAACGTCCTTTTTATCGCCATTGATGATTTAAATGATTGGATTGGATGCCTCGGAGGTCATCCACAGGCGCGCACTCCGAACCTGGACAAGTTGGCCAAGCGCGGGGTGCTCTTTACCCGCGCGTATTGCGCGGCTCCCTCGTGCAATCCTTCCCGTGCCGCGCTCATGACCGGCATCCTCCCTTCCACCAGTGGGGTGTACCACAATTCGCAGCCGTGGCGACCGGCGATGCCCAAGGCGGTGACCTTGCCTCAGCATTTTACCCAGCACGGATACTGGTCAGCCGGTTCAGGGAAAATCTATCATGGGCGCTATCCCGATCCCGCCTCATGGCAGACCTATTTCCCCGACCAGAAAAAGAACAAGCCCGTTGACCCGCTCCCCGCCAAGCGCCCGCTTAATGGCATTCCAAAAACGGCGCATTTTGACTGGGGCCCGGTGTCGAATCCGGCCAGCGCAATGGGCGATTACCAAGTGGCTGAATGGATCATCGGCCAGTTGAAACGTGAACACGACAAGCCCTTCTTCCTGGCCTGCGGCATCTACCGCCCGCATCTGCCGTGGTATGTGCCCCGTAAATATTTTGATCTCTTTAATGAAAGTGAAATCAAACTGCCGGCTACGCTCAAGGACGACCTCAAGGACGTGCCCGCCGCTGGTGTAAAAATGGCCAAGCCGCAGGGCGACCACTCCAAGGTGAGTAAACACAAGCAGTGGCAAAAGGCCGTGCACGGTTATCTGGCTTCCATTACCTTCGCTGATGAACAGGTTGGGCGCGTGCTCAGTGCACTGGAAAAAAGTCCACACGCGGCCAACACCATCATCGTGCTCTGGACCGATCACGGCTGGCACCTGGGCGAGAAAGAGCACTGGCGAAAATTTACCCTGTGGGAACGCGCCGGGCGCACGCCGGTCATGTTTGTGGTACCCAAGGGAATATCCAAGGCGCTGGCACAAGGCACCCGGGCCGGGATGCGCGTGGATCGACCGGTGGGGCTGATCGATATCTACCCCACACTCGTTGACCTCTGTGGATTGAACGAAAACAAGGCACTTGAAGGCCAAAGCCTGGTGCGCTTACTGGCTGATCCCAGGGCAAAGTGGCCCCGGCCGGCCCTCACCACCTATGGGCGCAACAACCACGCCCTGCGCACCCCGCAGTGGCGCTATATCCGCTATGCAGATGGATCTGAGGAGCTTTATGACCACGGCAAGGATCCCAATGAATGGACAAACCTTGCCGGTAAGCCAGAACACGTGGAACTGAAAAAAGAACTGGCCGGGTGGTTCCCAAAAAAGAACGCGCCCGCCGCCGCGGATTCCAAGAAGCAGCAAAAGGCGAAGAATAAATAAGTGTTAGGCTCTCTTCAGCACCATGTTGCTGCGGGAACTATCGTGCGCCTTGAGCGCCCCGGTCGCCAAAAGGAAATGCCCCCGATAATCAGGGGCATTCCCATGGCACTGGTGATAAAATTACAAATTCCTTATTCCTGCACAGGTTGTATTCCATTGACGTAGACAACGTTGTAGCCACCCTCATCCGCCCCGTCCCTCTCCCATCCGTAGTAGGCATTCCTGGCGAGGTAGAACCGGTAAGTGCCGCCTTTCGTCGGCTGTGGTGAATAGGATCCTGGCCCGAAAGTGATTTTTCCAATAGGCTGCATGTCAAAATAACGGACGTATATTAATTTATCAGTAACCTTGCCTTTCTCTATTTTCTCGATCTTAACCTCAGCAACCTTGCGGACGTATTCGTATTTTCCCTCTCTTTCCGTGCGGGAATAAATGGCCTGCACCTTGCCGACCACGATGTCAGTGGCAATCTGCTTCAGTTGTTCTTTCGGATACGGCGCTTTGAGCGCCTGTACAAGGTGACTGCTGATCAAGTAAAACAGGCAGGTGAATAATAAAGCGGTGGTTCTGGTGGGTGTTTTCATTGGGGTATGGGGTTATTTTTTCTTGTTTGGGAGTTTATTGATTGAAGGAACGCTCCTCCTCATCCGGGAGGCTTGTAATCAATGCCTTCATTTTTGTGTCTAGACGAACGGCCCGGGCAGTTTATTAGACTTTTTCCAATCTATGTCCTTTCGATCCGCTCATTGGCGTGTTCTCAAGCATTCCTGAAACACGAATGCAGTCTCCTTACTGATGGATCGCTGGTGGCATTTGGTGCAGGAATGCCGGCAGGCAGGAGTCATGGACTCGAGAAATTTTCTGTCGCTGAGTCGAAGAAAATTAAATCCCCAATCGGCAACCTTTCCGGTGTTCGCCGTCAAAGCAGTAATTTTACTCCAGCCACACCGGCTGAGAGATGACACCATTGGCCGCCACATCCCACACCTCTAAGCGAATCCAGGACTTTCCACTCAAGTCGAGCGTTGCCTGAAGTGTTTGTTTTCCGAAAGCACCGGTCCCGGTCAGGTCGATCCGTTTGCGATACACCTGTTTGCCATCGCCCATGATGACCTCGGCGAAGGCCAGGGGGAATGTCCAGGTCAAGCTGGCCTCAAGCTTGGCGTGGCCCGATGCATCAAGCTTTAACGTTTCACCCGAGCGCTTTCCTCCAATCGTAAAGTGCGGCATCAGCACCTCACCCGTGGAAATGAAGAAGGCGCCATCTCGCAACGCTTTCAGGACCGGCGCCCATCCGTCCTCGAAACGGGGAATATGGTCCAAGCGCAAATAATTAATATTGGCATGCGCATAAAATTCAGTGCTTCGATCAACATCAAAGATATCGACTTCGCCGACGATGTACTTCCTGGCGCCCCAGTTGGAGGTATCATCCAGAAGATCCAGCACGCGCCAACCCAGGCGAGGTCTTGACAGGTCAGCGGGCATTGCTTTCCAGGCACCGCCGAGATAACGATCGGATTTGAAGAATGGCTTATCCCGATAAAGGTCAGGGTAACCGGTTGAGGACTTGATCCGCGGGTGAGCCGCCCACATCAGCCCCCCCTCACGCTCCATCAGTTCCAGAACGTCCCCGGGACTGCCAACATGGTAGACGCGACCAAACCGGGGGTGCTCCTCGGTGAAAGGCTGATCCTTGGATCGATTCAACACCCACATCACCGGGCGTGGGAAAAAACTAATCCAATGGCCGCCAAGGTGTACATTGGGCTCTTCGCCCGGGAGCATGAGAAAGCCATCATCCGAAAGGCGGGCACACTCCTCATGCAACGCCTTGAGCAGGGGAAGAGCCTTTACGGGATCACGCCGCAATTTCCCAAGCCGGTTGTGGAACTCGGCGAGATGAACGATCTGTATGCCTGACTTTTTGAAGACATCAACAAAGTCAGGCTTCTTGAGAGCAGGAGGCACACCGGGTTTCCCGCTTTTATCGCGTGCCTTGAGCAAACGCGTCGTGTGTTCTATGTGATAATGACTGCTGAAAGTCTTATGACCCGGTAATTCAAGAAAGCGATCGCCATGCGTGTAAGCTTTCACTCGATCAAAAAGCTTGTCGCCCCGGTCAAGCGAGGCGAGCCAGAAAATGCCCAACTCCTGCTTGGTGCCGGGGGGCGCGTTGAACCAGGGGACCCAGCGGTCATCTCCTTTGAGATCCTGGCGGATACCGATACCGAAACCTGAAACGTGGCCCATGAAGTCATTCCCCCGCCAGGTAAAGCCCAGGTTGTAAGCCTCATCAAGCGGATAGAAGTAACGGTGCGGCGGCGGGAAAACTGCGAGGGCACCGGTCTCGGTCTCAAGAGCAATCGTGCGGTGGCGCACCTTCTCAGGCATGGCGGGTTGTGCTATCGCATCGATCCGGTGCACCTTGTCGTCGAGTCCAATCCAAGACACGGCTTTGTCTGCTGGGTTACAGGTTAGCCCCGCGTGGTAGAGCAAAGCACGGGCATCCTTCTGCGTTTGGACAACCGCACGCACGTGGATCAGGTCACAACCGGCGTAGAGCGTGAAGCGGAGTTTCCCTGAGAAGGATTGCCCCTCAAGCCCGCCAAGGTCGACGATGCATCTGCGACCCACACTGCGCACGACCACAGACTTGAGTTTTAGCGTAAGCGGGCCCGACTTGCTGAGTTTGCGGCTGGTAGGGTCGAAAAAAATGGTCCAGCCACCACGCTTCTTCAAGTCGCGTTGCCCAACAGACAGCACGGTGACCGGATCGGCATCGCGCAAAACCACGACGGGTTTACCGTCGCCTGATGCCACAGCAATCGATCGCACCAAAGCTCCGCGCCCTGATACATTTAGCGTCAACTCCGTTGAACCCTCCGGCGTATCCCACCCCATGACAAGTGCTTCACCGGCAACCCGCACGTCCACTCCGCTGGCCGGGTCGTAAGACTTTGTATCCACGAAAACTGCAGCATGTGCAGCCTGCGCGCAGATAAACCCCACAGCACCCCAAATCATTATCGAAAACAATAGGCCATGCA
>JAPYUT010000028.1:10562-48974 GCA_029940475.1 Verrucomicrobiales bacterium | reverse complement strand
CGATAAGGGTCCCCTAATTGACATTAATTCCGGAAACGAGATTGATGTCAGTCAATTGCCGGTAAGAATTTTGCATGACCTTAGGCGGAAGTTTCCTGAGATTTACATCCACAGGATACTGACAATTACGCGCCGTGATCATTGGCACAGGATGTTTCGTATTGAAGCGGAAAATCTGGGTGCAGAGATGGTTATGGTTATTAATAAGCACGGTCACCTGATTGAATATTCACTTGATAGCGACAGTGACGGCATATGTGATGTGGTTGAGATAGAAAAAGGATGGGACCCGCAGGAGGAGGATACCGATAAGGATGGATTTCCTGATGGAGTCGAAGATGAGTTTGGAGGCAATCCGGCTAACTCTAAACGTATCCCGACCTTGCTGCAGTTGTGCCATGACTGCACAACAAAAGTGGTTGTTATTACGGCACAGACATTCCGGGGAAGTGAGTTCTTCCTCGAAGTGAGTTCCACTGGAATGCCTGGAGACTGGGTTCGTCTGGGTGAGGCAATTCCCGGTGATGGGGCAGCCCATAATTTCAGTATTCCCAGTGATGGAGCGTGCCGCATGACGATGTTTCGACTTGGGATAAATGCTCAGGAGGGTGGAGCAAAGGTGCGTAAAGATGATGGGGCTGATGACAGTGGCGATTGCCTTGTCCCTGATAGCCTGATCGGGCGTGAAATCATTGTCGGTGAAGGCAAGCGTTTGTTTTTCACCGCCCGCCATCGAGGTGAGCTTATTGAGGAGACGAGCAGGGGAATGATAGTAACTCCCTTTTCCTTTACTTTCGGTAAGGCAGGACACTGCAAGGCACGCGTGGTTTTAACGTTCAGCGTCCGTTCCGGTTTCGAAACAACAGTATATAATCTGACTTTCACTGTTGATGGGGATTCCGGAATCTTTGTCGCCAGTGAATATGAAAAGGGCAATATGGAGGACAGCTTTGATGGCACCTTCACTATTTCGATGAACCCTTAGCCTACAACCCAAAATATTTTTTGAGGTAATGAACCTCTCACGAACAAAACACGAAACGCAGAAGACGAGATCCCCCAAGGATCCCCAGTTATCCCCAACCCCCCCCGTAAGCCCCGTTCCCGCAAAACCCCACCACCAAATAAGAAAACGGAATTCAGAGTGTGTAGCCCAAGTGCACTTGCCCCGTTTCAGGTGTTCGCAGGGACGGGGTGCGGGTGGTGGAGAAGAAAATTTACATGGACCAGGATTGGGCGGTGCATCCAGCAAACATATAGAGAACATTTTTTCCCGAACTTAATCGGTGTTTTAGTTAAATAACTTACCAATCAATCATCCCCCCAACCCCCCCGTAAGCCCCGTTCCCGCGAAATCCCCAAACACCTAGAAGAAAAACGGCATTCAGAGTGTCTTGCCCAAGTGCACTCGTCACCGTTTCTCAGGTGTTCGCAGGAACGGGGTGCGGTGCGTGCAGGTGTCACGCAAGATCCGGGCTTGACCTTTAGGGGAGAAATGAACCCTAATTAATCTCAAGCTGCGTTTACTGACTACCTTTGAAAAACAATAAATTTCCGACACACGAAGTTTACGAGAACAGAGGAGATGACAAATCCAAGATTAACGAAATGCTCAATGTTTTCCTGGTAACTTCCCGGGTAATGGTTGGTGTCAGTTGATCGGAAAATCGCCCAGATCGTTAAGTGTCCCGCTAAAAAGCTAAGTGCTGAAATGAAGAAGAAGAGGGTCACTTCCTTGCGCTTGCTGTGTCGCCCTGGAGTGAATACGAAGGTGGCATTGAGAAGGTAGGCTGCGATGTTTGACGGGAAAAAGGCGATACTGTTGTTGCGCATCGAATTGGCCTCCTTGAGTTCCCTTGGTATGTAGTCACCGATTGCTGGGTTAATAGTAAGTCCGAGGCTGTATACTATCAACGAATGCAAGAGCAGGGCAATGCATCCGCAAAACCCGTATTTGCCAAACTGAATTAATGCGGGGACATCACGTGATAGCATTGTCTGCCATAAACCTTGTCTCCTGATGAATGTCCAGCATCCTGTGACTGATTTGATGAATGAGGTAAACATTTCAGGATCCGAAGCGTGTGATCCATGCCGGTAGTGCCTTTTTGATATCTGATTTTTTGCAGGATGGGCTGAGTTCCCAGACAAGTGGCTTTTCCGCTGCGACATAGGGCATAAGTTTATCGTAATCGATGCTGCCGGTGAGTGGCACTCGGTGGTCGCGTGATGGCCACTGGACGTCGTGCAAATGACAACCAATTAGGTGCGGGGAAATTGTTGCCAGCCATTGTTCGTGGTCAAGCAGGCCCAGGTTGTGTTTACGCTGGACGTGGCCAAAGTCGTGCCAGTAACCAACCCATGGATTGCCTTCAAACTTACTCATGAGCATTATCATTTCTTCTTCATTTGGCACGTCCTCAAAGGCACTGCGACTTTCGACGGCAACGATGACTCCGACTTCCTCGGCTTTGCCCGCAACAAGCTCCAATGCGTCAACTGCTCGCTCGAGGTATCGCCTGGCAAGAGCCTTACGTTTTTTGAGCAATTTTAATTTGGTGGTGACATACTTGCGGGAATCTCCGCGCCCCTGCATTAAGAGTTTGTGGAGATGCGGGGAAATTCTGGTCATTGGGATGCTGCCCATGTGAAGGACTACATATTTAGCGCCAAGCGAGGCGGCGTTTTCAAGTGTGGCAAACGTGAGGTCCATTGCTCGCTTTCGATCATAAGTGCGATGGGATGTGAATTCGTAGCAATCGGGCGCATCAATCATGATCTCGACCGGGGATGGGCAGAAGTTGTGCATCCCTGAGATTTGTATATTCCCGCCAAGCAATGATTCCTTGATGCCTGGCAGAAGGGACACCTTTAGTCCGTGACTAACCTCGATCGTGTCAAAGCCCATGCCGCGTATTTCGCTGATGACGGCAACCCCTTCCGAGTGGCGGTTGCTGTTCCAGCAGGTCGAAAAGGAAATCATCTGGGCGTTTTGAAAAAGCAAAAAACATTACCAGTGCATTCTTACACGACAACCTATTTCCGTTGCGAAAGTCGCATTTCACGTTTCCATTCAGGGACAATTACAATTTCATGAGCGAGTGCGTCCCAGGACCTATCTATTACGACAGTCATATGCATACTCCCCTGTGCAAACATGCGGTGGGGCAGCCTCTTGAATATGCCCGCATGGGTAAACGGAAAAGATTAAAAGGCATTGTAATGACGTGCCACAGTCCGATGCCTGACGGTTTTTCCAGTAGTGTCAGGATGGCCCCTGAGCAGTTCACTGAATATGTTGAGTTGATTGAATCGACGACTCGCGAGATGCACGGCGAGATTGAGGTTAGATTGGGCCTGGAGAGTGACTGGTTTCCTGGCATGGAGAGATGGCTTGATGAGTTGCATAGACGTGCGGAGTTTCATTATATTCTTGGTTCTGTGCATCCATTCATTCAGGAATATAAGGATGCTTTTTTTGATGGCGACCTGACAGCTTTCCAGTGCAGATACTTTAGTCACCTTGCAGATGCGGCAGAAACAGGACTGTTTGATTGCTTGTCGCATCCGGATATCGTAAAAGTGATGCTTGCTGAAAGCTGGAACTTTTCAGCTGGGGAAGATGCGATAGCCGTTGCCCTTGACCGGATTAGAGCAACCGGTATTGCCATGGAATTAAATACATCGGGTCTTAACAAGAGTTACCCGGAAATGAACCCTGGCCCGGAGATGCTGAAGATGATAGGAGACCTGAGCATTCCGGTGGTGGTCAGTTCGGATGCACATCACCCGAGCAGGGTAGCTGCGGATTTCGATTCCGCATTTTCGATGCTTGAGCAGGCTGGATTCACAGAGGTCAGTTTTTTTATTGAGCGTAAGAGATCGGATGTTTTGATTGCTGATGTCCGCAGTTCAATGGCTATCGCTAAATGAGCAGTTATTCCTTCATTTTAGATATTTTCAATAGAGCTACACGCTATGCGCATTAAATCATTTCAAGGACTCGTTCCTGCAGCAGGCAGGGTTGAACATGTCGCTGCTGTTCCCTACGATGTGGTTGACACTAGGGAGGCCAGGGAATTAGCTGCGGGTAACCCCGATAGCTTATTACATGTGTCACGAGCTGAAATAGGCTTGCCCGATGGCATTGACCCATATGGAGTGGAGGTTTACTCCACAGCGAAGCGTAATTTTGACCGCTTGTTGGATGGCGGAGCCTTAGTGCGCGAATCGCAACCGTGCATGTACCTTTATCAGCAGGTGATGGGGGATCATTCCCAGGTCGGGTTGGTTGCAGTTGCGCATATCGATGACTATAAAAATGATATTATCCGCAAGCATGAAAAAACCCGCCCGGTAAGGGAGGATGATCGAACTCGCATAGCGTCAGTCCTTGGTGCTCATCTGGGGCCGGTTTTTCTAACTTATCGAAGCCAGATCGGCATAGATGAGGCGATGAAAAAGATAATGAAATCCCGAATTCCTGACACTCATTTCATTGCGCCTGATGGGATTGGCCATGCAATTTGGCGTGTTCCAGGAGGAGGTGAATTCGAGAAACTCTTTGAGTCGGTTCCGGTTTGCTATGTGGCCGACGGGCATCATCGGAGTGCCAGCGCGGCCAGAGTAGGAGAGCAACGCCGACTAGTTAATCCTAATCACAGCGGGGAGGAAGACTATAACTGGTTCCTCGTTACTTTATTTCCTGGCGAGCAGCTTAGGGTATTGCCATACAACAGGGTTGTTGCTGATCTCAATGGCCATGACGAGCAGAGCTTTATCAAGGAAGTTGGCAGGACATTTACCCTTTCCGTGACAGATGCCAGTCCTGTTTCAGCACCCGGTAAGGCAAAAATGTATCTTTCAGGAAAATGGCATGAAATTTCATGGCACGGAGAGGATGGCGATCCGGTTGCTTCCCTTGATGTCAGTATTCTACAGGAACGACTTCTGGGGCCTATTCTCGGGGTGGGAGATCCGAGGACGGATTCCCGGATTGACTTTGTAGGTGGTATTAGGGGTGTTTCCGAGCTCGAATTACGTGTTGATACGGGACGTGATGCCGTAGCTTTTGCCGTGCATCAGGTTACGGTTGGCCAGTTAATGGATGTAGCGGATGCTGGTGCAATTATGCCACCAAAGAGCACGTGGTTCGAGCCCAAGTTACGCTCGGGGTTGTTTATCCATACCTTTTAAGTAATTGGAATTATGGGGCACCGAGTGAAACCTGTGCTTCAGATTCGGGGATAATATCCTCGTGTGAAGTTAAGGGCCATCTGCCTTGAATGTTTAATTGTGAAGGTGGGCGCATCGTGAGTTTTCCTCCGGCAAGATTCTTGTTGCCATAGACGATGGGAACCAGTGTGAAACATATCAATTCATCGCTAGGCCTTGAAACATTAACAAGGGCTGCAAAAAAATTGTTTGTGAGATCAAAAAGTTGCCCCGGCTTGATCAGGTCCAGCGATGTTTTTTGACGGCAGGGCAGAACAACTTCGACGCTGGCGTTAGGGAAATTTTCTGCATGCGCGCGGCACACCAGGCCTTGTGTGAAAAGGTCATCAGAGTTGAGTTGACGCACATAATCGACATTAAATTTACCACTTATATAGATAACACCTTCAGAACGACGAAAGTTCTCAAGGTAATTGCGCAGGAGCCTGTCGTTGGTGTAATTAAGGTGCTCTGCTCCAAGGTCGGCAAATTGATTTTCAAGTAGGCTGCGTGGAGTGTGGAATCTTCCCGGCGGCGGGGCGTCTATTGCGAATTGTTTGGGAGGTGGAATTTTATCAAGCTTTATCAGGATCTTATAGGGGATTACCTTGTTTGGGTGGTTGAAGATGTAAATACTGAGCGTCCATGACAATATGGCACAGATGCCCAGCAGTATAATGGCGATGGTCCACCAAAACAGAGACCCTAATCTGGGGCGACGGATATTGCCGAGCTTAAGGTTTAAGCCTGGGATACGACGGGCAAAAGAATCATTGATGGGCATTAAGAGATCAGCTCTTATTGGGCGGTAACCTCATCGTCGTGGTGGGAGTTTTAGTCAGTAGCTGCGGTGTTGATATGGTACAGCTACTCAGGAGTGGATTTTTTTTTGGGCTCAAAGGACGATCCGCATTCGCAGTTACGGGAGGCATTAGGATTCTCAATATTGAAGCCTATATCGCTCGAATTTTCCTTATAGTCTACAATGCAACCATCAAGATATCGCTTACTGGATCGGTCGATATAGATTTCGGCACTCTCTTGCCGAACAATAGTGTCGTCGGCACTTGGTGAGTCGAGTTTCAGGTGGTATTTCATCCCGGCACACCCCCCCTTGGTCACCATAAGCCTGAGTCCTTTATTCTCTGGCGAAGAAACTTGCTGGTCCAATAGCTGATGAAGTTGTTTGACGGCGTTCTGTGTGACAGTGATCATGGCTGGAATGGTGAATTCTAGGATAGTTTAATTGAATTAAGCACGGATGGACTCAGAAGAGAAATTAGAAATAAGTTTTTCGATTTGCTGCTACATCGACAGCTGGGAGTTGTGCTAAACACTGGATATGCCAAAGATTCACATTATGCCCGATTCCCTAGCCAGTCAGGTGGCTGCGGGAGAGGTTGTTGAGCGACCGGCGTCTGTGGTCAAAGAGCTCCTGGAGAACAGCATTGATGCTGGATCGAGCCGAATTCGTGTCGATATAGATCGGGGAGGATCATCGCTGATCAGAGTTATTGACAATGGTTCTGGAATGAGCAGAGAGGATGCAATGCTTGCCATGGAACGCCATGCAACCAGTAAGCTTAGGGAGAAGTCCGATCTTGCCCGGGTAGTAACTTACGGTTTCAGAGGAGAAGCATTGCCTAGCATTGCCAGTGTTTCAAGGTTCCGATTGGTGTCTTGTGAGAAGGGAGCGCTTGTTGGAACGGAAATTCTTGTTGATGGAGGTAAGCTTTTGGATGTCGGGCCGTCCGGCAAGGCACCAGGCAGTCAGGTTGAGGTACGTGCGCTTTTTTATAATGTTCCAGCCCGCCGGAAGTTTTTACGTGCTGAGGCAACAGAGTTTGGGCACATTGAGTCAGTCGTTAGGGTAGCTGCAATTTCGAGACCTGAAATTGCCTTTAGTCTTCAGCATGGAAAGCGTGAGATGCTGCACCTTGCGTCGACATCAAGGCGGATTGACAGAATTTCTGATTTGGTTGGCGCCCAAGTCGTTGAGAACCTCATTGAGTTCAAAGGGCATGACGACGGCAAAAATCTTAAAGTTTCTGGTTGGGTATCAGCCCCCGGATTTGCTCATCGTAATCGCAGGTTGCAGTATAGCTTCCTTAACGGGCGACCTATCGACAGCGCGACGGTTAGACGTGCGCTTAGGGATGCGTATTCCGGCCTTATTGATCGAGGGGCATTTCCTTCAGCATTCGTATTTATTGAAGCGGATCCATCTAGTGTCGACGTAAACGTGCATCCTGCAAAGCGGGAGGTTCGCTTTCATGACAATCGTAATGTCCAGTTGTTGCTTGCTGAGTCAGTGCAAGATGCTCTTACTGATCGACTGAATGAGAAGAGTCGTGTTGGCGCAGGTGACAAATCAGGGAATCACTTGAACAGTAAAAGCGTCATTAGTGGTGCTAATGAGGGCTTGGGCGATGTTCGCAATATTGCCCTGCCTAATGCCAGTGATCCAGAAGTGGAGTTGGCAAGGGGCACTGAAATGGATGCTGAATCTATTGGTAACGCTTTAGAGGGTAAACTCATTGAGTTCCAGCGTGAGGTGGATTTCCTTACAGGCAGTGGAGAGCTTTTCAGAATCCTGGGAGTCTTTGGGGAACGCTACCTGGTCATTGAGGGGCCTGAGGGCTTGGTGCTCCTGCACCGCCGTGCTGCACATGAAAGGATCCTTTATGAGGAAGGTTTGATGGCGATGAAGAAGGGCGATGCTGAATCTCAACCACTGCTGGTCCCGGCAACTTTGCAGATGGTGCCGCTTGATTATCAGGTTGCAGTTGAGCATGCGGAAATGCTTTTGCGATTAGGAGTAGGGATCGCACCCTTTGGGGAAAACACGATTAAAATTGACGCGCTGCCGGCGATGTGCGGAGATGCGGATCCTTTACGATTCGTATCCGATTTAATTGCAGAGTTGCGGGATGGGGGGCATAAAGCAGCCCGCCGCTTTAGTGACCACGATCTTGCGGTTGCTGTGAGCAGTCGTGCGGCGCGTTATCGTGAATCGAGGAGTTCGGAGGAGTTGACTGCACTGGTTGCTCGGTTGATGGAGTGCGACATGCCCTATTGTGATGCACGGGGAAGGGCGACGATGATTCAATTCTCCGGCCAGGAATTAGCCAGGAGATTTGGAGAAAGCCCCGTTCAAGTCGTTGAATAAAGCCATGGCACGAAAGGTTTTAGTGGAATTGAACTGAACGGACGTATTGGAAATCCAGGTTAATGGACCGGCTTTCTTGAGGTGCGCTGTTGCCAGTGGTCCTAATTTTAATGGTGATGCCTTTTTCTTGAAGTGAGCAGGAGCTAAAAAGGCATTCCTTGCCAAAGTTTATCCTCTGGCCATCGGTCAATTCGATTCTGCCGATGGAGGCAGGCAATCCCGAAGGTTTTTTTATCCATATGCTTGGAAGTCGATTGTAGCTGTAGTTGATGGTAGAGCCATCAGCGCGTATTCCGGAAAACTTATCGTCACCAAGAGTAAAGGAAGTTAAATAAAGCGGGTCGTTGCGTATAATGATTGCTGCACCGTGCCTTGGGATATCGAGATTGTCCGGAGGGTCCTGTGGTTTTCTCGGTGCCGTCCATAGGCTGCATATTTGAAGCTTTTTAGCGGGTAATTCACCCAGAAGTGTTATCAATGCCTTATTTTCAGGTGCTAGGAGAGAAAGTTGTGACCCGTCGTTGAGGAGAGCCCATATGTTCCGTTTCCCGGGTTCAGGAGTATGTCGTTTTCCTGAAGGGGGAACCAGAATGCGAATCTCTCTCAGTGGGATTGGAATTTCCTTCGTGAAGGCGGCTCCCGGTCTTGCGAGAATGGTGCTTCCTCCAGTTTTGGGGTGTTTCTGGGGGATTATCGCCCGGCAGTTCAATCGGTTCCCGTCGCGCAGTGAAATGGAGAAGTGTGAAGGATGCTGAGCGTCCATCAATGGCGTTGGGGCATCGTAAAGCAAGTCATCAAGGGCGAAGTTAGAATCGATGGCAGGATTGGGAACAATTTCAACACGGGCGATGGGGACGTTACTCTTAACTCCGAGAAATTGGCTCTCTCCTTCACCGCTCACTGCTCTACCTATTTCACTGCCATAGGCATCATATGCGACCATTGATGTGCCGCCGGGTTTGACGATCCCGAGCCAGCATCCCATGAAACTGACTCCGGACTTTCGGGATGGATAGCCGGGCACGCAGAAGCGGATCGTGATTGAACCTTCGTAAAGAGGGTCATGCGTGGCTGCAGCTTTTCCTCCTCCTGCTCCATCTATGTCATAGCGATTAACTGATACGAATGATGTCTCAACTGAGGAGGATAAGGTGAGCCCCCAGTTGATGAATGCCTGCTGAATATTTTCACCTGCACGAAGGATTTTCCCGGAAGGGTTGCGTTCGAAATCAATCTTTCGGCAGACCAAGGGTATTAGATCTGAGCTAGGATTGTTTACTGTCTGAACATGACGAGCGTGTTTATTTGTCGGTGGAGGTATACTGATGGAACTCACTGTTGAGCGATTGAGGGTGATATTCGTGTCGCGATAGTTGACGGTGATGTGCCAAGGTTCAAATTCACCTCGCAGGTATTTATTCTGTAGTCGAACGTGATCAAACTCATCTCGTGCATTAATTGGCAGATGTTCAAGGACGCGCCGCAGGCGCCATCTGATCTCGGGATCAAAGGCCTGATCGAACTTGCCTTGCAGCATTTCACGGAAACCGGAACCAAATTTTGTCAATGTCAGAGCGGCGGCTTCCCGTGTCGCGAAATCCTCATCGCGTAATGCCTGCAGGGCAATCTTGATGCGCTTTACCCGATTAAGCGCCGGGATTTCAGAGAAATTGATTTGAGAGGTTTCCGCAAGCAGGATTTTAGTTTGAGGCACGGAATTTTCATGGCTGCCAGTTTTAAGTCTAAATTCGAGTGGAGGAAGTTCAATTCGCAGATGTGAACCGTCACGAAATTGTACCAAGCGTTCGATACAAAATGCTGGCATTGCTGTGCTGAGGATAGCGCATGTTAAACCCAGGGTGCGCCATAGTGACGATGGTAGCATCGGCTAATATATTGAGGCCTCTGGCGAGTGTATGCTAGAGTTTATTGCCTTAAAGTATTCAAGGACTGGAAGGAGGATAGCGTTTATTCTAATAAAATGCGGTGCTCAATCTTGTCTATATGGTTACTCGCGGTTGCTGCTGTCAACGCCAGTGATAATGTCATTAATCTTGAGCCGGTAAGGCAGTGGATTGAACATCAAAGTTCCGTGCAGTGCGTTACTGCAAATTTTGTGCAAGAACGCCGACTCAAGGCCCTTAAGCTGCCAATCGTAAACCCCGGGAAACTTTGGTTCAAGTCGCCTGGATTCTTTCGATGGCAACTTGGTGAACCCGCGGAGAGTATTGCCCTGCAACGGGACGATAAACTTCTGCTGTTGCGTCCCCTAAAGAAAGCAGGAGAACATTATAACCTTGAGCAGGGAAATTCCCGGAAATTGGTGCCGGGGGCTGTATTTTTCTCGGCAGGATTTCCTCGAAGTTATAAGGGATTCACTGAAAATTTCACCGTTACCGGCGTGCAAAAAGAGGCAGGAAGCTTTTTCTTTACGGTAAAGGTTAATGATCGCAAGGCGATGCTCGCGTTGCGGAAAATTGTATTTCAGGTAAACGCTACAACCTTTTATACAGAGGGAATTTCCCTGCGATTCCGGGATTCTTCCTCGGTTAGCACGCGATTCTCATCAATAAGGGAGAATACAAAGTTGGGAAACTCCATTTTTACCGTTGATTTACGTGACTATACTATGAGTGAGGGTAATTGATTTTGAATATCGCGGGAGGATCCTTTATGGATTTCCATTAATGTCTACTGATCCATTAGCCAGTCTCCCTCATGGAAGAGAATTTAGGTTTGTCGACACAGTGGATAGGCTGACAGCGGGTGAATCCGCAGTTGGCAAATATACGGTGCGCGGGGATGAGGATTTTTTAGCAGGTCATTTCCCGGGGAGGCCAATTATGCCGGGGGTAATCCTTGTTGAAGCGCTCGCCCAACTCGCAGGGATCGTTATCCAGAGTGACCCGAAGTCATATCCTCTCAAGGATCTGCGGCTATGCGCTATGCGGAATGTGAAGATATCCGGCACGGCTATGCCTGGTGATGAACTTGAGATCAATGTCCGGCATATCCGGAGATTGGGGAATGTGGTTCAAGCGCAGGGAGAGGTGAAGGTCGGTGGAAACACGGTTCTGGAAGCGGTGATTGCACTTAGCGGGAACGGTTAGTTGTCTTGTTCTCAAGAAAACGTTTCCGCCAGTATGAACGTGATATTTTCCCGAGCTCATTGACGGTCAAATCATCGCACCTCCACAATATTCTCGGCAATTGCCATGCTGGAAGACTTTCATACAGTTCGGTTCGCAACATGGCTTCGGTTATATCCTTGTGCATTGCCACACAGGCCACTATGTCTTCAACACGGTGATTGTCCGGGCTTGGCACCCCAAACACGACACAACAGTCAATCCCGGGAACCTGTATAATCGCGCTTTCAACCGCTGTAGGGGAGAGCTTGCGTCCGGCGACATTAATAATTTCCCCGGCCCTTCCAATCAGAGTGACCTGACCTGTAATTTGATCGCTTACAGCAAAGTCGGAGGTTTGAAATCGCCCATTTCCCAGTTCCCCGGGATTGCGCTCGGGCCAGTAGCCCATGCCGACTGCAGGGCTCTGCACTATTAACTTGGCATCATCAGCAAGGCTAAGAGTTACTCCGTCGATAGGTTGCCCGACAACATTGGAGGCTGATCGCAACGAGTTACTGCAATCATAGGCAATGCCTCCGCATTCGCTTGACCCATAAAAGTTATGAATTTTTATGTCACTAGAGACCAGTATATCATTTTCCAATTCCAGTGGAAGCGGAGCTCCTGCCGAGATTGCAAGATGTAATGGGGCGCCCTTTAGTATACCTGCTTTTTGCCATGCATCCCACATGGCTGGAACACCGGGCATAATTACTTTCCCGTCAGTGTGTTTAAATGCCCTTTTTACCGCTTCTGGCAGGGGGCTTTCGGCTAGCACCAGTGGTATGCCGTGCAGCAGAAGGGGTAATATCAGATTCGAGAATCCGTAGGAGTGAGCCATTGAGATAACTCCAATATTCCAATTGTATTGGTATAATCTCATCGAGGTAACAATTTGATCAGCATCAGCGGCCAGTTGATGCGCATTAAAAAGTATTAGCCGCGGGAGGCTTGTTGTCCCTGATGTTTGTTTCACATGTGCGGTTTCAACAGGGATTCCCCTGAGGCGATTAGAGTCAAACGTGGTGGCGTTCTCAAGAGGAATAAGGGCCACGCCATCGCGCCATGCACGCAATACATTAACTATAAAAGCAACTCCGCATGCTTCAGCTATTACAGGATCAGTTGCGACTGGTGTTTCTACAAGAAGTGTAGAAAGATCAGAGAACGTCAGTTTCTCATTAGCAATGAGATCTATGACGGCGATGTCATCCGGGCTAGCTTCAACCCGCGCAAGCCATCGGGAATAGAGAGTGAGTGAAGAATTCATTGCCAATGATGATCGGTTGAATATCCCGGATCATTTGTAAAATTCAAACTTTCCTAGCGCACTCTGTACTAGGGTGTCTACAATAAGTCATGGGGTTTCGTTCTAAGGCAATCCGGTCAAGTGGAGCGCATCGGGTGGTTATTACCGGTGTTGGGATAATAACGCCGATGGGACTTGGCTGGAAAGCTAATGCAGCGGGGTTTCGCGCTGGAAGCTGCGCGATGAAGCCGGTTTCTCTGTTTGATGTCAGCAATCAGAAGGCAAAAGTCGCTGGCGAGATTCGATTGCCGGATAATCTGCCGGCGACAAGGTTAAATCCCAGGCAAATTAAGCGAATTGACCGTGCTGGCGCCATGCTTTTTAACGCGACAGGTGAAGCTCTTGAGAAATCAGGATGGGAACTCAACAAAATTAAGGAACCCCTTCCTGTGTGCTTGGGAACTTCAGCTGGATCAATGCAACTAGGTGAGGATTATTACCGCGCAGCAGTTGAGGGGAAGTCACGCAGGGGACAGGCTGAACGTGTTAATGCTTACCAGACTCAGAGACAAGCCCTGAACCTTTGTGAGGGTTTTGGAATTAGCGGGCCTGTGACAATCATCAGTAACGCCTGTTCCTCAGGGGCAAATGCTATTGGCCATGCCTTTAAACTTGTTTCAATGGGATATGCAAATCGGGTGCTTGCTGGAGGTTATGACGCGCTGTGTAAGCTGGTCTTTGCAGGCTTTGATTCACTAAATGCTTTATCTGTTACCTCACCAAGGCCGTTTGCAGTTGATCGTGACGGCTTGGCGCTTGGGGAGGGAGCCTCATTGTTTTGCATCGAAAGATACGATGATGCGATTCGAAGGGGTGCCATTATATATGCTGAGATTGCAGGTTATGGAGCGGCAACCGATCAGCATCATCTTACTCAACCTCATCCCAGAGGTGATGCGGCCCTGATAAGCATGAAGAAGGCCAGTGTAATGGCCGGCTTGAATCCGGATCAGGTGGGATATGTAAATTCACACGGCACAGGAACCCCGCTTAATGATTCAGCCGAGGGCTGTGCAATTAACAGATGGGCCGGTAGTTCTGTTGAGAGTCTTGCTGTAAGTTCGACAAAGGGGGGGATAGGACACCTTCTTGGCGGGGCGGGAGCTGTTGAATCAGCAATATGTTTGATGGCCATGGAGGGAGGTTGGGTTCCTCCAAGCGCCGCAATTGACAGGCTTGATCCGGTTTGTAAATTTGATCTTGTTCAACAACCCCGCGACCTTTCAAAAATCGCTGCAAGCCTAACTAATTCCTTTGGTTTCGGCGGGGCTAATGCAACATTGATTTTCAAGAGGGGGTGGAAATGACTTCCGAGGGGACAAGAATTGCCATCACCGGAGCGGGGGCTGTTACTCCAGCCGGCTGGGGCATGCCACTCATGCTGGAGAGTTTGCGTAACAGCAAGCCCCTTGAGACCACTTCGCTCTGCATGCCGGGCAATGACGAAAGCGCGGTTTATCTTCGTAGAGAAGTGCCCAAAGCAGATAACAAGGAGAGTTTCTTACGCCATCCCCGCCTTCGGCGTGCAAGTTCCTCTGGTCGCTATCTGGCAGCCGCGGCTATGGAAGCCATGGGAGATGACCTCAAGCATTCCGTGTCTTCCGGTGACACCCGGTTGGGGATTGTGGTTTCCTGTTATACCGGCGGTATCAATTATAGTCAGCGGTTTTACCGAGAGGTGTTGGAAGACCCGGCTACGGCAAGCCCCATTATTTTCCCTGAGACAGTTTACAATGCTCCCGCCAGTCACTTAGCCGCCCTTTTCGGTAGCAGCGAGATAAATTATACATTGGTGGGTGATGAGTCTCAGTTTCTGACGGCGCTTGAGATTGGTGCTAACTGGCTTGTTGATGATGAAGTTGATGCAGTTTTGGTTGCTGCTGCTGAGGAAAATAACTGGCTAAGCGCTGAGGCACTTTCGCTATTTACCAGATCTTCGGTTCTCGGGGAAGGGGCGGCTGCACTTCTTCTTGAGCGATGTGAATCACCTGAAGTCGAGCTTGAATTGATTACCGATATGTTCACGTTTACCGGCAAGTGCCCACGAAAGGACGCTCTACATTCAATGCGTGCACAATTGCCGGGAGGAAAGATTGCGGAAGTTTTGTTCGAAGGTGGCAATGAAGGCCATCTATGGGATTCTTGGCAGGGACGGAGGATAAGTGTACGTGAAATTTTCGGTGAGGGTTTCGGAGTTTCGGTAGCTTGGGCGTGTGCCGCCGCTGCAGGCCTTATGAAGTCGGCAGAGGTCAATTCCGCACTGGTAAGTGGCAGTGGGATGAATCAGGCTTGTGCCGCTACTCTCTTTACTGGCAATAGCTCATCGAAAACTGATTAATAACATGCGTAATATTCTTGTTACCGGAGCAAACGGTGGTATTGGCCGTGCGATTGCATGCGAATTTCTGGAGAAGGACAAAGAGGACCACCTTTGGCTTGGGGTTCATTCTAGCCGTGATCAGGCAGAGCAAATTGCTTCGATGTTTCCGGGCAGGGTATCAGTGATAACGCTTGATGTTACCGATCCAGAATCGTGGGATTCAGTGATGGAGGCAGTGCTTAAGAAAAGTCAAAGCATTGATGTGCTGGTGAATAATGCAGGAGCACATGAGGATTCGCTTGTAGCGACAATGTCAGATGACACCTGGCATCGGGTGATAGACTTGAATCTGAATGGTGTATTTTATGGCTGCCGCAAAGCAGCCAAGCCAATGCTCTCTCAGCGGAGCGGCAGGATAATCAACATAGCTTCACTCAGCGCAATTAATGCACCCATCGGGCAGGCAAACTACGCATCAGCAAAATCGGGGGTTCTTTCGTTGACTAGAGTTCTGGCCAAGGAGTTGGCGCGGGTTGGAGTTACGGTTAATGCTGTTTGCCCAGGGTATATTGAAACTGAAGCGATAACGGGAATGAATGACGTTTCACGAAAAGCGGCACTTGCTAATGTTCCGATGCGTCGTTTTGGAACACCTGAGGAGGTATCGGCAGCGGTGCGTTTTCTCGCTTGTTCTAAAGCTTCTTATATTACAGGTTCAGTCATAAAGATTGATGGAGGAATTTACTAGTCATTCAAGATCTGATTATGAGTGAGGTTGCCGAACTGATGCAGAGAATTAAGACAATTCTTGTAGAAGAACTGATGCTTCAGGAGGAACCGGAGGAAATTTCTGATGAGACGCCGCTTTTCGGAGAAGGATTAGGTCTTGATTCAGTGGATGCATTGCAGCTGGTAGTCGCCCTGGAGAAGAATTTTGGCCTTAAGGTTGGGGATGCAGAGAAAGCAAAGGTCATTCTGCATAATGTCACCAGTATCGCCGATGCGATTATTGAGATCGGCTCGGCAGAGAATTGATCCCTTAAGTGAAGTTTTCACCTTGTTGAATTCGGCCCATTACTAACCTTTTAAATGGATAATAATTCCTGTATTATGCTGGTTGATAATGGTTCCATTAGAGCTGCTGCGACACTTAACCTACGGCGACTTGCAGCAAAACTTTCTGGGGAAGCAGGATGCACTGTGCATCCTGTATCGTTATTACATTCTGATAAGATCAGCAGGGACAGCATTGAGGGTGTTCCGGCACAAATTCTTGAACCTTTTCTCGCTGAACAACGCAGTCATAACGTAAGTTCTTTCCTGCTCTTGCCGTTGTTTTTTGGTCATAGCGCGGCTGTTTTTGAGTATGTTCCGCAACGTTTGCGTGAACTTCGCAAAGAGTGGCCGGAACTGGAAATGCGCATTGCCCCCTGTTTGGTAAATCTGGACGATGAGGGAGAGACAGATATAGCAGACATTCTCGCCAGAATTGTCAGGCATAAGGTCATGACCGAGGGGCTTCACCGTCCTGCAATAACACTGGTTGATCACGGGACGCCAAGAATTGCCGTTAATGAAGTTCGCAATTTAGTTTGTCGACAACTGACAAATGCCCTTGATGGGGAGTTTGGGGAGGTGAAAGCGGCATCAATGGAACGCCGAGAGGGGAGTGAGTATGACTTCAATGAACCACTTTTGGAGCATCTACTTGGGACTCCCGGGTTTGATGGAGACGTGGTAACGGCTTTACTCTTCACTGCCCCAGGCCGGCATGCAGGGAAAGGTGGGGATATTGCGCAGATTTGTGCGCGAGCGGAATCATTAAACGATGGCTTGCGAATTTTTATTAGCGATTTCCTTAGTTCTGATGATGGGCTTCTTAAGCTTTTGATGAAACGTCTTGATCAGGGCCTTTCCAGTCAACCGGTGATCGATGAGGTTCTACGAGATTGAGGGAGGAAGGTTAATTTGGCGTGCAGTGTGCGTGACATGCGAGGCTTAAAATGGGTGCGGTTTAATATTTCATAGGGGAATTAGTTAGCGGGCACGGACCCTTATTGGCGAAAACAAGAAAATATCTTGATAATCAGGGTATTTAACAAATGTTAACTTTAATGGATTTTTCATTGATCATTAAGTTACGTTGCTGGTGCTTTTTTCTTTGCCTGCAATTCTTAGTTTTGGTGTTGGGTGTTAATCTCCGGGCGGAGACAGCCAAGGATACCCTTAGTTTGCTAAAGGGGTATCGTGGTGCACTAATTGCCGAAAACGTAACTACCGTGCGTGGTCACCGCGGGCAGGATCAACCGTCGGTTTGGGAGGTGGCAACACGCATGAGTGACGGTGAGCGTGTGTTTGTGATCCGTAATAAACAGATTATTGCCGATACTGTGTATTCTTCCGGGGGTGGTATCGTGGTCGACCTGAGAAGACTCAAAATTGATTCAGCTGACGTTTTTCGTGTCGCTAACCGGTTGGCGGTTATGGCCAAAGTTGGATTTGACTCAATTGATTACGAATTGCGTGCAGCTCCACTTGGTAACTCTCCATTATGGATTGTCCATCTGCGGAATTTTGCGGGCAAGGATGTGGGAAGGTTGGAGGTATCCGGGGAATCCGCGGAAGTTATTAGCAGTAAGTGGTTTGATCCACGCATTGCAATGCGTGAACCGATAGGTCCAGATGATAGAACTAAACAATTCAGCTTGCGCCCTTACGATGCCGTTACTCCCGTCGAAAATCCTGAATTGCTTAGCAGAGAAGGGGCTTCGACCTTTACTGGTGAGCCAGGGCAGAGATTGAAACGAGGTTTTCGTGCAGTAGGGATGGGCTTTAACCGAATATTCAGTAGTCAAAGTGAGGTTTCCGCTGTCCGATCACGATACAAGTATCCGGCAACATCAAAGCAGCGGCCTCGTTAAATCTGATCCTGCAATCGCGGGGGTGCTTTGTTCCATTAGTCCGCGATGGCGGAGGACCTTGATAAGGTTAGTGCCAAGCAATGCTACATATTGAATTGTATTGTAGTGAGTGGATATAGGCACGGTGCAGATATCAGGGGATGTCATTTTGCATAATTCCAACATAGAAGATATGGTGAATTGTTAAGAAAAAAAAAGAGGTGACGCCGGCTAAGGTACCTCAACCCAAAAAGCCAGCGCCACCCCGTATCCCCTCAACATGTAAACAAAGTCTTCGAAAGAAAAACTTTGCTTAACAAGTGTTAAATATAAAGGTCAATATCTCTGAAAGGCAAACCATTTTGGTGATTTTCTTATTTAAGATCTTTCTATGAAAATCATCTTCTTTTTATAAAAAAAGCCAAAAATTCTGATTTTCTCAATGTTTCCATTAAATGAAATTCTTTTTTTTAATGATCTTTTCCCATCTCGCAACGGGGAATTAAATATGGCACTAGATGAGATTCTTCTTCAAGAATGCCACCTGCCATGGTTGAGGGTTTACGATTGGAGCAAGAAAACGATTTCGATAGGTTATTTTACGCCACACGATTCTATTGATTCCGCTAACAAGCCGTGGGTGCGACGCTGGACTGGCGGCGGGTTAGTACACCACGGAGGTGTGCGTGATGCGACTTTTGCGTTCGGCATTCCGCGCCGCGAACCTGCATCAATTACTCGATCATCCTGTGCCTACCGTGGCATTCATCAATCCGTGCAACAGGTGCTTTCGGGCATGGGGATTAACTGCGATCTTGACGACGGGAACAGGCCCGCAACTACTGGAGGATTTTGTTTTAAGAACCCGGTTAGCTCGGATTTAATAGCATGCTCTGACGGCTTGAAAATTGTCGGGGGTGCTCAGCGACGTTCGCGTTATGGGTTATTGCATCAGGGAAGCATTCAGGGAGTCCATGTGCCCACAGGCTTTGGGCTTGCCCTTGCTAATTCACTGGCAAGAAAGGTGCAACAGTTACATGTCGAGGACGACCAGGTTGCGCGTGCAGTCACGCTGGCGAATTCGAAATACAGCTCTTCGGAATGGAGGAATAGAAAATAAATGCGTAATGGCTAACCTAAAGGCCCCGCGCATCTTTTTCTCGTCGAATTCTAATTGCTGCATCTATTTCGCTCAGTGTTTTCTGGAGTTTGGAAAGCTCCCTATCGAGTGCCCGAATTCGAGTCTGAGCTTCAGGGGTTCTTGCTTTATCGGCCGCAACGCCGGAAATTCTCTCCATTATTCTACGGCGATCATCAACAAGGCTGTCAACAACGGCGCCTCCTCCTCCCTGCCATTCGTGTTTAGGCAAGGAACTTAAAAAAGCGCGATCCTGGGCAGAGAGCCTCGACAACAGGTAACGGTGCCGTTTAAGAGGCGTCACCGAATCCTTCTTCTGGAAAATAATCTCATCGTTGCTTCGCCCCACAACGATCGCATTAAGTCGGCGTCCCTGCTTGTCGATGATGGTGCGCTCAAATGGATATATGTTGTTTTTCTTGCGACGGGAACCTTCAGCCACCGGGGGTGGCGTTGCCTTAAATGCACGCGTCTGTGCATCACTGTCGCGGTTATCGCAGGCGGCGATGACTACGCTCAATGTCATGAGTGTAAATAATTGGCTATGCATGAGTGTGAAGATTTAATTGCTGATGATGAACATCTAACAGCGGTTTTAATGATGGGCAAGTGTGCCTGGACCGACATCTCCAACTTATTGAGAATTATAAAATTCACTCTGCAGGAAATCCGCGAAAAAATGGGGACTCAAGTGACTGATAGAAGGTTGTCGTGCATCATGCGAAATAGCTTTCGCTGCTTTCAATATCCCCCCTTGCTGAAGGGGATACGTGAAGGAAAGCGAGATTCTCTTGAAACAATTCGAAGCACATTGCCCTTTGCCTGGATTTAACTCAGGTAAGAGGAAGTCCACGTGTGGCTTGGTGAATAGGGTTGTAATTCCACTGTAAATGATTAAGCGTGTAAATCATGGGCATTGGTCTTTCGAGGTTTCATTTTAGACACTGTCATTGGGCACGCGTGCTCACTTTCATGCTGGTCACGGGGTGTTTGTTTTTCACTACTGACTCCCGGGGCAGGGGAGGCATCGAGAGGCGAAGTTATTTCTTTGAGGAAGCGAAGAAGGACATGGATTACGCGCTCTATGTTCCGGAAAGTTATGATGGGAGCGAAAAGGTTCCATTGATTGTTTTATTGCATGGGCTTGGCAGTAATCCTCACCAAGTGATACGTTACGCAGGAGTTACTGATGAGGCAGAGAAGCGTGGGTATATTATTGCGGCTCCTTACGGCTACAATGAGCGTGGTTGGTATGGAAGTCGGGGCAAGGGCAAGGAAGGCTTGCTGTTTGGCGAGGGGGGTGATCCGGAAAACCTTGGAGAACTCAGCGAGAAGGACGTTTTCAATGTAATGAGAATAGTACGCAAGGAGTTCAAGGTGGACGAGAACCGGATTTACCTAATGGGGCACTCGATGGGAGGAGGAGGCACAATCTACCTAGGCGGAACACATTCATCAATATGGGCTGGGATTGCGCCGATGGCACCTGCGGTTTTCTTTGAAAGTTCGATCTTGAAAAAGATGAAGAAGGTGCCGGTCCACATTGTTACCGGCGAGTTGGATCTGCTTGTCCCGGTGGGTTCTGTGCGAAGGTGGGTAAAGGAAATGGAGGAACTGGGAATGGACTGTGAATACAACGAGATCAGGGGGGGAGATCACGCTAGTTCCATTACAAATAATCCCAAGATGATTGCCCAGATCTACGATTTCTTCGACATGCACAAGAAACGAAGCAATGCCCATTTAGGGGTTACCCCGTTCAGGATATTCAGCAACAAGTCCGGTAAGTCAATCAAGGCTCGAACGGATTCAGTTACCGGTGATAAAGTTACCATTATTCGTGACGACGGTAGAAAATTCACTCTGCTTATCGATTCGCTGAGTGAGGAGGATCAGAAATTCCTGAAGGATTGGCGTGCCAATATCATCAAGAATTAGGGTGGCGATGCATCGCTGTTTTCCGCTGTGGTAGCGGCAAGTAAATTTAGCATGAGCGGGTTTGATTGTTTAACCCGGCGCTTAATTAAGCCCTTTCACATAAAATCAAGGCGGTCGACGACTTGGATTTCATCCCTGCTGTTAAATTATGTTAAAAGTGACGCTAGCCTTTAAGAGCTTCTTGCAAGGCCTTGATGATATCCTCGGGGAAAATGACTGCCGGTAGTTCAATTATTTTTCCCCGATTCGCCGGGATTACCTGGTAGTATGGGATCCCAACACGACCATGGGCTCGCAGGTAGTCGGCGATCGCTGGTTTCTTGACAGTCCAGTCTGCAATCATTGGCACGACATCAGGATGTTTTGCGAAGAAGTTCCTGACCTTGCTGCTGGTTTTGAAGCAGACCGCTTCATTGCTCAGGCACTGGCCTCACCATTTTGCGGTAAAATCGAGGAAAATTGTTTTGCCCTGCTTTCGCAGATCAATGATCCGGCCAGTGTCAAACGCCTCCCATTTAATTCCATATTTGTGAACTGTATTACCTTCGGGAAACTCGGGGACTTCCCTGGCAGCGATAGTTCCGAGCCATATCATGGCGCCAATGAGGATTATTGACACAGCCTGGGCACTCCTCTTTACTGCAACTTTTGCCACTGGTGTTGAGTATTTGCCGTAGATCCAGAGCCCTAGGGCGCCAGTAAGCATGGCGGCTAATACCATGGTTACCGCTGCCGGATTTGTTTGCGCAGAGAATATCCAGAGCAGCCAGATGACCGTTGCAAACATTGGGAAAGCCATGGATTGCTTGAAGGTTTCCATCCAGGGCCCTGGTCGTGGTAATTTCTGAATCAATGCCGGGAAGTAGGAGAGCAGCAGGTATGGAAGGGCTAAGCCAATAGCTAGCATTGTGAAAACCAACATTGCCACGGGATAAGGTTTTGAAAGGGCGTAGCCCAGTGCCGGTGCCATGAACGGGCCGGTGCATGGCGTGGCAACCAAAACCGCCAATACACCTGAAAAGAATGCGCCGCCAAGGCCTTCCTTGGATTGCAGCTTTGAGCCCACTCCAATCAGTGAGGTGCCGACTTCAAAAAGTCCGCTCAAATTCAAGGCAAACACGAACATAAGGAATATCATGAAAATGATAAACCCCGGTTCCTGTAACTGAAAACCCCAGCCGGCGCTATCGCCGTAATGGCGGACAATAAATAGGATTCCGACCAGGAGCCACAAAGAACTGATGACACCAAAAGTGAATGCCCAGCCATGCTTTCTGATTGATGCCTTGTCATCACCGGCTTGTTTCACAAAGCCCATGATCTTGATACCGAGGATAGGAAATACGCAGGGCATGAGGTTAAGAATTGCGCCTCCTGCAAGTGCGAGAAGAAGAAACAGTAATAATCCTTTTTCCTGGTTCTCTTCGGCGACGGCGTATTGTTTTTCGCTGGCAGTGGTGAGCAGGATTGCCTTTCCGTCCGCGCCCAGGAGAAACCCGCTGAGAACTTCAGGTATCACTAAGTCTTTGCTGACAGGGATGCTGATATTCAGTGTATTCCCACTGATGCTGATTGTCTGCTTTTGCTGTGGCGCTACAAGATCCGGGACGGAAGGTAGATACCATGAACCGGGCTGTGCTGCACTGCTGCCTTCAGGCAGGATTCCTTCAATATGCATTACACCATCAGAAATTGTTGCCGACACTGTGGTCTTTGGTGTATTTCCCTGCCCACTGTCCCATGCTTGAGTGATCGCATCGGCAAGGGAAGAACTTGCGCTTTCTGCTGCCACAGGAATCGAGATACTCAATGCGCTGGTCATTGGTGGTGTGCAGATTTCCTTACAGGCCTGCCATTCAACATTCGCGGCGATTATGATTTCTGATCCGGGCTTGATTGTTTGAGGTATGGTGATTCCCACTATGAAATACGCCTCGTCCTCAAAAGTGTGGCTTACCAGTGAGACTGCTTCAGTGATTTTCTGCACATAGCGATGAGGGATGGGGTATTGTGTTGAGGTAATTGAGGATCCCTCGGGAATTTTCCAGTCTACAAGAGTTGGCAACCCCGCCTCACCGGGATTGCTCCAGTAGATATGCCACCCTGGGGCAATGTTAGCTTTAACAGCTGCTCGGAATGTTGATCCGGGTTTAACCGCAGCCTTATTAGAAACTAGTTCCAGAGAGACTGGATCCTGCGCCAAGCTGGGGCTTGTCCAAGATATGACGCAGAGGAAAAGAGCGGTGATGCAGATCTGAGATGGGCGATTCATTGCAGCGGTGACTTGAAGGGCTTTCTTTTAGTAAAGCGTTACCGGCATCGGTCGATGTCTCTGGAGAGGTGGGATTTAACCACCGTTGCCCTTGGTTAGGCTAATATTCTCTAGCCTGACCGGGCACAGCACTGCTTGAATTTCTTGCCGCTACCGCAAGGGCAGGGCTCGTTGCGGCCGACTTTAGGTTGCGTACGGGTAACCGGCAACTTGATCCGGGGTTCAAGATCGGGATCTCCGGAGGGAATCATTGACCCGCTATTACTGGTGCGAGTAGTTGTGGTTCCCGGAATGTCGCCACCTCCCTGATTCATGGGCAATCCTTGCAGGAACTGGTGGAAAGCATCAAGATTTGTAGTGCTGCGGAACAAATTAACAAGAACCTCACCCTTGATGTTTTCCATCAGTTCTTGAAACATGGAAAAGGCTTCTGTTTTGTATTCCACCAGGGGATCCTTCTGCCCGTGAGCCCGCAGATGAACGCCTTCGCGCAGCGCATCCATATTATAGAGATGTTCCTGCCAGAGTCGGTCGATTCCACCAAGCATTACAGAGCGTTCAAGGCCGTCAAGATGATCAGCGTGCTCGTGCCCGGTTTTCATCTCGTAGAGATTCTTCACCTTGCTGGTCAGAAACTCTGCGTTGTCATCGGTGCTGCGTGTTGCAAACGCTGCACTTTGCTCTGTGAGCCCAAGCGGAAATGTGGCATTACACCATTGCAACAAACCTTGAAAATCCTGTTCCTCATCGGGATCAGGAGAATCGAGGAACATGTTAATCCTAGTGGGAATTGACTCATCTATTGCTTCATAGATAAGTTCGCGAGGATTTGCGCTGTCAATGATGTCATTACGATTACCGTATACCACTTCACGCTGATTATTCATCACATCGTCAAAGTCGAGCACTCTTTTGCGCATCTGGTAGTTACGTTGCTCTACTCTCTTTTGTGCGGTTTGTACTGAGCGGTTTAGCCATTTGTGCTGGAGTTCCTGCCCTTCCTCCAGGCCAAAGCGGTCCATCATTTTGGTCATACGCTCGGCTGCCCCGAAATTACGCATTAAGTCATCCTCAAAGCTGATATAAAAAATGGATTCACCGGGGTCGCCTTGCCTGGCGCAGCGCCCGCGGAGTTGGCGATCAATTCTTCTGGATTCATGACGATCGGTGGCAAGCACCAGTAATCCCCCAACATCTGCGACCCCTTCACCAAGCTTAATGTCGGTTCCGCGTCCGGCCATATTAGTTGATACTGTGACCGAGCCTTTTTGCCCTGCTCGTTGAATGATTTCCGCTTCTTGACGATGATATTTAGCATTGAGCACAGAATGTGGAATTTTATCCCGTTTTAGAAGGCGGGCCACTGTCTCCGAAGCATCAACGCTAGCGGTGCCGACAAGCACAGGTTGCCCCTTGGAATGGCTTTCCTTAATGAGTTGAATCACCGAATGGTATTTTTCACGGCGGGTTTTGAATATATGATCGTTATGATCAGTGCGTATTATCGGGCGATGCGTAGGTATTGGTAGAACGTCAAGCGCGTAAATGTCGCTGAATTCTGCTGCTTCAGTTTCGGCAGTACCGGTCATGCCACCCAATTTTTCGTAGAGCCGGAAATAGTTCTGGATTGTAACAGTTGCGAGGGTCTGTGTCTCACGCTCGAGCTTTACCCCTTCTTTGGCTTCAACTGCCTGGTGCAAGCCGTCGCTCCAGCGCCTACCCGGCATTTCCCGGCCGGTATTCTCATCAACGATGATTACCTTGCTGTCAGTGACCATATAGTCGACGTCTTTCTCATAGAGGCAGTAAGCTTTGAGTAATTGAGAAATACTGTGCATCCGTTCACCCTGAGCATCCATTTTGCTCTGGAGTTCGTCTTTTTTCTTGTCCTTGTCGGTTGTTGACAGAGCTTCGTTTGCGTCGATTTCCGAGAAGGAAGTCGCCAAGTCGGGAAGGACAAATGCATCGGGGTCATCAGGGTTGAGGAACTGTCGCCCCTTTTCAGTTAAATCAGCATCATGTGAACGTTCCTCGACAGTAAAATACAATTCCTCCTTAAGCTCAAAGAGGGCTTTTTTCTGTGTGTCCTGATAGAATCCAAGTTCAATTTTTTCTCCGACTTTGCGGTTATCGGGATCCTCCATAAGTCGCAGTAACTGCCGGTTTTTAGGTTGACCGAATTTAACCTTGACCATTTCCCGTCCTGCGACCTCGGCATCACCGTCTTCAAATGCTTTTTTTGCATCCTTCATCGCTTCATTACAGAGAGCGTTCTGCTTCTTGACCAACTGATTAATAAGGGGCTTGTAACGATCATACTGGTGAGTATTAGAAACCGTTGACGGTCCGGATATGATCAGTGGAGTTCTTGCCTCATCGATTAACACAGAGTCCACTTCGTCGATAATTGCATAATGATGAGCGCGTTGTACCTGATCATCCTTTGAATTCGCCATGCCGTTATCACGCAGGTAGTCAAATCCGAACTCACTATTAGTGCCGTAGGTAACATCACAGGTGTAGTTCTCACGTCTTTCTGAAGGAGGCATTTGGTTCTGTAGGCATCCTACCTTTAACCCAAGAAATTTAAGGAGTTCGCCCGTCCACTCTGAATCTCTTCGCGCGAGGTAATCATTCACTGTCACGAGATGAACTCCACGACCGGATAATGCGTTGAGGTATAAAGGCAGTGTGGCAACCAGGGTTTTTCCCTCACCGGTGGCCATTTCCGCGATCATTCCGCGGTGGAGTCCGATACCGCCGATTAACTGCACATCAAAGTGGATCATGTCCCAAGTCATGGGTTGATCGCACACGGTGTAATTATGCCCGATCATTCGCCGCGCCCCGTTTTTCACTACCGCAAAAGCTTCAGGTAATATCTTTTCCAAATAGGCGGACTGCTCATCGTACACCTGAGGCATGCGATCCAGTTTTCTGCGTCTCGCCTGTTCTTCAAGGTCACGTTTTGCCTGATGGTTGCCGGTGTCGGATTTTATCTTTTCCGTCTCCTTGCGTTTCCATTCTTCAATCTCATCCTCAACCTGCTGTTCCAATGCTCTCAGTTCAGACTGCCAGTAGGTGGTTTTGCCACGTAGTTGCTCGTCACTGAGTGACTGTAAACTTTCCTCAAGCTTGTTTATCTCAAGGACGATTGGCCATAGTCGTTTAATTTCACGCTGATGTTTCGAGTGAAAAATTTTCTGGAGAAACCATTTAACCATCTCGTTTAAGTCTTAGCACTAATTGTTTGTTTGTCGGTAATCGACATTAACCTGAAAGATATTGCGAAGGGGTGGGCAATAAAGCGGAAATCCGCTCTCTGGAAACCTCAAATACGTCTGTATCCAAACAATTTAGATCAGGCTCTGGTATTGTGATTGCGGTAAGAGAGGTGCAATTGGAAGTTGTTAATCATTTCTGCCGATGTCTTGTCAGGAATTCCTGAGCCAAGGACCTGTAATCGACTGCGCCCTGTCCTGCGCTGTTGTATTCAATGATAGCCTGTCCAAAGCTCGGAGCTTCTCCGAGGCGGACCGAGCGTCGAATGACGGTTTGATAAACTTCCTCTGGAAAATGCTCGCGCACTTGATCCACCACTTGCCTTGAAAGGTTGGTCCTGCCATCAAACATCGTCATCACAATTCCTTCAATCCTTCCGTCCGGGTTTGCCCCGGAAAGCCTGACCTGCTCCTGGACATGCACAATTTTGGCGAGTCCTTCAAGACCAAAGAATTCACATTGCAGGGGAATAAGCAATTCGTCTGCCGCTGCAAGGGCAGAAGTCATCAATACTCCGAGGGACGGGGGACAATCAAGAAGCACCCAGTCATACATTGATGCTACCCTTAATTGGGAAAGCACCTCCCTGAGTCGCGTCAGGTGGCCCTCGGTTTGTGCCAATTCAATCTCGACGCCCGCCAACTCCATGTCGGAAGGAATGATCGAAAGGTTATCGAAGCGGGTGGCCGTCACCTTGGAGGCAAGGCTTGCATGGCCAATTAAGACTTCATAAAGGCTTTCCCCGGGTTGTGTTGTAAGTCCCAGTCCACTTGTGGTATTTGCCTGTGGATCCAAATCAATGAGCAACACGCGCTCTTTCCCAAGTGTAGCGAGGCATGTGGCAAGGTTGATAGAAGTGGTAGTTTTACCAACCCCACCTTTCTGATTTGCGATTGCTACAATCTTCATCAAAATAAATAATAGTCTTCTTCCACTAACCTATGGGAAAAATCAATCTTCGGCAGCGACTCTCGCAGATTCATGCGCGTTAGTCCCATAGATAAATGCAAATATCCGCAAAAGACCTTCCTGACTTGGCGGGATGGCAGGCAGTCAAACAAGCCCGGATCCTGGTTAGTGCAGGTTCCGTGACAACTGCATCCATTGAACAGGGCATGAATGAGGGTGAGCCTTGCCGTCTCAAGGGATCAGTGACTGAAGGTAGACGCCGGTATGTTTCCGGTTTGATAATCCATTCTCTCAGCGAAGCTGAGAATCTTTGTAATTGCATGATTTCAAGCAGAGACGGGCAAATTTGCAAACATTCAGTTGCGGTGGCTTTGTTGGCGCTGAAGGAAAGGGCATTACAAATTGGTGAAGATAACGCGGAAGTCCTTGATAATAAAATAGAAACTATTAATTACACGAAATTACACTGGTTTCCCTTGCCGATGTTCGGCCCAAAAGACATCAGTGAGCGGTCACTCTTTCCTGTGACACTCTGCAGGGTAGGGAAAAAAGATCGAGTCGATGTTAAAATTCAAAATAAAATTATTGAGATCCTTAATGATTGGAAAATTCGTTTTTCTGAATCTACTCAGGTAGTGGAAATCGGACAACCTCAGTTTCTACAATTATTATCCGCGTTTCAGGGTGGAGTATGGGGAGGCGACAATGTCGACAGGGATCAAGGCCTGTGGCCACCAACACGCGTGGCTGAAATTCCTGCAAGAATTCCAATCCGGCTTTCAGAATCTTCAGATATCGCAGAGATGGTGACCCTTGAACTTCCAGAGTTGCCGCAAACTGTGCTGTTGTCTGACGAAAGTGATTGCTGGATCTTTCGTCACCGTGATCATCTTGTTATCCCCACTCTTTTTTCAACACTTACCAAGTCATGCCGGAAAGTGTTGGCAATGCTTTTTGAGAGTGCCGCGAAATCAACTCGACTGGAAGTGACACGACAGTGGTTGAGTAATGAGGTTGAGCAGTTAAATCTTGTGTTCCACATGGAATGTTCAGAAGGCTTAAGCGAATCGCTTCGTGTCGTTCCAGGAGTTCCCAGTATTTCACTCAAAGTAGAAGGTTCCCTGAGGCAACTTGATCTTAAGATGGCATTCTTCTACCAGGCAGGCGAGAGCATGAATTTACAGTTTCATGCTCGTGTTTTTAAAATGCTTGGCGTGGATGAATGGCGCAAGCTTGAGCTTCCGGGAGAAATCACATCTTCGTCCCAGATTTCCACCGGGTTGGAACCCGGTCGCGAAGAGGTATTTAAGGCCAAAGTTGTTGGCGAAGACGCGATACTTGCCTTCTATGCAGGTCCCCTTGACAAGCTTGAGCTTGACCCGGAATGGAATGTTGATATCGGTCCTCGGTTTACAGAAATCTCAAGAGATATTGAGAAGGTCAGGCCGAAAGCGATTGCCCTGGGACAGGGAAATGACTGGTTGAGCTTTGATCTGAAATTTGCAACAGACGAGGGGTGCTGTGTACCTGAAAAGGAGATCCGTAGATTACTTCAAACTGGTCGCTGCAGAATCAAGCTCCCCGGAGGAGGGCTCGCGGCTTTCGATCGAGAAGATATAGAGAGCTTGTTTGAAGTAATGGGCGATGCAGATGTCGAGCACGATGGCAATCACAATCAAGGAAGGACTGTGCGCTCGGCTAATAAATTGTTCTTTGAAGAATTTGCTGCTGATTTTTTCGATAATGGGACGTTGTGTGAATCGGGCGGATCCGGCATCAATCAGCCTTCTGCTTTTTGTGGAGAATTACGAGATTATCAGAAATTTGGTCTGCAGTGGCTGTATTCACGCACATCAAGAGAATACGGTGCCGTTCTGGCGGATGAAATGGGACTTGGGAAAACAGTCCAGATACTAGCACTGGTGGCGTTGCTTGAGGGTGAATCACAGGAAAGTAAGAATTCAGGCAATCGGGAGGAACTTGTAAATTCCTGCATCATCATTTGTCCTACTTCACTGATTAGGATGTGGGAACAGGAGATTGCCCGGTTTTTACCCTCCAAGTCCGTTCTTGTCCTTCAAGGTTCAAATCGTGCGAGGTATTTTGATGATATGGCATCAGCCGATCTGGTAATTACCAGTTATGGGGCGCTTTCCAGAGATGTCTCAAGGTATCCTCCCATTACTTTTGCATTGGCGGTTGCTGACGAAGCATCTCACTTGAGAAATCCCAAGACACAAACGGCTAAAAATATTTCCAAAATCTCAGCACGCGCAAGAATTGCGTTGACCGGCACCCCGATGGAAAATTCCATTCAGGACTTGTGGGCAATTATGAATTTTGTAAATCCTAGTTATCTACCAAGCCGGGAAAAATTCATGGCACTTTACGGGGATGGGACTGCCAAGAAAACAAGGCGACTTAGACGCAAACTAGTGCCTTTCATGCTCCGGAGAAACAAGGTAGATGTGGCGACTGAACTCCCAGCCAAAATCGAAAGGGTGATTTATTGTGAGCTGAGCCCTGAACAGCGACGCGTGTATGAACAGGTTCTGGGTTTCAGTAGAAATACTTTTAAAAACATGCGTAAGTCATTAACGCAAAGCTCTCAAAGGATGGAGGTATTGGTATTGCTTCTGCGATTACGGCAGATCTGTTGTGATCTACGCTTGATCAACGGTGGCGACATGTTCAAATCTTTAAGCTCTCAAGGGGCACTCGATCGTGAAGGGTTATCTCGGATTTTAACTGAAACTGCCGGCAAATCAGCTATTGAGAATCAATTGCCGGGCGGTTATTCAGCAAAACTTTCAACCCTTGATACACTAATTGGAAAGTCGCTTGCCGAAGGTCACAAAATTCTTATTTTCTCACAATTTGTCTCCATGTTGAACTTTATCCGTGAATATTTGGATTCTTCCGGATTGAGATATTGTTATCTTGACGGTTCTCAGACAGTTGAGAAGAGGGCAGCGCAGGTCCAAGCATTCCAATCTGATGAAGGCCTTATCCCGATATTCCTGATGTCACTAAAAGCCGGCGGATATGGGCTTACCCTCACCAAAGCAGATACCGTAATACACTTCGATCCGTGGTGGAATCCAGCAGTCGAAGCGCAAGCTACAGATCGAGCGCACCGCATTGGACAAACGCGCACGGTAACTTCCTACAAGTTGATCGCCGGCGGATCTATCGAGGAAAAGATGCTGCAATTACAGGCTCGCAAACGTTATGTTGCCGATGTTGCCCTTGACGATGAATGCCCTTTAATGGAGTCCCTTAGTAATGAGGATCTGGAATACATCCTCTCTTGATGGTGAACCAAGTCGCCTGAGGCTTATTGAAAATCCCGATTGAAATTTGAATTGAGGCACTATTTTTGCCAGATGAAATGCTCCAGGCGCAGTCTCTGCCCTGTCTTCCTTGCTTCTTCAGCCCGCGGTCCCGGGGTCCTTGCAAGCCGATCCGCGATGGCAATGGCCGCAATGATGTCCTGTTGCCCACCGGCATTTTCCTTAATTCTGATACCTTCAAATCCGGCGCGGTAATACCATTTAAACTCGATTGATGCATCGTCTTTCAGGGGATTGCTTCTGCTTTTCAGTATTTCATGTAAACACGTTAGAGTTTCGTCATCCTCGCCAAGAAGTTCGTGAGTTTTTGCTTTTCTGAACAGGGTTTCGTTACGCGCGGCAGTAGATATTTCAGTTAATGAAAGCGCCTGAGCAAAAATATTTATTGCCTCATTCAACTGTAGCGGATTCTTGCCTCCTAACTCATACAGAGCTCGTCCTTTGAGGATGAGGATTAATGACTTCAGGGCTGTGTCCGGTTCGTCAACAAGCGCTGCATCAAGGATGCTCAGGGCTTCTTTCTGTTTGCCTTGGCTTAATTTCATTTGTGCCTGATGATGCCGGGCAAGGGGAGCAAGAGGGCTTTTGATTTCAGTGAGTTTTTGCCAGAGTGTCAGCGCCCGTTGCGCGCCTTCCTCAGTAAGTGTTAGCATGGCTGCTCTTCCAGCGAAAAAAATTGCCTTACCCGACAATTCTGAATCAGGGTAATCCAAAGAGAGTTTTTCAAAATTGCTCATTGCGTCGAGATAATCACTGGCCCGGAACTGGATTTCAGCTTGTCGCATTCTTATACTGGGGGAATCCGCTGACTTTGGCCATTTACTGATAAAATGCTCGGCATATTTGATGGCTCTGTCATTTTCTCCCGCGCTTTCCTCAATCCAGAATGCTAAGTAGTCTGCTCTTTCCCTGCTTATTTCAGAGAGTTCCAGTGAGCGCGCCATCTGGAGGGCTTCACGTGCTGATTTTGTCTTTAATGGCCAGGCAAGTATGTTAATCGATGTGGTGGCCAGATAGGCTTCCGCGATACGTGGATGTTTCGGATGGTTGCTTAAGAAGTCCGAAAGTGCTTTACCTGCATCGGGATCACGACTGGAGCATTTGTAAAGCGCGCGTTCCAATTGAAGTTCTCCCCTGGAAAATTGACCAGTAACCTCTGGGAGGAGCGCCACGCGCGCAATGTAGTTCTTGTCATTCCCGGCCCTAAGCGAGGAAATTGCAGCGTTATAGGAAGCCACGACAGTGGTGGCGTCCTCCGATATCTTGGCAAAGCGATCAGCTGCGGCTTCAAACTCACCAGTTGCATATTTTGCCTTGGCTTCGACAAAATCAATGCGCGCTAAAACGGAGTCATTGTCAGTTAATTCTTTAAGCTCAGTCAAGACTGCCAGGGCGCCCTTCTTGTCAGAGCTTTCAATCAATATCTCAGAAAGCAGAAGGCTCGCCCTGACCCCTACGGGATCATTGCCGTTTTTAAGTTCGGTGAGCTTGAGTAGGCCCTGAGCACGAGTCACATCATCATTATTATTTGCGGCCACCGAGAAAAAAACGGCGGGTCTTTTGGTTTCAGCCTTTGGAGATTTCTGCCACTTGTCCAACATAGACATGCCGGAAGGCGTTTTAAAGAAGCCAGTGTCCGCAATACGGTCAAAAGCAGGCAGGACATTGCCGCCAGCAGGGGCGTTTTCAATGATGCCTGTTAAGATTACGATAGCATCGTCAGAAGTGCCTGTAGCGATTGAAGCATCAGCAAGTAACAGGGATGCCGAATTAAGAACGGAAGTTGGGATGAGTTGTTGCTGAGTTATTATTTCCCGAAGGGGGACTTGTGCCTGCGCATAACGTTTGAGGGCGATGAGGGCTCTTGCTTTAAGCAGGTTTACAGATGCTTGAAAAAGTGGACTTAAGGGTTTTGCGAAACCGGAAAGTGTCGTTAGCGCTGCTTGATTCTTGCCCTGCTCAAGGTGTAGTTCGACGAGTGCAAGGCGGGGGCGGGGGGAAAGAGGCTTTATTGCTGATCTGTTTATCTCTTCGGCAAGGATTTCCCCGGCACGGTCAACTTCACCGAGCTGGTTTAATGAGGAGGCAAGTGTCAAGAGGGCTTCCTCGCGTGCAGGGTGCTCCTGGTTCATCGCGCATTGGACGAGAAGTGGTTGAGCGTCAGTTAGTCGCCCCAATTTAACATAAGCCAATCCTCTCCAGAAGGGTAATTCATTCCCCTGAGTGGTAGCCAGGGCATCCTTAAAACGTCCTGCTCTAACAAGACTCTCGACCATTAAGTGCCTAATGCGAATCTTGGCTTCCGGTGCCAGGCTCGTTAATGTATTAATTTCACTTAATCGGAGGATTGTGATTTCTGCGAGACCATCCCGGTGGGCGGTCAATGCGTCATTCCACTGCGGCAATGCTTTCAGTTGCTCATCGGCACTCTGCGCTGATGTCATATCGCAGGTGAAGGCACAGGCTAGTGCTAGGGCAATGGTTTGAATTGACGAACTCATGAAAAATTCAATTTAAGGTAGCGCGTGGCGAAAACATTTCCAGTGAACCCTTATGAATCGGATCGGAAATTAGTAAATATCTTGAAATTTTTCCAAAGTAGTTAAAAATTGTTTTTTCCTAATGGAGAATAGTTATTCCCTAAGCGATTCAAGAGTTTACTGGGCCAATGTTGAGTTCACCTACAATGAGGGCTCTTCTCAGCACGGAGTTTTTGAAGGCGGTGTTGTTTACGCATTTGCACGTGCCTTTGATGCTCGTGAGGCCATTTTGAAGATTGAAGAGGAGCTCGAAGGTCGTGACCTTGGGGTCAGGAGCGTTGATTATATCGCTGAATACGGTGAAATGCCCTGGGAGAATGAAGACGATCAGCTTCATTTTGATGGAGTCTCAGCACTCGCCGGATCCACCGGGGAAGTGTTTCTGGACAGTTTTGAAGTTTATGAGCGACGGTAGGCAGTTCTGAGATTTGATTGCGCTCATTGGTTTTAGCTTGCCCGGGGCATCCTGATTTGCTCCTATTCTGAATTACGCAATCATTGATGGGAACTTAATGAAAAAACTGATCAACGATCCTCTCAAAGTGGCCGATGAGCTTCTTGAAGGCCTTGTCGAGGCATATGACGGGCAATGCTTGAAGGTCGGTTCGCGTTCAATCGTCAAGAAAGAGATTGCAGAGAACAAGGTAGCTCTCCTTGTGGGTGGAGGATCCGGGCACGAACCAATCTATCACGGATTAGTTGGCACAAACTTTGCAGATGGCGCTGCCTGTGGTGATATTTTTGCGGCTCCATCTCCGGATATTGTTCTCGAAGCAACACAGGCGGTTAATCGTGGCCGCGGAGTATTGTATCTTTACGGCAATTATGCCGGTGATGTGATGAATTTCGACATTGGTGCGGAACTTGCCGAGGAGGAGGGGATTAATGTGAGGACTGTACTCATATGCGATGATGTTTGCTCTGCGCCTCCGACTGAGAAAAACGCGCGCCGGGGGATAGCCGGCCTAGTCCCTATTGTAAAGATGGTGGGGGCGGCATCCCAACATGCCCAATCCCTTGAACAACTTGAGGCGGCGGCGCGAAAGGTAGTCCTACATACACGATCAGTAGGAGTTTCGATGTCACCAGGATCAATCCCGGCAACGGGGAAACCGACCTTTGAGATAGATGAGAAGCTTATCGGACTGGGAATGGGGATTCATGGTGAGCAGGGTGTTTGTGAGATCCCAATGACGACCGCGGATGAATTGACGCCACAAATGCTGGACCTCATTTTCCGCGACTTCGAAGAGGACACGGATGTCGACAATCTTGTAAAGGGTGATGAAGCCCTGTTGTTTGTCAATAGCCTTGGTGCCACGACAATGATGGAATGCCTCATTTGTCTTCGTAAGGCAAAGCAATGCTTGGTTGAACATGGAATAAGCGTCTATGGTACAATTGTAGGACCCCTAGTGACCTGCCAAGAAATGTCCGGAATTTCCTTCAGTATCACTAAACTGGACGATGAACTGAAGGGCTATTGGGATCCGCCGTGTCAATCAGTGTGTTACACGAAGCTCTAGTTTTTCCATTTAAACTGTCCGCCATGCCCAAACATGCCCTTGATGTTACCGAGACGGTTGAGATGCTTAAAGCTGTTGCCCATGCAATTATTGCGGCAGAGCCTGAGCTCACTGATGCAGATCGCAACCTTGGGGATGGAGATCATGGAATCGGTATGGAGCGTGGAATGTCGGCAGTTCTTGAAAAAGTATCAGCCGCTGAGATCGATACTATAAGCAAGGCATTTACGACGGTGGGAATGGCGATGATGAGCTCAATGGGGGGTGCCTCCGGGGCGCTTTTCGGGACGATGTTTCGTAGTGGCGGGAAGGCGATTGAAAACTGCGCCATTCTGGATTCCGCATGCCTTGCTGAGCTGCTTGTTGCCGGCAACGAGGGAGTTATGGCCCGGGGTGGAGCAAAACCCGGCGACAAAACGATGATCGATGCCCTTGCTCCAGCAGCAATCAAGGCGAAAGAGTCAATTGCGATGCCCTTGCATGAGGCCCTGAGTGATGTGGCTGTAGCCGCAGAAGATGGCAGGAATTCCAGTAAACAGCTAGTTGCCACGATGGGCCGTGCAAAAACTCTGGGAGAAAAGTCGATTGGATTTCCTGATGCAGGAGCCTGCTCGGTTGCAATTATACTCAGAGCGATGGCTGACTTTGTTGCGTAATAGTTTCATATATCATACAACCAGAACAACAATTAATCCCAAACTCACACAACAATGGCAGACCTAGATGGCAATTCAGCAGAGAAGAAAGACAAGGAATACTTTACCGGCATCCCACAAGAAACGCCCAAGTTCTTTCTCAAAGGATCGCACCAGTATGACTGGGGATTGCAGAACCGGCTCGCACATATTTTTAACCCGGTTTCAGGCCGGGCAATCATGCTGGCTTTTGATCACGGATATTTCATGGGACCGACCAGTGGGCTTGAGCGCGTTGACCAGACAATTCTTCCTCTGGAGCCCTACTGTGATTGCCTCATGCTGACGCGCGGCATTCAGCGCAGCATTATTCCTGCCAGCACTCAAAAGGCGATTGCGCTGCGCGCATCTGGAGGCACCAGCATGGTTAGCATGGGTGATGACTGGGAAGGGGAAATTGCCGGTCAACCCGCCACTCTTAGTCGTCCAGGGTATGAGCCGCTTTCCAATGAGCATCTTGCAGTTGATATTGATGAGGCTATTCGTTTGAACGCATCAGTTCTTGCGGTTCAGGTTTTCATTGGCAGCCAGTATGAACGCCAGTCATTGCAGAACCTGACAAATCTCATTGATGCAGCCGCTCGTTACGGCATCGCGGTGATGGGGGTCGTTGCTGTTGGCAGGGCCATGGAGAGAACCCCCAAATATTTCCGGATGGCTACAAGACTGATGGCTGAACTGGGTTGCCACATGGTGAAGTGCTACCACATAGAAGAGGAATTTGAGACAATCACCAGCTGTTGTCCCGTGCCCATTGTTATTGCAGGCGGCAAAAAAAGGCCGGAGCGCGATGCGCTTCAAATGGCCTACGATGCGTGTGAGCAGGGAGCCTCCGGAGTTGATATGGGACGGAACATTTTCCAGGCTGATGCGCCTGTCCCTATGATGAAAGCTGTCAGGGGAGTTGTGCATGAAGGAATGAACGCTGAAGACGCATTCGCCCTTTACGAGGAGCTTAAATCCGAGAGTTGACCGTTTTGCACTGGGAGATATTGCTCATAGGTATAGCCGCCGACGCCTAAGGCGCTTCAAAAAAAATACTACTGTGAACATGCCAATTAGGCTGGGTTGAGAAATTTTCACCAGTGAGGGTTATATTATTAAATTTCTGCAAAATTTGCCATTGAGTGTTGCCGGAGTAATGCAGTAAGTCTTTAGTTTTATGGATTTGACGGGAGGCTTGAACATCATTGACCGTTATATTGGCCGTCAGGTAATCGTGTCGGCGATGATCGGCGTGGCTACGCTGAGTTCGGTCCTGGTTTTTGGAAAACTTCTGAAGGAGATTTTCGAGTTACTGGTAGAGAAGGACATGCCACTGGGAATGGTAATAACCTTTATCAGCTATATCCTGCCATTCTCTCTGATTTACACGATCCCCTGGGGGTTTCTCACAGCAGTGCTGCTGGTATTTGGCAGACTGTCCGCTGACAATGAACTGATCTCCTTACGAATGGCCGGCATGAGCTTGGTGCGCATTTGCAGGTCGGTATTCATATTGGCCATGACGCTGACATTGTTCAGTCTCTGGATCAACAACACCATCTTTCCTCATGCGCAGGGGAAGATTGATGAGGCCAAGTATGATATGGTCGTTGATGATCCCCTGAGCCTGTTTGTGGCAGACAAAGAGATCCACGATTTCAAGGGCTTTTGCTTTTATACGGAAGAGCGTATTGGCGATAAGCTCATGCGCCTTGAAGTCATCCAGCTTAATGCGGCCGAAAGACCCATTAAATACATTCATGCCAACAGTGCGTATATTGAGCATGATATAAAAAGTGACAATTTGCTGCTGGCTCTGGAGGACGCGATGATTGTCGACAAGGACAGCAGTAACCCGCGGGACCTCAATAAGATCAAGCCCGGTATCAAAATTGGTAAAACCTACATTACGATTCCCCTTGAGCAATTGCGGGGAGATCCCAGGCGATTCCGCCCGAGCACACTCGATACAGCTGAACTTAAGCGCAGGCTACATTCCCAAGATGGCAATTTGTTGACCGTGGAACAGAAGCACATTGTTAGGACGGAAATCAATAAACGTTATTCCTTCTCTTTTGCCTGCCTGACTTTTGCATTGATTGGCATTCCCCTTGGAGTCACCGCACAGCGTCGCGAGAGCTCAATTGGTTTTGCGCTCAGCCTTGGAATCGCGGCGCTTTATTTTCTGTTCATCATTATTGCCGACACAATGCGCGACAAGGAATACGCTCAATATTTGATGTGGTTGCCGAATCTTCTTTTCATGGGGCTTGGCATTGTTTTATTTGTCAGGCTCGGTAGGAAATAGAGGGGTGCCTTACTGGTCCTGAATTTATCGACACATTAAACAGTCTGTTTTCCCCAGCCCCACTTTTACCAAAAAATAAGCAGTAACGAAAGTCGCGCAAACTTCACAAGTAATTTCCCTGATTCAGGTTCTTTTAGCAAAATTGCTGTCCAGATTCTCCGCTTAAGGGAGTGTCAAATGACGAGGACAATCAATCTGCTAAAAAAATCAAAGCGACTCACATCTTTCGGTGATTGATATCAGTAACTGATCCATCCCCGAGACAATTTGTAACTGCTGATACTTCCATGAGAAGAGTTCCTGTATACAGTGGTGTGAAACAAAAAGAGTCAAGCCTCAGATGATCCCGGGACACATAAACCCTCTTAATAAAGCTCGCGATACAGCAATCGCGCCGGAAGACATTGCCCCGGAAGACATTGC
>JAPYUT010000028.1:0-10462 GCA_029940475.1 Verrucomicrobiales bacterium | reverse complement strand
ATAAAGCTCGCGATACAGCAATCGCGCCGGAAGACATTGCCCCGGAAGACATTGCGCATGAGGCAGTAAAGCTCACTGAAGGATTACTACACATTTCAAGGAAGAACCTCGGTTTTTTTGATCAATTGCGGGGCAGGAAACTCGAACGCATGATGCTTGATGAACCGGGCAAGGCACTAACTCTTCAGTTGGCGGATCAGGTTTTTCGAAGCAAGTCCCCAAGTAAGCAATCAAGGGAATTTCAACGCCTTCTGCGTCACCATGGAATTCCGCGATACCTGTGGTGGTGGGAAAGGGGGCTAATGTATGCAGGCAGCCTTTTATCGCGGATATCACCAGCGCTCGTGATGCCTTTAATCGCCCGCTACATACGCGCAGAAAGCAGTAATGTAATCAAGCCCAGCGAGAAGGGACCACTCTCCGGCTACCTTAACCGCAGGCGGGCGGACGGGTTTGGAATAAATCTAAACCAACTGGGAGAGGCTGTGCTGGGAGAGGAGGAGGCTTTGCGCCGCCTGGATGAGGTCATCACCAGGCTGAAAAGCCCCGAGGTTGACTATCTTTCTGTGAAAATCTCTGCAATTTACAGCCAGATAAACCTCATCGCATTCGATGCAACCCTACAGGAACTGCAAAACCGACTGCGGATGATCTACCGTGCCGCCGGGGCAAACCTGTTCGCCGACGCAAATGGCAACAGTCGTCCGAAGTTCGTCAATCTTGACATGGAGGACTACAGGGATTTCGACCTCACCGTTGCGGTCTTCAAGAGCGTGCTTTCCGAACCGGAATTCATGAATCTGGAGGCAGGCATTGTGCTGCAGGCCTATCTTCCTGATTCCGCCAATATGCAGGAAGAACTCACCAAATGGGCGATAGCACGTATCGGGCAAGGTGGCGCGGGAATCAAGATCAGGGTGGTCAAGGGAGCCAACCTTGCCATGGAACAAATGGAGGCATCCATTCACGGGTGGCAGCAAGCCCCCTATGACAACAAGCCCGACAGCGACGCCAACTTCAAGCGCATGATAAGGTTCGGATGTGAGATAAAAAATGCAAGCGCAGTAAGGATCGGTGTCGGCAGCCATAACCTTTTCGATATTTCATACGCCATGCTTTGCGCCCAGCTAAACGAGATCAATGACCGCGTGGAATTCGAAATGCTTGAGGGCATGGCGAACCATCAGGCTGCAGCCGTTCTTGATGAAGCAGGAAACCTGTTGCTCTATGCCCCTGTAGTAGAGCATAGGCATTTCCATTCAGCCCTGGCTTACCTGGTGCGCCGACTTGATGAGAATACCGCAGAGGAAAACTATCTGCGCCACATGTTCCTGATGATGCCGGGTTCTCCGGCATGGGATTCGGAAAAGAGCAAGTTTCTTAAGGCATGCACCCGTGCAGAAATCGTCCAATCAACACCACGCAGGACCCAAAATCGATTACAAGGCCGTGAACTTGAGGGTTCTGCTGTTTCCGGATTCATCAATTCTCCTGATACCGACTGGAGCATGCCTACCAATCGTGAGTGGATTACTCTTAACCTGGAAAAATGGAGTAAGATGGCACCTGAGCCGGTTGCGATGCAAATAGGCGGTCAATTACGCTACCATACCTCAACCCAGGTTCAGGTGATGGACCCTTCACGTCCAGGGCATTGTGCCTATTCCCACACCCTCGCCGGGATCAATGATGTTGACGAAGCACTGAGTTCAGCAACACGGGCATGGCAACAATGGAGCAGGACCCCTTTTGTCCACAGGGCGAACATCCTCAAAAAGGCTGCAAGGATACTTGAATCCGGGCGAGGTGATACCATCGGCTGCCTGATCCTTGATGGTGCGAAAGCGATCAATGAAGCCGACACTGAAATTTCAGAGGCGATTGATTTTGCTGACTACTACTCGCGGCTCGATGAGGTGGAAGGCGTTGAAAACTGTGAATTCACCGGCAGGGGAGTTGTCGTAGTGGCACCGCCCTGGAATTTCCCGTATGCCATTCCTGCAGGAGGTGTATTAGCCGCACTTGCTGCCGGCAACTCCGTTATACTCAAGCCTTCACTGCACACCGTCTTGATTGCCTATCGATTGGCCTGTCAACTTTGGGAAGCGGGCATACCAAAAGAGGTGCTGCAGTTTATACCCTGCCCGGAGGATGACACAGGACGTGCATTGATTACTGACCGGCGCGTTGACACCGTGGTTCTTACCGGTTCTTACCAAACTGGTAAAATGTTTAAAAGCTGGAAGGCTGACTTACGCCTGATTGCCGAGACCAGTGGAAAGAATTCAATGGTTATTACAGCGGCAGCCGATGTGGATCAGGCGGTAAGTGACCTTGTGCACTCTGCATTCGGGCATTCCGGGCAAAAATGCTCCGCCGCCAGCCTTGCTGTTGTGGAAAGCGAGATATATCAGCGTGATGACTTCCTCCGCCAGCTTCGTGACGCTGCACAGAGTCTACATGTCGGATCCGCATGGGATCCACGTTCTGTAGTGACACCTCTGGTTGATCCCCCAAATGAAGCATTGACCCGTGCACTGACCAACCTGGAAGAAGGTGAGGAGTGGCTGCTTGAGCCGACATGCATTGATGGAAATCCTCATCTGTGGTCGCCCGGGATAAAGATTGGCGTTCAGCATGATGGCTGGTTTGCCAATACGGAATGTTTTGGACCTGTCCTGGGGATCATCAGGGTTAAGAACCTTGATGAAGCAATCGAAATCCAGAATTCCGGGGATTTTGGATTAACCGGCGGAATCCAGAGCCTCAATCCTGATGAAATCCTCAAGTGGAGCAGGGCACTGAATCTTGGTAATGCATATATTAATCGAGGTATTACCGGCGCGATTGTAGGTCGGCAACCTTTCGGGGGATGGGGACACTCATCATTCGGTCCGGGAGCCAAGGCCGGTGGCCCGGATTACGTGATGAATTTCGCCAATTGGCGGCAACTGGACCCCGCGCAACCTCGCGTTGATCCCGGAGAGACGGCAATAGAGCTTCTCGAGGAAGCCGGTAGACTGGGGATAGATCCGCAGATGCTCGATACAATGCTTGCCGCGGCGGGTCATTATGCGTGGGCAATTCATCATGTCTTTGGCAAATCACACGACCCCAGTGGCCTTATATCGGAAAGGAATCACCTTCGTTATCATCGCCATGAACTTGTCACATACCGCATTGATGGCGGCGACATTATCCAGCAAAGCGTCCTGGCGGGGCTTGCTTGCGTGCTGAGCGGAATTCACCTTGATCTCAGCATGGAGGAGAGCGAAGAAACTGCCGATCTAGCGAAGTGTTTTGGGCTAGTAGAAGGGATTACGGCTAGAATCGAAAATTCAGCTCAGTTTACAGGGCGCATGAGTGAGGTGAAAGCCCACCACACGCCCGGAATTATCCGCACATCTACAGTTGCTGGCTTAAAAATTCATGAAATCGCCAACCGTCTTCACGTTCCGCTTGTGAGTGGCGAGATTCTTGCCAACGGAAGGCTCGAGCTGCGTCATTGGTTCAGGGAGCAGTGTGTTTCAGAGACTACGCATCGCTACGGTAATATTCTGCCAAGGTTTCGCAGAGACTAATCAAGCGCATATCGCTCAAAGAGGGAATTCTAAGCGCTCTCTCCGCTTACTGACTCTTCATTACATATATTGTAGGAAGTTATAGATAGTTACGTATTGAGAGGAAAATATAACGATTAAGCCTTGTACCAAGCCAAAAACTCCCTATTTCCGGCTGCACCCTCAATAGGAGAAGCAATAACCCCTTGTGGTTTAATTCCCAGAGTTTCATGTGCGTAAGAGTTAACCTTGTCAATTGCCTCTTGGTGAAGAGCAGGATCCCTGACAATGCCACCCTTGCCGATTTGACCCCGTTTTAGCTCAAATTGGGGCTTAATGAGCATCACAAATTCACCTCCAGGAGCAATAATATTAGTTGCTGGCTCGAGAATCTTGGTAAGCGATATAAATGAAACATCGCCTACAACGATCGTTGGAACTTCGGCCACGTCATCTGGACTAAGGTTCCTGCAGTTAAACTGTTCACGTGAGATCACACGATTATCATTTCTGATTTTCCACGCCAGTTGATTAGTACCGACATCAAAAGCGTATACTCTGCTTGCTCCACGTTGCAACAAGCAGTCGGTGAATCCACCGGTTGAAGAGCCAATGTCCAGTGCAACGCGTTGCGTGACATCAATTTTGAAGTGGTCCAGTGCAGCCTCAAGCTTGAGGCCTCCGCGACTGACAAATTTTGGGCGTTGTTTTACAATGATCTCAATTTCACTATTTACCGGCGTTGCGGGCTTGTCAGCCTTATGTCCACCGACAAGAACCTCACCTGCGAGGATTAGCCGTTTTGCCGTTTCCCTGGACTGCGCCAAGCCGCGATGCACGAGCTCCTGATCAAGGCGCGAGGCTTTCATGGCTTGATTAATATTGCTGAATGAATGTTCATAAATTACTATAGATGAATCACTTACCGTGCATTTTTCTTTTATTGTAATTCTCACTATAGACAAATGAAGCGTTCTGGTCACGTTGAATTGCGGGATAATGAAAAGGGGAAATCCAATTGAACTCCCTGCCAGTGCAAGCGATAGGTCGGCGATGACGAAATCCTCCTTCGAAACCGATGATCTGCGAATTTCCCAGATCCGTCCCCTGATTGCGCCTGCCGTCCTGATGGCAGATCTTCCGGAAAGTGCAGCCGGGGCTCAACTGGTAAGTGAAAGCCGTGATGCCGCCACGGCAATTCTCCGGGGTGAAGATGACAGGTTACTGGCAGTTGTGGGCCCCTGCTCCATACATGACCCAAAGGCGGCAATTGATTATGCGACAAAATTAAAGCCATTAGCCGACAGGCTCTCTGAGGACTTGCTGGTTATAATGAGGGTCTACTTCGAGAAGCCGCGGACGACGGTAGGTTGGAAAGGACTCATCAATGATCCCAATCTCGATGATTCCTTTGACATTAATGAGGGATTGCGAATCTCTCGTCGACTTTTGCTTGATCTTGCGGAATTGGGCATTGCGGCGGGAACCGAGTTTCTCGATACCATCAGCCCGCAGTTTGTTGCTGACCTGATCTCCTGGGGAGCTATTGGCGCACGCACCACCGAGAGCCAAATTCATCGCGAGCTAGCATCCGGTTTATCGATGCCGGTAGGCTTCAAAAACGGCACCGGGGGGAGTATACAGATTGCCGTCGATGGCATTAAGGCAGCGGCCAACCCTCATCATTTTCTTTCAGTAACCAAACAAGGCGTAAGCGCAATAGTCAGCACACACGGTAATGAATCCTGCCACGTAATCCTCAGGGGATCTTCGACCGCTACAAATTTTGATGAGGATTCCGTTAAGGCTATGGCTGATTTACTTGAGAAAAACGACCTGTCACGTTGTTTGATGGTGGATTGCAGCCATGGCAACAGTCGTAAGGATCACCACAGACAAGCTGAGGTTGCTGCTGAGCTCGGTCGACAGATTTCCCGTGGCAGCAAGGACATTGTCGCGGTAATGGTTGAAAGCCACTTGGTTGAGGGTAACCAAAAGCTCAATAGCGATCTTTCAAAAATGAACTATGCGCAGAGTGTCACTGATGCCTGTATCGGGTGGCCGGACACTGAAAAACTGCTTCTGGCCCTTGCTGAAAGCGTGCAGGCCAGGCGAGCAATATGCTAAAGTTGCTTTGTGAGGATTAAACCCGATGCTAGTCGGGCATCAGTCCCATGGAGCGCACCATGTCGCGCTCTTCACATAACTCGGCTACCGAAATGTCAATTTTCCCGCGTGAGTAGTCATTGATCTCCACATCACTGAGAATTTCCCATAAAGCGCCATCACTGCGCACCGGGAAAGATGCGATCAAGCCCTCTTCAATGCCGTAGCTGCCGTCAGAACAGACGCAAACGCTGTTGGATTGGCTCCCCTCGCCCATTTGCGACAAATGGCCGACGCAGTCAACAATGGCGTTTGCCGCCGATGCCGCTGAAGACGACCCGCGAGCCTCAATGATGGCGGCACCTCGTTTCTGCACAATCGGGATAAACTCATCCTTTAGCCAGGCATCATCATTGATTACCTCATTGGCAGGCTTGCCTGAAATCAGGGCATTGTAGAAATCCGGATATTGGGTTGCCGAATGGTTTCCCCAAATCGTCATGTTGCTTATCTCGCTGACATGGGCACCTGATTTCTGGGCGAGTTGGGTCTTGGCACGATTTTCATCAAGACGCGTCATAGCATGCCAGCGTTCATTGGGGATGTCCGGGGCATTGTTCATTGCTATGAGGCAATTGGTATTACAAGGGTTTCCTATTACCAAAACCCGCACATCGGATGCAGCAGAATTGCTTATAGCCTTTCCCTGGCCGGTGAATATCTTGCCGTTAATACCAAGCAGGTCCCCCCGCTCCATGCCTGCCTTGCGTGGCACACTGCCAACAAGCAGTGCCCAGTTACAGTTGTTGAACCCAGCATCAAGGTCACAGGTCGGATTGATTTTATTGAGCAGCGGGAATGCGCAGTCATCAAGTTCCATGCATACGCCCTCAAGTGCCTTCATTGCCGGCTCAATCTCGATCAAGTTAAGGTTTACCGGCTGCTCGGGACCGAACATAGAGCCGGATGCGATCCGGAAGAGCAGCGAGTAGCCGATTTGACCGGCCGCGCCGGTTACAGAAACAGTAATAGGTGAATGCATTGGGAGAGAGGTCTGTAAAAGGTTTGGGTTACTTGGGCCGCAATCCTAAATAAGATTCAGCCGCCTTTCCATGCCTTCGCAAAGGGCATGAATCAAGACTTTTTGTGCTTCCTGAATACGGGCGGTGTGTTGATGGGATATTATAATCTCGATGTCCGCAAGTCCGCGGGCGTCTCCCCCGTCACGTCCGAGAAGCGCTATGGTTGTGAGTCCACGGGCTTTGGCGGTCTCTATTGCCAGGCGGATATTGGCGGAATTTCCGCTGGTGGATATTGCGACCAGGATGTCCCCTTCCCTGCCAAGACCCTCAACCTGGCGAGCGAATACGCTTTCAAAGCCATAGTCATTACCGGCAGCTGTCAGAAAGCTGCCGTCTGCTGCAAGTGTCACGCCGGGCAACGGGCGCCGGTCATCACGAAAGCGACAGAGTAACTCGGTCATGAAGTGCGATGCGTCAGCCGCGCTGCCACCGTTACCGCAGGCCAATATCTTGTTTCCGCTTTCAACAGCGCTAGCAAGTGCTGTTACCGCATTGTTGTAATCCGGTTCACAGCAACGCAACAACTCCAGTGCATCAATGGCATCATTGATTGAATTTTCAAAGAGCGACATGTCTTTAGTTAATGCTCATTTTTACCCGTGGTCACAGTGTTTTTCCTTAAAAATCCACGTTGTAACGCGGCTTACCAACTGGCTCCCGCAGAGCCAACCTCCCACTCCTCCACAAGTTCTCCCGGAAAGTCATCAAGAAAACGTGAGGGACGTTGCATAATATCACCGCTTCGTGAGCTTGGCCACATATAGGGATAACTCAGGTACAGCTCATCCTTTGCCCTGGTTACTGCGACATAGAAAAGCCGGCGTTCCTCCTCGAGGCCACTTTCCTCGTCATCATCCTCCTCAAGCACGCGTGCATTGGGAAACATCCCCTCAGTGAGCCAAATCACGAACACAGCACGCCACTCAAGCCCCTTGGCCTGGTGAACACTTGACAGGGTCAATGCCTCGGAGTGGTCTTTTTTTTGTTCCCCGGATGAAGGCCCTCCGTCAACGCCTGAGAGCAGAGCAAGTTGTCCCAAGAATTCTGTCACATCATTAAATTGTGCACTGTAGCGCTTCAACTGATCAAGGTCCTGTATGCGGTTATCATAGTTAGGAAACTTGCTGCGCATGTAGTCATCATAAACGCCGCCCATTACTGAGGTGATCATCTCCTCCGGAGAGGCCGGGCCGTCATCACCAAGCAGTTCGTCCATGGTATAGCTGAGTTGCTGCCATGCAGAATTTGCCTTTAAAGGGACCTTGAAACTTGTAAGATGCGCACTGAAGGATTGTGGTGGGGAATCGCCTTTCGGGAGCGGCGACTTAAGCCATTGCCGCCACAGTTTATCAGCACTTACCGCACCGATGCCGGGCAGCATGCGGGCAATTCTCTTGAAGGCAAGCTCATCACGGCGATTGACAGCCAGTTTCATGAACGCCGCCACATCCTTCACGTGAGCCTGCTCAAAGAAACGCAGGCCGCTTGTAATATTAAAGGGAATGCCACGGTTGGTAAGCTCCATCTGCAGTTCCATGGCGTGGAAATGGGCGCGGTAAAGCACTGCCATCTCCTCAAGCTCGATACCCTCGTCACGCAGTTCAAGGACGCGCTGAGCAACAAAGGAGGCCTGCGTTGCAGGATCATTCAGGGCAATGAGCGCAGGTAGTTGTTCGCGCTGTGGACGGCTTGCCTTCAGGGTTTTCTCAAACTGCCTGGCGTTGGCGCTGATGGCATGATTGGCGAGCTCAAGAACTTCAGGAACGGATCGATAATTAGTCTCAATTTTATAGGTTTTTGCCTTGGGGTAAGTTTTGGGAAACTCGAGAATGTGTTCAAAGTCGGCTCCACGCCATGAGTAGATTGACTGTGCGTCATCACCAACAACCATAAGGTTGCCATGTTTGGCTGCGCAGATATCAATAAATTGAGACTGTACCCAGTTGGTATCCTGGTATTCATCGACCAGCACGAACTGGAACTGTGACTGGTAATACCCCGCTATTTCAGGGTTTTCCTCAAGAACCCGAACCGTCAATACGAGCAGATCATCGAAGTCTGCGCTGTTGGTGACCAACTTGCGCTTGCAATACGCTGTCTGGACACTGTCTATACTCTCATGGAGCTCCTCAAAGTAAGGATATCGAGCTTCAATAATTTCCTGCAATTCAATGCCGGTATTCTCTGAAAGGCTGAACATATTAGCCAGAACCTCAGGCTTGGGAAAACGAACCTCCTTGGTATTAACCCCTACCGAGGCAATGGATGCCGCCATCAAGTCCTTCTGGTCCTCACGGTCCATGATGGAGAAGGAATTGGTAAGGCCGACCTTCTCGGCATGGCGGCGCAACAGGCGATTACCGATGGAGTGGAAGGTGCCGCCCCATATAGAGCGGGTCTCATGGGGGACAAGCTGCTCAACACGATCGAGCATTTCACGGGCCGCCTTGTTGGTGAAGGTGAGAAGAAGGATGTTCTCCGGAGGGATACCGTTATCGAGAAGGTAAGCAACACGATAAGTCAGAGTGCGTGTCTTGCCGCTGCCTGCACCCGCAATGACTAAAGATGGTCCCAGCAGTGAAGTGACTGCCGCATATTGCTGCTCATTTAGCTCCGCCTTATAGTCGATAGTCCCACCCGGGCCGCTTGGCACGGTTGACTCGATGGTATATTTACGAGCCATGTGGCGGAGGGTAAAGGCAAGTTACGCGCCGTCTCCGCTGATATCAGGCCGGTCACCACGATCCACCTTGCGCACATGGGCCATGTAAGAACTCAATTCCCGTTTAACGACAGGCAGCAAGACATAAACACCAATCAGGTTAGGCACAACCATGCAGAAAAACAGTGCGTCGGCCAGACGAATGACATTCCCCAGTGATGCCGCGGCACCAACCACAACAAACCCGCAAAAAATAAGCTTATAGACAAAAATAATCCCCCGGTTGTTACCGAAGAGATAAATCACCGCCTGTTCAGCGTAATAGGACCACGAGATCATGGTTGAGAAAGCAAACAGGAACACGGCAATGGCAAGGACATAGGGAAACCAGGCAATTACGGTTTTAAAAGATTCCGAGGTCAACCAGATGCCGCCGCTCCATCCATCCCTCAGTTTGAGCTGGGATGCCTTCGCCCATCCCTCAGTTTCACCCTTAAATTCCTTAACTTTATACCAGTCAACAATTGACGCCTTGGTGATCGGATCAACATGCTCAATCTTGTCACCGAGGAAATGGAATTTTGTGCCCGCTTTCAGCGTGGCCACAAACTCAGGCTCTCCCGGGGTTGCCACCAGTTTAATTTCAGATGGGGCGTCCGCCTTCACATTCCACATCCCGGTCGAGATAATGACCAGTGCCGTCATGGTGCATACCACGACAGTGTCAATAAACGGTTCAAGCAGGGCAACGAGGCCCTCGCTGGCCGGACGGCTGGTTTTTACCGCGGAGTGGGCAATCGGAGCCGACCCGACACCTGCCTCGTTGGAGAATACTCCACGCTTTATGCCCTGAATGAGCGCGCCTATGAAACCGCCGAGCGCCGCGTTACCGGAAAAAGCCTCAGTGAATATTAACCTGATAGCGTCGGGAATCGCTGCTGCATTCACCACCAGGACAACAGCAGCGGCAAGGACATACGTCACACACATGAAAGGCACCAGCAATGAGGTGACCCGGGCAATCCAGACAATACCGCCGATAATGACAAGCC
>JAPYUT010000027.1 GCA_029940475.1 Verrucomicrobiales bacterium | reverse complement strand
CCGCCACTGAAAGCAGTGACAGTGCCACCAGGCAGACCATAAACACCCCACCATCCCGGAGAAATGTCCACACGGCCTCAAGTGAAGTAGAAAACTCCATGGCTAGATCGGCAACGGGCATGGATATAGGCATACTAATAAATAATGATCTCGTAATCAAATTCCATACGCCCGTCCTGGGTCTTGTCGATCAATTCTCCTGGAACCGGTGGTAAATTAGCATCACGTATTCCACTTATCGAGAAGTCCACCATCACTGGGTCAGCATCATTGCGAAGCACCTTTAATTCTACAATCTTGCCTGATCGCTCGATCCAAAACCTTACTTTAAGAGACCCGTATTTGGCAAAATCCCCCCTTGCAATACGCGCCCGGTGCCAACTCCTCTGCACGGCCTGGTCCACCTTTTTCTTGTAATGACCGAGGGGCGTCTCGGAAACATCGAGCGCAGGATTACCTATATTGCTTAACTGGCCCGCAAGTCGTTTCTTGGTGGCATGGGTCTGGAATGCCGGCGGCGGCTCCTCAAGTTTTCCCACTACCTCCTGATTCCCGGGACCGGCAACAATCTCAACCGCTTTAATTGCCTCTTTACCCGACTCCAAAGCCACTTCCGGCACTTGGTTATCAGTTGCAGCCCGCGACTCCCGGGAAGCGGCAAGTTCAGCATCCTCCGTGTTGGCAACTTCATCAACACTTGACGCATGATCACTACGGCTAGAATTCCCCGGCATCCCTACACCCGATTGCCGGGGATCTTCCGGCAGGAAAGTTTCTGAACCTGTGTCGGTAACCTGGGCCGTGACAGGTTTCCCGGGCTCATCCGGCTGTTTGGGCACAATGCCAGCCTGTGGCATCCAGAGTGGGGCCACGGGGAGCGCACCCGAATCATCAAGTTCCCCGTCAATATAGTCACTTCTCACCAAGTCACCGAAAGGCAAATCCTCTCCATCCAGGTTTGGAGTATTCTCTTCCCCCTCCTCCCCCGGCATGATTTCACTTGCCGCAAGGGTGTTGTGGTCAGATTCAAATCGGGAATCATCCGGTGCCTCCCCGGAAGAATCCCGGTTATTCGTGCGCACGTAGGCTAAATCACCGGGTTTCTCTTTCTTTTCCACTTCGTCAATCACAAACATCTCAGGCAACAGCAACACGAGTTGCTCTGCTTCCCCTTCCTGCTCATCATCACTGCAAATGGCAATATTCACTGCTATGCTGCCTGCCTGCTGCTGCCCCGATCCGGCAACCGCAATATGGTATGCCGTTCCCTGCTCTGCAGAAAATCGAATCGGCCATTGATCTCCGGCACCCCGAGCCTCTACTTCGACCAGGGTTTCCAGCACGGCTCCCCGGTAGACACCTACCACCTCCTCAAAATCCCGTGCGATTACAGTAACCTCCACTTCACTGGATTGCTCAGCCTTCCAGCTCCACCAGACAGAACCACCCACAACGTTTGCCGCATGCGCAGGTTCAAAAGTTTCCCGGGTGGCATATAAGTTATCCCCAAACCTTAAACCCTCCCCCCCAGTCAGCAATTCACCAGCACGCTTGAAATCGTCATTTACTGGAGGAGATACCCGGCTGAACGCAAGAAGTGTAGTGACCCCGCCAACAAGCAGCAGGTGCACCAGCACTGAACCACCAAAGGCGAAGCTAATTTGTCGTTTGTATTTCATGGCGGCAGTTGCGGTAAAACAACAGCAATCATCAGGCATTTACAGTTCTGCCAATGGACATCCTGCCCTGATTTAGTCAGCTTTTCAATGATTGCTAGCTAATCCTTAAGAACCAGCCTACTTCACGAAATAACTGAGGTGTTCAAGTTCAAGCGCCAAATCAACTGAGTTGACGATTACATTATCAGGAACTTTGAGGACAGTGGGAGAAAAATTGAGAATCGCCTGTACTCCGCAACTCACAAGCTCATTTGTCACTGACTGAGCCGCCTCAGCCGGGACAGCCAGAATTGCCATTCTCACCTCTTTTTCAACAACATAAGGCGACATCTCGGAAGCAGGAAGAACCTGAACGCCAGCACGGACAGTTTTAGCCCGTTCAGGATCCGCTTCGAACGCGGCCGATATCTCGAAACCCTCCTTGCCAAACCCGCTGTAGCGGGACAATGCCGCACCCAGGTTGCCCATTCCTACCAAAATGACCGCTTGCAGGCTGCTGGTGCCAAGCACTCCGATGATGACCTCGGCCAAGGCATTGACATTATAACCCAAACCCCGAATTCCGAACTGTCCAAAATGGGCAAGATCCTTGCGTAATTGGGTCGATTTCACCCCGGCAGCCTTGGCCAGGGCACTTGATGAAACTGTCTCCACATCGTTGTTTTTCAAACGCTCAAGGCAGCGCTGATAGATTGAAAGCCGGTAGATGGATTTCCGAGGGATCCCAGTTCGCTTATCCATTCGTGAAAAATCGCAAATAAACGCACTAAGTCAAGCCAAGCAAAGCAAAGCATCGCACTCGCAGGTGGCATTGCCTCAAAAATACAACCCATTGACCTTGCATGGTCATCCATGCCAAGCACACAGGTGCTCACCTCAACCAGTATACCTGCAGGTTTTTCCTGCTATTTCTGTGCGTAAGACTCCTCGACGCGTTTTGCCACGTCCCGGTAGCCATAGTCAGCGTTGTAGATTTCCTTGAAACACTCCAGAGAGCGCTCCATATCCTCCATTTTTCCATGAATTAACCCCAAATTATAGAGCATCTCCTTCTTGGTGTTATCCATGGCAAACAATTCACCATTGGCTTCAGTCAGCGTCCCCAGGGCAAGGTCAAACATCTTCATCTGGTCATAACAACGACCCAGCATCAACATCGAACGAATCCGAATATGCGGGTTATTCTTGGCCTTTTGGAGGTGAGGAATCGCCTCCCGGTATTCACCGGCAGTAAACAGGTGGGTGCCAAGATCAAAGCGCAGCTGGGGATCTGTTGGATTGCGTTCAATTCGATCTTTTGCCTCTGCAATTTGCTGGTCAATTGAAGCAAGGCGCAATTCTTCAAGTTGTGCCTTCTTGTCATCCATGCCATCTCCACCGCCATCAATCTGACTCTCCAGTTCAGTGATTTTCTGCGCTCTTAGCTTGTCACGGGCATCTTCCGCCTTGCGTTGCAGGGTTCCATCACCCTCACTGAGAGAAAACGCATAATCATAATAAGATGCACAGTTCTCCCAATCCTCAAGGCGCTCATAAAGATCAGCAATCTTCTTGACGGCATCAAGATTCTGCGGGTCTTCTGTATACTTGGCCCCCAACTCAGCAAGCTGCGCCTCCATCTGCTCCCTGGTCGCACCCATACGCGAAGCCGACTCCATATTCTCGGCTTCTTCCTTGTCTCGAAGGAGATCCTTAAACGACTTGTCTTTTGCTCCCCAACCTCCTTTCGACATCGTCGCCTGGGCGGAAGCATCCTTGGCCTTCTTGCGCGCCTCGCCATCAGCAGGATCCTGCTCGACAATCAGGTCATAGATCAGCGCTGCCTCAGTACTGTTGCCCTGGGTTAAATAATGATCCCCCAGTTTGTGGAGATTCTTGATGTTTTTGGGATGAAAATCACGCACTGTCTCCAGTCCGAAAACCGCCATATCAGGCATACCAAGAGCCATAAATGAGTCAAAGAGCAGTGTGTTGGCCTCAACATTACCCGGCTGGTTGTCGAGCTTCTTTTCAATTTCCTGCAAAGCTCCGAGAGGATTCTTCTTAATCTTTCCTTTGATCTTAATCATGCCGCCAGAAAGCAAGCTCTTGCTCTTTTTTCCTGTCGCCCGGACACGCGCGCCCTGCGCCAAGCGTAAAATCTCACGACCTCGCAGAAATCCCACCTCCTCCTTCAGGATGCCATGAAGCAAACTTATGGCATAATCGTAATTAAGTAACTCAATGGCACTCTGTGCCTTGAGGAAAAGTCCATGGTTTTTCGAATCGAGATTTTCTTCAGTAACAAGTTCCAATGTTGCGTCCATAATTAATTGAGGGATGAAGGATTTGGTGAATATAGGGGGAATCATCAGATTTGCCAATAGCAGGGTCTGAATTTATCCACGGCTCAACAAGTTGCCTAAGCCCTGTAATTCAACCCTTACTCCTTCCGAAAATCCGGATATCCCATACTCAAAGGCCACAACCCAAAAAAAAGTGACAATGACAAACAGGCACAACCACAGGAAAACCTTCAAAAAGTGCATCGTAGGATCCTTGAGGTTACCGAAGAATACCTCCAGCGTCCAGACAGATTACAGTCCTGCCCGAGGTCAACTAATATTGTCAGTTGGTTGACACCGGAAATCTGTGGTTAAATATCCCGATGGCAAAAATTGTCCCATTCCTGAGCTTATGTCTACTCGTGCCGCTTCTTACAGCGGGAAAACGCAAAGAATCAACACTGATCGGATTCCATCTGCAATCCGAAGCGTCTGATCCCGGCAAGAATACCACCAAACTGATACTGGGTATCACCGGATACCAGGTACGCATTACCCCGGAATTCAATCAACGCGATATCGACGGCTTTTATCCATTCCTCTCCGAGGACGGCTCTACTTTTGGTACCTCCTTTCGACTCACTAAAGCCGCAAGAAACCGACTACAGATACTCTCCACCATTGCGCTGGGACGCAGGCTCTTTACCGTCATTAACAACAAGCCCATGGACTTCGTGTTGATCGATGCTCCCATTACACACGGCTACCTCACATGCTGGAAAGGACTACAACGAGCGCACATTGAACAATTCAAGAAAGCGGGATTCAAGCAACTTGAATTACCATCCAGCGTGCCGGTTGCAAAGGACGCGACCCCGCCCGCCACATCAGAATCGCCACAATAGTTGAACAGGTATTCCCTGCCATCAATGCCCCACCGATTCCGCCTGCTCCGCATTGCCCTGTTCGCCATTATCGCCTGGCACATTCCTGGCATGAACTCCCAGGCGCAAATTCAACGCCTGGGATTAAACCTGCCAACACCAAACCGTGCAATCTTCGGGCCGGATTACTCGCAATTCTATATGTATACAAACCGCTCCTTCGAGGGACGGAAGAGTAAACCATGGCAGGGAGGAAAATATGGCTATGTTCGCACTCCAAAACGCACTGCAGCCGGTGTGCTCTTCACACAGTTCCACGAAGGTATCGATATCCGTCCATCTGCCCTCGACCGTAACAATAAGCCACTGGACCCAGTAAGATCGATAGCATCCGGAAAAGTGACGCACGTCAGTAATATTACCGGCGCAAGCAATTACGGCCGCTACATCGTCATCGAACACGATTGGGGATACGGCAAGTTCTACAGCCTCTACGCGCACCTCGCAGCAGTGACCTGCAGGACAGGACAGCCTGTAAGCCCGGGCACTGTCATCGGTAAACTTGGCTACTCCGGGACGGGTCTCGACAGGACACGTGCCCACCTGCACCTTGAGCTCAACATGATGATCAGCCCGAGGTTCCAGAAATGGTATAGTCAGCACTTCACCTCGCCCAACCGCCATGGCCCATACAACGGTATTAACCTTGTTGGACTGGATATCGCCGGCCTTTACCTGGCTCATCAACGCAACCCATCGATCACCATCCCGCAGTTCATGTCCGGTATGCGTGTCTACTGGAAAGTTCTCATTGCCAACAAGAGCACTCCTGCATTGCTCAAGCTCTATCCCTGGCTGGCCCGGAACATGGCTGAGGCCAAGGGGAATCCCTCCTGGGAAATATCCCTGAGCAGTTCAGGTGTCCCATTGGCAGTGACTCCCTCGAAGAAAAGCGTTACGGCAGCAAGCGTAAGCTGGGTGGCCTACTCGCCAACACCGCATGCATGGAATACCCGGTCGCGACTCAACGGCAGCAAGAGTTCTGCCACCTTAAGCGCCAGCGGACGCCGGTATATCCAGCAGTTGTCGGGAGATTTCTAGAAAAACCGCCGGGAAGCATCCTCTCCCGCTCATTGCGCCAGGGCCTGCAGGAGATTACGGTTAAGCCGGATGCCGTCGAAAAAATTCCGGATCAGGAAATTTTCGTTGGGGGAATGTATCCGGCAATCGGGGAGGGCCAGTCCCAGCAAAAGCGTATCCACACCAAGCACGTCCCTGAAAGTCTGTACAATGGGAATACTTCCGCCCTCACGAATCAATGCCGGCTGTCCATCGAAGGTTTTTCCCAGTGCCTCCTGCGCAGCCTTGCCGAATCCTGACTGGGGATCCATGACATAAGACTTGCCGCTGTGACCAAACTCATAATCAACACTTACCCCGGGCGGGGTGTTCTTCTCGCAATGCACCCGCACCAACCCGAGAATTTCATCCGGATCCTGGTCAGGCACCAGACGAAAGGAAAATTTCACAAATGCCTCTGCCGGGATCACCGTCTTTGATCCCTCCCCCTGGTAACCACCGCCAATACCGTTGATCTCGGCGGTTGGACGCGCCCAGCGCCGCTCGGTATCCGTAAATCCCGCCTCACCAAAAAGCCCGGGAGCACCGGTAAGGTCCAGCGTCTCATCAGCGGGCACCGGAAGTCTGGCCCAGTTTTCACGCTCCCAATCCTGCAGCTGCTCAACACGGTCGTAGAACCCCTCGACAGCCACCCTGCCATCCTCCCCATGCAGGCTTGCCGCGATTTTCGCGGCAGCCATCGCGGGGTTTGCCACCGCACCGCCGAAAACCCCGGAATGAAGGTCCATCGCAGGTCCACGGACCTTCAATTCCATGCAGGTGATACCCCGCAGACCGTAAGTGAAGGTTCCCAGCCCGGCGGCCAGCATCCCGGTATCCGAAACGGCCACGATATCACAGGCGAGGTCCTCTTTATTCTGCTCCAGGAAAAGTTCCAGGTTGGGGCTGCCAATCTCCTCCTCCCCCTCAACGAGGACAATGACATTGACCGGCAGGTCACCCTCAGCGGCTATGCTCTCCCCAATGCCGAGAATATGTGCAAGGTTTTGTCCCTTGTTGTCTGTGGACCCGCGGGCATAGATCTTCCCGCCCTCAATGCGCGGCTCAAAGGGCGGGGAATCCCACAATTCCAACGGGTCCGCCGGCTGCACGTCATAGTGACCATAGATCATCACCGTCGGTCGGTCGGCAATATGATTGTTCCTGCCGACCACCACCGGATGCCCCGCCGTCTCGTGGATAGCGGCCTCCAGCCCCTGGGAAGCCATCTTCTCCCGCAACCACTCGGCACACTCCAGGACATCCCCGGCATGGCTGCTGTCGGTGGAGACACTGGGAAACTTCAGGTAGGCAATAAGATCATCCAGCTGCTCCTCATTCATGATGCCCGAATGTGCCGCCGGAACGCCGCAGTGCAACGGCTATTCACTTTTTATGACTGCCTAAAAACCGCGACCGGCACGCTGGGTTGCCTGATAATTCTGGTAGGCCAAATATCCGAAAATAAGCAATGAGAATAAACTCTTAAAAAGGGCAAACAACGCCACTCCCACCACCACGGCACATCCGCTACCAATTTGCCCCCGCAATACAGACCTGCGACCGTGCATGAGGTGTCCAAGTAACTGACCGCCGTCAAGCGGCAGGATCGGCAGGAGATTAAGCAGGGACCAAAAAATATTCACCTGAACCATGAATAGAAACAGAACCCCTATATAAACATTCTGCGGCAATGCATTCCACTCCGCCAGAATCCAGAAAACTGAACCCAGGACCAAACCGAAGAACGGCCCACCGAGGGTGATGACGATGCTCTGCCTGCGGCTGAAATGCCCGTGCGACATTGCCACCCCACCCATGCCGTGCAATACAATCTGTGGTCGCCCTCCGTATTTCCGGTAGGCAAAAGCATGCCCCAGTTCGTGAACGAGAATCGAGACCAAAACCACCCCGATCCAGACCAGCATGATCCTGAAGCCCGTGGGTGAATTTGCGATGCTGATGGGGCCGATCAGTAACGCAAGGATCCAGAAAAACCAGTGGATCGCCACCGGGAAACCAAACAGGTTAAACCGCAGATAGCCGCTCTGGCTTGGGCTGTCAGCAAACATTGTCTTTATATGAGGATTGCCATTGGATTGACCCTTGTTGTTCCTGACTCCCCCGCTCAGGCAACCCGAAAGCCGGGGAGAAACGGAATCCTAGATAAACTCGTTAATCAGGTTCTCGAGCATCTCCTGGCGCCCGCTGTTGAGGTTGGGCTCACCGTTGGCATGGGTGTGGGCTTCAAGTTGCTCAAAGCCAACCTCACCTGACTCAATCTTTGCCCCGATGCCCGTGCCAAAGCCGGAATAGCGCTTATCAACAAAATCAGCCAATCGTCCATCCTTACCAATGGCATGGGCAATCTTCAAGCCCCTGGCAAAGGCATCCATGCCGCCGATATGGGCATGGAACAGGTCAACCGGCTCAAAGCTCTCACGGCGGCACTTGGCATCAAAATTGAGCCCGCCGGTGGTGAATCCGCCCATTCCCAGCACTTCCAGCATGATCTGGGTGGTCAGGTAAATGTCGGTTGGAAACTGGTCAGTGTCCCAGCCAATCAGCTCGTCCCCGGTGTTGGCGTCCACCGAGCCAAGCGCGCCGGCAGCTGCGGCCACGCGCATCTCGTGCATCATGCTGTGCCCGGCAAGGGTGGCGTGGTTGGTCTCAAGGTTCAGCTTGAGATGATCGAGCAGGTCATGCTCACGCAGGAAATTAAGGCATGCCGCGGCATCCGAGTCATACTGGTGGGTCGTGGGCTCCCTTGGCTTTGGTTCAATGTAGAATTGTCCCTCGAAACCGATCTTTTTCTTGTGCTCAACGGCCATGTGCAGGAAGCGGGCGAGGTGATCAAGCTCACGTTTCAGGTCAGTGTTCCAGAGGGTTGAATAACCCTCGCGCCCTCCCCAGAAGGTATAGCCGGTTCCACCCAGGCGGTGAGTCACCTCAAGCGCCTTCTTCACCTGGGCCGCGGCATAGGCAAACACGTCCGCGTTCGGGCTGGTTGCAGCTCCCTGGTTGTAGCGAAAGTGAGCGAACAGGCAGGCGGTTCCCCACAGTAGGCTGATGCCGGTACGCTGCTGTTCCTCAAGCAACACGTCAGCAACGGCGTCAAGTGCCTCGTTGGACTCCTGCAGGGTGGCCAACTCGGGCGCCACGTCACGATCATGGAAGCAATAAAATTCCACGCCGAGCTTTTCCATGAACTCAAAGGCCACACGAACGCGGTTCTGGGCGTTGCTGATCGAATCGCTGCCATCATCCCAGGGGCGTTGTGCGGTGCCGCCGCCAAAGGGGTCGGCCAGCGGGTTGCGCATGGCGTGCCAGTAGGCCATCGAGAAACGCAGGTGATCCTTCATCGCCTTGCCGCCAACGATCTCCTCCGCGTTGTAATGCTTGAATGCAAGGGGGTCCTTCGATTCCGCCCCCTGGTATTGAATTTTCTGGATATCTGGAAATGCTTCGGATGCCATGGGATCGTGATCATTCACTGCGCAGGATTAACCGTCAAGGATGAACAGGGCAAGGCCCACTAAACTTAAGTTGAGCGGGAAACGGCAACAGCTTGAAACTTTCGTTATTTGAGGGCCAATTGCCACACTTCAGACTCCCCGCAGAGACCAAATTCGCCAAGCATCCGGCCGATTGTATGCTCATCAGGAATCACCAGGTTTTCCGATTTCACCTGCTCAATATCATGGGGAAACTCCGGGTGCGGCAGAAACCGGGAAGCAATCGCGTAACAGGCCCAGGCACGCCAGGTCCTGATTTCAGAGCGCGCTCCGGACATGCGTGTGGCGTAATGCTGCCAGTGGCGGCGGGGATTGGCCAGGAATTGTCCCTTCCTGTCGGGACGAGTCTTCAGGATCCAGGCCACTGGTGCATAGGGTATGGGATGAGCTGCTAAAAACTCCTCATCACCCCGGAGATCCGCAGACATGGCGCGGTTGAACTGCAGCAGGGACTGGGCGGGAAGGCCTGCGATCCACTTTGTTTGCGCGTATTCAAGGCAAAGCTTGTAGAAAGCCTCGCCCCGCTCTTCTCCCAGTGCACGGGAATCGGCAGCGGTAACCGGATCGCGAATTCCCGGCAACAGCGGACAGGGCTCGTTCTGTAATGATTCCGGCACCAGAGGAAAACAATTTCAAATGTCACCGGCCCGGAAATCCGCTCCGGTCTATGGCCGCCACTTTTCCGTTCATCACAAGAACCCGCTAAGCACCCGCCGGTATACCGCCCTGCGTGACACCCGGAGCCGGCAGAAGGGTCGAACCCATGAGGTATTCATCGATAGCCCGGGCAGCACCCCGGCCCTCGTTAATGGCCCACACGACGAGTGATTGACCGCGGCGACAGTCGCCGGCAACGAAGACACCTTCCACGTTGGTGGTGAATTCCCCGTGATCACCGGTGAAGGTCTGCCAGTTACCACGCGGGTTCTGGGTTTCCAGCCCGAGCATTTCGCCCACCTCAAGTTCCGGGCCTACAAAGCCGGTGGCCAGCAGCACCAGATCGGCCGGCCATTGCTTTTCGGAACCTTCAACCTCACTGAAGGGCGCACCGCCTTCAACAGGCCTCGACCAGTCGACCTCGACGGTTTTCACGCCTTTGATGTGGCCACTGCCGTCATCTACAAATTCCTTGGCAAGGATATGGTAGCTGCGCGGGTCATTGCCGTGTTTGGCCTTGTTCTCGGCATGCGAATAATCAAGGCGGTAGGTGCGCGGCCATTCCGGCCAGGGATTGTTCTCGGCACGCTCAAGGGGCGGCTTATCAAGAAGCTCGAAATTGATCACGGATTTGCATCCGTGGCGCAATGATGTGCCAATGCAGTCGGCACCGGTGTCACCGCCGCCAATGACAATCACGTCCTTGCCTGCAGCTGATGTATAGCTGCCGTCCTCAAGGTTCGAGTCCAGCAGGCTCTTGGTATTGCGTGTAAGGAAATCCATCGCAAACTGGATACCCTCGAGATCACGGCCGGGATTGCGTCCGGTGGGGTCAAAGGGCCTGGTTGCACCTGTAGCCATCAGCAGAGCGTCACTCTCCTTCAGCAAATCCTTGGGATCAACATACTGCATCTCACAGCCACGCTCCTCCATGATCTGCGTCATGTGGCCGGAAACAAAATCCTCTTTCCTTCCCACGTGCGCACAGGTCACAAACTTTACGCCCTCTTCACGCATCAGGTTGACACGACGCTCCACGACACCCTTATCCAGTTTCATGTTCGGGATGCCGTACATCAGCAGGCCGCCAATGCGGTCGGCGCGCTCGTAGACGGTGACCGCGTGCCCCGCCTTGTTGAGTTGATCAGCTGCCGCCAGGCCGGCCGGCCCGGAACCCACGATGGCAACCTTCCTGCCGGTGCGCTCACCCGGTTCAGCAGACGTCACCCAACCCTCGGCAAAAGCACGGTCAATGATCGTGTTCTCGATATTCTTGATGGTAACCGGCGGGTTGGTGATCCCAAGCACACACGAGCCCTCACAGGGTGCCGGACACACACGGCCGGTAAATTCCGGGAAGTTATTGGTCTTGTGCAGGCGATCAACGGCCTCCTTCCAGCGTTTCTGATATACCAGGTGATTCCACTCGGGAATGAGGTTGTCAATCGGGCAGCCGTTACCGGATTGACAAAACGGCACCCCGCAGTCCATGCAGCGCGCGCCCTGGGTCTGCAGGTGAGCCTCGTCCGGATTGGTGTTGATTTCGTCGTAGTCTTTCAAGCGCTCCAGCGCATCGCGATAAGGCACCGCCTCGCGCTCAAACTCCATGAATCCAGTTACTTTACCCATCTTGAAAAAATCTTTTACTTGGCTCTAATCAGGCGACCAGCTCCTTCTTTGCTTGTTTGCCTTCCAGCAGGACGCGCTTGTAATCCGTCGGCATCACCTTCACAAACTGGCCAAGCGTGGTGCTCCAGTGATCAAGCACCTCCCTGGCAACCGTCGAGCCGGTCTGTTCGCCATGCTCCTCAATAAGACCCTGTAACTCGGCGATATCCTCAACCTCCTCGACCTTCTCGAGTTCCACCATCTCCATATTGCAGTTGGGCTCGAACTCATTGTCCGGATCCCAGATATAAGCCACACCACCTGACATTCCGGCGGCAAAGTTGCGCCCCGTCGGACCGAGAATCACGGTGCGTCCGCCGGTCATATATTCACATCCGTGATCACCCACACCCTCAATGACAGCATGGGCCCCGCTGTTGCGAACGCAGAACCGCTCCGCCGCATGACCGCGAAAGAATGCCTTGCCCCCGGTAGCACCATAAAGGCAGACGTTGCCCACGATAATATTGTCTTCCGCTGCAAAACTGGACACCTTCGGGGGATAAATCGTGAGCTTGCCGCCGGAGAGGCCCTTGCCCACGTAATCATTGCCGTCCCCTTCCAACTCAATGCTCACCCCCTTCGCCAGAAACGCGCCAAGGCTCTGCCCGGCTGAACCTGTAAACTTAATCTTCACCGTGTCGTCGGGAAGTAAATCCGCTCCGTGCGCCTTGGCTATTTCATTGCTGAGAATCGTGCCCACCGTGCGGTCCGTGTTAATGATCGGCAATTCGATCTCGACAGCATCACCTTTTTCCAGTGCCGGCTTCGCCAGGTCGAGCAGCTTCATGTCGAGCACGTCATCAAGACCGTGATCCTGTGCCTGCGTGCAGTAAGTTCCCACGTCGGCATGCGGTTTTTCAGCCGGCGTGAGAATGGCACTCAGGTCGATGCCGTCGGCCTTCCAGTGGTCGATGGCCTCCTGCATCTCGAGCGCATCCACCCGGCCAACCATCTCGTCAATGGTTCGAAAACCAAGCCGGGCCATGATCTGCCGCGCTTCCTCGGCAACCATGAAGAGGTAATTCACCACATGCTCTGGTGAACCATTGAATTTCTTGCGCAGTTGCGGATTCTGCGTCGCGATACCCACCGGGCAGGTGTTCAGGTGGCACTTGCGCATCATGATGCATCCCATCGTGATGAGTGGCGCGGTGGAGAAACCCATTTCCTCGGCACCGAGCAACGCGGCAATGACCACGTCACGCCCGGTCTTGAGCCCGCCATCAGTCTGCAATACCACACGGCTGCGAAGGTCATTGAGCACCAGCGTCTGGTGTGTCTCGGCTATACCCAGCTCCCACGGCAACCCTGCGTGCTTGATGCTGGTGAGCGGAGAGGCCCCGGTTCCGCCAGTCTCGCCGGAGATTAAAATATGATCCGCCTTGGCCTTGGTCACGCCTGCGGCGATCGTGCCGACACCCATCTCGGAAACCAGCTTCACGCTGACACGCGAGGCACGATTGGCGTTCTTCAGGTCATGAATCAACTGCGCCAGGTCCTCAATCGAGTAAATGTCGTGATGCGGTGGCGGGCTGATCAATCCCACTCCCGGTGTTGAATACCTGATACGGGCAATATTGTCATCGACCTTGCGACCGGGAAGTTCCCCCCCCTCGCCCGGCTTGGCCCCCTGGGAGATCTTGATCTGCAACTCATCAGCGTTGGTAAGATACCAGATGGTGACACCAAACCGCCCCGAGGCGACCTGCTTGATTGCCGAGCGCTTGGAATCACCGTTGGGTAAAGGATTAAAACGCTCGGGATCCTCACCACCCTCGCCGGTATTGCTCTTGCCGCCCAAACGATTCATGGCAATTGCCAGTCCTTCGTGTGCCTCAGCTGATATCGAGCCAAAACTCATTGCCCCGGTGCAGAAACGTTTCACGATCTCGCTGGCAGGCTGCACATCCTCAACTGGAATCGGGCCACCATTAACGCCTTCCTTGAACTCCATCAATCCGCGCAATGCACAGCGTGCCCTGGTATCGCTGTTGATATGCTCTGAGAACTGCCGGTAGGAATCGAAATTGTTCGTGCGCGCGGCAACTTGAAGCGCAGCAATTGAGTCCGGGTTCCACATGTGCTTCTCGCCCTCCGCACGCCAGTGGAACTCCCCCGGGTTGGGCAAAGATTCCATCCTGTCCTCCTCGCGCGGCGGAAACCCCAGAGCATGCCGACGCAGCATTTCCTCCGCAAGTTCCTCAAGGTTCACTCCCTGCACACGGCTTGCAGTACCCACAAAACAAAGGTCAATGACTTCATCCCGCAAACCGATTGCCTCAAAGATTTGCGCCCCTTTATAGGAATGAAGCGTGGAGATGCCCATCTTGGCCATCACCTTGAGCATGCCCTTGGCCACTCCCTTGCGGTAAGCACCCACCAGCGATTGATCGTCGCAAAACTCCTCGGCATTGGTCAGGCCTTCACGACGCGCCATCCACAGCGCCTCAAACGCAAGGTAGGGATTGATGGCATCGGCACCGTAACCGACAAGCAAACAGTGATGATGCACCTCACGTGCCTCACCCGTTTCCAGCACGAGACCGATCTGGGTGCGCAGCGCGTTCTTCACCAGATAGTGGTGTACCGTGCCCGTTGCCATTAAAGTGCTCACCGCAACACGATCCCTGCACACCGCGCGATCACTTAGGATGGCAAGGCTATAGCCATCCTTGATCGCCTGCCCTGCTTCCTGACAAATGCGCTCCAGCGTCCTGCTGACACCCGCAATGCCTTCAGATTTCGGGAAAGTGATGTCAATTTCCTTTGAACGCCATCCCCGGTAGTCCATCCCCTTGAGCGCATGCAACTCTTCATTGCTGAGGATCGGATGCGGCAAACGCAGACGCTGCGCGTGCTCCTCGGTAGTCTCGAGCAGATTCCTCTCCGGCCCGATATAGCACTCCAGTGACATAATGACTTCCTCGCGAATCGAATCGATTGCCGGGTTGGTCACCTGGGCGAAGAGCTGGCGAAAATAGTCATAGAGCATTCGCGGCTTGTCACTGAGGCAGGCGAGGGCGGCATCATTGCCCATGGAACCCAGCGGATCACGCTTCTCATTGACAAGCGGCAGCAGCATGAACTGCATCGTCTCGGTGGTGAAGCCAAAGGCCTGCATCCGCTGCAGCAGCGTGTCCTCTTCCAGTCCAGCTGCCTGGCCGGCAGCCGCGATGTCATCCAGGTCAATGCGCTGGTTCTCCAGCCATTGCCCATATGGACGCTGCGCGGCAAACTCAGCTTTAATCTCCTCATCCGGCACCATCTTGCCCTTTTCAAAATCCACCAGAAACAATCGTCCCGGCTGCAGGCGGCCCTTGGACTTCACATTGGCAGGATCGACGGGAATCACGCCCACCTCACTGGCCATTATCACGTGGTCATCATGGGTCAGGTAATAACGGCTGGGGCGAAGACCATTGCGATCAAGCACTGCCCCAATGTATTTGCCATCAGTAAACACAATCGAGGCCGGGCCGTCCCACGGCTCCATGATACAGGAGTTATACTCGTAGAAATCACGCTTGGCCTGCGGCATTTGCTTATGCTTCTGCCACGCTTCAGGCACCATCAGCAATACCGCTTCCTGCAGCGTGCGCCCGGTCATGAGGAGGAATTCCAGTGCGTTGTCGAAATTGCCTGAATCAGAACACTCCGGTTCCATGACCGGGTAGAGCTTCTGCAAATCATCCCCGAGCAAATCGCTTTTCAATGTACCCTGACGGGAGCTCATGGCATTGACGTTGCCACGCAGCGTATTAATCTCGCCGTTGTGGCTCATGAAACGGAAAGGCTGGGCACGATCCCAACTCGGGAAGGTGTTGGTGGAGAAACGAGAGTGGATCATCGCCAGATGTGTGGCAAAATCGGGATTAGTCAGGTCACTGAAATACTTAATCACCTGGGCAGTATTAAGCATGCCCTTATAGATCATCACCTTGGTTGACAGGCTGCAGATATAAAAGAGCAGGCGCTCCTCCAAGCTCTCATCAAAACGCAACTGGTGACTCGCCCGTTTGCGGATAATGTATAACTGGCGTTCAAAATCATCTCCCTCAAGGCCATCGGCAGCACCGATAAAGAGCTGCATGATTTTCGGTTCAGACGCCCGTGCCGCCGGACCGACATTGGCCGCTTCCGTCTGCACCGGAACCTCGCGCCAACCCAGGCATTGCTGCCCCTGGTCGGCAATGATAGCCTCCGCTGCTGCAATGCACTGCTTCCGCTCGGCCTCAATCCTTGGCAGGAACACAAGGCCGGCGCCAAACCGGCCCTTGTCAGGCAATTCCACGCCAAGATCCTTCTTTGCAACCTTGCGCAGGAAATCCTCGGGTAAGCCAACAAGAATACCGGCACCATCACCTGTGTTGGGCTCACAGCCACACCCGCCACGATGCTCCATGTTGACCAGCATCTGCAGGGCATCGAGCACAATCTTGTGACTCGGCTCGCCCTTCATGTTCGCTACAAAACCAACACCGCAACTGTCCTTCTCATTGGCAGGATCATAGAGACCGCGTTTCGTTGGCAATCCTTTAAAAGTCATGACTGATAATAATGCAGCGCTGCAAGGTTCATCGCTTGGGTAAACTTAATGTTCAAGATGGTGTCTGTTATCGTCTAGTTGATCAGGTTTTCCCGCAATCCTGAGTCTCTCAGGGCGCATTAGCGCGCTTAATCGGAAACCCACACGGTTTCTTAAGCATCGACACGAAAAGGGCGCTCACTTTATCCACCGTCCGCCACAAACCAAGCGGAAAACCCACCGGAATGAACAGGATACGTTACAATATTCTAAAAATCAGCAGCTTACACTAATTGGAGCAGTTCACGTGCCAATTCGCGAAACGGATTAATCAATCCTTTAGCACTCAGTATCTGGATAACTACCAAGAATCTTCATGAAGCTGCAGTGAGCCTCAAGCTTACCGAGCGCCTCCGCAAGGTCCGGATCCAGGCAATGCCCTACAATATCAACGAAAAAATAATACTCCCAGTCACGCCTTTTCGAAGGCCTGCTCTCAATCTTGGACATGTTGATCTTGAATGAATTGAAGGGCTGCAGTGCATCAAACAACGAGCCCGGCTTATCGCGCACTGAAAACATGACTGAAGTCCGGTCATTACCGGTGGATGGGCAGGTATTGTGGCTCAAGACCAAAAACCGGGTGGTGTTTGTCGCACGATCCTGAATCGCATCCTCAAGAATTTCAAGCCCGTTCAAGGTAGCCGCCAGTTTCCCTCCAAGGGCAGCCGCCCCGGACTCCTGCGTCGCCATCGCAGCCGCACGGGTCGTGCTGGATACCTCAACGAGTTCAGCCGCCGGAAAATGCTTATGAATCCAGTCGCGGCACTGGCCGAATACCTGAGGGTGTGAATAAAGCCTGGTAATGTCACTGCGGGGAATATTCGCCATCAGGGCATTCTCAATGGGCAGCAGAATCTGTGCACAGATCTTCAGTGGCGAATCAGCGAACATATCAAGCGTGTGATTCACTGCACCCTCGGTCGAGTTCTCAATGGGAACCACGCCATAATCCGCCCGCTTCCTGGCAACCCGGTCAAATACATCCGACAGGCTGGCCTGTTCAACATAGGTCACGCTGTGACCAAATTTATTAACCGCTGCCTGATGCGTCCAGGTACCTGCCGGCCCCAGGTAGGCAATCTTCAAATTCTCCTCAAGAGCAAGCGCTGCCGACATGATCTCGCGATAGATCGCGCGGATAGATTTCTCCGGCAGCCGCCCCTTACTCTTGGTCACGAGTGCCTGCAGGAGACTCTCCTCACGTTCCGGTGCATAAATCTCAAGACCATCCTTCTTCTTGATCTCTCCAACCTGGTGCACAAGGTCAGCACGCTGGTTAAGCAGGCGCAGTAACTCACCGTCAAGCGCATCAATGTTTTTCCGGATGTCCTCAAGCGACATTATAAGCAATAGTTGGCTGAATTCTCGAAGTCGGCTAGGAAGTTGATGATTCAGGCTGTTGCTGAACGCCTGGAACTTGTTCAGCAAGGGCACTCTTGTCCGCATCCTGCGCACTTGCGAGAGTTTCATGGCTGGAATCCCATCCGGCTTGCTTCCCGTTCCCGGAATCTACCCCGGTATCAGTTTCAGCAAGGGGCAGTTGCTCCTCCAGAACCTCTGGTTTCGCCTCAGGTTGCGGTAATTCAACCTGACGTAATTCAACGGCATTGGGGAGTTCATTAACTCCCTTGATGCCGAAATGTTCCAGGAAAACACTTGAAGTCTCATAAAGCAGGGGGCGACCGGGAAGGTCCGCCCTGCCGCTGATGCTCACCAAGCCACGGTCAACAAGTGTCTGCATCACTCCATCAACATTGACCCCGCGCACTGCCTCGATAGCAGCCCTGGTGATTGGTTGCCTGTAGGCAATGATCGCAAGCGTCTCAAGGGCAGGGGAACTCAAGCGGGAGGATTTCTGCCCGGGGTAAAGTTCACGAACATAACCGCCGTATTCTGAGCGGGTGTAAAGTTTCCACCCGGTGGAGCGTTCCTCAGCAACAAACGGTGACCCATTCTTGCCATACTCCTCGTTTATCTCCGCAAGCGCAGCCTCCACATCTTTAGCCTTTGCGCCCTGCAATTGCTCAGGAGCATCCTCCCGACCTGCAATCCTGCGCACAATTTTCGCAATGGCTTTACTGGTCAAGGGGTCCTGTGAAGCAAAAATAAGTGCCTCAACGATCTTATTAAGTGTCATTGGGTGTAATTTTATTGGTGCGAGCCATCCTGGCTTTCGGGGTTCTCCCCGCTAACGCGTGTTGCTCGCACCAAGAATAGGAGGAGAAGGCGGGAATTCAAGTGACTTGAGACACCTCCTTCAAAACCTCCGGCAATCCGGATGGCACCTTGCACGAAATAGGCTGACCTTCAGGAAAGCTACTTGGCAGAAGCATTAAGCTTGGTGATCATTTCCGAGCTAAAATCATGTGCATCCTTTGAATAGAGCAAGAATAGAATCCCCTTTGTGCCCCGGGCGGATTTGTCCAGAACCAAGTCATAACCCGCCGTGTTGGCATGCTTTGTAACCTCTGCTTGAATCTCATTAAGCAACACATCACGCTGCCTATTAAACATCTCCAGCAATTGCAACTCCCGGCGACGGGCAAACTCCAACAATTCACTACGCAACGCGCGCGCCTCTTCGAGCGTCTGAGCAGCCTGCTGCTGTCGTGCGCTCTTCAAATCCGCGCTCAAGTCAGGATTATTAATCGACTTCTGCAAGCCGCCAAGCTTCTCAATCAGCTTTTTAAGTTCCGCCTCCTGGCCTGCAATTTCCTTACGCGCACCATCCTTGCGACTGGCAAGGCTCTTCTCGGCATCCTTCGTCTTGTAATATTCACCAAAGATGCGGGCCATATCTAGAACTGCCACCTTGATCTCCTGACCATGAGCTGCCGGAAAACTCGGCACCAAGAACGTCGCGACGAAAAGAACTACAAAGTATTTTATCACGCTGGAAACTCTACCGGGCATAACACCAGAGTCAAAACAGAAACACTAGAATTAAAGCTGGAAACCCCCTAATTCCCGCAGTCAGCTACTCCGGCGAACACGGAAAATGTCAGGTAAATTCAATCACAGATCCACGGAGCATTAATAATGCGAACAAGCCAAGGGTAATTTCCCGTTTCCCTGAGGGAAACCTCACGCTAAAATACCATCATGCCCTCTATTGGATACCTTCAAGGATCAGGACACATCATTGCCCTGACAGTTATGCTGTTGACTTTGGTGCTGAGCCCCTGCTCCCACGCTGGAGAGCGCGCACCGGAAAAACCGGTAACTCCGCCCGAGCCAACCAGGGAAGAAATCCTTCAGGCAATCAATGCACTGAAATCAGATGATTTTAAAATCCGGGAGACTGCCACCAAACGAATCTGGCAAATGGGACGCGCCGCTGAACCCTATCTCAGGCAAGCGGTGGCAGACGATACTGCAGAACTCCATTACCGGGGAAACAAAATCCTGAGTGAATTCAAGCTGGGGCTCTACCCTGATACTCCGGAAAACATCCGCAAACTTGTCCAGGATTACCGCACAGGAAATGTAGCCGCAAGGGAAATGGCGATCTCTAAGCTCATCGAGATGGAGGAAACTGACATTCTCATCAAACTCGTTAAGCAGGAAAATGATCGCACCCGGCGTGCCTCTGTAGCCGCGAGGATAGCCGCCAACGTAGAGGTGGATGCACCCGCACTCATCTTCAACGATGACCTCCAAAAAGCCGGGGATCTCCTTGAACTCGCGGCGCTGAGCCCACGCGGCATGCGCAGCTACGGCACGTTCCTGCTCCAGACAGGCAAGCTTGATGATGTAATCAAGGAGCAGAGAAAACTTGCCGAAGATACCATGACTGATGCCGAGCTGCTGGCCTGGATGCTGCGTGTTCGCGGAGACTTCACCGAGGCTGAAAAAATCTTCACCAAACTCGGTGATGCCACTCGAGCACGTGAAACCCGTGTTGCAGCAGGCAATCTGCTTGCTTATGCAGAAACCTTCACCGATCCCAGTCGACGAACCACGGATACACTTGGGTTTTCAGCCGCAGCGGCCCGCCTTTCAGGAGACATGGCCGGGTTTGAGCGCATCACCGCCGATATTGAGCAATACGCGAAAGCATTGCCTGATGAGTTGGATCGTTGTCTCAATGCACTGATCCTCAACGGCGATATCAACCGCGCATACCGTCTGGCCGCTACGCTGGACCCGTCAGAACTGGTGAACATGGAGATGTGGCGCTACCGGTATGATGCCGCATTCAAGGCCCTCGGGATCACTGAAAAAACAACTCCCTACGACAACTGGCTTGGCGAGTTCAAGAAGAACTTCAAGGTTGGAGCGGAAACCGAAATAGATATCGCAATCCTGCCCGCAGTGAAGGTGGCAGAGAGTTGTGTCCTTACCGGCCAAAGGGGCGAGGCAGAGCGGATCATGCACGCAACGGCTCAATTACTAAAAGCCAGAAATGCCAGTCTTTTGCGTCTTATTTCCCGGGAAACCCAGCTCGGCCTCGACAGCCTGGCACGCACACACGCAATCGATGCAATGAAACTCGAGATCGAGGGTGACGTGATCGACGCTCTCTTCCCACTGGGCGATGAGGCAAGGGCGCGCCAGTGCTGGGAATACATTCGCAGGGAGTTCGCGGATGAAACCGTGCAAATGAGACTCAAGAGAATGTCCGCACTCTTTGACATCAGAAGCCCGGGACGCCCAAAGCAAAATCCTGAAGACACCATCAGCGCCATGGTGGCCTCGGCTGAGGAAACCAAGCAACCCGAAGCCCGGAAAGAGCTCTGGCAAACAGTGGCTTTTCTCTCACGTCTTCATGAGCGATGGGATTTGGCAGCCAAGGCCACCGGCGAATGGCTGCAATTGCTCGGCGACCAGGCCTTGTGGTATAATCTCATGGGGTATGGCGATACCCTGTTGAGTGCCGGTGAGCCCGAACTCGCCGCCGCACAGTATGGCAAAGCCTGGAGTATTGAACCCTCCAATCCTGCGCTGCTCTACCTCAAGGCTGTAGCACTCGATGCCGCAGACAAAGCCGAGCTTGCAGCACGGTTGAAGCAAAAAGCCTCACTCATGGCCACCGGCGATATGAGCAAGCGCCATTATCTCGCCTACTACATGTGGCTCCACGATGATCATGACATGGCCAGGGAGCAGGATAAGCTGATACTCAGGCTCGCCAATCCCCGTGAGGGTGCCCATCCGGAGGCACTCAAACGCAGGTATGCTGATCTAAAATTAAACGGCAATCCCGCTGATGCCGCAACCGCGCTTGAGTTCTATATGCTTTCAAAGATCCAGCCCGTGAACAGGAGAAACGTCATCACCCGCAAGGCTGCCCTGAGCTATTGGGTTGATCTAGGTACACTTAAAGCAAAGAGCTCACTGAACAAAGGATCTGCTGATAACGCAGTTGCAATGATAGCCCGACTCCAGCAGCTCAACTCATCAGACAGCTCAATGCTTGAGGACATCCATCAACTGCTTGTAGATGCCGGCAAAGGCAAGGAGGCGACCGGACTATTCGAGACCACTTATGCCACCTCCAGCTCAGCGGCTGATCACTTCCCTGATCGTGCACAGCATCATAACAACCTGGCATGGTTGCTCTCACGTTGCGCAAAAAAACCCGATGCCGCTCTGCTGCACGCAGAACGTGCCGTAAAGATGGAACCGGACAATGGTGCTTTCCTTGACACCCTGGCCGAAGTCCATTTCCAGCGGGGCGATCGCGGGAAGGCCATTAGTTTTTCCGAAAAGGCAGTTGTTCTGCTGGGAGACGATGTCCAGGTAAAACGCCAGCTGAAACGCTTCAGGACAGGAAAACCAACTGACCGGTGAAGGAACCATTGAAATGAATCCCATTCCCCGCCAGCGTAACCGGAATCCTTTATGTATGCGGAATGCGGGTGGGTTCTGAACTAGCGAAGTTGAAATATGCCGATGGATCGCAAGTGTGGGGCGCGCTGAAAGATTTTCGCGGCCAAAGGCAATGCCCACCCCTAAATGTTCAGGTTCTTGTCAGTCACCGCACCTTCAGAAGCGGAAGTCACGGTGCTTGCGTATTTGGCAAGAACACCCCGCGTATAACGGGGCTCAGGCTGCTTCCAGTCCTGGAGTCGCTTATCGATCTCCGTCTTCGCCACATCGAGGCGAACTTCGCTCTTGTTGGCATCAATGATAATCTTGTCGCCGTCATTGATAACTGCAATCGGTCCCCCGCAATAAGCCTCGGGCGTGATGTGCCCAACCACAAACCCACGCGTGCCGCCACTGAAACGACCATCGGTAATCAGTGCCACTTCATTGCCCAGGCCCCGACCCATGATTGCTGCTGTGGGTCCAAGCATCTCACGCATTCCCGGGCCGCCTTTCGGCCCCTCGTAACGTATAACAACCACATCACCGGCAACAATCTTGCCGGCAAGAATCGCCTTCTGAGCCACCTCCTCAGAATCGAAAACCCGGGCAGTGCCCTTAAAGCTGTTACCTTCGTGGCCACTGATTTTCGCCACCGCACCCTCAGGTGCAATATTGCCGCGCATAATCACCAAGTGACTGGTCTTCTTGATAGGTTCCTTGAAGTTACTGATAATATCCTGCCCGGCCGGGTATTTGAGCTCAGAACGGTTAACGTTCTGCTTCAATGTCTTGCCGGTCACCGTCAGGCAGCCGCCGTGTAACAGACCCTCCTTAAGGAGCACACGCATCAACGGCACGGTGCCTCCGATATGCACCAAATCAGCCATTACGTGCTTGCCACTGGGCTTGAGATCGGCAAGCACAGGGGTCTTCTTGCCGACACGGGTGAAATCCTCAAGGCTCAAGGGGACATTTGCCGCATCGGCCATCGCCAACAGGTGCAACACTGCATTCGTTGATCCCCCGAGTGCTATCACCATGGTAATAGCATTCTCAAAAGCTTCCTTGGAAAGGATATCCGAGGGACGAATTCCCTTTTGCAAAAGAAAATTCACCGCAGCTCCAGCCTCCATGGCATCTCGCATCTTGTCACTGTGGATTGCTGCCTGCGCCGAACTGTTGGGCAGACTCATCCCCATCGCCTCAATGGCGCTGGCCATGGTATTGGCAGTATACATGCCGCCACAAGAACCCGCTCCAGGAATAGCACACTCCTCGATAGCCTCAAGCTGCAGACGATTGATCTCCCCCCCTGCACGCCTGCCTACAGCTTCAAACACCGAGACAATATCAACGTCCTCGCCCCTGTGGTCACCGGGCATGATTGTTCCGCCATAGACGAAAACCGAAGGCCGGTCGAGACGGGCAGCCGCCATCATGCATCCGGGCATATTCTTGTCACACCCGCCAATCATTACCAACCCGTCAAACCCCTGCGCACATGCGACAGTTTCAATCGAGTCAGCGATCACTTCACGCGAAACAAGAGAGTATTTCATCCCCTCAGTTCCCATCGATATTCCATCAGAAACAGTGATGGTGTTAAATATCACTCCCTTGCCTCCGGTTGCATTAACACCCTTCTCCGCTTCACGGGCAAGCTTGTCGATATGCATATTGCACGGAGTCAGGTTTGCCCAGGTAGAAGCCACGCCAACATGTGAGCGGGTGAAATCGTCCTTTCGAAAACCCACAGCATGCAGCATCGCCCGACTCGGTGCACGATCGTCACCATCGACAACTGCTGCAGAGAACTCACGCGGCTTGTACCTCGCTTTTTTCCTCTTCGCGGCAGGCGCTTTTTTCTTCGCGGCAGGCGCTTTTTTCTTCGCGGCAGGCGCTTTTTTCTTCGCGGTAGGCGCTTTTTTCTTCGCGGTAGGCGCTTTTTTCTTCGCGGTAGTATTTTTCGGCATGAAGGCGGGCATTTTGACGTTCATCGACCGAAGGTCAAGAGAAGATGATTGCTTCTAAGCCTTATTTTTTGGGAATTAAGCATAACTTACCGCCAGTAAGGATAATACCCGCCTCAATTGACAAGCAGCTCACACCCCCCTATTGATGCCGCCCATGACCAAGCACAAGGTTCTCATTGCCGATCCTATCGCTGATGCAGGAATCAAGGAACTGCAAGCGGATCAAGCACTTGATGTCGATGTTCGCATTGGAATTTCCCCTGATGACCTGCTGGCTGATGCTGCCGTCTATGAGGCAATTATCGTCCGCTCGCAAACCAAGATCCCGGCCGAGGTGCTTAACGCAGCGAAAAACCTGAAGATTGTCGGGCGTGCCGGTGTCGGCGTTGATAACATTGACGTCCCCGCCGCGACAAAAAACGGGGTGATCGTTGTCAATACCCCTGCCGGTAATACCATTTCCACAGCAGAGCACGCCTTCAGCCTGATGACGGCTCTCGCACGTCACATCCCGCAAGCGCATGCCACTGTAAGCGCCGGAGGCTGGGGCAGGAAGGACTACAAGGGGGTCGAATTAAACAAGAAGACTCTCGCCATACTCGGCATGGGCCGTATCGGCACCGAGTTTGCCCGCCGTGCAATCGCCTTCGGGATGCGTGTGATTGTCTACGATCCATACCTGTCTCCAAGCCGGGCCCGTGCACTCCAGGTGGAACTCTTCCAGGAAGTGGCGGACGCTGTTAAAACCGCCGATTTCATTACCCTGCACATGCCACTAACTGATGATTCCAGACACATCATCAACGCCAATCTGCTCAAGAAATGCAAGCCCGGTGTCCGCATTGTTAATTGTGCCCGCGGAGGATTAATCGACGAGCTGGCCCTGCTCGAGGCAATCAATTCAGGACATGTTGCCGGTGCCGCTCTCGATGTCTATGAACACGAACCCCCACCTGCAGATTATCCCCTGTTACAATCGAAGAACATTATATTCACCCCCCACCTCGGGGCTTCCACCGAGGAAGCACAAACAAACGTGGGAATAGAAATCTCGCGCAACATTCGTAATTTCCTCCTTGAAGGAACAATCGTGAACTCTGTTAATACGCCAAGTATCGACAGCAAGACCGCTGAATTACTCGGTCCATATCTTGATCTCGCTGAAGCTATTGGGAAAATGCTATCGCAACTTTCCCCCAAAGGAGTGGAGTTTTTGACCATTTGTTATTCCGGAAAAGTAAGCGAACTGGACACCGCCCTTGTCACCCGGGCAGCACTCAAAGGATACCTTGAACGTGCTTGTGGCGGAGAATCCGTAAATCACATCAATGCCCCTGGAATTGCTGAAAAGCTCGGCCTTACTGTCAGCGAGACCCGGCCTTCGGACACAGGTGAATTTACCGAAATGATCGAGATTATTACCGGTAACGAGGAGGAAAAAGCTTCCGTTTCTGGAACTTTCTTCGGAATTTCCCCGCGCATCGTTAAAATCAACGATTACCGGGTAGAGGCAGATGCCGGGGGACATGTGCTAATTGTCAGCAATACCGATGTCCCCGGGGTCATCGGCACCATCGGGACTGTAATCGCAAACCACGAGGCAAACATAGCCGGTATGTCGCTCAGCCGAAACCAGGTCGGCGAACGCGCTTTAACCGTCATTAACCTCGATGCTGAACTCACCCCCGCAGCGCGCGAGGAATTACTCGCCGACGAGCATATCCACAGTGCAAAGCTGCTCTATCTCTAGCAGCAGACTTCTGTCCTCATTAACCAATGAAGATGGAACAAGCTGGAAAGCTACCCCGGGTTACCGCTTCCAAGACGCTCAACGGCGGCTATTAGATGATCAATCCTGAAGGGTTTTGTCAACACTCCGCAAAATCCGTGTTCAAGATAATTCATCAATACTGAATCATTTACATAGCCGGTGGTAACAATGGCCCGCACTTCAGGATGATCTGCCCGAATGCGTGCCAGTGTCTCGTTGCCACCCATTCCCCCACGAATATCAAGATCAAAAAGCAGCACGTCAAAAGGTCTTCCAAAATCCTCAGCTTTTTCAAATGCACTCAAAGCCAATTCTCCGGTCGCCGCACAAAACACATCGTGCCCTGCCCGCGTAAGCGCCTTTTCCAGAACAGCACAAATATGCGGTTCATCATCAAGAACCAATACCCGCATAGGTGCCACTCCGGCTTGTTTAGCTTCCGGAAATTGTGCTGCGTCTTCTGCTGCCGGAAGATAAATGTCAAAACAAGCACCTTCGCCTAATTTAGAACTTGCCTGTATATGCCCGGCATGAGAACGGACAATAGCTGCCGCCTGGCTCAATCCGATGCCCCTGCCCTCCTCGTTACGGCTGAAATAAGGATCGAACACCCGACGCAAATCCGTTTCGGAAAGACCGGGGCCATTATCCTTAAATGCCAGATGAACATATAATCCCGCCTGCAGGGGAAACCCGCTTTCACTACCTATACTGATTTGCGAAATCTCAACCCGAAGCTGCCCGGAATTCGAGCCGGTCTTGGCCAGGATCTTCCCGGAATTCTTTGCCACAACGGCGATCAGGTGTCTAATCTGTTCATCATCACCCACTACCAACGGAAGCGATTCCTGTATTTTGAACAGGGGACGCACTCCCTCAAAATCAAACAACGCAAATTGCACTGCCTTCTCAACCAGACGCGCAAGGTCAAGTTTCTCGCTCCTAGGTGCACGCGAACTTCCCGCGAGGGCAGCAATCTCCACTGTGAGTTCCCGTCCCCGCTCACAGGCATGTTGCGCCCGCGTAATGGTTTCACGTGCCTCATCGTTCAGGAATGGAGCGGATTCAAGAAGTGACAGATTACCTCCAATTGAGGTCAGTAAGTCACCAAATTCTCCCGATACCCCGCCTGCAAAGCACTCAAGCGCCCTATCCTTCGAACTTTGAATACGCTCCCCTTCGGATCCCTCACGGTTGCCCACATCACGGCATACCATCATCACCGCATAACCCCTGTCCCAGGGTACAGTTGACATCATTATATCAAGGTAACTGCTGCCTCCATCAGGTCGGCGATAAGCAACCGCCTGCAGCACAGTTGCACCACTCAAGACATCCCCGCGCGAAGCCTGTCCATCACGGCCGAAAATATCGGGGAACACCAGCGACATGTATTTACCAAGCAGCGATTTACCCTCATAGCCCAGAATTGATTTCACCGCCCTGTTCACACCGATAACTTTTCCCTGACGATTTTTGAGGACAATGATCGCATCCGGAGAATCGAGAAAAAGGTTCTCATAGCGCCCCTGCGCCCGCCGCAACCTGGCCATTTCCTGATGCCGGGATTCCTGCTCAAGCAACCGGAACTCCATGACAGCAAGACGAGCCTTTAACAACTCGGGATTCACGGGCTTCAGCAAAAGGTCATCAACTCCGCCACGCAGAAGGTCGGTTAATTCTCCAGACACTTCACTCTCAATAATGGAAATAACATAAGGTTTATTACTGCCAAGGGATTCCAGCCAGCCGACAAACTCTTCAAGGGATTCGCTGTATAACTGCGCGTCAAATATCACCCCGGTAAAAGATGTGGCGTTAATCAATTCCTTTGCCTCCGCCGGAGTTGAGCACGCTGTTGCCTCAAAGCCTAATTCCCCGGCTAAGCCGGCCAGGTGCTCTCTCTGGCGACCGTCCCATTCAACGATGAGCAGCCGCGGCACTTCAATCTCTGCGCCCCCCTTGGTTGATTCGGACAGCTTGCTCCGATTTCCAGACTCTTGGTTGATCACAATCGTTTCGAAAGGGGAAATTTAAAAAGTTTCCTGAAGATGGTATCAAGAAGGCCTAATCGCGCGCTGAGCAACATTAAATTTACAAAGTTTTGCTGAATTTCTCAATAATTTAATATATTTACTGCCCCATTTAGGCAGGACAAGAGCCACAGTCCATACTACTGCCAACGCTTAATCATTGCCCTCTCGCGTTGCCCCCTGCAGTCCTCACGGGTAATCTACTCTCCATATTCATGACCACCCGCGAATCCATCGCCGACACACTTGAAAACATTGCCCTGTTACTTGAACTCAAGGGAGAAAATCCGTTCAAGGTGAGAGCATACCGCACGGGTGCTGAAATCGTGGCGACATACGGTGGCGACATTATTCAAAAAGCGAAGGATAACGACCTTGGCGACACCAAGGGTATTGGCAAGGCCCTCGCTGAAAAACTGCATGAAATTGCCAGCACCGGAAAACTTGGCTACTACGAGAAACTCCGGGCTGAATTTCCTGAATCAATCTTTGATCTTTTCGAAATTTCCGGCCTCGGCCCAAAAAAGATCAAGGCCCTTTATGATAAGCTGAATGTGGTTTCGATTGCTGCCCTCGAGCAAGTCTGCAAGTCGGGCGATGCCGCACAGCTGCCGGGCTTCGGAGCCAAATCTTCCCAGAAGATTCTTGATGCAATTGAGTTTCGCCGGCAACACGCTGATCAGTTTCGATTCGGGGATGTGGCCGAAAGTGCCGAACGTATACTCCTCGCCCTGCACGATCACCCGGACACCATTAAAGCCGCCATTGCCGGCAGTTACCGGCGCGGCAAGGAAGTGCTCCATGATCTTGACTTTATCGTTTCCACGGAACATCCCGAGGCGATCATGTCATTCTTCGTGGCGATGCCTGAAGTCGCCAGTATCAGTGTGCAGGGATCAACAAAATCAACTGTCCTTCTGGATTCCGGTCTGCAGTGCGACCTGCGCACGGTATCGGCTGCAGAATACCCCTTCGCGTTGAACTACTTTACCGGCAGCAAGGAGCACAACATCGCGATGCGCTCGCGGGCATTGAAACTTGGATACACACTCAATGAATATCGGTTGATACCGGCCGGCAACAAAGAGCCACTGCCACTACCCCGCGAAACCATACGGACTGAAGAAGACCTCTACGCCGCCCTCTCACTGGATTTAATTCCACCGGTTTTGCGGGAAAATACCGGTGAGATTGAAGTCTCAGAGCAAGGTGAACTGCCCGCCCTGGTAAAGCTTGAAGACCTGCGGGGCACATTCCACAACCACACTACCGCCAGTGATGGCAAATGTTCCTTACAGGAAATGGCTGCTGCTGCCCGCCAACTGGGTCTGCAATATCTTGGAATTTCAGACCATTCGAAGAGTTCCTTCCAGGCCAACGGGCTGGATGCCGGGCAACTGCTGGCCCAAGCCGAGGAAATCAGGCAGCTCAATGACACCTTTGGAAAGGAATTTAAACTTTTTACCGGGGTCGAATGTGATATCCTCAAGGACGGATCCCTTGACTACCCGGATGAGGTTCTCAGCCAACTCGATTACGTTGTAGCATCGGTACACAACGCGTTTACGCTACCGGAAAACGAAATGACTGCCCGTATCATCAGCGCGGTTGAAAACCCCCACATCACCATGATTGGTCACCTCACCGGCCGTCTGCTTTTGACCCGTGAACCCTACGCTGTGGACGTTGCCAAGGTAATAGATGCCTGCGCGGCCAACGCAACAATCATTGAAATTAACGCCAACCCCAGGCGTCTTGATATGGATTGGCGGTGGTGGAAACACGCCAGAGAGAAAGGGGTTAAATGCTCAATCAATCCTGATGCACACCATACATCACAGCTTCAATATCTTAAATATGGAGTCAACATTGCCCAGAAGGGGTGGCTTACTTCCAACGACGTCATAAACTGCCTGTCTCTTAAGGAAGTCGAAAAGCTGCTCAACGCATAATCTTAACCACCCTGGAATTTTGGAGGATCCCTACATCACTATACTCATCTGCATGGCAGGATCCTACATGGTGGGATCTCTCCCGTTTGGGTTCTGGATTGCAAGGATGCGCGGCATTGATATCCGGCAGCACGGCAGCGGAAACATTGGAGCGACGAACATCTTCCGTGTCCTGGGGGCACCAACAGGAATCATGGTTTTCCTGCTCGATATAATGAAAGGCTTTACTCCTGTCGCCATCGGGAAAGCGATAATCGAGATTAAGGTTAAGTTTATCCAGCCCGCGTTTATCGAGCCCGCAGGCAACCATCAACTCATCAGCACAGCCTGCGTGTTGTTTGCCCTTGCGGCTGTTATTGGACACAACTACACCTTCTGGCTTGGCTTCAAGGGCGGCAAAGGCATTGCGACATCGGCAGGTGTCATGCTGGCTTTCATGCCCTGGGTCTTTACCGGATCACTCATCATTTGGGTTCTTGTATTCTCACTTTCCCGCTACGTTGCCCTGGCCTCCATGGCTGCAGCACTGGCTATTCCCCTGCAAATATTCATCCTTGCAATGATTGATGGCGCACCTGTAAGCATACCAAAGCTCTGCTTTGGTATCTTTGCCGCCATCATGGCAATATGGAGGCATCGGTCCAATATCCGTCGGCTCATGGCAGGTAAGGAATTGCGCTTCGAGCGAAAAAAAAACATTGAAGAAAAATCCTGAAATAATGACAACCGCCGCGGTAATTGGTGCCGGTAGCTGGGGCACGGCACTGGCCACTGTACTCGCACAACGTGGCATTGAGGTAAAGCTGTGGTGCCGGGCTCCTGAGCAGGCCGCACAAATGGCCGCCTCACGTGAAAATCATCGCTACCTCCCAGGGGTAACACTGGGTGAATTAATCACCCCGACTGCCGATCTGAGAGCCACCGTACAATCCGGGGTGATTCTCTGCGTGATACCTTCCGCCGCCATGGCCGAGATCGCCGGCTCCCTGGCAAAGGCTCAGGTTCCGCAGGACTCCATTCTTGTCTCGTGTACCAAGGGTCTCGAACGCGGTACCGGGCGGCGTATGACCGAAATCCTATCCGCCTCACTCCCCGACAATCCCATTGCTGTGCTCAGTGGCCCCAACCACGCAGAAGAGGTCGGCCGACAACTTGCAACAGCCGCCGTAATCGGCTGCAGCGACAAAAATATCGCCCTGCGCCTGCAGGAAATTTTCACTCTTCCCTGGTTTCGAACCTATACCAGTGAGGACGTCGCAGGAATTGAACTAGGAGGAGCAACCAAGAATGTCTATGCCATTTGCGCCGGTATCTCCGAGGGACTTGGGCTTGGTGACAACGCAAAAGCCGCACTTGTCACTCGCGGCCTTGCCGAGATGATCCGCCTGGGCACTAATCTCGGAGGGGCTCCCGGAACATTCCAGGGCCTTTCAGGTGTTGGTGACCTAATGGTTACCTGCTACAGCGCACACAGCCGGAATAACCAGGTTGGAAGAATGTTAGGCGAGGGAAAAAACATTGATGAGGTTCTCGGCTCAATGACAATGGTCGCGGAAGGAGTTCCAAACACTGTTTCATTTTATGAGGCTGCCCGGCGTGCCGGTATCAATACACCGATCATTGATCAGGCATACGCCGTGATAAGTGGCCATAAGAGCCCGGACATCGCCCTGAACGAATTATTGAACCGGAATCCCCGCCCGGAAACAGACTCCTAACGGCACGTTGCAAACCGCTCCCCACGGGCTTAACTTCAACATGAAGGCTTGAGGTTAAGCGTGTCTGTAAATACAAGGTCACCATACAAATGACTCATTCTCGAGCTTTTATCACCTATCCTGATTTTTAAATGAGCGACCCCACACCTGTTGATCTCTCGGAGCTTCAATTTATGCCTGATTGGCTTAAAAAGCCGTCGAGGAAAGCGGGATCGGACAACGATGATCCAATCACTCACAAGGATCATCCGCCGCGCAAGTCCGGAGATAAACAGAAAGGGAGCAAGCAGGGGAGCAGGGGTAACCGTGATGACTTCAAACAACGAGGCAAGCGCGACACACCAACCCGCCGGTCTTTTGATGACCGGAAAAAAGGGGATTCCCGCAGCGGCAAAGGCAACCGCCAGCAACACGATCGCGACGACAACAGAGGGAAACGCCATGACCCTCGCAACCGGCGGGACAGCCGGCCCGCTCCGCCTGCACCACCGCAGGGAATCAGTGCCAGCCTGCAACCCGGGAAATTAAGCATTACTCAGCTGGTAGAGCAGATCAGGAAAACCGCACGCGCATACTCCGTTTTCGACATCGCCCGGCTGGTGATGGCATCACGGGATCGTTATTCCATTGCCTTTAAGCGTGACACCGAAACCTCACCCGAATTGTTTACATGCACAGTCGATCAATCCGCATGGTTAAGCCATCCCGAAGCACTTGAAAACCTGCTTGCTACTTCCTCTTTTTCTGAACACTACAAAGAGGAACAGGTGCAGGGGGAACTGCCCAAGGGAAACTATAGCTCCATCGCAATATGCGGTATCAGCGGCAAGCTCATCGGCCCTCCCAACCATCATTCATATCAGAACCAGATTGCCAAGTTGCACCGCCAGCGATTCTCGAACATGCCAATCGGCAAATACAGGAACAGTATCCGGGTTGAACACGATGAAGAAATCATTGAACGCTGGAAGACCGAGCAAAGTATTGAGCATCACTACATTTACCAGAAAACACCCGAGGGAGAACCGGCCCTGAAGTTTGAAACCCGTGAAACCGCCGAAAAACATTTTATCCAGACACATGCCGAGAAGTTCGTCACCCGGGCTGAAGAAGTTGTGGTCACCGGCAACATCCCCGGCAAAAATCTCTCCCCCGCCCTGCTGACCCTGTTGCGCCAAGTGGCTAATAATGCGCAAAAACACCCGGCCAGCCTGGTGCAACCCCTTTGTGGCATGCTGGGAGCGGAAGGACTCAAGTTTTTCAAGCGCGGCAAGAAGATCTTTACCTCAATCACCCGGCCAAAACCGCTCTCTGATGACAGCACCTTGTCCAAGCCGATACTGGCAATCGTCAATCACATCCGCGACAGGAAAAGAGCCAGTATTAAATCCATCCTCGAGGATCTGGCCGCCACTCCAACGCCAGGGGATAATCCTCATTCATCAACAGCAAAACCCGTCGAGGATAAAGTCGTTGAAAACACCACTGAATCCACCCCACCGGAAGATGAATCGAGCGCAAAATCCGAAACCGGGGAACAGAAGAAGCAAACTAAAGAGAACGCCGGGGAATCAAGCCCGGAAAAAAAATCCCCGCCACCAGAGCCTCCCGAACTGACACCCGAGCAAATCACGGTGATTAAAGATCTCCACTGGTTACTCAGTGAAGGTGCTGTGATCGCATTTGGGGATGGCCACATTGAGCTGGCAACGCCACGGGTTGCCAACAACAACCAGAAGGGTGGCAAACCCGCACCCAAAGCAACGCCGCGGGGTTCCTCACCGCAGCCCCGGAAGCAGAAAACCCCGGATCCTCCAGCTTCGGATAACCCGGAGGATACCCGGGAAATAACCCAGAAACCGCCTTTACCGGAAAATGCAGAGAACACCGATTCCTCCTGAACAAATGTGACGCATCGTATCGCTAATCCTTTATCCAGACTCTCATCATGAAAATCATCACTCCTGTCGCCATCATTTTCGGGATCCTTATCGGCTTCGTAGGAAAATCGCTCCTTCCCGAAAACCGGCAGCAACCCGATAAGGACATTAAAAAACCAGCAGTCGAACAATCCGCCGCGGCAACGATGCAGTTGCGCAACGAAAACAAGAAGCTGCGCAAGCGGATTGAAACTCTTAAGGCTGTAGCCCAGGCGGAGGAAAATAAACCGCAAGTCAAAGTGGCTGTCATTGGCGACAACCCCGCAGAAATTCTCGACGTGGGAGCCCTCCGGGAACAGTTCCTGCAACAACAGCACGCCCAGTCCGAAAAGAAAATCAACCTCAAGCTGGCCGCCCTGACCAATCACCTCGACCTGAGCGAGGACCAACGCGGAAAGGTCAGGAAACTGATGGTTGCCCAGGCTGCAGCCAAACGCGAAAAGTTCAGCCGGATTTTCAATATAGCCGGAGGGCAGGCCAACGGGAAAAATGCGCTTGAAATCGTAAGCGATGTGCTCACCCCGGGTGTAAAGAACGATACATTTGATGAGGATCTGGCAACCCTCCTAGACGGGGACCAGAAAGAGGCTTATGCAGAATATCAGGCAGGGCAACGTGCCAACATGGCAGAGGCAAGGGCAAACCAGGACCTTGCCACGCTGCAGTCCATGTTTGAACTGAGCTCCGGTCAAAAGGATCAGGCCTTTGATGCCTTTGCCGCGCTCGCCCGGGAAGACCTTGAGGGCGGCAGTCAGGGAGATGGGGTATTGAATGCCGGGCTGATGATCCAGCAACGCGAAAGACGCCTCTCTGCCCTTGAGCCAATCCTCACAGACGACCAAATGGCCCTTTATAGGGATTCCCCGGCCGCCAGCGCATCAACTTTCATGAACATCGGTAACGATCTTGACGGTGCCACGGTTATCGGTACATCAATCACTATTGATGCCCCACTGCAAATTCAGCAGGCCGAAAAAGAAGATTAATCGTTTTCTCCCTTGCCCGCCACCGCTCTCCGGTATGAAGTTCAAGCCGCAGATGGACACAAGCCTGCTCGCAGATGAAACCCGCGCTACCGCGCTCAGCAACGCCGCTCAGGACTTTATCCCGCTGGATCTGACCCGGGCACAGGTCGACGACCTCGAGCTTCTTCTCAACGGAGCATATGCGCCGCTGCGCGGTTACCTTGGGCAGGTTGATCACCAGTCGGTCTGCGACTCGATGCGGCTGGCAGACGGCACCCTCTGGCCACTGCCGCTGTCTCTTGAGATTAAAGAGGATCTTGCCGGAAAAATCACACCCGGTGACCAAATCGCCCTACGTGACCCCGAAGGCGTGCTCCTCGCAATCCTCTTCATCGAAGAGCTCTTTGAGAAAAACAATCAGCATCTCCTCGGGGGAAAAATTGAGGGTATTTCATTGCCGCTTCACTACGACCACATCGACCTCAGGATCAAACCTGATGCAATGCCCGCAGAACCGCGAGCCGGTCTTGTAACCGGCGGTATCCTGCACCGGGCCGAACTTGAGGCTGCTCTACTTTACGCACGGGAGCGTGGTGCCGAGCTGCTCGTCCAGTCACTGGCGCGGGAAGATGATGACCTATTCGGGCGAATTCGCTGCCTCAAAGCCGCGCTCTCAAACTGCCCGGAAAATCATGCCCGGCTGTCCATCCTGCCATCAACCCCTCCTGCTGATGCCCGCGGGTGGCTTTTGCAGGCAATCGTGGCAAAAAACTGCGGATGCGCGGCAATGCTTTCCAGTGGAGACATGAGCCTTGTTGAAGAGCACGCAGAAGAAATCGCGATCAATCCTGTTTCTCTGCCTGCCGGGTCACCCGATGACACATTCCCGGAAGTCAGCAGGGAACTGCAAAGTCTTCACCCGCCACAAAACAAACAGGGATTCACTGTGTTCTTCAGCGGGTTATCAGGTTCCGGGAAATCAACCATTGCCAATATCCTGCGTGTCAGGCTGCTTGAGCGCGCAACCCGCAAGGTCACACTCCTCGACGGCGACCTGGTGCGCAAGAACCTGTCTTCCGAGCTGACATTCTCAAGAGAACACCGTGACCTCAACATCCTGCGTATCGGTTTTGTGGCTGCGGAGATAACCAGGCACGGGGGCATCGCCATCTGTGCGCCAATCGCGCCCTATGATGATATCAGGAAACAGGTGCGCTTGCTGATCGGCAATCACGGCGGCTTTATCCTCGTCCATGTGGCCACCCCGCTTGAAGTTTGTGAAGCAAGGGACCGCAAGGGGCTTTACGCCATGGCACGCGCCGGGAAGATCCGGGAGTTTACCGGGATCTCCGATCCCTATGAAGCCCCGGAGGATGCCGAACTCACCATCCAGACCACGGAAATATCTGCCGGGCAGGCCTGTGACCAGGTGCTGGCATACCTTGAGGGAAAAGGTTACCTGATGCCGGACACGCAAGGTTAGCAATCCCCCGGGATTAGCATATAGCATATCCAAAGACGACCTAGCCTGTCGCGATCGACACCATGATTGCCTTTTGCGCGTGCAGGCGGTTCTCAGCCTCGGAGAAGATCGTTTCCGCGTGCGCTTCGAGGACCTCCTCGGTGATTTCCTTGCCGCGATATGCCGGCAGGCAATGCATCACGATGGCATTGGGATCCGCCACGGCAAGCAACCCGGTATTGACCTGGTAACCGGAAAAAACTTCCTCACGCCTGGCGGCCTCATCCTCCATGCCCATGCTCACCCACACATCGGTGTAAAGGACATGCGCACCCGCGGACGCCTCTACAGGATCATGGACACAGGAGACATTTGGTGCATCCACGGCGGCAAGATAATCAGCAGCAGGACAAAAATCTCCAGGCCCTGCAATAACCAGTTCAAAACCGAGATGTTTCGCCGCCCAGATCCAGGAACGCGCCACGTTGCAGTCACCGTCACCCACAAAGACAATCTTCTTCTTCTCCCATCCGCCAATCCTCTCACGAATGGTCATCAGGTCAGCAACGATCTGGCAGGGATGTTCCAGTTCGGTCAGGGCGTTAATCGTCGGAATCCTCGAATACTCAGCAAATTCCTCGATTTCCGCCTGCGAATCATTACGTATAACCGCACCGTGGATCATGCGTCCCAACACTCGCGCTGTGTCCCTGATAGGTTCACCACGCCCGAGCTGCAGGTCACGTGAGGAGAAGAACATCGCTGTGCCGCCAAGTTCACCAATGCCAACCTCAAAGCTTACCCGGGTGCGTGTCGATGATTTGCTGAACATCATCCCCCAGCACTGGCCCTCAAGTGGACGAAGTGTGAAATCACCCGCAGCGCGCGCAGCCTTGAGCCTGGTTGCTGATTCAACCAGGCCCTCAATCTCCTCCCGGCAGGAACATTCAATGGATAGAAAATTTTTCATTCGATCAGTTTGTTAAGGACCTTCTCCATGATCTCAAATGCCTCATCGACCTCGGCTTGTGTCACCACCAGCGGCGGCAACCAGCGAACCACGTCTGAACCTGCAGGCACAGTCAGCAAGCCGGCCTCCGCCAGCGCCTCGACAACGATAACCGACGCGGCCTTGCTTTCTCCAGTAAACCCTCCAGCCCCGGCAACCGCATCCGGATCAATCTGGAAACCGATCATGAGCCCGAGTCCGCGCACTCCGGAAATCATCGGCAGGCTCCTGCTATTTGCCTCGTGAAGGATTTTCCCGCAAAGCATTCCCGCATTTTCCGTCAACCGCTCACTAACGATCGTCTCAATTACGACCTTGCCCAGCGCACAGCCCAGAGGCGACCCGCCGTAAGTCGCTCCGTGACTCCCGGGCCCGAGAAGATCACATAAACTCACCTCTCCGGCCGGTCGGTCCCTGAACCAGATTGCCCCGATCGGAAAGCCTCCTCCCAGGCCCTTGGCCCAGGAAATACCGTCGGGAACGATACCACTGGTGTCACCGATTGCGTGCCAACCATTGAGCTCGCCGCAGCGGCCCATGCCACACTGCACCTCATCAAGTAACAACAGCATGTTGCGCTCACGGCATATCTCAGCGGCGGCGGCCAAAAATTCCGGCGTGGCAATGCGAACCCCCCCCTCTCCCTGCACGGCTTCAAGGAGGATGGCAACGCTGTCCTCCGTGAGGCCTGCACGCAAGGCTTCAATGTCATTAAAGGGTAAATGCACAAAATTACTCATCAGCGGGCCGAACCCGGCACGCACCTTCTCCTGGCCGGTTGCCGCCATCGCACCGGTACTCCTGCCATGAAAAGACCCAAGAAAGGAGATAATGTCCCGGCGCGGCTTGCCGCTTGAAGAAGGCACCGCCTCGCCAAAGCGCCGGGCAAGCTTGATCAGGCCCTCATTTGCCTCCGTGCCGCTGTTGCTGAAAAAACATTTTCCCCGAGATTTTACAATGTCTTCAATCAGGATCCGGGCAAGCTCGGCCTGACCCCGGGGCTGATAAAGATTTGAACAATGCAGAAGATCCGCCGGTTGGCGCTCAAAGACCTCCAGTAGCGCGGGATGTGCGTGTCCCAGTGAATTGACAGCAACGCCCGCACCAAAGTCCAGGTAACGCTTTCCCTCCTCATCCCAGAGCTGGGTCCCCTTCCCGCGCCGAGGATGGATTGAAAAACGGCCGTAGGTTGGCGCGACATACTCATCGTAGAGTTCACCCACCGTCATGTCGTCGCTCTCCATCATGGCACAATCTCGGTGCCGACACCGGACTTGGTAAATATTTCAAGCAGCAGTGAATGACCAATACGACCATCGACAAGGTGCACCTTGTCCACTCCCGCCTCGATCGCCTCGACAGCGGAACGCAACTTCGGCAACATGCCGCCATGAATAATGCCCTCCTCGGCAAAGCCCTCAACTTCACCGCAACGGATGCTGTGAATCAGGCTTCCCGGATCCTCCGGGTCACGCATGACCCCAAGCACATCGCTGACATAGACAAGCTTCGCGACCCTCATGGCCCGAGCAAGGGCACTTGCCGCGACATCCGCGTTGGTATTCAGCGCCGACCCCGTTGACTGTTCAACAGAAATCGGTGAAACCACCGGTATCGTCTCGTAGGCCACCAATGCCTCAAGAGTGTCCACCCTGCAGCTGGTAACATGCCCCACAAACCCGAGGTCAACATGATTACCGTCATCGTCCTTGCCGCGCATGCGCTCCGCCAGAAATACATCCCTTCCTGCCACACCAACGGCACGACCTCCGTGTGCCTTGACCAGGTCCACAAGTTGTGGATTAACCTCATTGCCCAGCGTCTGCTCAACAATGGCGATGGATTGTTCATCAGTCACCCGCTGACCTGATGCAAATCTCGGCTCTATTCCCTCACGCGCCATCGCGGCAGTGATCGCCTTGCCTCCACCGTGGACAATAACGGGATTAATGCCAACAGCCTCCAGCAGGACAATATCCCTTATCAGGGCATCAAGCAGATGTGAATCCTCCATCGCTGCGCCCCCGAGCTTCACCAGAAATGTCCTGCCCCTGAACTGCTGAATATACGGCAGTGCCTCGGCAAGGACTGCTGCCTTGCCAATCTGCTCACGCAATGCTTCAGAAATGGCGGACATCTTTGGTTAGAAAAGTAAAATCCCGCACAATGCGAGATGCGCGGGAAAAGCCGAACCTAACCCATCCCGGAGCGATTATCAACGTCCCTGAATCTTCAGGGCGTATTCAAGGCGGTTATAGGCAACGTAACCCTCAGAGAGATCTGATGTGAATACACGATGACTCCCGCCGCCAAGGTTCAGGTGCACGGTTACGATAAACTCTTTTTTGGCCACTGCCGCCTTCAGCCTTGTAATAGGTGTCCGGGCCGCCTTGCCGCCTTTTGCCCCGGCAATCCCGTTGAAGAAAATATCAACCTTGGACTCGTCCACCCGGGCCCCTGAATAGCCAACAGCATCAATGACCCTGCCCCAGTTCGGGTCCGATCCGTTCCATGAACATTTTACCAGTGAAGAATTCGCCACCGATTCGGCCACCCTTCGTGCATCACGTTGCGTGGCGGCTCCCAGCACCTCAATGGTCACAAACTTGGAAACTCCCTCGCCGTCACGCACCAATCTCCAGGCCAATTCCAGCATTACCCTGGCAAGGGCTTGGCGAAATATCCGGGATGCACCCGAACCCGGCCTCAACGGACGATTCCCGGCTGCACCGTTGGCCATCACCAGGACAGTGTCATTAGTGCTCATGTCGCCATCGATGCTGATGCAGTTGAACGAGGCAGACACAGCATCCTTTGTCGCTCTATCCAGTTCTTCAGCTGTCACTGCCGCATCGGTAGTGATGAACGCGAGCATCGTTGCCATGTTCGGGGCAATCATCCCGGCACCCTTCGCGCTGCCGGTAATGGTTACCTTCTTGCCGCCGAGCATAATTCTGGCAGAAACAATCTTGCTGCATTTATCACTGGTCAGGATTGCCCTTGAAAAATCCCGCCAACCGCCACGGCGCAACTTCTTGGCGATAGCCGGGGCAGCCTCCTGAATCTTCTCAACAGGCAATGGCAAGCCGATAATGCCTGTGGAACACACAAAAACCTGACGCTGTTCCAATCCCAATGCACCGGCTGCTGCCGCAGCCATCGCCCTGGCATCTTTTCCACCACGTTTGCCATTACAGGCGTTGGCATTGCCACTGTTGACAAAAACCGCCTGCACCTGGCCACCCTTCAGGTGACGCATCGACAACCTGACCGGGGCAGCCTTAATCCTGTTGGTGGTAAAGGTTGCTGCCGAGACTGCCGGGTAATTCGACACCAGGAGACCTAAATCAAGCTTGCCCCCATCTTTAATGCCACAGGCAACACCGGCAGCAATAAAGCCGCCGGGGAGAACCGGGGAACGCAGGAGTTCTACTGATTGAGCCATTGTCAAAAAAAAGAGCTAAAGCTTTCCATGGCCTGGACGCAGAGGCAAGTTGGCTCAAAGGCCAATCAAACCGCTTGTTTGAGGCAACCCTGACATCAGGTTAAAATTCTGTACCGCCTGCCCGGACGCTCCCTTCACCAGGTTATCTTCAGCACTCATCAATACAAAGCGCCCCGTACGGGAATCATACGCCCATCCAATATCAATGAAGTTGCTGCGGGTGACATGCTTGGTGTCCGGCGGGATATTTTCACCCAACAATCGCACAAAAGGTGCCGCACCGTAGGCGTTCCCAAGACTGCGCTCAAGATCACCAGCCTGTGCCCCGTTTTGAGCAGCGGCATACACCGTTGTGTATATACCGGCAGTGACCGGCGTCAGGATCGGGGTGAATGAAATCGTAACTTTCTGGCGGGCAGCAATCGATAACTCCTGCTCAATTTCGCTCAGGTGCCGGTGACGTGGCACGCAATACGCACGCAGGCTTTCATTGCACTCGGCGAAGAGCAATGAAGCATCCGCTTTCTTTCCCGCCCCGCTGGTGCCGCTCATGCTGACCACGTGGATACTTGCGGGGTCAATCAGGCTATCGGCAAGGGCGGGTAACAGGGGTAAGATCACGCTGGTTGGATAACAACCGGGGGAAGCCACCAGGCGTGCCTGTGCAATTTCCCCGGAACGAACTTCAGGTAACCCGTATACCGCCTCGGCAAGCAGTGCCGGATCAGGATGAACAATGCCATAGAATTCCTCGTACACTCCTGCATCTGAAATCCGGAAGTCCGCACTCAGGTCAATCACCTTGAGTCCGGCCTCAAGCAACGATCCGGCAAACCCTGCGGCAACCCCGTGCGGCAGGGCTAAAAACGCCACTTGCGCCCCGGTTGCGACAATCTCCTCAATATCAGGCTCAATAAACTTCAGCGAATCCGCCACGCCGACGCCCCTGAAACGGGGAAAAACATCCCCAAGACAACGGCCCGCCTCACTGCGCGAAGTCACGCAGACCAGTTCAACGCCTTCATGTCCCAGCAAAATACGAATCAACTCTGCGCCGGAATATCCGCTTGCGCCGAGTATAGCCACCCTGGTTGGATTCACATCAGACATTTAAGTAATCAAGTAAGCTTCGCTTTCAGGTGCCTGCATCGCAACTCACTTTTCAAGCATCCTGCCAAGCTTGCCCCGTGACAGGTTTTCCTCTTGCTTCAACCACACAAGTGGTCAAAAGTCGCAATCACAAGTTCCATCCAGCAAAATCTCTTGCTGCGGATCACTTAAAGTCGGGCCGTAGCGCAGCTTGGTAGCGCGCTTCACTGGGGGTGAAGAGGTCGTGGGTTCGAATCCCGCCGGCCCGACCATGTGATCCACGATGCCACCTCTCGGCATCGCGATGCAGGACTCACGTAATATTGTCGCGAATGATGTCACGCCTTCGCCAAATCACCCCCCGGAAACTCAAGCAGTGGCGACTTTATCATCGGCCACAACCAACAGGACTTCACTCGCCATCATCTCCAGGCAGGAGATCCGGGCGATTCTGCAAGGTCCTCTCAACGGAGCGCTTCCGCTGCCACTCGTCAATCCTCTCATGATGCCCGGAGAGCAGGATTTCAGGAACCTCCATTCCCTCGAATTGAACCGGTCGCGTGTAACACGGCGCCTCCAGAAGTCCTTCACCCTCGGCAAAGGACTCCTCTTCGGGTGAACGTTCGTCCCCAAGCACCCCGGGAATGAGCCGCACCACGGCATCAACAAAGACCGCGGCGGCAATCGCCCCGTTGGTGAGCACATAGTCACCGATTGAAATCTCATCATCGACAAGGGCTTCAACCACCCGGTGATCTATTCCCTCGTAATGCCCGCAGAGAATGATCAGGTGGGAGCAATTCCCGGCATAATCACGCACCATCGATTGCTGCAGCCTTTGCCCCTGTGGAGTCATTAAAACCACCCGCGTTGCGTCACGCCGTAGTTCACGCACCGCCGCAAAGAACGGTTCCGGCTTCATCACCATTCCAGGTCCTCCCCCATAAGGCTCATCATCGACCTTGCGATGACGGTCCCGGCACCAGTCACGCAAGTCATGGGCCTTAAGGTCAACAACCCCGCCACTGACAGCCCGCCCGATGATGCTCTCGGACAAAGGACCCTGCACTACCTCCGGAAAGATTGTCAAAATATCGATTTTAAGCCGGGGTTTCATTAACTGCGTATTCAATTGCAATCGACAGGCTAATCCCTGTCGATTGTCTGTCCGCGCAACCTGGCCCCGATGAACCCGTCAAGGGCTCCATCCATCACGTCACTCACATTACTGGTCTCAACCCCGGTACGATGATCCTTTACCATCTGGTACGGCTGAAAAACATAGGAACGAATCTGGCTGCCCCAGGCAATCTCACCTTTCTCGCCATATACACGCTCCATCTCGGCACGCTTCTTGTCCTCCGCCAGTTGAAAGAGCTTCGCCCGCAACAACTGCAGGGCAACGGCCCGGTTCTTGTGCTGACTTCGCTCGGCACTGCAACGAATCATGATGCCTGAAGAGAAGTGCTTCAGGATAACTGCGGTTTCAACCTTGTTGACATTCTGCCCTCCCGCGCCACCGCTGCGGGTAGTGGTAATCTCATATTCCTTCTCATCAAGCTCGATGTCCCCGTCATCTTCAAGCTCCGGCACAACGTCAACGCTGGCGAATGAGGTATGCCGCCGGGCATTGGCATCAAAAGGCGAGATTCGCACCAGGCGGTGCACGCCGCACTCAGTCTGCAGGTAACCGTAGGCATTCTGCCCAATGATGCGCAGCGTTGCCGAACTCACCCCTGCCTCGTCATGTTCCTTGTACTCGACCACCTCAACCTTGAATCCCCTGCGCTCCGCCCAGCGCTGATATTGCCGCAACAACATCTCCGCCCAGTCACATGCCTCAGTGCCGCCGGTACCGGCCTGAACGGTCAGGAAAGTGTTCTTGTCGTCATGTTCCCCGGAAAGCAGCAGCTCCAGCTCCAGCTCATTGAGTTGCATGCTTACCTCCTTAAACTCTTTACTGACCTCGTTTGCCGACTCCGCATCATCTTCCTCACGGGCAAACTCAATAAGCTCATCAATGTCCGCCACCCGGGATTCCAAGCCACTGAAGGTATTTATCCTCTTGGTAACGGCAGCGTGCTTCCCGGAAATACTGATTGCCCTCTCATTGTTGTCCCAGAATCCGGGAGCCGACATCTCCGTCTCAAGATCCGTTATATCGGCTGCAAGCTTGTCCAGGTCAAAGATACCTCCGAAGCTGGCCGATGAGCGATTTCAGGGAATCGGTATCGAAAGCTTGGAGGTCATTGGAAAGTGCAGCCATGAGTGCTTAATTTAGCCAATAATCTCAAAGCACGCAACCCGCAAGCAAGATGGAAAAATGCAAAGGCACAATCATCCGCCGTATACCGCTCACGGAATCAAGCCTGATCGTCACGTGGTGCACAGAGCAACATGGTATATTGAGGACGGTGGCAAAAGGGGCACGCCGCCCCAAAAGTCCATTTGCCGGTAAACTCGACCTTTTTTTTGAAGCTGAATTTGAAATTATACGCAGCAAAAAGTCCGATCTTCATCCGCTGCGCGAACTATCCCTTACATCCTTGCGTCCCCGGTTGAGAGACAGTTACCTGCAGACCCTCGCCGCCACATACTTTGTGCAACTCCTCAACCAGGTAACCGAGCCCGAAACTCCTGTCCGCAAGCTGAACAACTTGCTCAATCGTGCTCTTGATCACCTGGAACAAACTCTTCCGGACATGAAAGCCATTCTTCATTACGAAAAACAAATGGCACAGGCACTGGGAATTCTCGACCCGGGCCAAGCTCCGGCAGAAAATCTGGAGCGGGTTTATCATCGATTACCAAAAACCCGCACCGAGCTATTGCGCTTAATTCAGTAAATAAAGGCAATCCTGCATATGATTACAGGAAGGTGCGTCTTTACATAGTAATGCGTTACAATGAGCCTTTTTTTGCATAGTGATAATTATTAATTATGGAAATGATTAATAATTATTATAAATAAAGGCAATTCATCTGGTCAACTGCAGATAAGTGACTAGTTTTAGATAAGCTCTTCGGAGCCTCAAATAAAACCACACATTCCCTCACCCTCATGAATAACAACAACCATCCCGGCGTATTAAAGGTTCTTCTCGATCGCGTCAAAACACTCCAGGAAGATAACAAGAATACCGAAGCTGCCATCAGTGCCCAAACTGCCATTGATACCGCGCGCCGGATCGTGGAAACCGACCCCGCCGCAATCCCGCAGTTGATCGCCGCACTCGAGATGCTCGGCAACCTGCGCCGGGAAGCAGGCGATTATCCCAATGCCGAGGGACTTTACCTCGAGGCGTTGCAACGTGCAGACACAAGTGAAATTTCCAGTAATCAACTTGCCCGCTTAAAAAGCAGCCTGGCCGCCACATACGATTTCAGCCAGTTACCCGAATCAGCAATCCCCCTCTATCAACAATCCATCGAACTCTTTGAAGCCATGGATCCTCCTGCCGAGCTGGACGTTGCAAACCTGTGCAGTAACCTCGGCATGCTCTACAAGGAGGCGGGGGATTTTGACCAGGCTGAAGATAACTACCTCAAGGCCCTGGAAATACTGGAACGCGTCGCAGGGAGGGAAAATGCCGATGTTGCCGGAGTATACAATAATCTCGGTGCCCTCTACCAAACATCCGGTTACAACGGCCAGGCTCGTGAAATGCATAATCAAGCCCTGGAAATACATAAGGAAGTCAGTGATCCAAAGCATCCTGACCTCGGCCAGTCCTACGGCAACCTTGCCACCGTCCTGCATAAACTCGGCGATAATGATGAGGCACTGAGAAACTACCAGCTTGCCATACGTATCCTTGAATCAAGCCAGTCCGGGGATGCTAAAATATTTTCCATTGTTTTGGCAAACTTCGCATCACTGATGCGTGAGATGGGTAAGGAGCGCAAAGCCGTCTCCATCGAAAAGCGCGCACAAAAAATACTGCGCCGGTCAAGCGCTTAGGCTAAGCTTGCTTTCAGGACAACTCGGCAACCAGCTCCCCCCAGGCTGCCAATTCTTTAACCGGCTCGAACACAGGGGCTATTTCCCGGCAACTTCGGGACAACTCCTCCAGGAATCCCTGCTCGCTCTCGGCACGGGTAAGCAACGCAGCAAGGGCAGTCGTGTCACCTACCGGGAAAAGACCGCCGTAATCGTCCCCGACAAGTCCTGTAATTCCCGCCACCCGGGTGGCAATGACCGGAGTATCATCGGTAATTGCCTCACCAACGACCCGCCCGGCGCCCTCGTTACTGGAAGTCACTAACAGTATATCGCTTTCAGAAATCAGTTTTCTCGCTGCAGCAGGACTTAGACCACCAATCCATTCGTAACGCGGGTTCTCAGAGCTTTCCCTTCGTGCATGCTCCCCTGCCCCGGTATCCAGGGAAAATCCAGCGTGGCGAATGAGTATCCTCGAGTCCATGGGCATTAATTTCACGGCTGCTGCCGCCCGGAACGGGTCTTTTACTTCACGCAGATTGGCGACGATTGCCACGTTGAATGTGTCACCCTTGATTGCCCCTTTTGCTCCTGATCCGGAAGGGGTTACACCCTGCACAATAATACGAACCTTATCATGAAACTCATCTGGAACCTGGCGGATCGCTTTGCCCTGCAGTGCCACCAAACGATCGGCTATCCGTATGGATTCCAACGATAAACCAGACAGAGCGGGGTAAATGTCAGTCCCCGTCATGATCACCACAATCTTTGACCCCGGGTTGCTGCACGAGAACGCCGCAATCTCAGGTTGCATCTTTTCTGCATTGAGTGCGATCAGCAAATCGGCCCGGTGATGATTGCAACTCCCGTCAATCACCACATCATGCCCCAGTTCAAGCAACACCTCTCTCCATTGCTCGGCAGAACAGGAATTACCGGTAACCACATCGGCCTTCTCCGGGTAAACTATAAGAACCTCCATTAACCTGTTTGTTACTAAAACAAAACCGATAAGCGCTAAATATCAATCGCCATGAAATGCCTGTATTACACTTGATTTGCACAATAGCCAGTAAGTGTATCTTTCCCCTCCAATGTCCCGGCATGACTCGACCCAGCAAAAACATGAACATCCCTAAAGGCAAATTCGGAGGCTTTATCTTCGATCACGACGGCACCTTGTCGCTTTCGATGCACGTACACTTCGAAGGTTGGGTCGATTCCTTCCAGAAAAACGGTGGGACCTTTGAGTTTACCCGCGAGATTGCGCAATCCTACGCCGGTGTCGGCATGCACGACACAGTGGAAATACTCAACGAGCGCTACGGTTGCAACATGAACCCGGGACAAGTGGTAAGGGATCAAGAGTCCTACTTCTTTGCGAATCTGGATAAAGTATTGCCTTACGAACCGGTGGTTGATTTTGCCCGCATGCGGGCTGCTGAGGGAAAACCGATTTCCGTGGCCTCGGGAGGAATTCGTGAAACGGTAATCAGGACGATGGCAGCAGTTAAAATCGCGAATTTGTTCAAAATTGTTGTCACCCAGGATGATGTCGAGCACAGCAAACCCGCACCGGATCTTTTCCTGCTGGCCGCTGAACGAATGGCAGTCGCCCCGGGGGAATGCCTTGTTTTTGAGGACAGTATACTTGGAATTGAAGCCGCTGAACGAGCCGGCATGGCAAGCTGCTTAGTACAACCGGATGACCCGGATTGAAGCAACTCCAGGAAAATCGGCAGCAGAAAATTCAGCGATTTACTAAAAGGAACTAGGCCAGGATCTCCTTCACTACCCTCGCCTCCTCAACCCCTGTCAGCCGCTGGTCGAGTCCCTGATAGCGGAAAGTCAGCTTTTCGTGATGCACGCCGAGTTGGTGAAGAATCGTGGCATTCAGGTCACGTATATGAACAGGATCCTGAAGGATATTATAGCTGTGGTTATCCGTCTTTCCATGTTCAAAGCCCCGCTTGATTCCCGCGCCTGCCATCCAGGTGGTAAAACAACGCCCATGGTGATCCCGACCGTGATTATCCTTGGTCAGCTTGCCCTGCGAGTAGATCGTCCTCCCGAATTCACCACCGCAGATCACCAGGGTGTCCTCAAACATTCCCCGTTCCTTGAGATCTTTGATTAAGCCTGCGCAAGGCTGATCAATATCTCCACACTGCTGGCGCAATTTTGAGGGCAGGCTTCCGTGCTGATCCCAGCCACGATGGAAAAGTTGCAGGAATCTCACCCCTTTTTCAGCCATGCGCCTTGCCAGGAGACAATTGCGCGCAAAGCTGCCGGGCTTCTCAACCGCCGGCCCATAGAGGTCCTTGACGTGCTTGGGTTCCTTGGAGATGTCCATCAGGTCAGGCACCTCCGCCTGCATCCGGAAAGCCATCTCGTATTGCTTAATCCGCGACTGGGTCTCCGGATCGGCAAACTTCTTGAAGGTTCCGCTGTTGAGTTCCTTGAGCCCGTCGAGCATTCCGCGACGCGCGTCACGGTCGATGCCCGGTGGATTGTTCAGGTAAAGGACCGGCTCACCACTGCTGCGCAGCTTTACACCCTGATGACTTGAAGGCAGAAAACCGCTACCCCAAAGCCTGTCATAAAGCGCCTGCAGTTGTCCTCTCCCACGCGAAATCATGACAACGTATGCCGGCATGTTCTCATTTTCGCTGCCCAGGCCATAGCTCAACCACGAGCCCATGCTGGGCTTACCCTGCTGCTGTACCCCGGTATTAATAAATGTAATTGCCGGGTCGTGGTTAACCGCCTCGGTATTCATTGACTTGATGATCGTGATATCATCCACGATACCGGCGGTATGGGGAAGGAGGTCCTTGTTTACCCAGGTGCCATGCTTGCCAAAGCGCTCAAACTCAAACATTGGCGCAACGCAGGGAAAGGACTTCTGGCCACTGGTCATCCCGGTAATACGCTGTCCCTGACGTATGGAATCAGGCAACTCCTTACCGTGTATGTCCCGCAGCTCCGGCTTGTAATCAAAGGTGTCGATGTGGGATGGCCCCCCTGAAAAAAAAAGGTAAATGGCGCGCTTTGCCTTCGGGGCAAAATTTGGAAAACCCGGCAAGCCTCCTGCCGCCTGTGCGGAACCAATCAGCCCCGGGTTCCACAGGCTGCTGAGGGCGGCAGCACCCATGCCATGGCCGGTATTGAGCAGAAAGCGTCGACGTGTTGGATCGTAATGCATATTTTATGTAACAGGTATTCGGCTAAAAAGTGACGGCTTATCCGCGTGTCAGCGTTTCGTCCATGTTGAGCAAAAGCTGGGCAACAATCGTCCACGCGGCGTGCTCGGCGATGTCAAGCGACTCATCGCGGGCCGTCTGCCCCACAGCAAGAAACTGCTTCGCCTTCTGTGGATCATTCCGGAACCGGGTTAGTTGAGCACTCAGTACCCGTTCAATGACGCTGGTCTCCTTGGCCGTGACAGGACGTGAAAGGGCAAGCTTAAACCCGTAGTCAATCCTTGATGCAGTGTCATTGCCTCCCTCCTTGATCAATCTCTGGGAAAGAGCGCGTGCCGCCTCGA
>JAPYUT010000086.1:2429-9920 GCA_029940475.1 Verrucomicrobiales bacterium | reverse complement strand
TGGCATACATGCGCGGGCGCAGATCCATGCCCCAGATGGTCTTGGTGCAGAGTTCACCAATGTAAAATTTCAGCTCGGGCGTCTTGAGGTCACGCCGCCATTTGGCCAGGAAGTTTTTCAGGTTTTTGCCGTAGTTGGGCATGTAGTCCTTATTGAACATGTCGTTCTCGCCCTGATGCCACATGAAACCCTCAAGGCGGTATTTGATTTTACGTTTATCCAAATCCGCCAGAGCGGTGCGGATGGTTTCCAGTGCCAGGGGATACATCTTGAAACCGATCGGCTCATCAGGATTCCAGTCACCTCCAAGGTGCGTGCCGCCCGCGGCAACCTTGATAACGGCAATGGGCGCCTTGATTGAACCGCTTACCCTGCGCGCGAAGCTCAACTCGGGCCCGACCACATTGTTAACCGCCTGCAAATCCACCCAACCCTTGCTCTCCATCTTGTTCTCACGGCCGATGGAATAGGAGAACATCACCTTTCCCTGGGGACTTTCCAGGCCGGCAAATGGCGGAAAGCGCTTGATGTCCTTCACCTTCGAGTCTGAGCCCACCATGTTGGACTGGCCGGCAAAGATAAACACCCGCAGGGTCTTCCCGTCATTATCGTGCTGAGCCTTAAGGGGAGTGCCTGAGGTCCATGAAAAAAGAAACGTCAGTATGAGGATGGCAATGTTTTGGTATGTCATTTTCTGTATCTTTATGGGGTATTAATAGTCTACCGAAAATACGGTTGCGGCAAGGATCCTGGAAGGAGCCATTACGGCCGGATCTTGCCCTTTTCCTTCCCGGTAGCCATTACCTTCTCATAGTAACCGGGTCTCTTGCTGTGCGGATACGCGTCGAAAACCTCTCCCCTGCCGTGCATCCGCGGGTCACCCTGTTTTTTCAGCTCGGCAAAGAGCGTGGCCTGCATCTGCTCCTTCAAGTCGTCATGCTCGGCCGTCGTCGCCAGGTTGTTGACGCACTCCGGGTCCTTCTCCAGGTCATAGAGTTCCTGCTGCGGCCGTTTGCCGTAGGACTTGTCGTATTCAGGCGTCCCGGGCTTGTGCACAAGGGTGGCCTTCTTGGTGGGACTCGCATCGGTATCCCTGTAACCTGTCTCCGGGTTGCCGCAGGGCCAGCGATCCGGCTCGAAGTTGTGCATGTAAACGTATTGGCCTTGATGCAGGCTGCGCACCGGGTAACCCCGGTCATGCGGGCGACCGATGTCGTTGCGCTCACGGCCTGTAAGGAGCATGTCGCGGCCGGCTGATTTGTTGGCAAAGATGTCAAAGAGGCTCTTGCCCTGGATTGCCGCCATCCCGCTTTTCTTTTCAGTGACCCGGGCGGACTCCAGGAAGGTGGGCGCATAGTCGATGAAACTGACGAAGCCGTTGCATTGGCGTCCCGGCTTTATGATGCCGTTCTTCCACATGACCGCCAGCGGCATGTGCATGGAATGCTCGTAGGGATGGCCCTTGAAACGCGGGAAAGGCATGCCGTTGTCGGAGGTGGCGATGACCAGGGTGTTATCCAGTTCACCGGCGGCCTCAATGGACTTGAGGATGCGCCCCAAGTGCGTGTCGAAATATTCCACCTCAACCGCGTAATCGAGGATGTCATGCCTGACGGCCTCATCCCCTCCCCAGAAGGAGGGCAGGAAATCCAGGTCACTCAGTTTCTTGCCACTCTTTACTCCCGACTTGAACTCGTATCCGCGATGCGGCTCCTTGCAACCATACCAGAAGAAGAACGGCTTTTCCTTCGGCTTGTCCTTGAGAAAGAGATCAAAGTTTCCCGCATAGTCGATCTTGTTGATACCTCCGGCGGGTGTTTTCTTTACCTTCAGGCTGCTGAAATCTTTACCCGTGAGGTTGCGTCCCCCGCTCACTCCCGGGCCCCAGCCCTTGCCGGTGAACCCGGTGAAGTAACCATGCTCCCCGAGCTCCTCGACCACGCTCTTGAATTTCCCGGGGAAAAACGGCTGGTGATTGGCGGCTGCCTCCAGCTGCCAGGGGTTGCGCCCGGTGATGATAACCGAGCGCGAGGGGGCGCACTTACTGCTCGGGGTATAGGCCCGGTTAAAGAGGATCCCCTCCTTGGCAACCCGGTCAAAGTGAGGAGTATGAAGGAACTTATAGCCGTAGGCGCCGGCGTGGCTCATGTCATCGGCAATGGCAAAGAGGATGTTGGGCCTTTCAGCAGCCGCAAGTCCCGGGCCAAGGGCACAGAGGAACACCGGCAGGAGGAGCTTTACCGTCATTTTACTCATCGCTGCCGGACTCATGAATGATTCCTCGGGCAATTGCCCGCCCTATACAAGGAAAACCCGGGGACGAAAAGTCACACAGCATGCACACGCGCCAGGGTGCCCGATGCCGCAAAACTATCGAGATAGCGATGATTAAGGTGACTTATACTGAAGTTTTTTGCCAAGCGGGTTGCGTAAAAAAGAGGAAAGCGACATATAGAGGGTATGTTCCGTGCCTTCTGTTTGATCCTGACGGGCATCGCCACCATGGCGCAGGGAGCTCCGCCACTGCACAGGGAAATAGACAGGATCATTAACGCTCAAGCCGGTGGCCCGAGTGCAACAATCAGCAGTGACGCGGAATTTTTCCGGAGAGTACAACTGGACATCGCGGGCACAATCCCGGATACCGGGCAAGTACGCGCTTTCCTTAATGACAAGTCTGCGCAGAAGCGCGCCCAGTTGATTGACAGCCTGCTGGCCAGTGAGTCCTTTGCAGTCCACTGGACAGACCGGCTGTCAACAATGCTTCTTGAACGGCAAGCCCTCGGCAAGGTCACCGATGGGCAATGGCGCGCCTACCTGAAAAGATCAATGCAGGGAACCCCGCGCTGGGACGTGATGACACGCCAGATGCTGGCCGCCACCGGCAAGGACGAGTCCCGCGCGGCAATGAAATTCCTCGGTAACGGCTCCCACCACCGGCTGACCGAGGATGTGGCGCGCCTGTTTCTCGGGATGAACCTCAAGTGTGCCAAGTGCCACGATCACCCCTCGGTGAAGGAATGGAAGCAGGCGCATTACTGGGGCCTTTATGCCTACCTCAAGCAGACAAAGCAGGCCACCAACTCAAAGGACAAGCAGGTCTATTTCGTGGAATCCCTGGCCACCGGAAAAATCAAGTTCCAATCAGTCTTTGAGGACAATGAGGAGCAGACCGGTCCCAGACTGCCCGGCAGGCCGGAAGTAACAATACCGACCTTCGAGAAAGGCAAGGAGTTTGACAAGCCCGCGGAAGATGGGCTGCCGGCAGTGCCCAGGTTCCGGCCGCGCGAGTTGCTGGCGCGCGACTTGCCGGTGAAGGAAAACACCCACTTTGTGCACAACGCTGTGAACCGTATCTGGTTCCTGATGATGGGGCGCGGGCTGGTGCATCCGCTTGATGAAATGCACGGAGGTAACCCGCCATCGCATCCCGAGCTGAGAGCCGTCCTGGCCAGGGAATTTGTGGCGCATCAGTTCGACCTGAAATGGCTGCTGCGTGAAATTGCGCTGAGCAAAAGCTACCAGCGCAGCAGCCTGCTGCCTGAAGGGGTAAAAACGGTGGCCGCCTCCAGCTACCGCACGGCACACCCTAAGGCCATGTCGCCCGAGCAACTCCTCAAGGCGATCCTGAAAGCTACCGGGAACCTGGAAAAAGTGACGGCCATGAAAACGGCACCTGACGCGGAGAAATTTAACCGGCGCGGCTACTTCAGCGGGACACACGGTGAAATGCCAAAGTCCTTTGAGGAGATCCGCGCCATCTTCCTGGAAACCTTCGCCCAGCCGGCAGGTGAGGCGGAGGATGATTTCCTTCCCGGCTTGAACAGGTCACTGTTCCTGATGAACGACCGCCTAGTCATGCACTGGCTTGAACCGCACGATGGCAACCTGGTGCAGGGGCTGGGAAAAATACAGGATCCCGGTAAAATCGCGGAGGAAATGTATCTCTCCGTGCTGGCACGTTTCCCTGAAGAGGAGGAACTGCAGACACTCAAGGATTACCTGGAAAAAAATGCAACCCGCCGCGATGCGGCACTCGGGGAACTGGCCTGGGCACTGTTGACCTCGACGGAGTTCCGCTTGAACCACTGATGAAAACCACCCCACACGGCCATGCCTGCGGCAGCCTTGAACACGACATTTCGCGACGGCAGGTGCTCGGTACGCTGGGTGGAGCGGCCGGTTTCGGCAGCCTGTTGCAACCGGGAATTGCCGAGGAGATCACCAAGCAAAAGAAGCAGGTTTGCCTGATCTGGCTTGATGGGGGAATCAGCCAGTATGAGAGCTGGCATCCGCTGCCGAAGAGCAAATTCGCGGGGCCGTTTCGCAGCATCAAGACAAGCATACCGGGGGTGCACTTCAGCGAGCTGGTTCCGCACACCGCGAGGATCGCCCACAAGATTTCAGTGATTCGCACGATGGCGACGAAGGACCCGAACCATTCCACCGGCGTGCCGCGCATCCAGCGCGGGGACCCTGTTGACCGCGGGGTGGAATATCCCCACCTCGGCTCGGCGGTTGCCAAGCTGCTCGGGCCTGCCAACCCGGAACTGCCGCCCTATATCTGGATCAAGCCCGGAAACGGCGGCTTCATTGCCCGTGAGGCGGGTTTTCTGGGTGCGCAATACGGGACGCTGGCCCTCGGTGACGGCAAACCCCCGATTCATATTCACCGGCCCGGTTCGATTTCCGCCGAGGTTGATGCCGCCCGCAATGCCCTGCGCAGGAAAGCCAACGAGCGCTTCAGCGCATACCGCAACGCCTCAGAAATTGACGCCTACGAGACCAGCTACGACATGGCCCAACAGCTGATGGCACGCAAGGACATCTTCGACGACAGTGAACTGGACGAGAAGGACCGGGAACGTTATGGAAGCCATCCCCTTGGCCGGCACATCCTGCAGGCCCGCAGGTTGCTTGAGGCGGGCGTTCGCTTTGTCAAGGTCAACAGCTACCACTGGGACACGCACGGTGATAATTTCAACATGTCACAGCGTTTGATCCCGCAGGTTGACCGGCCCTTTGCTGCACTGGTCAATGACCTGGAGGATCGCGGCATGCTCGATCATACCCTGCTCATCGTGATGAGCGAGTTCGGCCGTACCCCGGTCATCAACTCGCGCCTGGGTCGCGACCACTGGCCGGACTGCTGGAGCGTTGTCCTTGCCGGGTGCGGCATCAAGCGCGGCGCAATCATTGGCGAGACCACCGCCGACGGGGCCTTCGTTAACGGCGAGGGCTATGATATCGGGCACCTTTTCCACACCATCTACACACTGCTGGGAATCAACCCGCGCAAGACGCACTACCGCTACAAGGGCCAGAAACTCGACATCGCACACGGTGACTGCGAGCCAATCAGGGAGGTGATGCTGTGAGCGCCGCGCCCCTTGATGTCAAGAAGGCCTGGGAGTCACGCTCAATCAAGCATGAGCGGCAGCTCTTCAGGGCACAGTTCAGCCCGGACGGGCGCTTCATTGCTGCCGGCGGACAGGATAAGCTGGTCCATATCTGGGAACTGGAGGGGGAAAAAAAGAAAGTGCTCGATGGCCACAATACCTGGCTCTCCTCGCTGGTGTTTCACCCCAAGGGCGGGAAACTCTTTAGCGCCGACTATCTGGGGGTCATTCACTGCTGGGATTACGAGAACTCCACCAGGCCGCTCTGGACCATTGCCGAGGCTGACCGCGACAATGTCCGGGCGCTCATCCTCACACCTGACGGTGAGCACCTCATCAGTGCCGGGGATGATGGCGTGGTCAAGGCGTGGAAAGCTGCCAGTGGTAAGCCGGTCACGACAATGGAAGGCCACGGGGAATGCATCTTCAGCCTCGCCATTTCACCCGACGGCAAACACCTTGTCAGTGGTGACCTGCTCGGCGCCATTCGCCAGTGGAGCCTGCAACCCTGGAAGCCGTTACGTCAACTGGACGCTTCCCCGCTGCATACGAGGGAGGAGAATTTCATCGCTGACGTGGGCGGCGTACGCAGCCTTGCCTTCAGCCCGGACGGCACGCTGCTTGCCGCCGGCGGCATGAAGGAGGCAAAGAGCAACTCCTTCTGCCCGGGCAAGCCCACGGTGCTGGTCTTTGACCTGGAAAGCGGCAAGGTTAAAACCGAGCTTAAGATCACGGGCAAGAGCGACGGCCCCTTCAACGCGCTGCGCTTCCTGGAGGACGGCACGCTGGCCGGGCACACCGAAATGCTGCACACCGCATCCGAGCTGACCTTCTGGAAAACCTCCCAACCCGAGCCCCTGCACTCGATCAGCAACGGCTCCGCCTATGACCTCAGCCTGCACCCCGACGGACGACAACTCCTGGCTGCAACCTACGTCTCCGGCGGCAACAGCGGCAACGGCGCACGGAAACGTTTCCACGAGAAATACCTGCCAAACACCACCAACCTGCGCATCTTCAGCCTGTTTGCCAAGCCCGAAGAGAAACAGCCAGGTTAATCTGGCTCCACGCCTCCCTGCCAACCTGCCCGGCGCAGCTTAAAGCAACTTGTTGATCTTCTCCCTGTAGCGGTTGTAGACAAAGCCCAGCACGACAAACACCAGGCCCAGCACGAAGAAGCTGGCAATCTTCCACTCGGTGGAGAAGCCCCAGATAATCGGCACCAGGGAAAGCAGGGTAATTCCGAGAACCGTCAATCCCATCAACCTGTACCAGCGCTCCTTCAATGTCAGCCCGAGGACAAAGAAAAGCAGCCCCAGGCCACTCCATGAAATTGAACGCAATCCCTCGATGCCCTCGCCATCGATGCCCGATACCCTGGTCGTGACCCAGAAAAACAACGCCGCACCCCCCGCGGCAATGAGAGCCTTGTGCATCCAATGGGCCACCTGAAACTGCTTATCCCTGATACGCATCCACAATTGCAGGATGAGGACAGTTACAATCGCCGCCAGGCTCTGCCAAAAGGCCTGCCCCTCCGCAAATTGCATGACCAGGAACAGTCCCCCGACCAGAGCGTAAGCCAGTGCCGCTCCCTGCCATTGCCTCTTGATCCCCTTGCTCCCAAGGAAACAGCCAAGCAGGAACAGAACCGCAACGCCACAGGCAAAGAGCACCCGGTATGCGTCCGGAATAAAATGGTGAATCCAGAGCATGCCAAGGCCCGCGGCAGCCCACCGGTAAAAGTGGTGCGCCCCATAAATCACAATACCCGCCAAGGCGCCGATCTTTTCCCGGCGTGTTAAAACCATGGAAAGTGCAAGGTTACTCAGGATCAGTCCCCCAACCGGCGCCAGTGTAGAGAACATGGCAACCTCCCCGCCATCAACATCACCGTCAATTTGGGGAAGGAAAACACTCAACGACCAAAAACAACCGATAAACAGGAACACCTGGCCGAGCGCGGCGAGAAAAGCTGCCCTGGTCAATGCCCCATAGCCCAGAATTACCAACGCCAATAACGGTCCAAGCCACAGCCACTGTTGTTGCAGTTCACGATCGAGGTAAAGCCAGCTGAATAACTGGATAATCA
>JAPYUT010000086.1:0-2329 GCA_029940475.1 Verrucomicrobiales bacterium | reverse complement strand
ACAAACTCCCGAACCCGGAGCAGGTAAAAGGAGGCGGTAAACAGGAGGGTCGCGCAAATGAGGATGATCGGCATCCATTCCTGCAAAGTCACAATCTCATGACCTCCTGACAGGAAAGCCAGCAGGCCAATGCCAATGCCCAATGCCGAGAAGAAACTCACACGTGGACGCAGGATGGCTTCACTATCAGCCTCCAGCCGACGGTAGCAAAGCCATCCGCCAAACAGGAGGAATGCCATAATCGAAAGGCAGCCGATAAGGTAATCAGGGTTACCGGCGTTGATGTCATAAATACCGAAGCAAATCGCTATCACCCCTGCCGCGAGCGCGGCAAATTCCAGGATTTTGTTGTCCCGGCGAATCGCCATGAACAACAACACCACGCTCTCGGCGGCAAGGATTGGCCCCTTGATGGATTCGGAAAGCTGGGTGGTCATCAGCCCGAGGGTCACCAGGGTCAGGCCCTGGGTCAGGAAGGATTTGCACGAGAGCGGTTGATCGCCGAGCAGGCGCCTGGCAGCCAATGCACCGCCCAGCAGCACCACGCCTAATGACAGGGGCAATATCCAGAACTGATGCGAGTGATCGCGCAGAACATCCCAGGTCAAAAACCCGAACAGTGCGGCATTGTTTGCAGTGAGGAAAGCCGCCCGCTTGTGGTCATTGAAGTCATCGTGCCGTGACAGGAACACCGCCGCACTGTAAATTATCCACAGTGAAGCGGCAAAGAGCAGCACGATTGCAAGCGGCGCCGGGTCCTCCACGCGAATCCGCCAGAGGACAAAGCCGGCATAGGCTGCCGACATGCTCAACAGCGGCATCTTTACCCAGCGATTGCGCAGCATGAAGGTCACCGCAACGATCGCCAGGATGACATTGGAAGAGAGAATCATCCAGTGGGAAACCCCCCCGGAATCGACATGGATCAACGGCACATAGGTTGCATAATAGGAGGCGCCGACCGCAAAAAGCGCCACCGTCTCCGATCTTAACCGGTCAGCCGCCCACGCCATGAAGCCACCCCAGGCCAGCAGCAGCAACAGCGCCACGGTCGGGTCCGGGATGACCTTTACCGGATCGAAGATATGCGCCGCGTAGGTGATGAAATATACCCCGGAAAAACCGCCGGCAACCAACACCTGACCGTAATTGCGCAGGGTGTCCCTGGTGCGCTGCAGCCAGAAACCTACTCCTGCCAACAATCCACTGAGCAGGTAAAGCCCGCTCACCTTGACCGCGGGTGATAGATCAAAGAAAAAATCGCGCTTGTAGAAGGCCAGTATTCCCGCCCCGGTCAAAAGCAGCATGACGCCGATACGCACAAACCAGTAGGTTCCCAACTGCATCTCGATGGATTGGGCGGCAGGTTTCACCACCTCGGCTTCCCTCTTTACATGCTCCCCGGTTGCCGGCTTCACTTCGCTCGTCCCAACCTCAACAGGCACCTTCTTCCGGGAATCTTTAAGCGCAGCCCCCAGGACAACCGGCAGCGCTTTCTCCCCGGAATCCTCTACAACCAATTTGCCTTCCGGGATCACCGGCGATGCATCCTTCCGGGCTGCAGTAACCTCAACCCACCGTAATGACAATTGCTCACGATCCCTGGTCCACAGGGTGAAGGCCATTGACTGCGCATAGATAATCCGTGATGGCAGCGCCGTGGCAATTCCCTGCCCTGCCTGCTCAAGGGTTTCTGCAATCTCCTCAAAGCCTTCTTTCAATGGCGGAGGTGTCACCTCCGCAATATTTATCGGGACAGCAGGATCCCCGGGCAATGCCGGGCCAACTGCCTGCGAGACCTGCAGGGCTTGCTCTGCCTTACCAAGCGCTTCTTCTGCCTTGCGCAGTGCTTCATCGGCATTACGCCTTGAACGAGCAGACCTGGACAGGGCAATGGCAGGAGCCAATAACAAATAAATAACCAGGAATATACCAAAGAGGCTTAATAATTCTTCCATGACCAAAATAAAGAGTTCCTTGGTTGCGATGGCATCTGCCTTTGCTTCCTGAATTTCAGGGTGAAAGCAAACCGTTCAATTCCTTCGACGGTTTTATCACATTCATCCTAAGTAAGATTATGAAATTATTAAAATAGATTATATGAATAATATCATTGATCTATTATATGTATCTTGGTGGGCTAAATCTTGGATTTCCTCACCCGCCCCAGGCCGCCATGTCAGGTCACGCATGAAAAACCCAATGCAAGGGCAACCTGTGCAATTTGCGCTGAATCAGCCAAGGATGTCGTGCACGACCCTGCCGTATACGTCAGTGAGCCGGAAGTAGCGCCCCTGGTAACGGTAGGTCAGCCTCTCATGGTCAATGC
>JAPYUT010000026.1:8102-51360 GCA_029940475.1 Verrucomicrobiales bacterium | reverse complement strand
CCATTATACCCCCCATGTGATGCCCCACTGGGTCAGCCCCGACATCATCCATCCCTGAGGCAGGAATTTTCCTGCACTCCCTACCTGTCCACCCGCAAACGGTATCGTTCATTACTGTAGCGAAGCCGGACCTCCGCGCCAAAAGTATCACGCAACTTAGCGGTCTTTAAAACCTCCTCAGCAGGCCCGGCGGCAACAAATTCCCCCTCCTTCAAGAGAGCCGCATGGGTAATGGCGGGAATGATCTCCTCAACATGATGCGTCACAAAAAGCAATGTTGGAGCCCCCCTCTTGCGCGATGCGAGACGATTAATGAAATTAAGGAAATCCTCCCTGGCAACAGGGTCAAGCCCTGCACACGGCTCATCAAGGATAAGCAGCTTTGCCTTGCACATCAAGGCACGCCCGATGAGAACCCTCTGACGCTCCCCCTGAGAGAGCACACCCCAGGGACGTTTCCTTAAGTGCTCAGCTTCAACCTTGCGTAGAATCTTTTTAGCCGCCTTGCGCTCATCACGGGGAATCTTTCCCCAGTGGTTAATCATCGCCTCCTTACCACTGAGAACAACCTCAAAGGCGGTTTCCCCAGGTTCAATGCGCTGCGCCACTGAAGCGCTGACCACCCCGATACGCTTGCGCAACTCACTCCATGCAATGTCCTCCTTGCCGGCGATAACATCTCCTGTCGTCGGCGTCACGTAACCGGCTATTGCCATCAGCAGGGTGGTCTTGCCTGAACCGTTGGAGCCAAGGAGGACCCATTGCTGTCCTTTCTCAATCTTCCAGGAAATCTTGCGCAACACCACACGATCGTAGCGAACCGTAAGGTTCTTGATCTCAACTACCGGCTTAATCGGTTTACTGGCGCGCTTCTTTTTTGCTTTCTTGGCAGCCATTGCAAGCCCCTTCTATCTGTCATCAATGGATTTGGCAAGCTCTCAACAGCTCCAATCAGCCAATGATATCATGCACCACATGCCCGTGGACATCAGTAAGGCGCATATCCCGGCCGCTAAACCGGTAGGTGCTGCGCTCGTGATCAATCCCCAGCAGGTGCAACATGGTGGCGTGCATGTCATGCATCTCAAGCTTGCCTTCAATTACATGATAACCAAACTGATCGGTTTTCCCGTAAATGGTTCCTCCCTTTGTTCCGCCGCCCGCCATCCAGATTGAATATGCAAAAGGATGATGGTCACGCCCGTTACTTCCCTGGGCAAAGGGAGTTCGGCCAAATTCCCCGGCCCAGATCACCAGTGTCTCATTGAGCATCCCACGCTGTTTAAGGTCAGTGAGCAATGCTGCAATGGGTTGGTCGACAGCCAGTGAGTTATTCTCGTGGTTTTTCTTCAGGTTGCTATGCGCATCCCATCGATCATTACCGGTATTCGGGCAGGTCAGTTCCACAAAGCGCACGCCCCGCTCCACAAGGCGCCGTGCCATCAAGCACTCGGAGGCGAAGATCCGTGTCTTGTCATATTTGTGGTTCATGCCATAGAGTTCCTTCAATTGCTCCGACTCACCGGAAAGATCAGTCAATTCCGGCACTGAGCTCTGCATACGAAAAGCCATTTCATAATTTGCAATAGCCGATTCGATCGCATCCTGGCCTCCGGAACGTTCAGCCGCCCCTGCATCAAGTTTAGCCAACAGGTCAAGTTTACTGCGTTGCGTCTGCAAATCACGCTCCCGGCGACTTATATTGGCAACAGGCGCACTCCCCCCAGGCTTGAAGACTGATCCCTGATAGGATGCAGGAAGGAAGCCGCTATTAAAATTATCCAAACCCCCCGGAGGTGTCAACCCACCGTTAACAACGACAAATCCGGGGAGATCCTTGCTCTCGCTACCAAGACCGTAGGTTACCCAGGCACCCATGCTGGGCCGCCCCTGAAGGCCACTGCCAGTGTGCAGGAAATAGTTGGCATTGGTATGTTCCGCAAAATTGGATGTCATCGACCTCACCACCGCCAGATCGTCGACATGCTGCGCTATGTGCGGGAAAAGATCACTCACCACAATGCCGCTCTTGCCATACTCTTTAAAGTTCCAGGGACTCGCCAGGATCTTTCCGTTATTATTGAATTGCGTCGGGGCAACCTTGAAGAAATCGGCCGGATTCTTGCCGTTATGCTTCTTGAGAGCCGGCTTTGGATCAAATGAATCGACGTGTGAAACGCCACCATCCATATAGAGAAAAATCACATTTTTCGCCTTCGCCTCATGGTGCGTTCGATTAGCACTTTGCCCGCAATGCCCCTGCCCGCTCAGGGCATCAAAGGCAAACGCACCAAACCCAAAGCCTGATGCCTTCAGCAAATCCCTGCGATTAATCGGAGCTCTCTGGTATTGACGGCAATGCATTGGATTCTAATTTAAATAGATAAACTCCTTGGTATTAAAAAGCACGTGGGCATAGTCACTGAGTTTCTCCACGCTCAACCCCTCACCCAGAAACTCAACCCCAGCAGCCAGTTCCACCGCATCCGGCGGCCGCGCAAAGGCTTCCAGATACATCCTGCTGACCACTTCTTCCCGATTCAGTTTCAAGGCCGCCATTCGCTTGCCCCAAAGCCCGGCCTGCTCGTGCACAAAAGGATCATTCATCATGATCAGGGCCTGTCCAGGAACATTTGATACCGTGCGGCGTCCCATGCTACTGAATGGGATTGGCATATCAAAGGCCAGCATCATCGGCGACAAAAAATTGCGCCGCACCGAAATATAGATACTGCGACGCCCCTGCCCGTCAAGCGGTCCACCGCGCGGACGCCCGCGACCGGTCATGAAATCAGTCAGGTGCACCGGCACTGACCCGGCAAACATCTTGCGGTCAAGCCGCCCGGATATCGCCAGGATACTGTCACGTATCACTTCGCCCTGAAGCCGGCGCAAATTACTTCGGTGCAACAGAATATTTTGCGGATCAGATTCCTCTGCCATGCCTCCTGCAATGCTGGCCTGTTGATAAGTTTTAGACAGCATAATCCGCTTCAGGGCACGCTTGATGGACCAACCCTCATCGATGAACGAGATTGCAAGGTGATCAAGCAAGCCAGGGTTGGAAGGTCGTTGCCCCAACACTCCAAAATCATCAGTTGTCGCCACAATCCCGCGGCCGAACAAATGGTGCCAAAGTCTATTCACCATCACTCTGGGTGTTAAAGGGTTATCAGGATCTGTCACCTGGCCGGCAAGGACAAGCCTGCCGCTTCCCTGTTTCGAAGCCGGTAAGCTCTCGCCGCCAAGGGCAGTCAGGAATTTTCGGGGCACCTCATCGCCAAGGCGCTTGTGACTGCCACGCAGAAATACAAACTCATTCTCGGTAGTGCCATCCGTCAACCCCTGCACCCGTTTCGGTGCGGGCACGGTCTTGGAAACCTGTGCCATCCTTTCCTGGCATCGCGCAATGCCTGCATCACGCTCCGGGTCACCCATTCCCCGCGCCATTAGCCATGACAAAAACCGCTGCCCGTCCTCGTCGAGTTTCTCCGGTGCCTCGCTGGCGTGCTTCCACAACCAGCCGTAGGCCATCGCAAGACCCTTGACGGAATGAATCTTCTCATTGCCGGCAATCTTCAGTGCCGTGGCAGAAGGCGCAATTATCGGGGCCCTGCCATCGGAAAACCATATTTCATCAAGCTCAAAATGTCCGTTGCCATGATCGATATACTCAAGGTGCGCCTTGTGGCCGCGATACATCTTTAAATCACGCCCCTGCGAAAGCCACTTGGCCTTGCCGTCGGTGTTAGCATCATTGATTCGAGTGCCCCCAAAGAGCAATCCGTTGTAGGGTTCCATCACGTAACTGTCGATAATAAGTCGAATCTGCAAGCCTCCCTTGCGGGCAGACACCAAGTGATGAATCTGGTTATGTGTTATCTCGAAAGTCGGTGAACGCAATACCCCGTGAAGTTGACCTGCCAATCGACCTCCATGCGCCCTTCCCGCAACCGCCACGCCGGCATTGGCATGCGCCCACTGCCCAATCCCGCTCGGACTGCCGCCAAAAGACTCACCCGTTGTGAACCAGCCGGCATCCTCAAAACTCTTCTCTGTAAAATCAGCAAATTTCACGGCGCCTTTTACCAACTCGCCACTTTGCTTGTGACGTTCAGCAAGGCGTCGACGAATATCCTGGTAGCGCCTGTCAAAAATCGCCGTAGAAGGATCAATGTCGCCCTCAATAAACTGCGCCCAGACAAAGAGTGGATGATCCGGTTCTTTAACTTCCGGCACGCGGAGTGCCGCCACCCAGCGCTCAAGTGCTGAGGGCTCGACCCCGTGACTCTTGGCTAACTCTGCACCGTTGCCTCCCCGAACCGCCTCGCGTGCCGCCATCAGGTAACGCGCCATCATCTCAGGATTGATGCCATCCCCAAAGGTTTTTGCCAGCATGTCATCAGCCTCCTTTTTGACCCCCTTTAGCTCAGCGACCTTGGCGGCAATCCTGGCGCCGGGATCAAGCAGTGCCTCCTGCCGTCGTGAACTCTGCAGGTAACCGGCAAGCGCATAGTAATCCTTGGTCGATATCGCATCAAACATGTGGTCGTGGCAACGCGCACAGGAAACTGTAAGCCCAAGAAATGTCTTGCTGAAGACGTCAATCTGGTTATCCACGCGTTCAGCCTCATTGCCACGCACATCAGTCGGCGCATGGGTGGCCTCATGCAGGTGCCAGAACCCGGTGCCAATCAGTGACTCGTTGTAATTTTCCTCAGGATGAAGGCGGGGCTTCCCAATCAAGTCACCTGCAATATGCTCGGTAACCAGCTGGTTATATGCCACATCAGCATTGAATGCCCTGATCAGGTAATCACGATACTCGGTGGCATGCGGAATCGGGTAATCAAATTCATGCCCGCAACTCTCGGCATAACGCATCAAGTCCATCCAGTGACGCCCCCACCTTTCACCGAAATGCGGCGATCCAAGTAATTCATCAATCACCCCGGCAAAGGCTTCCGGCGCATCATCTCCGATAAAAGCATCAACCTGACCCGGGGTCGGCGGTAGACCTATTAAATCAAAGTATGCACGACGAATGAGATTGCGTTTCCCTGCCGGCACCGAAGGCTTCATGCCCTTGCTCTCCAGCAGGGATAACACGTGCAGGTCTATCGGGTTGGACGACCACGTCTTGTCCTTAACATTCGGCGACGGCAACCTTTGTATCGGTTGCCAGCACCAGTGTTCTGCCCGTCGCGCAGCAAGATCAAAATTTTTCGGGCCAAGTTTCTTCTCGGCTGCGGGAACAGCTTCATTGGGCCACGGCGCCCCCATCTCCACCCATTTTCTCAACAGTTCAATCTCAGCTTCCGCCAATTTCTTTTTCGGAGGCATTTGAAGATCCGGGTTGCCGTATTCCACCGCCTCAATGATCAGGCTTTGGCCAGGATCTCCGGGTTTAAGCGCCGCCCCTGAATCCCCACCCTCGAGAATGGTGGAACCATGATCCAGCAATAATCCCGCCTTCAATTTCTCCGCCTGAACCGAATGACAGCGGTAACAACGCTCTGCCAGCAGGGGCCTCACCTTGGCCTCAAAGAACTGTAATTGTTCAACTGTGGGAGCAGCCTTAGCGGAGTTCCCCTGTGACAGGACAACCACCGATATGAGCAAACTGACGCGTAAGGAATTCAACACTCCTGTTATACTCCCACAACCCCGCATTTCTTCCAAGATTAAAGGCGTTCAAAAACATCAATACTATCCAAATAAAGAAAGATGCCCCCTTGCGCCAAGGAAAATTCGTACAATCCAACTCACTGCCCTCCCGCAGGGGGGAGCCCCCAATGCAAAGCGATCATCCTGCGCAAGAAGTCGACACTGCACCGCAGTTGTTCAACTCCGTCCACCCCGTCCTCAATGCTGATCCAGCCGTCAAAGCCCGCTGAGCACAATTCCCTGAAGATCATGTCATAATCATTAAGCCCTTCGCCGATTTGTCCATGGCAAAGCCGCTTGGCATATCCTGCCACGCCAATCTCCTCACGCCGCAAGTCCTCAATCGTTCCCTCCACAAGGTAACGGTCACTGGCATGCATGGTCACCACCCGGTGCTTCACCCGCCTCAGCAACTCAAGCGGGTCCTCCCCGGCGAGGAAAGTGTTACTCGGGTCATAATTCACTCCGAAAAACGGGTGCTCAATCATTTCCACGAGTTCACAAAAGATGTCCATATGCTGGGCAAACTCCGGAAAATCCCAGAAATCATCCTTATAGTGATTTTCAATAATCAGCGTAATCCCCCTGGGCTGCGCATGCTCAAGGCACTCTACAATCGCATCCTTAGCATACTGCAGGCCTGCCTTGCGGGACACTTCCGGCCTGCGCTGGCCGGAGAGCACCCGGCAGAACTGCGCTCCAAGTTCAGCAGCCATGTCAATCCAGCGTTTCTCCTTGTCAATCTCTGCTGAACGAAACTCAGGATCCGGGTGGGTAAAGTCCGGCGAACAACACAACATTGGAATCTCCAGTCCCCGCTCACGCGCTGAGTTGCGAAACTTTGCCCAGTTAGCAACCTCATCGTTCTCAAGGAATCCGGCATACCACTCAACCCCCTCAATCTGCAGGCCTGCCGCGATATCAAGCCAGTCCTCAACCAGCATCCCTCCATCCCGGCAGAGCGCTTTCATGTAAGCCTTTGGAAATGCAGCTAATTTCGGCATTCTTCTCCACTCTAAGCTTTCCCCTTGGATGCCCGCAGCATTAATGATAATGCAACTAGCACTTTGGTGAATTCCTGCCGATAAAAGGAAACTGTGACAACTCAATCACCTGGCCGCTTATCGGGCCGAACTCATCGCTTAAGAAATGCACGGCAGTCGCTGCTATCTCTTCAGGTGTGATCATGCGGCCACTGGGAGCCTCGTCTTTAGCAAGGGTGTCAAACCAGTCATCCGGCATTCCTTCATCAATCTTGCGCTGCCTCTCGCCCTCGCTGAGCACCCAGCCCGGATTAATCTGGTTGACCTTTACGCCGTGCTCACGGTGCAGGGTATCGCCGAGGTTGCGCGTCATGGTCATCAAGGCACCTTTCGCGGCACTGTATGCCAACAAATTAGGCTCACCTGAATAAGCGTTTACCGAGCCAATATTCACAACATATCCATTACTGATACTCAGTTCCTTCAAGGCTGCCCGGATAAGTAACAGCGGGGCACGGGCATTAATCGCCATCACTGAATCAAAGAAAGCCGCGTCGGTCTCCTCAATCAGGTTGCGCCAGACCACGCCGGCATTGTTAACCAGCCCGTGCAGGCCTCCAAACTCCGTCACGGCCATTGCCACAATATCCTCACAATGCTGCGGCTCTGAAAGATCCCCGACACAAAAGGGCATGCCAAGTGATCCGGCAACTTTTCGGGTTTCAGCCGATTCAATTCCGTGTATTAAAACCCGGCCACCTTCGGCGACCACCCTGCGGGCGATCGCCTCACCAATCCCCATCGAGCTTCCGGTAACAATGATGGATTTGCCTTCAAGTTTCATCAGTTTCTCCAGCATATCAGCCAAGCAGACAAATGCACAAGTTTAGCTGCCCGGTATCAGCACCGATTTCACCACTTGCCCGGAATGCATTGCATCAAACGCAATGTTCCAGTCACCCAACGGCCATTTCCCGCCAATCAGCGGGGCAACATCCAGCGCACCATTGCCCATCAACTGCAGCACACGTTCCCATACCGGCCAGTTATGACTGAAACTACCCTGCAGCGTGACATTCTTCTGAACCAGTGAATCCAGCGAAAATCCAAGCGGTTGCGGCCCCCACCCCACCTTTGAAATCCACCCGGCCGGACGAACAAGATCGATAGCAGTTTTCAGTGTTTCACTAACACCGGCCGCATCAACCACAACATCCACCCCCAGCCCGTCACGTTCCCGGGCCCATTGTCCGGCGTCCCCGGTTAATGCTTCGATGCCATAGCCCTCCCGGGCCGCCAGCAATCGCGCAGTATCATTCTTCCTGCCAAGCAGGCATACCTCAGCGCCACGCAATTTTGCCAGCACCGCACATAAAATCCCAATAGTTCCGGGACCAATCACCAGCACACGGTCTCCCGGCTCTATCCTGGTATTGTTAACCACTGCGTTGTAGGCGACACAACACGGCTCTGCCAGGGCGGCACATTCCATCTTCAGACCATTGGGCGCCCGGTGAAGACAACGAGCCGGCACCCTCACGTAACTCGCCATCGCCCCATCCACTCCATAGCCAAAGCCCTTGCGATCCGAATCAAGGTTATACAGCCCGCGACGAGTCATCGGGTTATCCTCATTGATAATGGCAGCAGTCTCGGAAACAACCCTGTCACCTTCACGCCATCCCTCCACTCCATCCCCCAGCTCTGCAATTTCGCCGCTAAACTCATGCCCAAGGATGACAGGATAATCCACTGGCCAGCTATGCGTTGCCTGCCATTGGTGTAAATCGCTGCCACAAACACCGACAGCTCCAACCTTTAACAGGATTTCGCCACCTGGGACTTCCGGTATCGGCACTTCACGAAGTTCCACCGATCCGGGCTCCCGGGAATAATTAACCAGCGCAGACTGAGACATGGAGGTATTTTATCGGAATCTTCACCGGAGAAAAGTAAAAGCCTGCAAATACCGCTTTCCCCGGGTAAAGATTCCTCTTCTCCGAAGATATTTGATAAGTGTTGCCCAGATCGGCTATTTTTGTTAGACGATTGTCCCTCTTGCCACTCCCAGTGCTCTTGGCCACATGGAATCTAACATTTAAGCTGCCCCAAATGCTAAAGACTGCCTTATCCGGTTTATCAATCGCCATTTGCCTGGCAGCGTGCAGCCAACCGCACAGTAATCCGGCATTTGTTGCCCCGGAGGGACAAGACAAACTGGTTGCAAGGATCCGCGGAGAACTCCGTGACCTGGAAACCTCAACCGGGAAACATTTCCGGGGAAGAACCATAGAAGTGCGTGCCCCGGCCTCAGCCTCATATGCTGATTGGCGAGGCATGCCGGTGGCCAAGATCCGCGGAACTTATCAAGGGGGGCTAACCGCATGGAAAATCCTGGAAAGGAACGCCACCGTCTACTTTGCCCACGCCAAGGGCACCATACCTGATTGGCTTATACGACACGAGGTATTGCACATTATACTTCTCAGTAACGGTATACCGGGCCACCCTCATAAATACTCCAAATACTTCACCCATCCCTACTGGTGGATGCCCGAGGCTGAATATCAGCGCAAAGCATTGAGCCGGGTAATCTTTAATCCTGCACTCGAAGCCGCGTGCCCGGTTTGCAGGGCGTTACCTGATTATTCCCATAAGTTGTCGCAATAATGGGAGATCATCTCAACTACATCATCGCCACAGCTGGGCATATTGATCATGGTAAAAGCACCTTAATCGAAGCTCTGACCGGCACGGACCCGGATCGCCTTCCCGAGGAAAAAGCCCGTGGCATGACCATTGATCTCGGGTTCGCCCACCTTGAGCTGCCATGCCCTGATTGCCCGGATACAACCTTTACGCTTGGAATCATTGACGTCCCGGGACACGCCGATTTCGTAAAGAACATGGTTGCCGGCGTGGGCTCTATTGATGTCGCAATGTTTGTTGTCGCCGCTGACGACGGCTGGATGCCGCAATCCGAGGAACATCTGCAAATTCTCAGTTACCTGGGTGTCAAGAATGCCGTGGTGGCATTGACAAAATCTGATGCCGTCGACGACATTGATTTCTCCGCTGCCAGCGTCGCCGAAGCGCTCGAAGGCAGCCGCTTCGAGGGAGCTCCAATTATTCCGGTCTGCGCAATCATGGGTGAGGGCCTGGAACAACTGCGCACCGCTCTGGCTGCAGTCATCAATGAAACGCCTGCACCCTTGGATACCGGTAAACCCCGGCTTGCCGTGGATCGGGTTTTCTCGCCACAGGGAGTGGGAACAGTGGTCACCGGGACCATGACCGGAGGTTGCCTTGAAAAAGGACAGAAGGTCACCATTCAGCCTCAGGGTATAACCGCCAAACTTCGCGGTATCCAGAGTCACAGGCATGATGCCGATCACACCCTCCCCGGGATACGCGCCGCACTCAACCTTCCCGATGTCGGCATTCGCAAGGGCAAGATTCGTGACGGAGTCAGGCGCGGTGATGTCATCACTGACATTAACAACACGACCAACTCCCGCCGTATACACGTTTTACTGGAACGCAGTGGACGCCCCTCCGGGGCAGGCCCAATTCAGCATGCCCAGCGCGTGCGTTTTCACCATGGCAGCGGCAACATCGCCGCCAGGATACTGTTTTTTGAAAACCGTGAACTCAATGACGGTCAACAGGCGATTGCCGAGATTCGCCTTGATGCCCCGGGCTTTGCCTTCGCCGGGGATCGCTTTGTCCTGCGCGACTGGTCGAAACGCTTTACCCTCGCAGGAGGCACGATACTTGATCCGTCTCCCCCTCAGCGAAGCTACCGGACCAAGGCCCAGAAGAAGTTTCTTAATGCACGGGCATCAGCACCGCCATCCGCTAAGCTGTATATAGAGAGCCTTTTACTTCGTGACCTGGCGATTCCTGCAGAAGAACTACTGATCCAGTCAGGTTTTTCGCCGGCAGAAACTCAGAAGGCCCTGGCGGATTGCCGACATATTGTCTTGGGAGACTGGTTGCTTGATGCTGACTGGTGGACAGATGTCTCGGGTATAGCAGCAGCACGTATCGAGACTATTCACGAAAAACACCCTGAACTTCCCGGTCTCGACCTGAACACCCTGCGCTCTTTCATGAAAAAGCGCCTGCCTGATGCCAGGCTCTTTGATGCTCTCATCAACGGCTTAACTGAAGCGGGTTTCGTGCGTGCCGGGAACCTGATTCGCAGTGCCAGGCACATCCCGCAATTACCCAGCCACCTACGGGCATCCGAGGAACGTATCTGCGCGGCGCTAAACGCCAATCCTCTTGAACCCCCCAACCCAAAGGAACTGGCAAAAACAGACAACGAGATCACCGCCCTGCAATTTCTCATTGAAACAGGAAAAGCAATCCAGCTCGATGAGAAAGCCATCCTTCTTGACCGCCATTATCAATCTGCCCTGAATAGTATCAGGGCGCACATTGCCAAGAATGGCCCATCAACTGCCGCTGACCTAAGGCAGGCCCTTGGCACCACCCGCCGTATCCTGATCCCGCTCCTGGAACGACTTGACCGCGAAGGCATCACAATCCGTCAGGGTGACCTGCGCGCACTCAAGCAATAAAGGATTCATCATTCAGCCTGGAACAGGCAATTTTCTCGCCACATCCCTGATCCAAATTTTCTTCTCGAAAAAAAATCAAGACCCCCCGGCATCCTTGGTTTCCCAACCACGACTAAAGACACACTCTCTCCAGCAGAAAATCATATGAGAACATCTTGCCTGGCATTCGTTGCTCCAAGTCCCTTGGCTGTATTGGCAATCATGCTCTCCATATTGAGCATAGTCCCCTCCGCAACCACTGAGGCGGCCAGTGTCTACAGGGACCGGGTCGATCCCCAGTGGGCACGGGACAACTCCCACTTCTGGTATCAAAACAATCTCGCCGGCGGAATGCGGGAATATGTTCTCGTCGACCTGAAAAAAGGTGTCCGCCAACCGGCCTTTAATCAGGCACTGCTGGCACAAGCCCTCACCGGCGCCGGGGCAGGTAAATTACAGGCGGAAAAGTTACCTCTGGATCAATTGCACTTCGATGTATCGGGAGACTTGGCTTTCTTCCGGGTAAAAAAACAACACTTCCAGTGGCACCGCATCAAGCATCAACTCAAAAAGATCGATGCCGCAATGGCACCAAGGAACCCGAAGTCCGGGAACCTCTCCCAAGAACCGAAGCCCGCACCCGGGCAAAAAACCAAGCCCTATCGGCCAAGTCGCGATGTGTCACCGGACGGGAAATGGCGGGCCTACCTCAAGGAGCACAATCTGTTCGTCCGCGCCATAAACGGCGGGGAGGAAATCCGCTTGAGCCCTGACGGCACACCGGCCAACAGCTACCAGACCCCCTACTGGTCACCTAATTCAAACAACCTGATATCCTTTCGCGTGGAGGCGGGCAGGATTGGAGAGGTACACCTCCTCGAGTCCTCGCCGAAGCAAGGCGGACGCGCCAAGCTTCAAACACGCCGCTACCCGCTACCCGGCGACAAGTTCACGACTCACGAATTGAACTGGTTTGATGTAGCGGGCAAGCTGCACGTGAAGCCAAAGGTCGGCCTTATTGATTTCCGCGGGCCCGCTCTTCGCTGGACTCCCGAAGGACGGCATTGCCGCTACCAGAAAATCGACCGCGGCCACCAAAGGTTCAGGGTCATCGAGATAGACACCTTCACCGGAAAATATCGTAATATTATCGATGAGGTCACTGACACCTTCATCTGGACCGAACACGCCAAGGACCATGGTATACCACTGGTCACCTGGCTGAAAAAGACCAACGAGATTATTCACATCTCCGAGCGCGACGGATGGCGCCACCTCTACCTGATCGATGTTGCATCAGGCAATATCAAGAACCAGATCACCAGGGGAGAGTTCGTCGTCCGCCACGTCGACCGGATCGACGAGGAAAAACGGCAGGTCTGGTTTCGGGCCTCCGGCCTAAACCCGGACCAGGACCCCTATCTCATGCACTACTACCGGGTCAACTTCGACGGCAGCAGGTTGACCGCGCTGACCGAGGGCAACGGCTGGCACAACATCCGCTATTCGCCGGACCAAAAATTCATCATCGACTCCTATTCACGCATCGACATGGCACCTGTCCACGAACTGCGCCGCGTCTCCAACGGCAAGCTGGTCTGCAAACTGGAAAAAGCGGACACCACTGAACTGGAGAAAGAAGGCTGGCAGCCACCTGAAGTTTTCTCTGCCAAGGGCCGCGACGGCAAGACCGGTATCTGGGGATTTGTCTGTCGGCCGCGCGATTTCGACCCCGGCAAGAAGTATCCAATCCTCGAGGAAATGTATGCCGGGCCACATGACTCCTACACTCCCAAGCAGTTCAGCGCGGGACGGCGTTACTCATCCTGGACCGACATGGGCTTTGTCGTCGTCAAAATGGACGGCATGGGGACTGCCAATCGTTCCAAGGCCTTCCATGACGTGTGCTGGCAAAATCTCAAGGATGCAGGCTTCCCTGACCGCATACTCTGGCACAAGGCCTACGCAGATAAACACCCCTGGTATGACATCTCCCGGGTTGGTATCTATGGCGGATCGGCCGGCGGCCAAAGCTCGACAGGGGCACTGCTCTTTCACCCGGAATTCTACAAGGCAGCGGTTTCCTCGTGTGGCTGCCACGACAACCGCATGGACAAGGCCTCTTGGAACGAGCAGTGGATGGGCTACCCTGTAGGCCCGCACTATGGCGCATCCTCGAACATAGACAACGCTCACCGCCTGCAGGGCAAACTCCTCTTAATCGTCGGCGAATTGGACAGGAACGTTCCTCCTGAGTCAACATACCGGCTTGTCGACGCCCTGATTAAGGCAAACAAGGATTTTGACTTTGTCATGGTTCCCGGAGCCGGACACGGTGGTGGCGGGCGGCACGGTCACCGCCGCCGCCAGGATTTTTTCCGTAAGCATCTTCTCGACATCGAGCCTCCAAATTACAATGCTCCGCAATAGCTGCATAACCTGCAGGCTGAAGTCATTCATCGGCAAGCCGCAGGTCACCATTGCAAACGGAAATCTGGCGCTTGCCCGGTGTGATTGACTCTGATTTTCCCGTAGGTTCCTACTGAAGCGGAAATCCCCATGAGCAAGGCACATCCGGCTTAATTCCACTTGACCCACTACCCCCAGTGTCACCAGAATTTATCTTTTACACCAAATGAAGAAAATGCGCCTCAGAAACCCTTTCATCCCGCTCATTATTCTCGCTCTCACGGCAATCAGTCATGCTCAGGTCTCCACCGACGGCCCTGGATATAAAGCACCCGGCGGAAACCAATTTGTGGCGGATCATGCCAATGACTTCCGCGACTTGCTGCCCCTATACCCTAAGGACCTGAGGACAATCGAGAGCAACTTCCCCTCCAAGATTGGTGCAAGGCGAATCAAGCGGCTGGAAAAGTTTTACGAGGATTGGAGCCACCTGCTTAAAGCAATGGATTTTAATGCCCTGAACCGTTCAGGGAAAGTCGATTACATTATGTTTCGTCATCGCCTGGAACGCGATCGCGAAAAATTTCTGGGAGAATCCGCCCGCCTGCAAAAAGCGGCGAAAATGATACCCTTTGCCGATGAAGTGATTGCCCTGGAATACCGTCGCCGTGCCCTTGAGGAATATAACATCGATAAACTGGCACCTGAACTTGAGGTGCTGGCCAGCAACATCGACAGGGCGCGCGGGGAAATAGCGAAAACCGTCAGGGAATCCAGGCGGACGAAAGCCGGGAAAGAACGTATCCCGGAAGAGGTATTGAAGACTGCCGAGAATGCATCACGTGAGCTGCAGAAACTGACACAGCGCTGGTTTGACTTCTATCGTGGTTACGATCCCCTGCTCACCTGGTGGCTAGTCGCCCCGAGCAAGCGATTGGCGGAATCATTGCAGGCATATGCTGATGCCTTCAAGATACCCGAACTCGTCAAGGATGGCAAACCACCTGCAAGCCAAAAACCCCGCAAACAAGGATTCGACGGCGAAAATCACGTGGCACCGGTTGGATCGGTGCGACTCGCTGAGTTGCTGGAGGCGGAAATGATCCCCTACACAGCCGGGGAACTCGTCGCTATCGGGAAACGAGAACTGGAATGGTGCGTGAAAGAGCAGAAGAAAGTGGCGCGTGAACTGAAGTTCGGCAACGACACCCGGAAGGCACTCACCCATGTAAAGTCACTGCACGTCCCGGTGGGCAAACAACCGGCCATGATCCGGAAACTCGCCCTGGAGAGCATCGAATACCTTGATAAGAACGAGCTGGTAACCATACCGCAACTTGCGAGGGATAGTTGGCGCATCGGCATGATGTCCCCCGGGCGCCAACGCTACAATCCGTTCTTTACCGGAGGTTCCACCATCAGCGTCTCCTACCCGCACGACGAGATGACTCATGCCGACAAGTTGATGAGCATGCGCGGCAACAACCAGCATTTCTCGGCAGCAACCGTTCATCACGAACTTATTCCAGGTCACCACCTGCAGGATTTCATGACATCGCGCTACAATACACACCGCTCGGGATACAACACCGTGTTCTGGACTGAGGGATGGGCACTCTACTGGGAGATGTTGCTGTGGGATATGGACTTCCCAAAAACCCCGGAAGATCGCATGGGGTTCCTCTTCTGGCGCATGCATCGCTGCGCGCGCATCATTTTCTCCCTCGGTTACCACCTTGGCGAAATAACCCCACAGGAATGCGTCAATCTCCTGGTCGATGTGGTCGGCCATGAGGTCACTCACGCCGAGGGTGAAGTGCGCCGTTCACTGGCTCCAAATACACCGACGCTCTATCAGTGTGCCTATATGCTGGGCGGGATGCAGTTCTACGTTTTGCATCGGGAAATGGTATCTTCAGGCAAGATGAGTAGCCGCCAGTTCCATGACCGAATCCTGAAAGGCAACCGTATCCCGGTGGAAATGGTACGCGCCGAGATTTCCGAGATCCCGCTCACCCGTGGTTACAAGACCAACTGGCGCTTCGCTGAGGATTTCCGGCCGCAATAGCGCTCACTGCGCACAGTGCCTTTCTGCCTAGGGAAATTCTGCAACCGCTTCCTCCAGTGACTGGGCATCACTGACCGTGATTACCCTGATGCCGCGGCGAATACGCTTCATCAGCGCGGCCAGTACCGGCTTGGGCCCGAACTCGATGAATGTCTCATGCCCTTCATCAAGGAGTAACTCCATTGATTGCGCCCAGTATACTGAACCCGTAACCTGCTGCTCAAGCGTTACTCGGATATCCGCGACCCCCTCAACCGCCCGTGCCTCGACGTTGGCAATCACCGGAAAGGCAGGTTCTGAAAACTCAACCCCCTCGAGCACCGCTGCCAGTTTTTCCTGTGCACTGTGCATCAGGCGCGAATGATAGGCACCGGCAACCTCAAGTTGCTTGCCCATTCGCAACCCGGCATCCTTTGCCCCGGCAACGGCAGCAGCAATCCCCGCACTGGAACCCGACAGGACTATCTGCCCCGGCGCATTTAGGTTTGCCACATCAACATCAACCTGCCTGGCTAAGGTCCGCACGGCATTTTCATCACCACCTATCATTGCCGCCATTGAACCATCCGTTTCCGCGCAAGCCTCGTCCATGAACTGTCCACGTTGCGAAACCAGTGACAGGCCTGTGGAAAAATCAAAGGATCCCGCCACTGCATGTGCCGTAAATTCTCCCAGCGACAAGCCTGCAGCAACGGCAGGCTCAAGTGACGGGCAACGACTTTTTAGAACCTCCCAGCAGGCAATCCCGTGGACATATAGAGCCGGCTGACACCATGAAGTTCTGGTGAGTTCATCCACCGGGCCCGAGAACATCACCTCGGAAAGTGATCTCCCCAACTCGACATCTGCACGCTCAATAAGCAACCGCGCCTGTTCATAATCAGCGGCCAAGGTTTTCCCCATGCCCACTTCCTGGGCTCCCTGTCCGGCAAAAAGTAATACCACGCTGTGATTCACTGTGACCATTCCTCCAGTACCCGGCGACATCGCGCAACCTTGTTTTTCAAGGTGCCGGCAGGATCCTCCATCGCCATCTCTATCGTCGTCTGCTCATCAACCACCGGCAAAACCGCATCAAAATTTGCCGCAAGCTTATCGGCATCGCTTAATCTGCCGCAAAAAGCGACAACACGCTTGCCTGCTGCCCTCGCCATTGCCGCCACGCCACCCGGAGCCTTACCCATCAGTGACTGCTCATCCATCTTCCCTTCACCGGTTATCACGATGTCCGCCTCGTCTATGGCCGGTTTCAGTCCAATCATTTCCGCCACAAGGTCAAAACCGGGCCTGAGTTCTGCCCCGCAGAAACTCATCAGGCCAAATCCAAGCCCACCGGCAGCCCCGGCTCCGGGAACATCACGGTAATCAACCCCGAGTTCACCCGACACGAGATTCGCAAAATACTCCATGCGCAGTTCATGACGATGCATCTCCTCTTTGCCAACACCCTTCTGGGCACCATATATCTGCGTCGCGCCATTTGTTCCAAGAAGCGGATTACTCACATCACAGGCAACAGTGATTGACGGAAGATCAAGACTGAAATCAGGGAAAATCTGCGTGACTTCAGTAAGGCGTTCCGGGATCTCGTCAATCTCCTCGCCTGCCGCATTAAGGTAACGAATGCCCAGGGCCTGTGCCAGGCCGGCCCCTCCATCATTGGTTGCACTTCCCCCGATGCCGAGAATGATCGAGTCCACCCCGGTATCGCGTGCCGCAATCAGCAACTCCCCGGTGCCGCGGGTCGAGGCTCGCCAGGGATCACGCTCAATTTCTGTCAATAGCTCCAGTCCCGATACACTGCTCATTTCCAATAACGCCAATCCTCCACCACCCGACTCATCGCCGGCCAGGGCAAAACCGGCCCGCACCGGGCGACCAAGAGGTCCTGCCACCTCAATGTCAACACCACGAGCTCCCAGAAAATCGGCAATTACCTGCACAGTTCCTTCCCCGCCATCAGCCACGGGAAAAATCCTCACATCATGCCCCACAAGAGCCGCAGCCATTGCCTCTCCCGCCTCACTGGCGCTCAAGGTTCCCTTGAACTTATCAGGAGCGATAACAATGCGCATTAAAGACTACAATACGACTTGTTGGACGGGCACGCCATTGATGTTCTTCTGTCAATCAATCCTGCCCTGCTTACCATGGCCCTTACCGGCAGGATGCTTCTTCCATGTGACATTTAAATTCAAAGTTGCTCCGGAAATCCATCCAGGTTAATCAAATGCTGTGAATGCCGCAATGAACGCAACTTCAATCGCAAGTGATTCCTGAACATTAGTTGCAAGATCATCTCTCAAATTCTCCACCGCGCTCATTCTCCGGTTCAGTTCTGCCGTCGAAATGGATTTCGCCAGGAGTTGAGTAGCGGCCGCATCCTCAGGCAGGTCAAGGCGACTGTATCCGGACTGCTGACGCAACGAATCCCCAAACCATGCCACCAGAATCTCCAGCAATTCAGCACGACGGGCAAGGTAACGTGACTGGCTCAAGGCCTTGAAATACCCTTCCCTGCCCTTTAACCAACTGCCATCAGTGGTTTTTGAATAAATCTCCGCCTCACGCTTTCTCTCTGCATCACCTTCATCCTCCGCCTGTTTCTTTATTTCTTTAAGTGCCCCGGAAAAAGATCTCGCTAAGCCCAGCGCCTCCGAAACACCGGAGCCGTTGCCAATTCCCGCCAGCATGCTGCGAATCCTTTCACCGGATTCTCCACCAAACCGCATTTTGTCCGAATCCAGCAGGGTTACCATGATGCACCGCGAGCGCACCGTATCGAGCAATTGCTCAGGGAATGCCGTGATCAACAGCAAAAGACACCCCTCCGGAGGCTCCTCAAGGGTTTTAAGGAAAGCGTTTTGGGCCGCTTCCTGCAATCGATCAGCATCAGTAATTATCCCGATCTTCGTATTTCCCGCCGCGACCTTCTGGTACAGCATACTTTCCAGCTCACGAACCTGGTCAACTAGAATACGTCGTGACTTGGACTCGGGGCGCAGCAGACGCACATTATCGGAGACCATTGCATCAAGGGAGCCGGCAAGGGGCATATTGTTAACCAGTGACACAAGGCGGGAAGCAAGCTGCGCCTTGCCACTGCCCGCCGGGCCGGAAATCAGGTATGCATTGGCAAGCCTGCCTACAGACACGGCGTTGCTCAGATACTCGAAAGCCGAATCGACACTCAACGCCATACTACTCTCCTAAAGAATGCCAAATTTCCTGTGCAATCTGATCCTGAGATTTCATCGCATCAAGAACAACGAAACGTTCCGGTTCCCTGCCTGCAAGGTCAAGATAACCCCGTCGCACCTTTTCAAAAAAAACATCCGTCTCCCGCTCCATTCGATCCTGCTCACCCGGAGAGCGTTCCCTGACCCGTTTACGTCCCTCATTAACATCGAGATCAAGTAAAAAGGTAAGATCAGGCAGGCAATTGCCCACAGCAAAGCTGTTAATCGCAGCAACAGCTGCTGCATCCAAACCACGGGCAACACCCTGGTAAACTGTCGTCGAGTCGAGGAACCTGTCAGCAAGCACATAAACTCCACGCTCAATGGCAGGCACAATTTTTTTCCTGACCAGTTGCGCCCGGCTGGCAGTAAAAAGCAGCAGTTCCGCTTGCGCGGTTAAATCCTCCCCTTCAGGGGCATGCTGAAGGAGATCCCGGATTTTCTCTCCGGCCCCGGTTCCTCCCGGTTCACGGGTTAACAGGATCTCACGTCCCTCTTTCTCCAGTCGTTCACGCAACAGTTCAATCTGCGTTGTTTTCCCGCAACCCTCGGAGCCCTCGAAAGTAATAAAACGACCGCGCATTATTCACCGGATATAACCGCCGACATGCGACTTGTCGAATAGCTAAAGCGGCAGGCAACAAGGAAACCAATCTTCTGCCGGGGACAGCGCCTATCCAGACTCGGGGAACAATGCACTGAGAACCCCCCTGGACGCACTGCAGATACCCCTCCCGGTGACCAGTCCCGTGACGAGGCGGGCAGGGGAAACATCAAAGGCATAATTGGCAACCTGCCTGCATGATTGAATCGGCAAGCTCATTGAGAAACTTGAATCGTCCAAGGACACGGAATACCTCGCCCGTTATGCGAACTGTTCACCCGCTTTTTGATTGACATAAAACCATCTACTGACGAGGGAATTGATATGATTTCGAAGAAGAGCGGGAAATGCGTTGCTTTGCTGACCATGTTTGCGGTGATCGGCTCGGCCGTTGCCGCGGAGAAGGCAGTGAGGCCCGAAGACAAACCGGGTTACGACAAGACCAAGGACCAGGGCGTGAAGGCACCCGAAGGTGCCGACAAGCTTTTCGATGGGACGCAGAAGTCGATCGACGACAACTGGGTGATGTGGCCGAAGAAGGACATGAAGATCACCTGGTCACTGGTCAAGAGCCCAACCGATGACACTAAGGTTCTGATGACCAACGGCGGTAAGCGATGGGGCACGCACGATCTGGTCTCCAAGAAAAAATACCAGGACTTCGAAGCCCACGTTGAGTTTGTTCTGATGGGCAAGCGCGGCGACGACAGCGCCGAAGGGTACGCCAACAGCGGTGTCTACCTTCAGAACCGCTACGAGATTCAGATCGAATCACCCAAAGGCAATAACACCGAGGATCCTTACAACTGGAAGATAGGTCCCCATGGCATCGCCGCGTTCTGCATGGACCGCGTTCCGGACAAGAACGCCTGGCGCACCAACGGGACATGGCAATCCTTCCACATCACCTTCAAGGCGGCCAAGTGGAAAGATGGCAAGGTCACGGAGAAGGCGCGTTCGACCGTCTATTGGAACGGCATCAAGGTGCACGACGACGCCGAGATCAAGAAGATCAACGGCGGCATCAAGCCCGGTCCCGAGGCCGGTGGTCTCAAGCTCCAGGAGCATGGCCAAGATGTTCGATTCCGAAACGTCTGGGCCAAAGAGATCAAGAGCTAGAAGGAGAAGAGGTCAGCCAACGATTATTGCCCAGTGAATCCCGATCAAGGATCGGGTCTGTCCTGCTTGCGCGGGAACAAACTGGTGACCCCCTCCTCCGACGCCACGCAAATCCCACGCTCGGTGATCAGGCCGGTGACCAACCGCGCCGGGGTGACGTCGAAGGCGTAGTTGGCGACGCTTGATCCCGGGTTGAGCACATCGACTTCCGCGAGTTCACCAGAGGCCAGTCGGCCTTCCAAGTGCGACACTTCTTCTCCTCCGCGTTGCTCGATCGGGATTTCCCCGATCCCATCGCGGGTTTTCCAGTCGAATGTCGATGACGGAAGCGCCACATAAAATGGCACGTTATTGTCCTTAGCAGCAAGGGCTTTCAAATAGGTTCCAATCTTGTTGGCGACATCTCCGGTGTAGGTGGTGCGGTCGGTTCCGGTGATGACAAGATCGACCATGCCACGCTGCATCAGGTGCCCTCCTGCATTATCCACTATTACGGTGTGCGGCACGCCTTCATTAGCCAATTCCCATGCGGTGAGCCTTGCCCCCTGGTTGCGTGGCCTTGTCTCATCGACCCAGACGTGTATGGGAATCCCGGCACGATGGGCGGCATAAATGGGCGCAGTCGCAGAGCCCCAATCGACGAAGGCCAGCCAGCCGGCGTTACAATGAGTAAGGACATTCACTGGTTCATTGCCAGGTTTCTTCTCTGCAATTTCCTCAATCAGGTTCAACCCGTGCCTGCCAATGCTCAAACACCACTCGGCATCCTCATCAGCAATTTTATCCGCTTCCCGCAAGGTAACATTGCTCCACTCGGCAACAGGTTTCCCCTCTATGGCCTGCAATTGCCGATCAACTGCCCAGGACAAGTTGCCGGCCGTTGGCCGGGTGGCAACCAGGGCCTCGGCAAGCAACTGCAGTTTTTCCCTGTCACCTTCACTCTCCCGGGAAGCCAGCCACATCCCATAGCCCGCCGTTACACCAATGCAGCCAGCCCCCCGCACATGCATGTCAGCAATTGCAATGACGACATCACGAACGGAAGTAAGCTTCTCGATCTCAAACGAAAACGGCAACTTGCGCTGGTCAATAATGTGCACACAATTCCCGGAGCCTGCGGCATCAGCCCAGACAGTCCGGTAGGATTTCCCGTCAACATTCATCGGAGAATCACAACCTTATTAGTGGGGCAGTGGCAACCATTATCTGCTTACCTGATCATACACCCCCCGGGCGTATGATATTCACGTTGCCTGAAAAGGCTTGATTCACAATCAACTCCACAATACGCAACTACAGCATTCAGCCTTGCCGACTATGCCACCTGCTGCAATTACCGGGGGGACGCCCTTGGATGTTTTCCCGCACTCAATCTCTTGTGGATACTTGGGAACCGGTTTGCAAAGAGCAGTTAATCCCGTCATGTTCAAATATACAGCCACCACCTCATTAAGGGGCTAAACGCTCATTGAGCCATTCAATTCACGGTAAACCTGACCACGCAAGACATTGGCCCAACTGCCCAGATCCAGTTCACAAACCGCCGTTTTGACTGCGTCCTTCGGTGACGGCCATGACTCAGCGGCCAAGGGCATTGTCTCCGCCCTCGAGCAATCCGATGTCCCCACCACGGGTCCGCTTGACCTCCTCAAGGCGGCCAAGCCAGTGACCATGGATTTGCTGAGTGCCGCATACCGCATGGCAATTACCAGGTGGCCATGGATATGGAAAAAACTCTACCAGGTTGCCGACCATGTTCCCGTTGGCGATGTCCCCGTCGATTTCACCAGGTCAGTGACCCGCCTGATGGCTGAGTTCTTCAACTCCACCCAGCCTGTGGCGGTTATCAGCACCTATCCGATTTATGGCCATCTCATCGAACAACTTTTCGGGACGCAATCCCTGCCCTTTAGCCTGCTAACCGTAGTCACCGATTCAACGACAATTAACCGCGCCTGGCTCAATCAAGCCAAAGGCCATTACGCGGTAACCGACAAGCATTCCGCCGATTTCTTACTGGCAAACGCAATCCCCGAAGAACGGATTCACATTACCGGGTTCCCCGTGAATCCCGCCTTTGCGCGCCAACCCAAGCGCACAGCAGATCCAGGCAAGTCCAATCCTCTGAAAATTCTCTACACCCCAAGTACTGGCATTCCCCTTGTCCGTAAAACCCTGCAGGAAATCCTGGATCTCTCCCGGCAGGAAAAGCTTCCCCTGCAATTAACTGTGGTCCTTGGCCGACATGAAAAACGCCTCAGGAAAATCGTTGCAGCCACCGTGCCGGAGAGCACCAATGTCATCGGATGGACTGACCGGATGCCCGCCCTGCTCTCTTCCCACGATCTGCTTATTGGCAAGGCCGGAGGCGCTGCCGTTCACGAGGCACTGGTTGCCGGCTGCCCCATGCTGATCGATTATGTGGTTCCCGGGCAGGAAGAGGGAAATGCCGGGTTGCTCCTTGCCCACAAGGCCGGTCTCATCGTCCGGGACCCCGATGATATAAAATCCGAGATTCTCAGTCTGCTGGAAAATTCCTCAGAACGCTTAATCGCCATGCGCCTCGCAGCCCTGCAGCATGCACGCCCTGCGGCCGCCTTGAAGATAGCTGAGCTGGCCGTTGAAATCGCAACCCGGGAAGGACATTAAATGAACTAACTAGCGAATTTGTTCTCCGTATCAGCTCCCCATTATGCCAAGTTCAAGGTCATTTCTCTTCGATATCGGCAACGTCATATGCTCATTCGACTTCACTGCCATGTCCTCCCGTCTGCTGGCACGCAGCAACAATCCCGAAGCGGCTCTATTTACCGGGTTTGCATCAATCAAGGACGCTTATGAGACCGGGCACTCCGAAGACAGGGAATTTGTCTCGGCAGCCATCAAGTCAACAGGATTCACCGGCAGCCCAAAGGAATTTATCCGGATCTGGTGTGAAATCTTCACCGAGAACACCAAGATTACAGGATTGATAAAGGCACTGGCGCAACAGGGGCATGAACTCTACCTGCTATCAAATACCAACGGGCTTCATCTCGATTACCTGCAAAGGAAATTCCCCGCCTTCAGTTATTTCTCAGGCGGGATATACTCGCACAAGGTCGGGATCCTGAAGCCTCATGAACAAATCTACCGGGTCGCCCTGGAACAGCTCTCACTCAATGCCGAAGAGACGCTCTATATCGATGACCTGCCCGATAACATCCAAACCGGCAGGCTTCTCGGCCTCACTTGCCACCGTTATCTTCCCCATAGGCATGACGACCTTATCAAATGGCTGGCAGCAGCAGGCATCAGCCTCTGCTGACAGGACTCCTTACCTGCTCAGGTCGTTCTGGAATAACAGTTTGAAGCCCTGGTTCTGCAATGTAAACGATGCAAAGTCGGGGTCATCCACACTGATCGCCAACAGCGGATAATCTCCCGGACGGGCAAGCAAGGGGTAACTGATATGGACATTTGTCTCAGAGCTTGACAATGCACCAAGGCAATTGGCAAGCGAACTGGCTCCGGCATCCAGCTGCACAACCACGATCTTGTTGTCAGTAAAGGCAATCCCCCGTTCCATGAACATCGTCTCGATCGTATCAGGGTCAGTAAGGACAAGCCGGAGGATGGTCACATCAAACGAGTCCTGCACACTGAACCCGAGGACATAGATACCTGAGTCGTTGATCAGCTTGATCATCGAGTGCAACGCCCCAATGCGGTTTTCCAGCATTACTGAAAGCTGTCTTACCGCATCCCCGGTGATTGCCGGGGCACCCTCATTACCGATAAGCTCGTCCGCCATGTTCTCGAGAAGGTATAATCTATACACCCATCGTGTCTATTTGTAAACACAAGTGAGCAGCGCTGCATAGCAAAACCCGGTCTCCTGATCCGGCAAGGTCAACTCGCAATCTCCCCACGATGCCAATCCCGCTATTGAACCTTGATCCAGTTCTCCATGACAAGGTCCCTGATGTGCACCTGCCGGTCACCACCCTTTCCCTGCTGCGGAAACTGCAACTTCAGGATACAGGGAAATTCCCATTCATCCGCCAGCATCTCCTGCATCCTCAGTGCAATGTCGGTCCCTGTCCGGACATAGCCGTAAATTTCCTCATCTGAATCGCGCCCGATCATCCTAACACAAATCCATTCCGCTTGGCCGGGAAACGCAAACCCGGGGTTATGGTCAAGTGTGGCAAGAACCCTGAAGGCAATCACCCCCTCTGGACGCTTCCTGTAAAAATCGTCCCACTCCATGGGATTGTAGCAAACGTATGTCTCCCAATCGACAACAAACCCGTGCCCGGCATCCTGCAACACCACAGTATGTGCGGAATTCACTCCCTTTCCCTCCAGGGTAATGTCCGCAATGAGAAAGACCTTGAGCTTGATCATTATCTCCTGGAAACGAACGATCTCATCAAGGGATGGCATTGCGAACCCATGGCGCGCATAATAATCATCGGTAAGCGGTTTCACGCGCTCGGGATCACGAATGAAACGGATCATCTCGGATGGATCTTGCGCCTTGAAAAATCTCCTCAGGGTATCCCCCGCCCGCAACTTCATGTCTGCATCACTTTCTCCGCTTTGCGCCTTAAGCAGTCCGCCCACCGTGCCGTAACCAGGGTCGGCAATACCGCCAGGGTCGGCTTTAGCTGCACCTTGCGCGGCTTCCCCGTTCCCGGCACCCGCCATCAAACTCTCCTCCTCTGATGAGGCCACCAACAGCCAGCGCACCAGGCCCAGGACTATTACGGTAAGAGCAATTGCAATGACCACCTTGTTGCGTCCCATGCGGGCAAACTCCACCCGCCCTGCAAGATCCCGAAACAGTGAGACACAATGCCGGAGCGCACCTTCATGCCTGATCCCGACAATAGTATTTTCAGAATCTCGCTGCCTGCCCAATCCTGCCAACTCACGGCGTTCACAACGCACCGCCAGATCATCGGACGTCGCATCCAGCCCGCCTGAACCGGGAGTCTCCCGCCCGGCCGTCCCGTCGAGTTTCCTCGGCTTGAACCCAGCCTTGTCGATCTCCTGCCCGGGCTCAGCCTCCTTTTCCCTCACCGCCAAGTCACTGGACGCCTTGCCGGATGAAGCTTTCTTGGCCTTCCGCTTGACGACAATACATTCCTCCTCAGCATCCCCCTCCTTCTTCTGTAACTCCGGAAGCGGCTCCGGAGGGACACTCTCCCCAATATCAAGTTCAAACTGGAACTCAACGGACTCACTGCGTGAAGAGGACTTGGACATCGTAAAGCACTGAAACCATCTCCTCGCCGGACTTTATAGCCGGGCATACAGGAGTTCATCGCAACCTAAAAAGGCGCGCTCCAACTCGCAAGGTTTTCTTGCAGGGAGATAATCCTGTCCTTGTAACCACGGGAAAGCGCTGCCCATATATTGAATGGTTGCATCATTAAAATCTCGTTTTCAGGATCGACCTTGGCAAGGTTTCCCCTTAATCTGGCGTTGCAATACACACTACCAATGAAAATAAAGGCCCTATCCCTGCTCATCATCCTTGCCATTCTGCCTGCCGCTTATGCCGCAAAAGCACCCAATGGTAAGGGCTTCCCCGACCACTGGGGTGATCCACCCGTACGCCAGACCCGCGATCTGCGACTATTGCCGGGCAACTACGGCAGGGGCAGCTCGACGCTTGCCAAGTGGATCCAGGTAAACCTCGACAAGGACGCCTCCGGGAAACCCGCAAAGAACAAGGGCGATTGGAAATCCCTTTTTACTCCCGACACCAAGACCCTTGCCGGATGGCAGGTGAAAAGCGGTTTTGCCACCTATGTTATCAAGGACGGCGCAATCCTGGGAACCACTGCGAAGGGAAGCGGCAACTCATTCCTGTGCACGGACAAACTCTACGGCGATTTTGAACTGGAGTTTGAGGTGAAGTGCCACAACCAACTCAACTCAGGCGTGCAGATCCGCTCACAGCTCAAGAACCCCAAGGCCCAGTACGGCGGAAGGGTCAATGGCCCGCAGGTCGAGATTGAGGCCAGTGGCGCAAAAGGTGCCGAGGCGGGATATGTATATGGTGAGGCAACGGGTCGCGGTTGGCTCACTCCAAAGGCTGAGCTCAAGCCACACAAGCATTTCAAGGATGGCGAGTGGAACAAATACCGCATTGTCGCCAAGGGACCTCGCATCCAGACCTGGATCAACGGGACCGCCATTGCCGACCTTACCGACGAGCCCATCTACAAGACCCACTCCAAGGGCCTTATTGGACTGCAGGTACACGGCATTGGCAAAAAAGCCGGTCCGTTCACCGTCCAGTGGCGTAATATCCGCATCAAGCAACTCTAGGCCGGTTAAACATCTGTTAAGAACCTAAAGGAACATCTCCCCTTTCCTCGCCATGCGTGCACCGATCCTGCTGCTTCTGTTCTGTGCCCTCTGCCATGGAACTGAGCGTCCGAATATCCTCTTCATCTACCTTGATGATTTCGGTTGGCGGGACACAAGCTACGCCGGGTCGGATTTTTACGAGACTCCTCACCTCGACAAGCTCGCCGCGCAGGGCATGGTCTTTTCTGACGCCTACGCGGGCGCTGCCAACTGCGCACCCTCGCGTGCCTGCATGCTCTCGGGCCAATACAGCCCGCGCCACGAAATCTACAATGTCGGAACAGGACCGCGCGGCAAGAGTGCGCACCGCCGCCTGAAGCACATCCCCGGCACAGACACCCTGCTCCCTGAGATCATTACCTGGGCTGAATGTGCCCGGAAATCCGGCTACACCACCGCAACACTTGGCAAATGGCACCTGAGCAAAGACCCCCTGCCCTACGGCTTTGACCTCAACATCGGAGGCGGACATTCCGGAAGCCCTCCCAGGGGATATCTGCCTCCACACGGCAAGGTTGCCGGCCTAAAGAATGCTCCAAAGGATGAATACCTGACCGATCGGCTCAGTGAGGAGGCCATCCGCTTCATTGAGAGTAACCGGAAAAAACCCTGGCTGGTCTACCTCACCCACTTCGCAGTACACACCCCGCTTCAAGCCAAGGAAAAAGACCGCAAATACTTCGCCGCCAAGAAACCCGGAAAACTGCACAACCACGCCATCATGGGCGGCATGATCAAGAGTGTTGATGACGGGGTCGGCCGCATCATTGCAAAGCTCAACGAATTAAAGCTCAAGGACAACACGGTCATCCTGTTCGGCTCGGACAATGGTGGTTACGGGCCGGCCACCTCCATGCACCCGCTCAAGGGATACAAGGGAACCTACTATGAGGGCGGCATCCGTGTGCCCTTCTTTGTCAATTGGCCGGGAGTCGTCAAGCCGGGCACCAGCTGCTCCATCCCCATTGCCGCCGTTGACCTGCACCCCACCATCCGGGCAATCTGCGGGGGCAAGCTCCCTGCAGGCCAAATCCAGGACGGGGTCAACCTGCTGCCCCTCTTCAAGGGTGAGGCAATTGCCGAGCGCTCCATCTACTGGCACTTCCCCGCCTACCTGCAAAGCTACCAGCGCAACGACGAGCAACCCGATGCCCTGTTCCGCGCACGCCCGTGCGGTGTCATCCGCCACGGCGACTGGAAGCTCATTGAGTATTTTGAGGATGGCCGACTGGAACTTTTCAACCTGGGTGAGGATATCGGTGAAAAGCGCAACCTTGCCACCTCCCTGCCTGAAAAGGCAAAGTCAATGCATGCCAGGCTCAAGTCCTGGCGCAGCCGCACCAGGGCCCCCGTGCCAAGCGAGAAGAATCCCGATTTCGAGGAAGGTTAAAAAGCCTGCCCCTTATCCTGCTGCCTGCAGGAGAGCTTCAGTTAGGCAAGGATTCCGCCAACCACTTCCCCGTGGACATTGGTGAGCCTGCGCTCAATGCCATTGTGGTAGAAAGTCAGACGCTTATGGTTGATTCCCAGCAGATGCAGCACGGTGGCATGAAAATCATGCCAGGTAACCGGGTTTTCAACCGCCCTCCAGCCGATTTCATCAGTCGCCCCGTAGGCAATTCCCGGCTTAAAGCCCCCGCCGGCCGCCCAGATCGAGAAACCTCCCTTGTTGTGGTCTCGCCCGGGTCCAACCTTGCCCTTGGCCGACTGCGCAAAAGGCGTGCGCCCGAACTCGGAGGTGAACAATACCAGAGTGTCATCGAGCATGCCGCGCTGCTTCAAGTCAGCCAGCAGGGCGGCGACCGGCTTGTCAATTTTCGCCGCCTCCGCACCGTGGTTTTGCTTCACGTTCTCATGCGCATCCCAGCTGCTGCGCGGGTTGCCGGCGATCGGCCCGCCGGAGAATACCTGCACAAAGCGCACACCCTTCTCCAGCAGGCGGCGACCAAGCAGGCAGCGCTTGCCGCAATCATCGGTTGGCTTCTGCCCAATACCATACATTTCCCGCGTGGCATCACTTTCACCACTGAGCTCAGTCACTTCCGGGACAGCAAGCTGCATGCGCGCGGCCAGCTCATAGCTGCGGATACGCGCAGCCAGCATGTCATCAAGCCGTGTGCGCTGCCGGTGTTTTTCGTTGAGCTTACCGAGCAGACTGAGCGTTGCCTGTTCCTCCCCGGGTGAAATCTCCCTTGCCGGGAAAAGGTCCTGCACCGGGCGATCCCCACTGGCAAAGCGCACTCCCTGGAACTGCGAAGGCAAAAAGCCGTTGGTCCAGTTTGAGGAACCGCCATTCGGGTCACCGCGGCCGTCGGGCAGGACCACGTATGAGGGCAGGGATTCCGACTCCGCCCCAAGCCCGTATGCCGCCCAGCTTCCCATCGAGGGATAGCCGTTAAACTCAAACCCACTGTTCTCGAAGAACAGCGCCGGGGTATGGTTGGCGGACTGCGAAATCATTGAGCGGATCACCGTCAGCTCATCGGCATGGGCCGCAATATGCGGAAACATCTCGGAAACCGGCAGGCCGCTCTTGCCCCTCGGCTTGAACTCCCAGTCCGCCCCGCGCAGTGGACCAACCTTGCCGAAGAAGATGTCGGGCTTCTCGGAGAGCTCAGCCTGCTTGCCGTGGCTCTTGGTAAGTTCCGGCTTCGGGTCAAAGGAGTCAATGTGGCTTAAGCCACCAACCAAGCAGATGTGGATCGCCCGCTTTGCCCGGGGTGCATAATGCGAGAGCAGTGCCCCGCTCGATGCATGCGCCTGGTCCTTGAGGAACAGGTCGGCAAAGGCGCTGGCGCCGATGCCGCGGATTCCCCAGTTGAGTAGATCACGCCGTAAAAAGTCCTGTGGGTTTTTCATCATTCGATCACGACAAATTCATTACTGTTAAACAATACCCGGCACAGCGCACTCAGCCCGTGTGCTGTGACAAGTTCACCGGCAAGTCCCTTTTCCTCAGCATCCGGCGCGCGCCCATAGGCCAGGGCATAGGCAAGCTCAACCTGTTTGCCGACATCCCCGCCGGATTGTTTCTCCAGGCGCCCGGCAAGTCCGCCGGCCATGCGCAGGACAAAGGCATTGTTGAGCAGGGAAAGCGCCTGCAATGGTGTAGTGGTCACGGAACGTCTCGGCGCGGCGGTCGACGGGTCGGGACAATCGAAGGCATCAAGAATCGCGCTGCGCCTGCCCCTCGGGCTGAAGCGATAGACAGTCCTGCGGTTCAACTCAGCGTCCTCCTTGTCAAAGGGCGTGTAATAGGTGGTGCCATCCAGCGAGCGGCTGGTGACATCGCGGAATCCAGGGCCTCCCATCTTGGTATTGAGTTTCCCGGATACCTCAAGCATTGAGTCACGCAGGCTCTCGGCATCAAGTCGCACCGGTGACTTGCGCCACAACAGGCGGTTGTCCGCATCAACAGAAATCGCCGCAGCGTTTGGCGTGGAAGCCTGCCGGTAGGCACTTGAACCCACCATAATGCGCTGCATCGCCTTGAGTCGATAGCCGCCCTCCTTGAGCTTCAGTGCCAGCCAGTCAAGAAGCCCCGGGTGGCTGGGCTGCCCGCCGTTATAGCCAAGGTCATTGGGAGTCTCTATCAGGCCGCTGCCAAAGTGGTGATGCCAGAGGCGGTTGACGATGACACGGGTTAAGAGCGGGTTGTCCGGATGGGTGATCCACTGCGCGAGTTTTCTTCGCCGCGCGGAGTCCGGGGCATTCTGCTCCAGCTCAAAGTCAGCGGAGGGACCTGAAACCGCGGCTATTGATCCCGGGTTGACCGGATCCTTCGGCTGCAGGGCATGCCCCCGGTTAAGCAGGTGAGTCACCCCGGGGTTGCCCCGTGCGGCGACCGTGTAGATGGTTCGCTTGCCGGATGAATTGTGCCGCTTGACCTCCTCACGCCACTTGTCCGCCTCTGCCTTAAGGCGCGAGCGCTCCTGCCGCTTACCGGTAGTAAGGGCTGCCAGTATTTGCTCATCCGAAATAAAGTTACTCTCGATCCCCGCCGAGGCGGCAACGGCTGCAGCTGAGAGCGCCCGGTCGTAAAACTGCGCACGCAGGATCTTTCCTGAGAGCATTCGTCCTTTCCCCGGCCCTGTGCCATGCCGCATGCCGAAGATAAACTGTGAGGACCCCTTGTTGTGTTTTGCCAGTCCTGTCTTGTAGGTCTTGTCATAGGGCAACCCGTTGCGGTAGCGGGCGATGCTGCCATCGGCATGATAAACGATCGCGACATGCACCGGCTTCTTGTCTGCCTCACCCTCGGCCGGCCCGCCGTGGACAGCACTGCGCTTGAAGGTCTCACTGCCCGACATCCATGCCCGGGCTGTGCGCTCGCCATAGACGATGCCATCAAAGTTGCTGCCATTGGTCGTCTGCAGGCTGATCAAGGCCCCTCCGCGTTGGTTGAGGTTATCAAGGATCGCCCATGCCTCAAGGGTCTTCTCGGTGATGTCCCTGTCGATGGCGACCGTCCTGACAAAGGCATCCCCGCCATTGAGCACCAGGGCACCATTCTCCACGCGCGCGCCGCCGGAAGCCTCACCGTGCAGCTTGCCCACGCTGTCACGCAGATTTCCTTCAAATTCCCATTGCGCATAAGGCTTCGGCGCCTGCGGTTGTGCTGCCGCGGGTGCTGACTTGCGGGCCTCCAGCACCTTGCCGCGTGCCACCTTGTCGATCAGCGCGATCTTTTCCTCCGTCCCCTTCAGTGCCTTTTGCGCCGCGGCCAGTTTCCCCGCATCGACAATGACCTGCACCTGCTGGTCGCCGTGAAAGACTCCCGCCAGTGCCGAGGTCATCTGGTAATACTCCTTCTGGGTAATCGGGTCATACTTGTGGTCATGACAACGCGCACAGTTGACGGTAAGGCCGACAAAGCTCTGCCCCACTGCACCGGCGATCTCCTCAAGCTCATCCTGACGGGCCGTTTTCTTCATGAACTCACTGCCGCCGACAGTGGTGTTGTGTAGCCCTGCTGCCAGGAAAGCCACCGCCGCCTTGCCCTCCGCACCGGGCTTGAGCAGGTCACCGGCAATCTGCATGCGGACAAACTCGTCATAGGGCATGTCATCATTGAATGCCTTGATCACCCAGTCGCGAAAAGGCCACAGGTTGTTGCGCGGACTATTGCGCTCAAAGCCGTCACTCTCGCCGAAGCGCGCCACGTCCAGCCAGTGCCTGCCCCAGCGCTCACCGTAATGGGCAGAGGCGAGCAGCTTGTCGACGATGGCAAGATAGGCGGCATCAGAGGGGTCCTGCTCAAAGGCGCTGACCTCTTCCGGGGAAGGCGGCATGCCGATTAAGTCAAAATAAAGGCGGCGAACCTGCGCGCGCGGTGTGGCCCTTGGCGAAGGCTGCAACTTTTCCTTGCTGAGCCTTGCCAGGATAAAGGCATCCACTTCATTACTCACCCAGTCCGTGTCACCGGCTGCCGGGGGTTGCTGCTTGGCGATCGGTTGCAGCGACCACCAGTTGCGCCCCGCCCGCTCCTCAGTGCCTTCCATCTGCTCCCTCACCCACTTGCGGTCGCCCTCGGACACCTTGTCCAGGTCCAGCGCGAAGCCCTGGCGATCGGCATCACGCAAGAGCAACAGCTTGTCCCCCTTGGTGCCAATAAACTCGGCCTCCAGCTTGCGGCCGTCCACCGCGGTCCAGGTGCGCGCAGCGGCATCCTCAAGGAACACCATGAAACACGCCATGCCCGTAAGGCAGGCGGCAACAAGGTGAAGTTTTCGGCTTAAGTTCAAAATAGCAGGTTGCTTATCCTTGGGATCGCAGATGTGGCATTTTAACCGTCGGCAATGAGCAGGTAAAGCCCCGAAACGGCAAAGGGGAAATCCTCCCGGGACACGGCCTCACTTGATCCCTCGTGCTGCACGTTGCACCGACCACTTGCTGCCTTTAATCTCAACCTCGACCCCGCCAATATCCGCGGAAAACACCCCGGCATCACTCACCTTGCAGGCAATTCCCCCGGCAACCCGCTCTGCCGGAACCCCGGCAGGATGCGGCACCAGCACAGAGAGGAAACGCTCGGGGCGCCCGCCGGCAATGGCTCGCGAGGCAAAAACCAGACGGTTCGGCCGGGTGTCCTGTGAATGTTTTTGCGGCAGCGTGCCGAAGTCGGACTTCCCATCATCGCAGAAAACCACCAGCAGGCGGCTCTCGGACTCACTCCACCAGGCGTGGTCAAAGGCGGGAGCGTCAAACCAGTTACCGGACGCTTCCTGTGCCTCCGTCAGCTTCTGCTCCCCCTCAACGGCGACATGCCACAGCGGCCCTGCCCGGTATTGCTCGCCGAGTGCCTTGCCGCCGACATACTCGTCGGCCACCACCAGCGCACCCTCGGCGGTGAGGACAACCCGCCTTATCCAGCGACTTCCCTCCCCGTAGTAGTTATTGAAGGCGAATTGGCCGAAGCTGTCCCGTGCGTCGTTGTTTTCCGCGATGAGCAGTCCCGGCAGGGGCGTGATCGAGCCACTCCGCATGAAGTCGCGCTCATCACCCCTGCGGTCCGGATGCAGCGGGAAAGGGTGCCGCTTGTGTATCACCAGCAGCAGGTCAAGGCTCTCTTCACCTGTGCCCCCGCCCCGCAGTGTGTCGCCTGAGTAGACATTGTTGTACTTGCCCGAGCAGTGCAGCAGCTTGGCCCCGCCGAAGCAATACTCGTAGAGGTGGCCTGAGACATTGTCGAGATGCTCATCCTTTTTGGGATAGAGAAAAAACGCGGCGATTGGATCACCCGGTGAGCGCCCGGCATTGAGGTAAAGCCGCTCGGGAATTTTCTCCTTGCCCGCACTGAGCAGGCCGATAGCGGCTCCCCCGGCGGGTTCCTTCGGTTCAATGCCGCGTTCAATAAACCAGTCAAAGCGCTTGCGGTAGGCTTTGAGGTATCCTTGCGGCACCTTGCCGCCCGCCGGTCGCCCGCCGAGGATCACCTGCTCGGCGGCCCACAGGTATTGCGGGTCGCGGTAGTGCTTTGCCATGCGGTACCAGAAGTGCCCGTCACGTGCCGGTTGCTCCACCTGGTAGTAGCCGAGGTTCCACGGGTCGGCATAGAGGCCTGCCAGCTCCTCGCGCGTTGGCGCCCCGGAGTTGGGATTGCCGCGCACCCCGCCACCGTGGACAAAGCCCAGGCAGCGGCGTGCCACCGCGTTGATCAGTGCACTCTCGCTCTCGATGCGCCCAGTCGACTCGGCAATATCGATCATGCCGTGCAGGAAGATCGGCCCGTAGGGGTAGTAGTTCCACTCCTTCCAGTCACCGAAGTCGGCCAGCGAGGCCCAGATACGGTTGATCCAGGCGCGCGCCTGCTTCTCCTGCGGCAGGCCGGGAAAATGCTTCAGTGCCAGGGCGATGCCCCCGGCATTGCCGTAGGAGTGGTTGTTGGCACTCTGCGCCTTCTGGGTGAAGTCGATGAAGCGTGCCTCCATGCTCTGGCGGACGATTTCCCCAAAGCGCGCCTTTTCCTTTTTCGTTAGCACCCCCTGAGCGGCAAGTTCCAGGTAAATGCGCATGCGCGCGCCGCCGCCCCAGCCCCCGTGGTAACCGCCGCCGTGCAGGTCACGCAGCAACTCACGCCCGCCGGCATCCAGCCGCGACTCCTTGCTGTCCCCGCTCAGGCTGGTGTAATAGAGGTAAAGCAGGTCACCCTCACCCTTTGCCTTGAGCCGGGCGTGCCAGTCGAGGATCAGCGCGGAGAAGGCGGCATGCAGGATCTTCAGTGCCCCCTTGTCCTTGCGCCCGCCGTCCACGTATCGGCAGCGCAGCCGGTCCCACTGCCACCAGCTGCGCGAGAAGGAATAGCGCTCCTGCTTGCCCAGTGAGCTGCGCAGGGCGGCGGCCATGGCATCAATATCCTCAACTCCCTCATAGGAAGGGCGCGGATGGCCGGCTAAAAGATCATCATTTTTCTCAGCATGGCTTAACCCGCAAATCACGGAAAAAAAGGCGGCAATGACTGAAAACGTGGGGAAAGCGCGATGCATGATGATTGTATAGACAGGCGTATGGATTCAAATCCATGCCTTGCCCTTTTATATGCAGGCAGGGGCAGGAAAACCAACAGCAAAAACGATGAAAAAGCAGGGAAGCCGCCGGCGATTCATACCCAAGGCCATCCTTGCCTTGGCCTTGGGCCCCCACTACGATTTTCCCCTTCACTCTGCCTGCCATCTTGCCCTTGTCATCATTGCCTATCATGAAAGCTGCCTGCCTTTTCCCCTTCTGGCCATGCTCTTCTGCGAAAGCTCCCCGGCTGCGGATGGGCAGAGTGTAAGCCCGCGCGAGGAGTAACAATCCTTTTCACGCTCCCCTTAAAACTCGCGCTGGCAGGAGGCTGAAACCCGGGCGAAGGATTGGCAGACAAGCCCATGCCCGAGACACAATCCCTTAATATCGCCATCATCGGTCACCGCTTCATGGGCCGCGCCCATTCCAACGGCTGGCTGCAGGCGCCGAGATTCTTTGAGCTCAACGCCCGTCCAGTTCTCAAGGTCGCCTGCGGCCGTGATGAGGACGCCACGCAGGCCTTCGCCGAAAATTGGGGCTGGCAGGAGACCGAAAGCGACTGGCAAAAGGTGGTCGCCCGTGATGACATCGACATCATCGACATCGCCACCCCCACCCACCTGCACCACGACATGGCGCTCGCCGCCGCCGCAAACGGTAAGCACATCTTCTGTGAAAAACCCTTCTGCCTGGGTACAACCCAGGCGGAGAGCATGCTCGAAGCCGCCGACAAGGCCGGGATCGTCCACTACCTCAACCACAACTACCGACGCTGCCCGGCAATCAGGCTGGCAAAGAAGTTAATCGATGAAGGCAAGCTCGGGCGCCTCTACCACTGGCGGGGAACCTACCAGCAGGACTGGCTGGCCGACCCGCAAACCCCGATGCGCTGGCAGTTACGCCACGAGTTTGCCGGCGGCGGCCCGCATATTGACCTGGGCTCGCACAGCGTTGACCTGGCGCGCTACCTGATGGGCGAAATCGCCACCGTCTCCTGCCTGAAAGCGAATTTCGTGAATCAACGCCCGGACCCCGAGGGCAGCGGCACAGGCGAGGTCAATGTGGATGATGCCTCGCTGATGAACGTCGAGTTTGACAGTGGCGCCGTCGGCTCCTTCGAGTGCACCCGCTATGCCAGCGGGCGCAAGAACCACAATCAGTTCGAGATTAACGGCAGTGAGGGCAGTATTATCTTCGACCTTGAGAAGATGAACGAGTTACAGTTCTTTTCACGCTCTGGACCGAGCACCGAGCAGGGCTTTCGCACCATCCTTGCCACCGATCCCGAGCACGACTATGTCGGCAACTGGTGGCCGCCGGGGCACATCATCGGCTACGAGCACGCCTTCGTGCATGCTGCTGCGGATTTCATCAATGCCGTCAGCGGGGACGGCACCATCAGCCCTGATTTTACCGACGGACTGCGCTGCATGCAGGTGCTGGATGCCGCATCACGCTCTGCGGAGAACGGCCGGCGCGAGCCGGTCAGCCGCGACTGAGAGGCACTGGAGATCTAGCCACCGGCAGCCTTCTTCAACTGGCGGTATTTCTCGCGGTATTTTTTGTAGAGCCGGGTCTGCTTGTTGGAAAGATCCACCGGGCGGCCATCAATATAGGCCGCATCGACACTGGTGGTAATTTCCAGCGGATCGCCCGAGGTGACAATAAAGGTCGCGTCCTTGCCCACCTCCAGTGAACCCAGCCTGTCGCCCACCCCTAGGATCTGCGCCGGATAAAGGGTGACCGCCTTCAAGGCCTCCGCCTTTGGCAGGCCGAATGAAGCAGCCCGCGCCGCCTGGTAAGGCAGGTTGCGCTCATGCGGGGCATCCATCGTGCCGCCGGGCCCGGCAATGCAGAAGCCAACCCCCTCGCGCTGCAACACCAAGGGGTTGCGCATGGCCGTGTCGTAATCCTCCCAGCGCCGCCCCGGCAGGGCATTGACCGGGCTTACGATGACCGGAATGTCATGCCTCTTGAGCAGGGCTGCCGCACGCCATGCATCCGCCCCGCCAACCAGCACCATCCGCACTTTCTGCCGCACACAGAATTCCACCGCGGCAATAATTTCCGGCAGGCGCTGGGCATGGACAAAGAACGGCAACTCGCCGCGCACGACAGCAGTGAGTGCCTCAAGGCGCAGATCAGTCTTCAGTGAACTCTCCTTGGCAGCCCTTGCCTTGTCATAGGCGCGTGACTTCTCAAGAACCTCAGCAAGCATGCGCAGCCTCTTCTTGCCCTCTTTCATGGAATCGCCCATCGACTTCTTCTGCTTGGCATTGCGTGCCGTCTCGGGATCGGCAACTGAAGGCCAGCTCAGGTGCATTCCCACCGACGCCTTTGCCGTCATCTGCTCCCAGGTCCAGCCGTCCAGGCGCATCAACGCCGAGCGGCCGGCAATTAGGCCGTGTGTCTTCGGCACACTCAGCGCAAAGAGCACACCGTTGCTGCGCGCAACCGGCAACAATTCACTGTCAGGATTGACCGTGACCTGCGCCCGCACGTTGGAATTGACCGGACCCGGCTCAATCATGTCACGGGTGGCACGCACCGCCTGGATCTCGGTCAGCCCAAGCACCGTGTTGGCGGCAATCATTGCCGGGTAGAGATGTTTACCTTCAAGCCTGATGACTCTGGTTGCCTTGGGACTCAATGGCGCTTCATCCTTTTTACCCAACTTGACAATCCTGCCCTCAACAGCCAGCAGAAAACCCTCGAAGGGCGCAGAACTGACCGGGTGGATCGTTGCCCCGGTAAACAATATCGGACCCTGCTGCGGGGGGGCAGGAATATTGTCATTGCCGCTGCACAGGGCTGCGCAGGAAAGTATTAACGTCAGGTTGATTGATAAATTCTTCATCTTCTAGCGAGCCGCGCAGCAACCCGCCGAGGTACAGGTGTGCAGGCTGGTGCCGTCGTGATACAGGCTGCGGGTTACCGTCGTACAGTTTTTCAAGGGCACCCAGGGCAGAAACGGCAACCTGCCATCAGCAAGGCCTTGTCTCCACTCAGGTTCCTTCTCTTGCTCATCCTTGTTATCCTTGTCGGGCTTCTCGGTAAACTTCTTCATGGCCTTGGTAACCAGCCTCGCCCGGTCTTTGCCCACCCTCGTCCGCAACTTGGCGTCAGCCTCAAGCTCAAAGTAGCGCCGGCCGTCAATCCATGTCTGCTCAGCCCTCGAGTAGGTTGACAGGGGGTGCCCGCTCCAGATGACAAAGTCAGCGTCCTTGCCGGCCTCAAGTGAACCGACGCGCTTGTCAATCTGCAGCTGTTTTGCCGGGTTGATGGTCACGAACTTAAGCGCCTCCTCCTCGGAGACACCACCATACTTGACCGCCTTGGCCGCCTCGGTATTCATCCTGCAGGCAAGCTCGCTGTTGTCCGAGTTGAATGAGGTCACCACGCCCGCCTCATGCAGCAGCGCACCATTGTAAGCAATCGCGTCATACACCTCAAACTTGTATGCCCACCAGTCACTGAAGGTTGATCCCCCTGCCCCGATCTCAGCAATCGCGTCAGCAACCTTGTAGCCCTCCAGCACATGCTGAAAGGTGCCCACCGTGAACCCGAACTCCTGGGCAAGCCTGACAAACATGAGGATTTCATCCTGGCGGTAAGAATGGATATGGACGATTCGCTCACCGTCCAGGATCTCAAGGGTCGCCTCAAGGCGCAGGTCACGGCGATGCGGATGTCCCGCACGCTCCGCTCGCTCCATGGCAATGCGATATTCCCGCGCGGCAATGAAGGTATCCTTCATGATCTGCTCAACGCCCATGCGCGTCTGCGGGTAACGGGTGGTTTTGCGCTCCCCCCAGTTCGACTGCTTGACGTTTTCCCCCAGTGCAAACTTCACTCCCGGCTTGGCTCCCTTGAAACGCAAGCCATCAGCACCTGATCCCCAGCGCAGCTTGATCACCTGGTTCTGCCCCCCCATCGGGTTGGCTGACCCGTGCAACAGGTTTGCAGTTGTCAGTCCACCGGCCAACTGCCGGTAAAGGGAAATGTCAGTCGGGTCCAGCACGTCACCGATTCTGACCTCGACAGTGACCGCGTGTGTGCCCTCGTTGACGCCACGACTGATCGCGGTATGCGAATGACAATCAATCAATCCCGGGGTCACGTGTTGTCCGGAAGCTTCAATGATGATTGTCCCGTGCGGAACCTCAAGGGACTTGCCGACCGCGGTGATCTTTCCCTTCTCAATGAGCACGTCACCATCCGCAATCACCCCTGCCGCTGCGCAGGTCCACACCGTGGCCCCACGCACCATTAATCGCACCGCCTGCTCCGGCATCCCGGCGAACCCGTAGGCACCGGCCGGGTAATGATTGAATTCAAGGCTTGGCACCTGCTCATCCTTGTCGTCTTTTTTCTTCTGCTCTTTCTCCTCATCCTCTTTCTCCTCAACATCACCGGAACGCTTGCCGTTCCACCAGAAGGTCTTCCCTCCCGGCATCACCGCGATACCGCTGAGCGTCTTCTTTCCAGGATCGAATGTCGCGGAAAGCCTGGCAAAATTTTCATCGCCGCCAACCAGCCTTGCCGGGGGAAAGAGCAGCAGGCGATCACCCTTCCAGCGCGCATCAAAGGAATCCTCCCCGGACTTTACTTTCGGCTTCTTGCCGTCGCCGATCTGCCACTTGAGCGGCTTCTCGATCTCCGGCCAGGTGATCTCCCAGCTTCCAGAGGCATCAGGCGTGTCTTCCTTTTCAGAGGGGTAAGGCAGGCCATCAACCCAGGTGTCACTCACCTCGGCATCCTCATCGGTAAAGAGGTCACCCTTTGCCACCACAAGGTTGGCAATCTTTCCCGGCTGGAGATCCCCGCAACGCTCTTCAATGCCGAGCATTTTCGCAGGACGTGTGGTCAATGCCTCCAGTGCAACACCTGCAGGCAGCCCACGCTTGACCGCCAGCCTGACACGCTGCCAGAACTGCCCCTCAATATCCTCAAGGCTGTGGCTGGTAAGGGAGAAGTCCACGCCGTTTTTTTCAAGGAAGGCAGGGTTTGATGCGGCAAACTCCCAGTGCCCAAGCTCGGCCAGGGAATAGCCCATGCCGGAGCTCACATCGTCAATGGCCGGGTCGCCGGGAAAATTCACCGGCAGGATCAGCGGCGCACCAAGTTTCCTGATATCATCAACCCGGCGGTATTCATGACCGTTACCGCGCAGCACACTGGCAAATTTAAACTCCTTGCCCAGCGCGGCAATCCTCGCGTAATCCAGTTCATCGCGCGCAATCAGGTAGCTGCGGCCGCGCAGGTCAAGGGCTGCAAGTGCACGGTTATCAGCCGGCCTGGCGACCGACGCGGGATTGGCAAGGTGCGCGGCTATCGCCTGGCGATGCCAGAGCGCATCGGAACAGGTTTGCCTGACCAGTGCGATGGCTCCCATCAATGAGGACGGGTAACCACCACCGCCATTGGCGAAATCAATGACCTGCCCGGCGGACGGGTCAATGATCTGCTCACCGCGCTGTCCTGCCCGCAACAGGACAACCGCGCCCTGTCCCCTAAAGATGCCGCCATCAGCAACCATGTGCGCCACACAAAAACCCAGTGCCCGCCTTTTCTTGAAGACATCCTCCCCGGGCAGTGTGCCCATTGCAACCCGGAGTTCAGGCCGCACGCCCTTGTGCCAGTGGGACCCCTTCTTTACATCTTCCTGCGGAACCTCCCACCAGGGCTCAATAAAGCCCGGGTAAATGTGGCGGCCGGAAACATCCCAGACCCGTGCCCCGGCAGGAATATCCAGTTTCTCGCCAAGCGCATCAATTTTCCCGTCCCTGATGATAATCGTGGCCTCAATTACGCCCTTGGCGGAGACAACTTGCCCGCCAACGAGGGCATGGATAGCCGGGTCATTCTGTCGTAATCCCTCAACAGGACGCACATCCTGCTGCGCTACTAAAGGCAGAATCAAGGAAAGAAGCGCAAACATTAATAAAAATTTCACTTCGCGACTATAAGGACAAAATGGGTTATAATTCAACAGTCCTTATACGTAAAGGCAGTCAGCGAATAATGCCCCGCGGATGAAAGATACCCGCAAACGCCCGCGTAATATTCGTTACCAATCTTTCCTGAACCCGGGCTGCACAGCAGCTCATTACGGATTAAAAGACATGAAAAGTAACCCGGCTCTTAAAATACTCACAATTTCCCTGCTCGCACTCGGACTTATCCTGAGCATCCCGGCTGGAGCGGAAAACCGTTACCCTTACCCGCAAGCTCCACAGACAGGCAACCATGTCTCAGATCCCGCCACGGCCACGCCACCGGAGCGAACCTTCTGGCAAAGGTTTGCCAGGGACCTCAAGAACACCGGCAGGGATCTCGGCAGGGCATTCAACAGGACCCGCGACGAGTTAAACTACTCATTTCACAACAGCACCACTGAGCTCCCCAGAAGCAACAACCTGAACCGCCACCAGAAAAGATTCTCCGGCCATGTCCGCACACGTAACGAGGCCCAGTCCATTCCCTATCAAAAGCCGCCGGCCTTGGTCCAACGGCAATTGTCACCTCCTTCACTCCCTGCACAAAACCGCGCTCCAAAACCCATTCAGGGCTCAACTCAACCTCCCCGACCGCCGGTTGAAATTGTTCGTCCCAATGAACAACCGGCAACCAAAAAGCAAGCCGTTAGCAAACCGCCAGCAAAGCCAAAGGATACAACCACACGACCGGCGGGAAAAAATGAAAAGCCACCCGCACGGTTGACTCCTCCTCCCCCTAAGGAAACTGTTGTCGAGAAGAAGCCGGAAGCGAACAAAAAGCCGGATTACCCGCTTGCCCTGAAGACCGAGAATACCGGATTTGTAAAGTCTCCCTACCCGCCCTTCGCCCTTCTTGATGTGCGAGACATTAAGCCCGGAGGGCTGGCAATGGAGCCTGACAGTGACAGGATCTTCAGGTTACCCAAGTAAGCACTCACAAGGATTGCCACCTGTTTATTGCGCTGCTTCCGGCTCACCGGGTTGCGCATCATCTCCTGCCGGCTCAGCGTCATCATCCGGCGCGTCAGGCTCTGTGGTTTTACCGCCTTCCACAGGTTGAGAAACTGTCGGGGGCGGGCTGGGGCTTGGCTCCGCTTGCTTCCTGGGGAGCGACATCTTCTGCCATCCTTTTTCCTTGAGATCCTCCGCGATAAAAGCCTCCCCTATGGGAGTAAGCTTAAAGGTTAATATCGAGATGAGCGCAGCCGCCAGGAATCCCATCGAAAATATTGCCCATCCGGGAATGCCTCTCGGCTGTCCCACCAGGGGCCTTCCCTGCTGCTGGGGATAACCCTGCTGCTGGGGATAACCTTGCTGCTGGGGATAACCTTGCTGCTGGAGATAACCCTGCTGCTGGGGATAACCTTGCTGCTGGGGATAACCCTGCTGCTGGGGATAACCCTGCTGAGGTGCCGCCATTTGAGCCTGAGCAACCTGCGCTTGGTATTGCTGTTGTTCGTATTGCTGTTGTTCGTATTGCTGTTGTTCGTATTGCTGTCGCAATACCTCTGCTGCTGCTGCCTCCGCTGCTGCTGTCGCCTCCACCGCATCGATTTCAGCGATCACTTCCTCCGCCGTCTCAACGGTCTCCACAATTTCCTCAAGGCCCTCTTCAAGCGGGGGAGGCGCCATCTCCGCAATCTTCACCGGGCCGACAGGTTCCTCAACGACAGGGACACTTTCCGGCTCGGCAACCACCTCTTGCTCAACAGGAATTTCTGCCTGAGTTGCAGGCTCCTCTACCTCTTCGGGGACGACAAGCTGACCTTCATCCCCACCGGGGGCAGCTCCGGGGACAATGAGTTTGGGACGTTTGGGGGTTTCCTCTTCGGACATGGCTTAAGGTTTTGCGGTTTTCTTGGTGTAAGAAAGATCAATAACCCGCCTCCGGCTCCAACGCCAAATGCTTTTTCAGCCATTGGCACAACATCATCCCGGGATGTTATCAATCTCCAGCTTGATTATCGAGGGATGACTCTCCCAGTTGGCTGCCGCGCATGAAATGCACCGCCATTATTATAGTGCCATTCTTTGCCGCCGGTTACCTCCTGCAAAACCATTTGCCAGAGATTTGTTCAAGATAGGCTCCTACTTCACTGAACCGGGTTGAGAAAAGGTCGTTGCCTGCACCGCACCGGAACTACGGGCTTTTCCCGGAGTTCTCCATCTTTCTCCAGCCTTTTTCCATGAGACTCTTGCCGATCAGCCCTTCGCCCATCGGCGTTGCCATAA
>JAPYUT010000026.1:5363-8002 GCA_029940475.1 Verrucomicrobiales bacterium | reverse complement strand
CCTTTTTCCATGAGACTCTTGCCGATCAGCCCTTCGCCCATCGGCGTTGCCATAAAAAGGATAAGCAATATCAAGGCCCCGCTCAAAAAGCCGATCATGTAAATCGCCCAGCCGGGAATCCCGCTCGCCGCCTTAACCGGCATGGCAGGGATCCCTTGCATCCGCTCACCTGCTGCCCCATGGACCTGCCCCGGATAGGGTTGGCCAGCTGGGGAGATTGGATAACCCTGCCGCGCTTGCACGATCCCAAGTGGCGCTTGCCCTGCGGGCGCCTGCTGCTGCCTTGCCTCCTGTGCTTGCGCCTCTGCCCTTGCCCGTTCCTCTGCCTCTTCCTGTGCTTGAGCTTCCGCCATTGCCCGCTCTGCCTCGGCAATCCTTACCCGTTCCGCCTCGGCAATCCTTGCATACTCCTCTCTCTGGGCAACTTCATCCAGTTCGGCAATGACTTCCTCCGCCACTCCGATTGTCCCTACAATATCCACAATGCCGTCTTCTTCAGGTGCCGGTCCCACTTCCACCACTTCCGCAAAGTTCTCCTGCGCTTGGGAAGTTTCTTCTTCCCCGGCCAAGTCCGCCGGCTTCGGGCTAACCATCGGCCTCACCACAACTTTGGCACTTACTCCCGTCCCGGCAACAGGTTGCGGTATCGGCAACCCGGGTTGAGTCCCTGTTAACTGCGAGTCAGGTTCATCAGGTAGACCGGGGGGCCCCCCCCTGCCTTCCGGGCTTGATTCGGAAAGCGGCACAAGCACGGGCCGTTTGGATGACTGAGTTTCAGCAGGAACAATGGCACTGCCTTTTTTTTCTCCACTCTCTGCCCCCGGGACAATCAACTTGGGACGCGATGGCTTCTCCTCTTCAGGCATGATTCAAATGATACTTGTTGGCTTGCTCTGCTTGCTACTCTCTCAATCAGGGAATCTCACATCCGAAAAAATCCAATATCCAGAAAGCCCATCTTTAATCCACCCGCTTCTCCTTCACAAGATTATTGGACCATTGGTGAAGTTTCATACCCTTTCCAAGACCGCCGATCCTGTCCAGCAGCGCGCTGACCCTGCGATGCCATCGCTCAAAGTCCGGTGCGTCCGCAGGATCCCGGCTGCCGGGAAAAATCAGGTAGGAAACATGCAGTTTGCTGACCGGGCGACTGTAAGGAGTGGCCTTGGGATTAATTTCCCGGGCCAGACGCAGCGAGGCCTCACCCACTTTCCATGTCGGCCCGGTATCACCAACAATCGCGGGATACACACGATCCTCAAATATCACGGCAGCATAGTCACCAATATTTGGAGCAAACGCATTCTGGTTGCTATAGCCACGCATCCAGGAGGGAATGACAATGAAGGGATCTTCGCGGGCAATCAGAAAACTGCGCGCCTTCATGTCCGCAATCTCCCGCTTAAGGGTTGTTATATGCTGCTTATGGGAAGCCAGGCGCGAAACGCGCACCTTGCCGTTGGTGAGTTCCTGCTGTGCCGTGGCGAGTTTTTTCTCCCAGGTTGAAAGCAAGGGGTTGGGTTGCCGGGTTTTCTTCTTCCAGCCATAGCTGGTAAAGGGCTGATAGTTTGTCGACTTTGCAATATATTCATCATATTCCGGCATGCGGTCCCCGTCGGATCCATCGGACACCACGTCCATGTCTCCCTGAAGGAAGAACACCTTTTGTTGCGAGTCCGGATGCTGTAGCTCAAGGATACTCTCGCAGTCATAAAAATTATGCCGGTCAGGAACGGCGTTAAGGCGCGTGATGAACTGCTGCACCCGCGTGGCCTTGATCTGGTAGAGCTTATGGTAGAAACCGGACACCTTTCCGCCTGCCACCAACTGCCCAATCGCTGGCAATGTAGCGGCAAGATGGGGATTATTCCCGGCAAGTTCCGCCATCGATGCGCCCGGGGCGGGAACTGTCAGGTTAATCTTGAAATCAAACGTATAGCCTTTCGGGTTGTTCCTCTCGACCGAGGCAATCTTTCCTTCAATTACCTCCATTGCGGAATTCACTTCAATCCCGTTCCAGAGTTTTGCCGTGTCGACACTCTTGTAGTTAACGAAACTCTCCGGCAACGGTTCGCGAACCTTAACCTCACGGACGATCTCCTTGACCTCCACTTCCCGGATGATCTTCGGATCGCCCGGATCCCCGGCGATCCGCTTCATCCCACGATAAATCTTCCTCGGGAGCGGAGTCGCCAGCAATCCACACAATAAAACGATTGCAACAATGAGCCAGCGAAAGGAGCGGCGCGAAGATGAAGAGTCCCGGTTCACGATCTCCTGTAGAAAATTTTCCCTGCCCCGAAATTCCCGGTCACGATTAATCGCCCGGCAATCAGGACATAACTCAAGCAGTTAATCAAAGCTCACCCTGTTCCTGCTTCACATCCCAACTTAGCCCTGCCTGACTCCGGTGACCCTGAGTCCTCGCTCCATTTAAGGCTGCGGTGGCAGTGGCAGGAACCCGTCCTCATCACTTTGCAGCGGAGGTTTTGGGCGTGGCTCACTTTCTCCACCAAATCCCAACCCTGTACCGGGTTTCTTCACCGCAGGCGCGGGCTCCACCTCGGGCACCGGCAGAGGTGCTGGCAGAGGTGCTGGCAGAGGTGCTGGCAGAGGTGCTGGCAGAGGTGCTGGCAGAG
>JAPYUT010000026.1:0-5263 GCA_029940475.1 Verrucomicrobiales bacterium | reverse complement strand
GTGCTGGCAGGGGCGCGGGCAAGAGCACGGGTTCCTTCACCGCAGGCACCAGCACGGGAGCAGGCACCAGCACGGGCACCTTCACCACAGGCTGTTCTTTTTGCTCTTTAGCAAGCAATGCAGCCCCTGCCGCGGGAACCTTTAATCCATCTCCATAACGAATAAACGAATCACTTATCCCGTTGAGTCTTTGCAATGTAAGAACAGATGTCCTGTGGGATCGCGCAATGCTCCACAAGGTATCCCCTTTCTTGATGACATACACCGCTGTTGCCAAATTCGTAATAGGCTCCAATGCCGGGTTTGCAGCACGCCGGGGTGGCAACGGTTGGTCTAACCCGGAACCACCTCTGGGGGTAATGCCGGGCACCGGCAACTCAACCAACGGAACAATTGCCGGTCCAGAAGTTCGGTTTCCCAAGAAATTATTTTTGCACCCGAGCAGTCCCCCCGATAAGAAGATGAAACTAACAATGGCCAAAAACCTCAAAGTAGTGAATAAACAGCTTGGTGTCATACCGCAAACAATGCCAAGCAAATAGCCTGCTGACAATAGCGAAATCTTGCGTTTTTTTAAAAAATAAGCATTCAGCAATCGACTCTTGGTCATCTCCCGGTTAATCTCTCAGCCTTTAAGCACAGCCCTTACCTGATAATGCCTGACAGCAATCAAAACACTCAAATAACGATCGGAGCCTCCGAAGAACACTCTCAAATCCAGCGTAAAACAGGAACCTGGAAGGTTCACTGTTGCTACTTTATGGGCGGCGATGCCAACCCTGTCGAGGTTGACGGAACCGAGACCGGAAAAATGCTGGGACAACTCTGGTGCAAAAGTCACTTCGAAGCCGATATGATGGGTTCTCCCCTCTCCGGTAACGGTTCCCTGGGATATGACCCGGTGAAAAAGAAATACATTTCCACCTGGAACGACTCAACGGCTCCCTTCCTCTACCTTTTTGAAGGGGATTTTAATTCCGAGACCAATGCATTGGAACTATCCGGCGAAAACTACGATCCAGTGCGGCAATGCCCTGCGCTCTACCGCTCACGTATTGAGTTTAAGGGAGACAATGAGCATGTGCTTGACCTCAGCATTGATGTCCCTGAAGGGCTCCCGATCAAGGTGCTGAGCTACCATTTCACCCGCATTGAGTAGCTTGCCTTTCCCGGCTCGACTTTGTAAAACCTCAAGTTTCCAGAAAACTCAGGTTCCGTCGAATATTTAGAGAATTAAACTCTATATGAGGACTGGACTTGTCTTTGTTGCGGGATTCTCACCATCGGAATACTCATAAATTTTTATGTGTCATTTGCGAAAATATTAAAACTCTGGAAATAGTGCTGATTGCACATCATCAGGGGCAACTTTGAAAGTTGACCTTGCACGAAAAAATACGACACACTGAACTCTTAAGGCATGCAGTGTATTAAATGCGGAAACCTGAAGGACAAAGTCGTTGATTCGCGTGAAGCGAAGGGCTCACTGGCAATTCGCCGGCGACGCGAATGCCTGAATTGCGGTTACCGCTTCACCACCTATGAGCAACTCGAGCACAGTGATATCCTGGTGGTGAAACGCAATGGTGCCCGGGAGTCCTTCAAAAGGAACAAGTTACTGGACGGCCTGATAAAGGCCTGTGAAAAACGTCCAGTAAGTATTGATGTTCTCGAAACCGCTGCGGATGAAATTATCTCCGGAATCCAAATTGAAGGGATGCGTGAAGTCCCGACACAAATGATCGGGGCACGCGTAATGAACAGCCTCGAAACCATCGATCCTGTCGCCTACGTAAGGTACGCTTCCGTGTACCGCCAGTTTCAGGAAGTCGGTGAGTTCATTGAGGAAATCCAGTCACTGGAACGAAGACCCTCAGCCGATACCCGGCATCCGGATTTTTTCAGTCAATAGCTTGCATTATATCCGGCAATCAGGCAAAAATTGCCGCCGTAACCAACAAACCACCCTTTTAGCTCCCAACCCTTCATTCATCAAATGGTCTGCATACCAGATCAACTACCACTTCTAAAATTTGGAAATCAGGAAGTCGTAAGCTACGAAGCTCGCTGGCTTTCTGATGAGATCACCAAAGCCGCAGTCAAGGCAGGGCATCCTGACTGGTTCTTTGCAAATGACATAACGCGCGCGGTCATCGAATATCTCCGCCACCGTTTTCCAAAGAACACAATCACCATTGAGGAACTCTATTGTAAGATAGAACATGTCCTGAGTTATCTTGGCTGTGATGACATTGCCAAGACCCTTGAAATTGCCCCGCCGCCGATAAGAATTTCCCTGCTCGATATCGCACGCAATGCAGGCAGTAGTTTCGAGCTTGAGTTCTTTCGCCAACTACAAGTCCGTCTCACGGACTGTGAACGTTGCGGTGCTTCACAAATCCTGTGCTTCGGCCTGCGCAAAGCGGTAAAACACCTTTGCCGTGCAAACCGCTGGAACAATGCCTGTGAAGAACTGACGATTGAAATCGACAAATTCATCGCAGTTAAAATGATTCATCTCCGGGAGGGTGATGTCGGGCTCATTCTGAAGTAATCGAGCTTCTTCCCGGTATGACCCGGATTCCCCTAAGTGGTATAGATGTCCGAGACTACATTGTTTGAACGGATCATCGCGCGCGAGATTCCTGCAGATATTGTCCATGAAGACGACATCTCGATTGCATTCAAGGACATCAGCCCCCAGGCCCCTCACCATATCCTGATTATTCCCAAGAAAGCCATCCCGAGGATTGGACAAGCGCATGAAGATGACGCAGCCACGCTTGGTCATCTACTGCTAACTGCCCGTAAAATCGCCCGCGATCTGGACTTAGCTGAAGTTGATAAAGGCTTCCGCCTTGTCATCAATAACGGTAAAGACGCCGGTGAGAGCGTCCCCCACCTGCATGTTCATTTACTCGCCGGGCGACAGTTGCAATGGCCTCCGGGTTAGATCTGCTGACTTCTGCCTATTAATAGGCAACTGCACAAAGAAAACAGGCAGCAGTTACCTGTTCGTTGCGGACACACTGTTTATCAGTGTGAATGGCGAACTTGACATTTCGGCAGCAATTTATGCAGCCTGGCAATCCCTCTGATCGTGACTGCCGAGTTGCTCAGGTCAATCTCACGCAGCCTTGAAAACTTCCCCAACTGATCAATCGCGCCATCTGATATCGCGGTGTCATGCAACCACAGTTGTTCCAAGTTCAGAAGCCCCTCCAGGTTCTTAAGTCCTGCGTCACTGACCTTTGTTTCACCCAGATGCAGTCCCTTAAGCTTCTTCAAGCCGGCAAGATGCATCATCCCCTTGCAACTTATATCGTTACCGCGAAGCCCGAGATATTCCAGATTTTCCATGCGCCCGACATGCAGCAGTCCGGCATCCGTCACCCCGGAATTACCAACCGGCAGCAGTTTCAGGCTTACTATCCCCGAGAGATGTTTAAGCCCCTCGTTGCCAACAGGGCAACCGAAGAGATTGAGCCATTCAATTCTCTTTAACACTTTCAGGTGACGGATCCCCTCACTGTCCACCTGCGTGCCCTCCAGTGAAACATCTGTCAGGCCGGGAAACCGGGCAACAATCCTCAGATGCTTATTGCGTATTTTCCCATTCCCGTTGGCCACGATCTCAGTGACCTCCCCGGTCCTGGTATCCTCAAAAACCCGCACGCCAATTGCACGCAACTGATCCACTGCTTTCTTCGGCTCACTCTCTTCCGCGGCAATTACCCCACAGGGCACAACTCCGGAGCATAGAATAATTAGCGCTAGCCTCATTTCACCCCCCTGATGGCAAACTTTAGCGCACTGTTGGTAATGTCAAAATACGAGATTGCCGGATGCCCGTTCGGCGCGAAAGCAAGGGAGGTATAAATACCAACCCGCGCTGTGCTGTCCACTGTAAGTACAATCCACTCCGAGCCGTCATAACAGGCATATTTCAGGGTATCATTGATAAAATCGTAATACGAGATTGCCGGCCTGCCGCTCGCATCAAAGGCAAGCGAAGTATAAAGGCCGATGAATCCATCACTGTCCACCGTGGTTGAAGTCCACCCCGAGTCATCGTTCACGGCGTATTGCAGGTTGTAATTGACCCCTTCCAGGTAAGAAATAGACGGTCGGTCATCGGCATCAAAAGCAAGGGAGGTGTAGGTGCCGATATGCCTGTTGCTGCCACCGCCTTCTACCGTGGTAATGTGCCATTTAATCCAGTCAAATTCGGCATACCTGAGCGCCCCGTTGTTCATGAGCGCATTGGTGGCATAATACGAAATCGACGGTCGACCATCAGGACGCAGGGCAAGCGAGGTAAACAAGCCTGTTTCCCCATCTCCCTGAGCCGTATCCACCGTGGCAGTCAGCCAGCCAAACCCGTCATGCATTGCATATTTCAGGGCCCCGTTGGTGGCATCAAAATACGAGATGTGCGGCCTGCCGCCGCCACCGAAAGCCAACGATGTATAGGTGCCGACATCCCCTTGCCTATCCAGGCGCATTGTCCTCCAGGTGCTCCCGTCATACCAGGCATACTTCAGGTCATTCTGGGGTTCCCCCTCATAATACGAAATCGCAGGCTCTCCGTTCGGGGTAAAGGCAAGCGAAGAGTGACTACCGACATCTCCTTCGCTGTCCACCAGGGAAACAACCCAGCGTGCACCGTCATACGCCGCATATTTCAGGTCACCGCTGGAACTGTCGTTGTATGAAATGGCCGGGTTTCCCTCGGGATCAAACGCCAGGGAAGTGAACAGGCCGACAGTCGCCGTGTTGTCCACCGTGGTAAGTTGCCATGCATTAAGGTTCTCTCTCTCAATCTCAAGCCTGAAGAAAGAATGCTCTTGCTCATCACGAAGGAAAACCTCCATTTCGCTGCGCCAGCCGCCCGCAGGTTGCTCCAGCCAGGACTCCCCTTCCCCGGTGGGCAAGGCCTGCGTCAAGTGCCATGACTGCAGGTCGTGGGAACCGGTGACACGTGCACGCAGGGCATCTGCTGGAATTCGTAAACTAAGTGCCACGAAAGGCCTCTCCACCCCGGAGATCTTGATAACAGGATCATCGGCCCCTGCCCGGGTTGCCAGCAGGAATGCCACGCAAGCAGTCTTCTTGATTTGACTAAGCTTCATTTACTCTAGCCCTTCATGACACAGCCTCAAAAACCGCCATTGATCAAACTGATCGAAAAAGACCTAACGCCTGCCGATCCGCTCCGGCATGCGTTTTCCATGCGCATCAAAATACTCAGTACGCTTCAGCG
>JAPYUT010000025.1:36673-52373 GCA_029940475.1 Verrucomicrobiales bacterium | reverse complement strand
TTGCGGTTCGCCTGAGGAAAACTTACGCATTACTCGATATCTTAACAGGCAACGGTGGTCGTCGGTAGCTAAAACCTATCAAAATGGGATTCGGCGGCTGCACTGCCCGGGAATCCCCTACACCAACCTCCCGATTCAGAGAAGTTCAGAGTATTCCCAGGTTTTCTGCAAAGCACTGAGACTGGCAGTCAACGACAATGAGGCGTTTACCAACTGCCAATGGCAAGGGCGTCGCGATCCACGGGACTTGCGCCGCTATGAATAGGATGCCTGCGCACCTTTGGTTGAGCGCTTCTTGATCCAGGGCATCAACCCGCGTAGACGCTTGCCAACCGTCTCGATCTCGTGTTCTTCTCCCGCCTTGCGCAACCGGTTGAATTTCCTCTGGCCTTTCTTGTTTTCCTGAATCCATTCCTCGGCGAACTGGCCGTTCTGGATCCGCTTCAGGGCACGCTTCATCTTGTTCTTGGTGGCGTTGTCGATAATGGTTGGCCCGACACTGACATCACCCCACTCGGCGGTTTCCGAGATTGAGAAACGCATGCCGGCAATGCCTGACTCGTTCATCAGGTCAACGATGAGCTTGAGTTCGTGCAGACACTCGAAGTATGCCATTTCCGGCTGGTATCCGGCCTCGACCAGCACTTCAAAACCTGTGGTCACAAGGGCGCTGATTCCTCCGCAAAGCACGGTTTGCTCGCCGAAAAGGTCGGTCTCGGTTTCTTCTTTGAAAGTAGTCTGGATGACACCTCCCCGTGTGCCGCCAATGCCGTGAGCCCATGCGAGCGCGATTTTCTTGGCATTTTTCCCGGGGTTCTGGTGCACAGCGATCAGTGAGGGGACACCCTTGCCCTCGGTAAACTGGCGTCGCACGATGTGACCGGGTCCCTTGGGTGCCACCATGATGACATTGACATTTTCCGGTGGCACAACAGTGCCGTAATGGATGGCAAAGCCGTGACTGAATCCGATGGTTTTTCCCTTGCTGAGGTGTGGCGCGATATCCTTCCTGTAAATGGCCCCGATCTTGGTATCCGGGGCGGCGACAAAGATAATGTCGGCCCGCTTCACCGCCTCGGCGGTATCATAGACCTTGAAGCCGAGCTTCTTGGCGATGGCACGTGACTTGGAACCTTTATAGAGGCCGATGATGACGTTGACCCTGCTTTCCTTGAGGTTGAGGGCGTGGGCGTGTCCCTGGGAGCCAAAGCCGATAACAGCAAAGGTTTTCCCCTTGAGGACTTTCATGTCGGCGTGTTTTTCGCGGTAGATACGGGCGGGCATGGTATGTGGTGAGATTTATTGGTCAGATGTCTACGATATTCCCATAGAACGGGCGCGAATGATGCCTTGAAACGGCTCGGGGGTCAAATGCAAAGGGAAAACATCAATCACTGCCGTGCGGCACGGCGCAGGCCGAGGCCAAGCAGCAACGCGAATAAACAGCAGCCCAATGATGCGAAGACATGGGGTTTGCCGGCAATGGTCGCGTCCAGGGGCCTGATTGCGGTGAGATCCCAGTAAAGATCGAACAAATCGCTGTCATTGCGGGTTTCAATCTTTTGCAGCTCTTTCATGGCGGCAAAGGAAACGAGCTCCAATTCACGCTGATCGCCGACCCTGTAAGTTGAACTCTCAAGAGGTCGGCGATCCTTGAAGGCGTAATGGATAACAGCGATCCTGCCTGCCTCCTCCGCTTCGATATCACCCTCAAGGACGGCATCGATATGATACTCCGCGGCATAGAGTAAGGTTGAGTAGGTGGTGGACTGCGGGTCGGGGAGTTCCGGCCTGCTGAGCATGGTGGCACGGATTTTAGCTGTTTCCCGGTTGCCGGGCGCGGGTGGTTCATCGTTGAAGCTGACGTCCTGCCACTCGATTTCAGCCTCGCGTGCTCCGCTTTCTGCGAGCAAGAGGTCACGGGCGGCAATGGCCCAGATGATGACTTTTTTCTTTTTCATGATCGTTGCGCTGCCCTTGCGCTGCGCGAGGGCTTGACGAGCTCCGGTGGCAGCCCCGCCGTTGATGGCGATCACATCAATCGGGATGCGAAGCCTGAGTGCAAGGTGCTCGGCGAAACCGGCTTCTTTCCCCCAGTTCAGGCCAATGTCATCAGCATAGATGTTTGTGAAGCTGTCGCCCAGCAGGACGATGGGGGAATCCTGATCGTGCACTTGGCCCTTGACCGGCGTTACCTCGACGGTTTCCTCCGCGAAGCCGGTTTTTCCTGCATCAAGTTTCTCAACGAGGTCACCCGGGGATTGGCGTTTCTCGCGCTCGGCAGGCGTGAAGCCCGGGCCGGGGGCATACCATGGCTTGCCCGATATACGGGAGCTTATTTTCTCTGCGGCATGTTCCATGCCGGCAGGAGTCCAGTGGGTGTCCTGCTTGAGGAATACCCGGGTGGTATCTTTAAGTTTCCAGAAGTCCTCACTGAGATCGATGACCTCGACATTGGGTAGGGCATTGATTTTCGAGTAGAAGGCGGATGCATCCGGATGTGTCACCGGGCCGGGGCTTGCATGGCCGAGATGTTCGGGATAAATCATCGGCTTTACCGGGATCGGCACGAGCATCAGCTCAACACCGAATTCATCAAGTTGGCCGGCAAAGGTCCTGATGACATCAAGCGGTGCGCGCCAGGGACTGCGTCGCGGATCCTTGGCAACCGAATCCGGCTCGGGCTTGAGCGGGCCATAACCGGTGATGGAGTCGAGGGCGGTTTGCAGGTAGAGCCAGCCTTCTTTCCCGATGCGGGTCTTGCGGTTGCCTTCACGCAACGGGCTTTCTAAGAGGGAACGTTGAATCAGCTGGCGCGGAGGATCGGTGAATTGCGCCTTCTCGAGCTTGTCCTCAAATTCCTTAAGATGTGTCAGGAGCCCTTCACCGTTGCCAATCTTAAAGAGTTCGGTTGCCGGCACCCAGCGTTCGGGGAGGGCGACCGGATCAGGCCCGGCAGGCAGGTTGGTGTTTTTAGTGAACTCGAGAATGTTACGGTACAGTGGGGGCAGGGTGATGATTAGCAGGAATAGAAACACAAGGATCCACGCGCCGGCTTTGCCGAGGCGGATCTCAAGGTCGTCGTGCTGGCCTTTGTAGGGATTTTTCATCCTAGAACTGGAAGTAAAGGAAAGGGTTGAATTCCTGGGTGAACATCAAGCCCAGTGCGAGGAGCAGAACTACCAGGCCGATGATTACCTTGGCGGCGGTGAGGGTCTTGAGAATTTCTGCGGTTCTCGGCATGGCGAAGGCTGACCAGAAACAGGCAGCCATGAACAGCAATGCGGCAGGGCGCGTGACTTGTGCCAGCAGCAGGCCTGCAGAGGGGGCACTGTCCCTGATGCCGAACATGGCACCGAGATATCGCCCGGCGACCTCGAAGTTTTCCGCGCGGAAGAATACCCAGGTAACCAGCACGACGATAAATGTAGTGGTAATCTTTACAGGTGCGGGGATGAAGATGTCGCGGCAATGGCGTGTCGTGAAGCGCTCCAGGGCGAGCATGCCGCCGTGGATTGCCCCCCATGCGATAAAGGTCCACTGTGCGCCGTGCCACAGGCCGCCGATGAGCATCACCAGCATCAGGTTTATATAGGTGCGAGCGGCGCCTTTGCGGTTACCTCCCAGCGGGATGTAGAGGTAGTCGCGCAGGAAGCTTGACAGCGATATATGCCACCTGCGCCAGAATTCGGTAATGGATTTTGCCTTGTAGGGAGAGTTGAAGTTTTCCGGGAAGCGGAAGCCGAACATTCTGCCCAGCCCGATTGCCATGTCGGAGTAGGCCGAGAAATCGAAATAGATCTGGAAGGCATAGGCACTCACCCCGATCCATGCCGCGGGAGTGGAGAGTGACCCGTCGCCGGCTCCGAAACACAGGTCGGCAATCTCGCCGGCCGGGTTGGCGAGAAGGATTTTCTTGGCGAAGCCGAAGTTAAAACGGGTCAACCCGTAGGTGAAGACACCGACAGAATGACTTCGCGAGCGGATTTGATCGGCAATGCTGCCGTAACGCACGATCGGGCCTGCCACGAGCTGGGGGAACATTGATACATAACAGGCAAAGCCGAGGAAGTCCGGGGCCGGACGTGCATGCCCGCGGTAGATATCGATGGTGTAGGACATCGACTGGAAGGTATAGAACGAGATTCCCACCGGCAGGATGATCTCGTAGAAGAAGGGCGGCAGCATTACTTCCCCGAGACCGATTACCTCGGCAAAAGCAGATACGTTCTGGGAAAAGAAACCGGCGTATTTGAAGAATGCGAGGATGCCGAGATTAACGAGGACTGATACCCAGAGACCGGTCTTGCGCCGTGCAGGTGAGGCGCCTTCCGCCGCGACTATTTTCCCGCACCGGTAGTCTATCCATGTTGAGCCGAGCATGAGGAACACGAACCAGGGGTTCCACCAGCCGTAGAAGGCATAACTGGCCAGGGTGAGGACGAGATGCCGCCAGGATTTGGGCGCGAGGTAATAAGCGCCCAGGACAAGCGCCAGAAAGTAGAATATGAAGATGTGGGAACTGAAAACCACTCCTGCAGCCGCAGGCGTTATCGCCCGGGACTGGAAAGCTTTACCACGATCGACGGGATTTCAAAGTCGAGTGATGTGGAATCATTGAAAATTCAGTGCGATTTTTACGGCACCGCCTTACCCGGTTTCTTTGGCTGGGTGACGAACGGGTCGCGCAGGTAGATTGGTTGTGGCGCAATCCCGGCCAATCGGCCAAGCTCGGCAGCATCAAGGCAGGCGGCCAGGACGGCGAGTTTGCTGGCGCTTGGGTGCGTGCTGACAACACCTTCCGGAAACTGTGTTTCATCGTAGGTAAAGAGGGGGCAATCACAGTCCGCAAGCCGGGGGCGGAGTTGGTCATCCCCAAGTAACCCGGGCTCAGCCGCGAGTTGATGGCCTTGCACTTCCGCGATGAATGTTGCTCCCCGCCGAGCGTCTCCGATCAGCGTGTAGGATCCGCTTGTATCTGCAGCGGCGGCACAGGCTGAAGGGATGCCTATTACCGGGAGATCAAGCGCCATGGCGATCCCGATTCCTGTGGCAATGCCGATGCGCACCCCGGTATATGACCCGGGGCCGGTGCCAACAGCCACGAGGTCAAGTGTCCGGTTACAGGCAGTCAGGGCACTTTCAAGCGGAGAGAAGATCTGCGAGTTGTGTGAACGTTCCGAGGTGAATTCCCGGGCGAAGATGACAGTTTCCCCGGCGGCGATCGCAATTCGCCCGGTGGCGGTGGACGTGTCAATGGCGAGGACCGTGCTCATGGGCCTGGCCTCGGGGTAATCAACCGCGTTTGGTCTTCGTTCATCGTAAAATACAGCCACTGGGTTTTCGGAGGCAGCAGCCCGGGGAACTTATCGGCCCATTCAATGACACAGATTCCGCCGGCATCAAGGTAGTCGTCCCAGCCGAGGGAGATTATTTCCACGGCGGACTCTATCCTGTAGAAATCAAAATGAAAAACCAGCAGATCGCTACCCCGGTGTTCATGAACAAGGGGGAAAGTGGGGCTCGTGATGTCAGTTTTGCAACCGAGTCCGGCTGCCAGTCCCTTTGTGAAGTGGGTTTTGCCGCTGCCGAGCTCCCCGACGAGGGCAATGACATCTCCCGCCTGCAGTGCAGTCCCGGCGGCCCGCCCCGCCTCGATCATTGCCGCTTCATCAATGGCTGTGGCTGTTTGCATTACTCGGCCGGTTTAAAAGTGTTGCCAACCTCCCGCGAGCAACGGCTCGTTGATGCCGGGCTTTGTAAGTTCCCCGATTTTGCTGAGTGGCAGTGCCGGAAAGCGTTTATTCCAGTTGCGGGTAAGGGCGGCAACATTGCGCGCAGGCACTGCGAGGAGCAACTCATAGTCCTCGCCGTCATGCAGTGCCTGCGTGATTGAGTGTCCACGGCGACACGGCAGTGCCTGCACATCGATACGGTAGCCGCAATCTGAAGCGAGTGCGAGGCGCGGCAGGTCGGAGGCCAGGCCATCGCTCAGGTCCATCATGGCGCGCGGCTTGGAATTCCTGGCGAGCCAGGCTGCCTGGGTAACCCGCGGTTCAAAGCGAAGGTGGTGTCCCTTCAGGGATCCGCCGAGCTTACCGGTGACAAACAGCACATCACCGGGCCTGCCTCCAGAGCGCAGGCAACAATGATTGGTTGTCACGCTGCCGGTGAGGGTAACTGATATCAAGGCGTTGCCGCCTTTTGCCGGGCATGCTGTTTCGCCGCCGACGATGGCAATGTCATGTTTTTTTGCCGCACGTGAAAGGCCGCGATAGATTGCGCGTGCGTAACTGACACTGCGCTCTGCCGGCAGGATGAGGGTGATAAGCGCGTGTTGCGGTTGGCCTGCCATGGCTGCGATGTCGCTGATCGCACGGGCAAGCGCCTTGTAGCCGACACCTGAGGGCGGAGTATCAGCGGCATAGTGGACGCCCTCGATGACGCAGTCGGTTTTCAGCAGCAGGTAATGGCCGCGTTTGCCTCTCCTGATAACCGCGCAGTCGTCACCGGCGGCCACTGCCACGTCACTGCGCGTTTTCAGGTCCTTAACGAGCTTCTTCACCAGTGCATCCTCACCGAGATCGGCCAGTTTCTGGTTCCGGTCAGCCATTTTGGAGATTCAGCATAAGGCTTATCTGGATAGCGTTAAACAGCGAGTGCGTGGCAATCGGCACCCACAGGCAACCGGTGAGCTCGTAAACGAGCGTGAGGATAATCGCAAGGGTGAACAAAGGCATTATCCCCGGTAGGTTGCCGTGGACAACGGCAAACAGGAGGGAAGTGATGATGGCAGCAAAGCAGCGCCCCGAGTAACGCTTGATGACTGCATAGAGGCAGCCCCGGAATATTATCTCCTCGACCAGTGGGGCAATGATCATTGCAGTGATGGCGAGAATGACTTTAAGGGCGGGATTGTCGGTTCCTAACAGGGTCTTGACAACTTCCTGCAGATCCTCCTCCTTGCCGATGAAGTATTCCTGAGCATAGACCACACCGATCATTGCGGTGTAGGCAATAAGGAATGCTGAGACTGACCAGGCCAGGATTTTGTGGGGCTTGAGCCGGGATAAGCCGAATAAGCTGATTGGGTTCCTGCCGCGTATCAGGGAGGTAAAAATAAATACGGCCATGCCAAGCAGGAGGCTGAAGACAGCGATTGCAATGGCCGTCTCAACAGTGACCGGTGCTGCATTCGGGCCCGGTGCCTTCTCCGCGGCGGCAGCGATCAGGGAAAGAACGAAGTAGCTTATGAGGATACCGACAAAACCCAGGTCAAGCAGGTCGTAGGACTCGGCCTGGACATTTCCGGGCAGAGATAAATCTCTGGCAGCCCCGCAGCGACGGATCAACCAGAACACGACCAGTCCAAGGACCAATGCGCTAATGCACAATGTGGCGAGGGACAGGATGACTTGTGCTTTGGTGGCGTCCATAGGCGGAGCTTATAGCGAAGGATCCGGGTTTCGATCAAAAAGAACCGGTTGCAAGATCGGTGAAAGCAGCTCCGTAATGGGCGGGGAGGTCTGAGGCGACTAGTGACTGCGGGGAACCCCCGGCATTAAAGACGGCAATTTCCGCGGCGCGTCCATTGATCCATGAGCCGGCACACGCTGCATGGTAAAGAGACACCCCGTTGCCCGCGATGGCGCCGCACAGGCCGCTCAGGGTGTCCCCAATTCCGCCGGTTGCCATGCCCGGGTTGCCGGTTGAGTTGAATGCCGTCGGGCTGGAGATTGCGGGTTGGGCAATCACTGTGCGTGCCCCTTTGAGCAGCACGGTGGCTTTGGTCCTGGTCGCGAAAGCTTCAGCACGGGCACGTCGTGTGCCTTCGCCGAGTGGATCGAGCCGCTGCATTTCACCGGGGTGCGGAGTGAGTAGCCGTTTTCCCGGGGCCTTGGCAATGGCAGCGGGATCATTGCGTGCCAGCAGGTTCAGCGCGTCAGCATCAGCAACGACCGGGCGCGAGTCGTTGAGCAGCAGGTCGAGAACCTCAGGATCCCATTCACCGCTGTCCAGCCCGGGGCCGATTACCAGTACATCGAAGGCAGGGTCTGAGGCACTGTTGTAAGAGTCGACCTCCCGCACCATGACCTCGGGTGGTGCCAGCGCGCAGAGTGTTGGGTAGGATTGCCTGCGTGCCAGGATGGTCACCAGTCCCGCGCCACCGCGCAATGCTCCTTGTGCAGCGAGTATCGCGGCACCGCTTAACCCCGGGGAGCCGCCAATGATGGCGATATGCCCGCATTGTCCTTTATGGGCCTCAAAGGGACGTCGTGGTAGCAGCCCCGCGAGCATTTCCGGGGTGATTAGCACTGCGTTCGAGTCACCTTGACCCGGCAATGCCCGGATTGCGGGCAGCGGCACAAGGACCAGGCGACCGACGTTTGCGGTTGCTGCGTCGTTAAGTAAACCGGTTTTGGGGTAGGCGATGCTCAGTGTGAAATCCGCTATTACTGCGCCCGGGCAGGGTGTGCCACTCGCGCCATCGATTCCGGAGGGGATATCAATTGCAAAGGTGTGTGCGCCGTGCAGTTCGCGCAGGCGATTGATGGCTGCAGCGGATTTCCTGTATGCCGGGCGCAATTCGCCGGCGGCACCGATGCCCAGCAGGCCGTCAAGGAGGATCAGCGGTTTGCCCTGCCTCGGGGTATACTCTTCATTCCAGCGTAGGGTATCCGGGCCAAGCTGTTCGAGCTTCTTGCCGGTGAGGGGCTTGAGCGAGTCAGTGGAACCGGCGAGTTGCAACCGCGTGTCCCAGCCCGATTCGGCGAGGTGGCGGGCGGCGACCAGGGCATCACCGCCGTTGTGCCCGTTGCCCGCGAAGGCCACCACTGTGCCCGGGGTTGCAAAAAACTGCCGGATCGCGGCGGCAATTTTTTCCCCGGCCTCATCCATCAGGGGTTCTGCCTCTTCCTCCCCGGCAAGCAATTGTTGCTCGGCTTCGGCCATTTCCTTGGGTGAGAGGATCATCGCTGGCTTGGCAGTTCTAACTGCGGAGGGTTCCCGGTATCGGGAATTAACCTGACGACCTGAATTTTATAATCGCCATCGCGACAGCTTCAGCCATTTTCTGGCGGTAGGACGGGTCAAGAGCGCGGTGTCGGTCTGAGGAGTTGGTGAGAAAGGCGCATTCCAGCAGGATTGCGGGTTGCCTGTTTTTGGCAAGCACGTGGAAGCGGGCGTGTTTCACCCCACGATTCCTGGCGCGGGTTTTGTAGAGTGCGGCAGACTGAACCATGTGCGCGAGTTTTTGGCTGTTGATGTTGCGCGCATTATAGAAGGTTTCTATACCGGAGGCGCTCCTGCGCCGGGCATAATTGAAGTGGATGCTGATGAAAATCGCCTCCCCGGCGGCATGTGAAATTTCCACGCGCCTTGAGAGGGGGACGAAAGCATCCCTTTTGCGGGTCAGGGTGGTGTTAATCCCCTGTGAGCGGAGATACACATCAAGCCGGCGCGCAACGTCGAGCGCGAGATGCTTTTCGTAGGTATGGCTGAACCCGGCACCCCGGTCGTGGCCGCCATGGCCGGCATCAATGACAACCCGGCTGAAGTTTGCGGCGAATACATCTGGCGCGGCGCATGATAAAGCGAGCAGCAGCACGGCGATTTGCCTTATCCTGCTTTGGTACACCATTTCTAATTCAGTTTCCGGACTTGTTATTGATCGTCCGGGATCGGGTTGCGCGGTTTTACCGGGCATGGGAATGGCACTAAGCGGTTCGCTGCCGACCGGGTCAAGTGAATCCAGGGGTTTCTTAAAATCGGGGGGCCTTAACGGGGCGACAAGCCGGGGGGAAGCTCGGCAGCGCTGTGTGCACGATATGCGGTGGCTTTCGTCTTTTCCGGATCGTAAAGGACACCTCCGAGCACCTTGACACTGCCGTCGGTATCGATAGTGAGGGTTGGTCTGTTACCGGCCACTTCACGGTAGTATTTGTTGCCGATGAAGCTGCCCTCCGGGCTGACCTGCGCGTGTGAGTAGATGTGTGGGCTGATCATGTGCATTACATGCAGCCGGTTTTGTGAATCAACGGTTGCCTGGGGTTTGCGCACATTAATGTAGCGCCCGAGGGAGAAGGTGCAGTAGACCCGTGTTCCCTTCACTTCCCGCAACCTGACGTAGATGGCTGAACTGCCCGAGTTACGGTGCTCGTGCAACGAGAATTCCCTGAAACTTGCCAGTTTATAACGTCCCTGTGAGACACCGACGGCCTGCTTCCAGAATGCCCTGCTGTCAGTAACGTTCGCCCGCTGTTTCGGTGAGCTGAAATATTTCTTCAGCGGCGGGAAATAAGCCGCTGCACTGATTGAGTAGCTGCCGTAATCGGCAACCGGGTAAATCCGGGCGACATCCACTGTCTTGACGATGCTTTTTCCGGAAGCAAGCAATACCGGGGAAAACCGCAAAGCCCCGGAGGGGCGGGGCGAGAGCAACTGGCCGTCGCGGTAGACATCAAGGGTCAGCCAGCTGCGGCCTTTTGGCCCGCCCAGCACGATGTCATGGCCGGAGCGGTTGTTGATGGTTACTGTCGCACGCATTGGCTCGTAGGACAGGTAGTGGGTCTTCTGCAGCTTCATCTGCACCATCAACTGTGCCTGTGCTGAGTCGGTGCTACAGGCGGCGATCACGCCCAGCAGGGCGGGGATAAACGCGGAGAGGAGTCGTCCGGTCATGGGATTCATGATGGTGAGCGCTGGTGTGGGGTGCAGGTTGAGGGGCAGGTCTGAAATCACAACATATAGCCGGGAATGGCAGTGATGCCAAGATGTTGCGCGGGTTTTTACGGATTGGTGGCCCAAGAGTTAAAACTCTTTAACCGGTGTTAACTTTTTCTCGGAGGATTGCAGGAATTGCTCCAGAGGCACGACGGGATCCACAGGTTCGTTTTCGCGTTTATCTCTGTGAATCATTGCCGTAATGAAGATCATGTATGGCATGAAGCAGGCCACTATGATGGCAGCCTTAGGCCAGGTGACATAGAACAGGAACCTGAGGCAAAGCAGGATGGCAATGAGCAGGATGATGAGGATCGCAACCTCATAAAAGTCCGCCAGGCTGCATGCCCTGTAAGCCAATAACTGGGGAATGAAAATCAGCAGGGCTTTTGGATTCCCGTATAAATGATGGCAGGGTTCCCAATCCGCTTCATGACGTGCAATCAAGTACATCAACCCGATCAGCAGTGCTACGTCCAGAATCAGCGCCCATCGCGCTGTAAAAAATTCATGAAGTTCCATGATCGTTTTGCCGACCAATTGCGCTTTGCGTTCCGGTGGCTTTCCGGAGTCCACAATAACACAGGCGGCAGGTGACTTAAAATTAAACAATCAGCATGCAGTCGCCGTAACTGTAAAAGCGGAAATTCTCCGCGATGGCCCTGCTGTAGGCTTCACGCATGAGCTCAGTGCCGGCAAGGGCGCAGACCAGCATGAAAAGCGTGCTCTTTGGCAGGTGGAAGTTTGTCAACAGTGCCCCCGTGCAGCGGAACTCAAAACCGGGGTAGATGAAGATGTCGGTCTCGCCGCTGCCGGGCCGGATTTTTCCGCCGGGACAGCGGGCCAGGTGCTCAAGGGTGCGGGTCACGGTGGTGCCGACTGACACGACACGTTGGCAGCTGTTGATGGCGTCAGCAGTTCCCGGGGACAAGTGAAAGTGTTCACTGTGCATCTTGTGGTCGGTGATGCGCGCGGAGCGCACCGGCTGGAACGTGCCGGCGCCGACATGCAGGGTGAGGAAAGCGTGCGGCAATTGCTCAAGCAGCCCGGTGGTGAAATGCAGCCCGGCGGTAGGTGCCGCAATTGCTCCGGGTTGCCGGGCATAGACAGTCTGGTAGCGTTCCCGGTCTTCCTCTCCGGGTTCGCGGTTCATGTAGTGGGGCAGGGCGAGCTGTCCGCAGCTTTCAATGTCGATGGCTTGCGTGAAGCGCACCATGCGTTCGCCTTCCTCCAGGATTTTCTCAACCGTGCCGGTCACTCCCGCAATGACCACGGTGTTGCCAAGGCGCATTTTCTTCCCGGGGCGCACCATGCATCTCCAGAGCAGTGGCTCGGGTTCCTCCATGCGCAGCAGCTCGATTTTTCCGTCATCGGAAAAAAAACGTGAAGGCACCACCTTTGTGTCATTGAGGACGACCAGGTCGCCTTGCCCGATAAAATCGGCGAATTCAGCAAACATGCCGCTGCTTATCGTCCTGCTGCCCCGGTCGACGATCATCATGCGTGAACTGTCCCTGTGGCTTGAGGGACGGGAGGCAATCAGTTCCCCGGGCAGCAGGTAGTCAAAATCATCAGAACGCAGGTCGTCAGCTATCACTTTATGTTGAATTGCTAATAGGGTCTTGTAACGGTTCACTTGAAACCCCAAATTCAGGTGATGTCGAACCTCTCTTTTGTCGCCGGTGTTCTTGCCGTTGCACTTACCTGCCTGCCTGCCTGCCAGACAGTGCGCCGGGTAACGGGCGTTGAATCCAAGGGGGCCAGCGACCCGCTGACCAGGCGTTTTGTGGGCGGATCGGTTGAAAGATGGGAAAGCGGCAAGTCCCATGCCATGGGGCAGCGACATACAACTGCCGGGAAGTTGTTTGGCGGGACGGGACAAAACAAGCAGTTTGGCGGAGATTTCGGGGTGAAGCAATCAGGTGTTCCGGGCAGGAAATTTTCCGGGAGAAAGGCTTATAAGACGGGCAATTACCCTGCCATTGACCTGTGGCATGGTAATGACAAGGTCTCCGGGGTTGCCCGGAAGCGGTTTTTGGGCGGTAAAGATTCCGCTCCCGAGGGGAAAAGGAAATGGTTTGGCCGAAACAGGACAGTTGACCGGAAGAGCGCCGATGAAAGCGGTAAATGGCTGCCACGCAAGATGTGGCGCGGGGTGGGTGATGCCCCGGAAGGCAAGCGCACGGTCAAGGCTGAAATTGTCAATCCAAGTGGCAGTTCCGGTGCTCCCGGGGAGTTGAGTATCGATGAGATACGAGGCATTCTGGGCCGCTAGAACCCGGATACAGGGAGGCGGGCTTGATGCCCGCGGTGTTTCGGGGCATGTTCGCTGCTGAGAGGAAAGGGCTAATGCTTTACTATTGATGTCACCGGAAGAACAGCTTGAAGCGCTTACGCTTGGCACCGCCAAGATTTTAAGCAGGGAGGAGTTGCTGAAGAAACTGCGCAGCGGCAGGCCGCTGCGCGCCAAGCTCGGGGTTGATCCAACCGCACCTGATATTCATCTCGGCCACACGGTGGTGCTCGAGAAATTACGCCAGTTCCAGGTCATGGGGCACCAGGCGGTGCTGATCATAGGGGACTTCACCGCCACTGTCGGGGATCCCAGCGGGCGTTCCTCGACCCGGCCGCCGCTGACCCGTGAAGAGGTCCTTGGCAATGCAGAGACCTACACGGACCAGGCTTTCAAGATCCTTGACCGGGAGCAGACCGAGGTGGTTTACAACGGTGACTGGTTTCGCGGCATGAACTACGAGGAGGTTCTCAAGTTGAATGCCCGCGTGACGATGCAGCAGATGCTGCAGCGTGAGGATTTCAGGAACCGTATCGAGGGGAATAAGGAGGTGCGCCTGCATGAGATGCAGTACCCGGTCATGCAGGGATGGGATTCCGTGGAGGTGCGTGCTGATGTTGAACTCGGGGGCACTGACCAGTTGTTTAATATTCTGGTGGGACGCGACATGCAGAAATCGCAGGAGATGGAGCCCCAGGTGGCCATGTGTCTGCCAATTCTTGAGGGGACTGACGGGGCAAGGAAGATGTCCAAGAGTTACGGCAACTATATTGGTGTTGATGAGTCGCCCGCAGAGATGTTCGGCAAGGCGATGAGCATTTCCGACGAGTTGATGGACAGGTGGTATACGCTCCTGTTGGGTGGCGGACGTGACCTTGAACTGCACCCGATGGAGGCCAAGAAGCAACTTGCCGCGCAGCTCGTGGCCCGTTATCACGATGCCGCGGCGGCGGTAGCCGCACGGGCTGATTTTGAGGCGAAATTCGCCAAAGGTGATAGCGAAGTGCAGTGGCCGGAGGTTCAACTTGACGATGAGCGCCGCCTGATTACCGCGGTTGCCATCGCCTACAGGGAGGGGCACGGGACGGAACGCAGCAATTCCGAGATCCGCCGCCTTATCCAGCAGGGTGGCGTGCAGCTTGACGGCGAGAAGTTAAACGACCCCGCTGCCGATCTTCCTGCCGCAGTAACCGACAAGGTGCTCCGTCTCGACAAGAAGCGCAGCGTGCGGTTGCTATAAGCAATCACAATGGCAAATGATCATCTGGCAGGTTAGACTCCGGGATACCTTGAAGGCTCATTCACACGACACTCTAAGAAAGCAGTGACAATCCTCGGCCGCGCAGCCCTTAACTTTCTGGCTTCCCTGAGCCAGCTTGGCACCCTGTTGTGCGAGACATTGGGATTTCTCTTTCGTGGACGCATTCGCCTTCGTTTGACTTGCCGGCAAATCGTTAACATCGGGTTTGGCTCCCAGGCGGTGGTCATCGTTACCGGAGCATTTACCGGCGCGGTTTTCACGGCACAGACTTATTACCAGGCAACACAACTTGACCTTGAATCGGGCATTGGCGGCCTTGTCTCGATTGCGATGTGCCGGGAACTTGCCCCCGTGCTGGTTGGACTGATGATCACCGGCAGGGTGGGTGCTGCGATGGCGGCTGAGATTGGCACCATGAAGGTCACCGAGCAGATTGATGCCCTGCGGGCAATGGGGGTCAGCCCGACAGGCTATCTTGTTGTCCCGCGATTTGTTGCCATCATGATCTCGACACCATTATTGATCGCCGAGGCGATCGTGTTCGGGATCATTGCCTCATACATCATTGCTGTTCCCATGTATCACATTCCCAGTGCCTGGTTCCTCGACCATCTCAATACCCACACTGAGCTTGACGATATTGCTTTCGGCATGATCAAGGGCTTTATATTCGGCATTCTGATTTGTCTTGTTTCCTGTCATCAGGGCCTAATTGCCGATAACGGCGCGGTTGGCGTCGGTCGCAGCACAACCAAGGCGGTGGTGATTGCCTCACTGGCCATCCTGATCAGCAATTTTTTCCTCACCATCCTGCTGACTAATTTTTTTCCGTTTGGCAGCTGATAATGTCCGTTTTTTCGTTTTTGATTTGATAAACGGAAGGAAAATTCATATATCCCTCGGGCATGAGACATCAGCCGTGGGATCCGTTTTCCGCCAAGGCCAATGGATCCGTTGGCAGCGTGAAGGTTGAGGATGAGCCCGCTGACTGGCAGAGCGACCTGCTGGTGCTTTCCGCCTTCATTCAGGGTTTCAGCGAGGAAATGTCGGAAGTCCTCACGGAAATCCAGAGGGCGGAGCGCTTGTCCTGTTAACGCAGCATGTTTTAAAGGCCCTGCTTGCTTGCGGCTTTCTGTAATTCCAACTGGAATTTCGCGATGTCCTCTTCCGATGGGCGGTAATCTTCCTTGGCAGGATCCAGCCTCAGTTGACCCATCTGGTCGACATGCCATGCCGCGCATTCCCCGTCACTGAAGGTGACTTTGCCACTGATAACGGCACTGGCCCGGGTCAGTGAATCGACGGTGACTGAGACTTCGCCGGAGACATCAGGGGACGGGTCGTCAAGCGGCGGGTGATCCGTAGCATCCCCGGCATCATCTGTGTCGGGTTCATCTGTGTCGGGTTCATTTGTGTCGGGTTCA
>JAPYUT010000025.1:0-36573 GCA_029940475.1 Verrucomicrobiales bacterium | reverse complement strand
TGTGTCGGGTTCATTTGTGTCGGGTTCACGCGCAGCATCGTCGGTTTCGGCTGTTGCTGATTTGTCGTCATCTTCAGCGTCATCGGCTAGCTCCAGCCCGAGGTCGGCAAGAAGGAAACGGGTATCCACATAGGTCAGGGTGATGCCGAGCTCGTCTTTAAGGCGCGATTGAATGGCACTTAAGTCGTCCCCCTGATGGATCCATGCGGTAATGGCAGCTTTCTGTTCGTCGGTAATATCCATTTTAAGCAATTACATTGGCGTGATGTAACCCGTAGCGCAACCTCAGTGATGCGCGGGCTCGCGGCGGTTCTCCTGAACGTATTTCCTGTGTGCCTCGGCGAGTTTTGTGAGTTCTGCGACGATAGCCTTCCTCGTCCCGGACAGATCGGTTCTTTGCCCGATATCCTCCTCCAGGTCGAACAGTGTCTGCCCGGTTTTTTTCTGTAAGTAAGCGCCGGGGGTGCCGTCATTTCCCGGTGCATCGCGCAGGCTGCGGTAGCTATGCGGCAGGTGCATGCTCCACCTGTCCCTGCGCACAGCCTGCAGTTCTTTCCCCCAGTAGAAATAATAGGCTTCATGGGGGCTTTTGGCTTTCTTCTCACCGGCGATCAGCGGCCAGATGTCCTTACCGTCAATTTTATGTTCCGGCAGGCCACTGCCGGTGAGTCGTGCGATTGTTGGCAGGATATCAATCGTCATTGCAGGGGTGGAGCAAATGCTGCCTGCGGGGATTTTCCCCGGCCATTGCATGATGCAGGGCACGCGTACGCCGCCTTCCCAGGAGGTAGCCTTGCCTTCCCGTAATGGACCGGCAGAACCGGCGTGGTTGCCGTAACTGAGCCACGGGCCGTTGTCGGTGGTGAAAATTACCAGCGTGGATTCAGAGATTCCGTGTTCCCTGAGTGCTGCCAGCACCTGTCCTACTGACCAGTCGATCTCCTGCATCACGTCGCCGTAAAGTCCTGCGCGTGACTTGCCCCGGTTGCTGTCGGAAACGAAGAGCGGCACATGCGGCATGCTGTGCGCGAGATAGAGGAAAAATGGATTCTCTTTATTCTTGGCGATGAATTTCAGGGCTCGTTCTGTATAATCAGTGGTGAGCCGGGCCTGCTCTGCAGGCGTGACTTCAGCATCAATGACCTTGTCGCCTTCAATCATTGGCAGGTGTGGCCAGCGCTTGAGGCGTTGCTCTAACGGCAGGTGGCGCACACCGGGATGATGTGGCCACATATCATTTGAGTATGGCAGGCCATAATATTCATCGAAGCCGTGGTGAATGGGCAATGAAGTCCTGTGGTCGCCAAGATGCCATTTACCGAACATTCCGGTGGCATATCCTCTGGCCTTGAGCAGCTCGGGGATCAGGATTTCGTCAGGATGGATGCCGTGCTTTGCATTTGGTCCGGGGGCACCAAACATTCCGAGGCGGTTTGGGTAGCAGCCGGTGAGCAGCGCAACACGCGATGCGCCACAAACTGCCTGGGCAACATAGAAATCAGTGAACTTGCGTCCCTGTTTTGCCATCCGGTCCAGATTTGGTGTTTTATATCCCTTGGCCCCGAAACAACCGATGTCACCGTAGCCCTGGTCGTCGGTGAAGATGATGACGACGTTGGGGGATGCTGCATCGGCACACAGGGTGTGCGTAGCGAGCGTCATGGCAATGAGGATCAAGGCCTGCAACCGCATGATTGGACGAGGGTTCAGTTTTTTGTTCGGAGGGATTGTGGGCAGGGTGTGTGTGGGGGGGAGGAAACACACGCGGGTAGCCGCAACGGATTACTGGTGGCTTTCAATGATCTTAAGTAAGGTGTTTATCTTTTGGGCAAGGGCAAGGGTTTCCGCTCTGGAAGGAATTGCGGGGACTGTTTTCTTCTCCGGCTTGGGATCGTATCCCCCGAGGTCAGCGAGGATATCCTCAATGCCTTTAGCGAGGCTGATGATATGCGCTCTTTCACGGAGCTTGGGTTCAAGGCCCTGCAGGGTCTCAAGAAAGTAAGCGAGCAGGTCGGTGCGGGTCAGCTTTGCGGCCTTCTTTTCCGAGTAGGATTGCGATACAGTGATTGTCGCGATCTCAAAGGATCGCAACCAGCCACCAAGGGCGACAAGATGAGCAATGTCGACATCACGCAGCATTACCATTTCCGCTTCAACATCGGCCTGTGTCTTGGAGAGCTCGCTTTTAAGCTCCTGCCATTCGCCCAGCACGCTGTTCTCGAGGATACTCTTGGTGTGCCTGGTAACCCGCATCCCGGCACCGAGCACTTTTGCATGCTTGAGGACTGCCCGGCCTATTTTCTCAATCTCCGGGAGCTCTTCAGCCTGCACTATCAGGAAGCCCTCAGCGATCAGGTTTCCCAGGCCCAGGGCGACCAGTGACCGGTCACGAGGAATTTTTTCCGGGATTCCCCGTTTCAGGCGCTCGTAGGGCAATTTTCCGAAATCATCAAGATCCTCAAAGAGTTTCTTGATCGACGGGGTGGTGAAATGATTGATGCCGAATTCTTCGCGAACATGCTCGTCACCAATTAAATCCTCCGGTACCTCTTGGCTGTAGAGAGAGGCAAGGTTTATCAGCAGGACGCAACTGATGGCAATAAACTTCATTGGCGAGAGTGTTCTGATGACAGTCGAGGGCCGGGGCTGACCTGTTCAGCACCGCCGGGTTAATGCGACTATGATGTAGTGAGGGGATTAGTTCGAGCCATAAATCGGGTAATTGCTTCTTGAGGCTTTTTAGTTTAAAGGGATTACCTGCCGGGCTTCGGGGTCGGCAGATGTCATTTTTTATTTAAAGACGCATGGGAGATATCGCGACTACCATCTGGATCGTTTGCTATTTCCTGGTGTTACTGGGCCTGTCCGCCTATGGGCTGCATCGCTACACGATGATTTTCCTGTATTGGAAATACAGAAAGAGCAGACCGGAGCCGGCCTCGCAGCTTAAAGAGTTGCCAAGGATCACTGTCCAGCTGCCGATTTTCAACGAATTGTATGTTGTGCGGCGTTTAATTGCGGCTGTCGCGCGAATCGATTATCCCAGGGATTTGCTGCAGATCCAGATTCTTGATGACTCAACCGATGAAACCTGCAAGATCTGCAGGGATGAGGAGGCAAAGCTGCTCGAGGACGGGTTTGACGTTGAATATATACACCGCGTGGACCGGACAGGGTTCAAGGCAGGAGCCCTGGAGAACGGCATGGACAGCGCGACCGGCGAGTATATCTACATTCTTGATGCTGATTTTGTGCCCGGGCCCAATGTGTTGCATGAAATGGTACACTTCTTTACCGATGCCAAGGTGGGGATGATCCAGACCCGCTGGGGGCATATTAACAAGAAATACTCTATACTTACCCGGATCCAGGCATTGTTTCTCGACGGGCATCTTGCTGTCGAGCAGACTGCCCGCAGCCGCAGTGGACGGTTTTTCAATTTTAACGGCACCGCGGGCATTTGGCGCAAGAGTTGCATCCTGGATGCCGGAGGTTGGGAGCATGATACGCTTACCGAGGATCTTGACCTCAGCTATCGGGCACAGATGAAGGGCTGGAAGTTTGTCTATCTCAAGGACGTGGTGACGCCCGCGGAACTGCCACCGGACATGAATGGCTTCAAGAACCAGCAACATCGTTGGGCCAAGGGCTCCATCCAGACCTGCCTGAAAATGCTCGGTCCGATCTGGCGTAGCAATCTGCCCGGAATCATCAAGTTGGAGGCGACCGCCCACCTGACGGCGAATTTTGCCTACCTGCTGCTGATATTGCTCTGTGTCCTGGTCAATCCGGCGATGCACCCGGAGAGCGGGTGGGTGCGGACGTTCGTGCTTGATATCCCGATCTTTTTTGCCACCACGATTTCAGTGAGCCTGTTTTATATAACTGCGCAGATAGCGATCAACCCGAGTCCCATGAGGTGGTTGCGCGAGATCTGTTACCTGCCGGTGTTACTGGCGCTCGGGATCGGCATGTCGGTCAACAACGGCAAGGCCGTGCTTGAAGCCCTGTTGGGCAGGCAGTCTGATTTTGTGCGCACGCCGAAATACGGTATTGAGCAAAAGCGCAAGGATGTCAGGAAAGCCAAATACAGTGCGATAAGGTCGGTTGCCCCGCTCTTTGAGGTGGCATTTTTTCTCTATTTTAGTTATCTCGTAATGCATGCCCTGGCGCTTGGAAACTGGATGGGTGTACCGTTTCTGGCACTGTTCCAGGTAGGTTTCTTTTTTGTGGCCTATGGGTCGTTGCGGCATTTGCTGCCGGCCTGGGTGCTTGGCGCTAGAGATACTGAGGACGCGGCTCTCGGGACTTAGGCCGGGTTTTACTTTTCACCTCTCGCGGTGAGTGAAGATGCTGTTTGCAATGGCGTGGATACGCTTGTGTTTGCGTGCATTGCCATTGAAAGACACCATTGGTGAACCCTCTCCGGGGCTGCCCGGTTTGACAAAATAGAGTATCAACTTAGCATTGCAGTGTGCCCGGGAATGTGGCCCCTCGGTTTATTTATACTGCCCGGGTGAGCACGCATTCTTTAATTCACATGCCAAAAACAGCACTCTTTTTTGCAATTGCGGCGCTTCTTACCGTAATCTGCAACTGCAGTTCAACCGGACTGTCGGGTAACAGTGTCGTGGTCAGTGTCGATGACCAGCGATTGGTTTTGATCAACAATGGGGCAGCGGTGAAATCCTATCCGGTTTCCACTTCAAAGTTCGGCCTTGGCAGTGCGTCGCGCAGTCACAAGACCCCACTTGGGAAAATGTATGTTTATCAGAAGATCGGTGAAGGGATGCGATCCGGCACAGTGTTTAAGAACCGGCGTCCGACGGGTGAGATTGTTGGCCCCAATGCTCCCGGACGTGATCCTATTGTCAGCCGGATCCTGTGGCTTGAGGGTCTTGAACGCTCCAACTCGAATACCAAAGAGCGGTTGATCTATATTCACGGAACCCCGGAGGAGCGCACTATTGGGTGGGCTACCAGTTATGGATGTATCCGCATGAAATCGCGTGATGTCATTGATTTCTATGGCCGGGTTAACAGAGGTACCGGTATTTACGTTAAAAAAGCGCATTTAACCCCCGAGGAGATTCCCAAGAGTGAACGTGTGCTTCTGGCTGCTGCCCGGACCCGCTCCTTATTGACGATGCCCCGTCGGGGGGCGGTCAAGCCGGGCAATGTTTTGTATGCGGCGGCTGAGCCTTCGGTGGCTTCCTCCTCCGGCCGGTTAAAGCCAGCCGCCATACCTGCAGGGGGCGATTCTGCCGTGCAATCCTCCCATCACAAGGGGGTTCTTGGCAGATTCTTTGGGTTGAGGGGTGCCAGCGCAAATTCCTTTGCCCCGAGGGGGGCAAGGCAATGATTTCTCCAAGAAAACCTCAGGGGGCAGGATCCTGATTCTTTATTGCAGCCTTTGCCCGGGGATTCTGGGAGTGCCTAATCCTTGACAAGGCGGGGCGACTGCCTACATTCGCCCCCCTTCAAAAAACCAGCAGGATTCCATGGCAAACACAAAATCCGTCCAGAAACGCTCTCGTCAATCGGCTAAACGCACTATCGAAAACCGCGAGTCCAAGACCCGTGTCAAGACGGCCCGGAAGGCTGTTGTTGCCGCAATTACTTCAGGCGATAAAGAAGGCGCTTTGTCCAAGTGGCATGCTCTTTGCTCTGTCGCTGACAAAGCGGCCAAGTGTGGAGTTATCCATAAGAATTCTGCTAGCCGGCTCAAGGGCCTATACGGTCGGCGTATTGCAGCCCTTAATTAGGCTTGGGTTTAATTGCTAACGCGCGACAGTCACCCGTGTCCCGGGTCTGATCCCGCGCTGGCGGGTTATTTGGGCATGGCGGCATCAAATAGCTCAGTGAATTTATTGTTCACGGAAAAATCGAGGATTTGCCACCCGGATTTCCCCAGGAAGCAATAGAGTTCCCACTTCAGGGGATAATTGGCGCTGTAGGTGAAGTAGGTGAAACGGATGGTGCGGCTTCCCACCCGACTGATCCGGATCAGTTCGTGATCCTTGATTGCCCCGTAGGTTTCGACGATGTCCTTGGTTTCCACGACGAGCTTGTCGACACTTTCCGTATTTTCACCGAGTGGGGAGCCTTTCATGAGAGCGCGAAAGGCTTCCCCGGTTTTTCCGCCCTCGATGCTCTTGAAGAATGTTTCCACGCGGCTGCGGATCTCACGCTCGCCGCTCAGGGTTTTCTCAAAGCGCCCGAGTCCAGCCGGCGAACGTGCCGGGGCAGCAGGGTTGGTATCCTGGGCAGATGACAATGACAACCCACAGAGGATCAGCAGGTTCATTGTAAGAAACAGGGTAATAATTGTGGTTCTTTGGAATTTCCCGTGAGTCATGATCGGCTTAGGATGGGGTCGATTTGCGCTATATTCAATGTTCCCTGCCGTTGAATTGTGGCTTTGAGTGACTTGAATAGGTGGTGGCGGAGGAGTATGTTTGGCTCGGCAATGGAGTATCACCCAACCAATGAGGCGCTCAATGAGCGCGCGCGCAGAGCGGACAAGATTGTGCGCAACCCGGAAAATTATAAAATTTGTGGGGGTTGTGAGTCAATTGTTGCTGAGAAAGTAACGATTTGCCCAAATTGCCATGCGTATCGGTTTATCACCGAGAAAAACAGGGTAATCCTTCAGGCTCAAGAACTTGGAAATAGAGAGCCGAGATCGGTAGTGATCACTGATTTGGATTAAAATCATTGGTTATCAATGATTTATGTATATCTGGCATGACGCCGAATCATTTAAAAGAGTTAGGCCCTTAAATGAACTGCTTTTCATTTAAAGAGTTGACGCACCTGTTTACAGGCGATAATCTGTTAACTCGTATTAACTAAACTAACGAACCAACCTAACAAAATTAATCTATGAAAATCCGTAACATTGCAGCAGGATGCGCTTTGCTTCTTGCTGTTTCACCTGCTATCGCAGGCGACGATAAGGCAGCTACCTTTGACAGTGGTGAGCCCTTTAGCCTTGGTGCTGACATTACCCTCGGGTATGACACCGAATACGTTTTCCGCGGTGCAAGCCTTGGGAATGACCTGCTGACAACGACAGTGAATCTCAACACCATTTCTCTTGGTGACGGGATGGATCTGGACCTTGGTGCCTGGTATGCCAATACCTATGACAGCGCTTACACTGAGCTTGACCTTTTCGGTGGAGTAACAGTTGACCTCGGTGATGCCTCCTTGAGTGCGGGGATTACCTATTACACCTCCGGCGACGGCAGTCTCGACAATACAGTTGAGCCCTACGTTGGCATCGGCACAGCGCTGGGTGGCCTTGACGTGAGCCTTGGCTATGCCTACGACACTGAAATCGATGGTGCTTATATTGCAATTGGTGCAGGCAAGTCACTTGAGCTTTCCGACAGCATCACTGTTGACGTGAGTGCATCGCTTAACTACGGCGATGATTACTTCGGCGTGGAAGGCTTCAACAACATCGACCTGAGACTTGGGTTACCGATGGCTCTTGGCGACGCGACTCTTACTCCTTACATCGCTGGCTCTATTGCTGTCGATGACGGTGATGAGGCCGGACTTGATGACCACATCTATGGTGGCGTTTCCCTGAGCATAAGCTTCTAGTTTTCGGGAAAGATCTAAGGATCAATTCACAAACCCCCGGCCTCGCGGCCGGGGGTTTTTTTTGTTTATTAAGCGGGTGCGGGGATCATGAATGAGGGGGTTATTGATGTGATTAGTGCTGTTTATTGCTTTCAGCCTGTTCATTATGGCATTCTGGAGGTCATGATTTTCTATGTTTTACATGTCATTCATTCCATGCAGGTAAAATGATTACCACTGTGAGAGTGCTCGTCGACGGGGCCTCAGGCCTCGAGTTTGACTACGAGTTGACCGGCGACTTCTCGACCCGGGTAGCAGTGGGCAGCAGGGTTCGTGTGCCGTTGCGCAATCGCGCCTCGACAGGAACGGTAGTGGCAATCTCGGAGATTAAAGAAGGATCCAAGGAGGCATCCTTCCTGAAGCCTGTCGCCGGACTGATCACCGATCAGCCGATCCTGACCCCGGCCTTGATTGAACTGGGGAGGTGGATTTCCGAATATTACGTGGCACCGATGGAATCGGTGATGCGTAACCTCATCCCGGAGGCGGTACGGGGAGAGAACCATGATTTTCAGCGACGACTGTTTGTGAAATTGGCGGTTGCACCGGGCGAAGAAGAACTTGAGAAGCTTGGCAGGCGGGCAAAAAGGCAGGCTTCGGTCCTCTCGGACCTGATTGCTGCCGGGAAACCCGTTGCAGTGAGCAGCCTGGGTTCCGGGGGGCGGCCTGCCGTTGACGGGCTGGTCAAGAAAGGCCTGGTTGAGCTGACCAGTGAGATCGTGGGGCGTGATCCTCATCATGACGAGCAGTTTGTGGCATCAAAGCCGCTTGAACTGACCATTGAACAAGCCGGGTGTCTTGACGCCATCAATTCAGCCGCCTCTGATGCGCGTGCCGCAAAGCCTTTGCTGCTGCATGGAGTAACCGGCAGCGGCAAGACAGAGGTTTACCTGCAGGCAATAGCAACGGCCATTGATGCCGGGCGGACGGCCCTGGTCCTGGTGCCGGAAATTTCCCTTACCCCGCAAACGGTGGCAAGGTTCAAGAGTCGTTTCGCAAACATGCAGGAGCGGGTGGCAGTACTGCACAGTCATCTGAGTGGCGGCGAGCGCTTTGACGAGTGGCACAAGATTGTTGACGGGACAGCACGAATCGTCATCGGAGCGCGCAGTGCGCTCTTTGCCCCGTTGCGTAATCTCGGACTCATCGTCGTGGACGAGGAGCATGAGGGCAGTTACAAGCAGGATACCGCCCCGCGTTATCATGCCCGCGATGTTGCGGTGGTGCGTGGTGGCATTGAGGGTTGCGCGGTTGTGCTGGGCAGCGCAACGCCATCCCTTGAATCCTTCCATAATACCCGGCTTGGCAAGTATCAATTGATTGAGCTGCGTGAGCGCGTTGATGATCGCAGCATGCCGCTGATCCGCATTATCGATATGCGCCAGGAGGCGCGCAATCTCTCCAAGAAAGGAGGGCCGGCAATCATTTCCGAGCGCCTGAGGACTGCCGTTGAGGGGCGACTGGAGAAAGGGGAGCAGGTCATCTTGTTTTTGAATCGTCGCGGCTTTGCCACATCCATGACCTGCCCGGCATGTGGAGAGGCCTGTGGTTGTCCCCACTGCAGTGTCTCGCTTACCTTTCATCGTGGGGCGGAGCGCCTTGTGTGCCACATATGCGGTTATCAGCGTATTGCACCGAGGAAGTGTCCCGCATGTTCTGATCCTGCAATCCGTTTTGCGGGTTATGGAACAGAAAAAGTCGAGGAAATACTGCGCAAGGTGTTTGGCGGTGCCCGGTTGGCACGCGTTGATACTGACACAATGTCCCGCAAGGGGGCATTGCGCGAGACCCTCAATGCCTTTAAGGCCACCAAGCTCGATATACTCGTGGGAACCCAGATGATTGCCAAGGGCCTGCACTTCCCAAACGTTACCCTGGTCGGCATCCTGAATGCCGATATTGGACTGCATATACCTGATTTTCGTGCCGGGGAGCGGACTTTCCAGTTACTGACCCAGGTCGCAGGACGTGCCGGGCGGGGGGAAATGGAAGGGGAGGTTCTCATACAGACCTTCACTCCACACAGCCCATCTATCCAGTTTGCCCGGCATCATGATTTTGCCGGTTTTGCGGAGCAGGAACTTGGATTTCGCAAAGGGTTTTCTTATCCGCCTTTTTCCCATTGTGTTCTGGTCACGACACGCTCAACCCATGCACGTCGCGCGGAGTTCACCCTTGAAACCATTCACAAACGCCTTGCAGCCGCGGTTCCGGAAGGGGTGATCCTCGGGCAACCGATTGAGTCACCGCTGTCCAAGGCCGCCGGGCAGTTTCGCTTTCAGTTGATGCTGAGGGCTGTCTCTGCACGGTTTCTGACCCGGTATCTTGCCGCAATAATGGAGAAGCTTACTTTTCCCGAAGACGTTCACGTGGCCATTGATGTCGATCCTCTTTACCTTTCGTAAAAGGTGGCAAAATGGCCGATCCCCGGGCCGGAGAGCTTAGAATCGGCTGTTTGCAGCACAGAATCGCGGGCAGATTCCTTGTTTTTTTTGCTGACGCAGAGGGGAAAATCACTTAAACTCTTAATTACTAGTGGATTCAACAGAAGTGTTCACAGCTCAATAAAAAATGAAAAAACTGCTTATTGCATCAATGGGCGTCTTCACTCTCGGCCTTGGCTTAGCCTTCGCTGCAGATAAAGAAGAGGCAAAACCCACTGCGTATGTCGCGCAGTTCACAGGAATAACATGAAACGGCTGCAAAAAATACGTTAGTTCAGCGTTACAGAAAAAATTTAATGCAACCAGCATCTTCATTACCAAAGGCGACAAGCCAGGTACCCAGAAGGTGGTTTTCAGTTGCGCCAAGGGCGACCTCACCAAGAAAGAGGCAGCCGAGTCAATGGGAGCCAAGAAGTCACGCTTTGTGGTGACTAGCATCAAGAAAAGTAAGGCCAGCGGCTGAAGAACCTGGCAGTGCCGGATGGCCTGCTGATTTCCTCAAAGCACAATCAAATCTTAAGCTTCCCAAAGAACACTTCGATTCACGGAAACGGTTCCGGTTTATTGCCGGAACCGTTTTGCTGTACGGGCGGGGAAGCGGGATGAGAATGAACCTGTCTTTTTCTTCCTGCTAGTAATGAAAGGGAACATGGCAGTAAGGGAGAGGGCGGTACCTGTATGATGGGTGATGATAGGAATGTCCGGAATAATAGTGACTTTGGCGACTGCCTGAGGATCGCCCGTAGCGCAAGTTGATGTTATAGCGCTGTGGCTCCCGGTAAACCGGCTGGTAACGGGAACGATCATCCTGTGCACTGCCCAATACTGCTCCACTCAATGCACCGATTGCGCCACCGACTGCCGCCCCTTCAAGGGGCCTGTGTGACTGGTTGCCGATAATGGTGCCCAGGCCTGCACCGATAAGGCCGCCTGCAACGGCGCCACTCTTGGTGGCAGGTGCGTAACCATACGAATCAGAATAGCACGAGGAACACATCGAAACAGCGAGTAACCCGGCTAAAGCATGCAGTATTTTTCTGTATTTCATGTTTTGTTTGACTACATATCAGCCAGAATTATTCGATTTCGTAGGCACAAAAAACGCCACCCCGGCTGAGGGCGGCGTTTTTTGTAAAAGGCTTCGGGAAAATGCCCGATATCCGGGCTTGTGCTATTAGCGCCTATTGTCAGGGTTGTTATAACGACGCTCGGGAACCTCGCCTCGGCGTCTATCCTGGGCGCGACGATCATCATCCTTTGCTCCACCGAGCAATCCGCCAGCCCCGGCACCCACGGCACCGCCAATGGCGGCTCCCTCCAGGGGACGGTCTGATTGATGGCCAATGATGGCGCCTGCACCGGCCCCGATAATGCCGCCAAGCACTGCGCCGCGTTTTGCCGACGGGCCGCAGGAGGTGGAAAAGAACGCAAGCCCGAGGGTTGTAACGACAAGGATAAGAAGTTTCTGGATTTTCATTGTTGGAATGTTCTTGGTGAAGATTCACCCATGAGACGGCCAGAGCCAGTTATTTATTCATGACAATAAGCTTTTTAAGCATGCCACATGCTTTTCCGGTACAGGCTTGTATCAATAAAAAAACCCGACCTGCTTGAGTAGGCCGGGTTTTTGATATTGTGGTGATGTTGTGGGATCAGGAGATTTCCGATCGGGATTGACCCCTTTCCTCCAGCGTTGCCTGCGCAGCAGCAAGACGAGCAACCGGGATCCGGAATGGAGAGCAGGACACGTAGTTGAGTCCGGTGCGGTGGAAGAACTTGACCGAATCAGAATCTCCGCCGTGCTCGCCGCAGATGCCGATCTTCAGCTTGGGCTTGGTGGAACGTCCGCCTTGCACACCCATTTCAACAAGTTTGCCTACACCTTCCTGATCGAGGCTGGCGAATGGGTTGTTGTTGAGAATTTCCGCATCCTGATAGGTTGGGAGGAAGCTAGAGGAGTCATCACGAGAGAGTCCAAGTCCGGTCTGAGTGAGGTCATTGGTTCCGAAGGAGAAGAATTCCGCGTGCTCAGCCACTTTATCAGCGGTGATGGCAGCGCGAGGAATCTCGATCATGGTTCCAACGGTGTACTTCAACTGGGACTTCTTGAGGCCGAGCTTCTTGCGAACACCAGCGGCGGTCTCGTCAATGACCTGCTTCTGGAGCTCAAGCTCACGAGCGTAGGAGACGAGTGGGACCATGATCTCAGGAAGAACCTTTGTTCCTTTAGCCTGAACCTCAGCCGCAGCTTCAAGGATGGCCTCGACCTGAGCGGCGGTGACAGCCGGGTAGCTGATGCCAAGACGACAACCACGGTGACCGAGCATGGGGTTCTCCTCGTGAAGAGCGTGAATCCTCTTAGTGATGGCTGCCGCGCTCATTCCAATCTTCCTGGAAAGATCCTTCTTCTGACCGGCATCCATAGTGCCGATGAATTCGTGGAGTGGTGGATCGAGCAGGCGAATCGTTGCAGGGCGACCTGCGAGGGCTTTGAAAATGCCAATGAAGTCTTTCTTCATGAACCTCTTAATTGGCTTCAGCGCCTTCGCACGACCTGCGTCGTTGTCAGCGAGAATCATCTCACGGACAGAGTCGATACGGTTGCCCTCAAAGAACATGTGCTCCGCACGTGTCAGGCCAATTCCTTCAGCTCCAAACTTGATGGCCTGCTCCACCTGTTCCGGGGTGTCGGAGTTGGTGCGGATTCCAAGCTTGCGAAGCTTGTCGGTCCAGCTCATGAGCTCCATGAACTTTTTGTAAGTGTCAGAGCGCTTGCCAGCGGCTTTGTTTTCGATCAGACCCTGAATGACCTGAGACGGAGAAGACTTGATTTCGCCCTTGTAGACGTTTCCAACGAATCCGTTCAGGGAAAGGGAATCACCTTCCTTGAGAGTCACTCCATTGCCAGAGAGTGTCTTCTTGCCATAATCGATGGTCATGCCGTGAGCACCGCAGACGCAAACCTTACCCATCTGACGGGCAACGAGAGCGGCGTGTGAGGAGGCTCCACCTTCAGTCGTGAGGATTCCATCAGCAGCAATCATGCCGCGAAGGTCCTCAGGAGAAGTGGCCTGACGGACAAGAATAACGGATTCACCTTTGGAAGCCGCCTTCACAGAATCTTCAGCTGAGAAGTAAATCTTGCCAGAAGCTGCACCTGGTCCAGCGGGAAGTCCGCTACCTATCTTGTTTGCCTTGCGCTCTGTGGCAGCATCAAAGATCGGTGCCAGCAGGTGGCTTAGATCCTCAGCGGGGATGCGCAGGATGGCCTCTTCCTTGGTGATCAGTCGCTCCTTAACCATGTCGAGGGCGATATTGACAGCAGCAAATCCGGTGCGCTTGCCGTTGCGTGTTTGCAGCATCCAGAGCTTGCCCTGCTCGATGGTGAACTCGACATCCTGCACATCCCGGAAGTGTTTCTCGAGGATCTTGCGCACCTTGAGCAATTCCCTGTGGGAGTTAGGCAGGTCTTTAACCATCTTGGCGACCGGTTTCGGAGTGCGCACGCCGGCGACGACATCCTCGCCCTGGGCATCAATGAGATATTCCCCATAGAAGACGTTTTCGCCGGTGGCGGGATCGCGGGTGAAGGCAACGCCGGTGCCGGAGCCCTTGCCGGTGTTGCCGAATACCATGGCCTGGACGTTGACGGCAGTGCCCCACTCGGCGGGGATGCCGTACTTGGCACGATATACCTTGGCGCGATCATTGTGCCAGGAGTTGAATACCGCGTTGACTGAACCGTAGAGCTGTTCCATCGGGTCTTCCGGGAAATTTTTTCCGCTGCGTTTCCTGATCAGCTTCTTGAACTCGGCAACGACCCAGCGCAGGTCGTTCTCCTTAAGGCCGGAGTCGTCCTTGACTTTTGCCTTCGCCTTTGCCTTGTCGAGAATAACCTCGTAGGGATCGTGGTGTTCACCGTCTTCCTTCTCCACGCTCATGACGACCGAGCCATACATCTGCAGGAAGCGGCGGTAGCTGTCCCAGGCGAATTTTGAGTTGCCGGTCTTGACGGACAGTGCCTCGACAACGGTGTCGTTAATGCCGAGGTTGAGGATGGTGTCCATCATGCCGGGCATCGATTCGCGGGCGCCGGAACGCACCGAGAGCAGCAACGGGTTCTCGAGATCGCCGAATTTCTTACCCATTGCCCTCTCGATCTTGGCGATGTTTGCCTTTATCTCGGCATCGAGTGTTTTCGGGTATTTCTTGTTATTGTCGTAGTAGTAGGTGCAGACCTTGGTGGTGATGGTCATGCCGGCGGGTACGGGAAGGCCGATATTGACCATTTCAGCGAGGTTGGCGCCCTTGCCCCCGAGGAGAGCTTTCTGGGAACCGTCACCATCGGATTTTTTGCCACCAAAGAAGTAGACGTTCTGGTTCTTTTTACGGGTAGCGGTTTTGCGACGAGCCGGGGTTTTCTTGCGGGCGGTAGCCTTGTTACGGGCAGCTTTCTTTTTGGCCATGAATTTAGTGCTTTATGGTTGATCTAGGGAGCGGATAGCTTCCCCGTAATTTCAAGGGAGAAATTGTCCTTTCAGCGGAAAGGATCGCCACTGTATCCGGGTGTTTACACCTGTCAATTAAGGGATTAAGGCACTTTTGTGCCAGATGGGCCGGATTTTTTTTGCCGGGCTGACCCGATTAAAGGATCATTCAATGATCTTGAAGTCGACCATGCGCCGCTGGAAATCGACACGGGACACGGCAACCTGCACGGTATCCCCGGCCTGAAAAACACGCTTGGGTTTCGAGCCGATGAAACGCGCCATTGCCCCGTCGAACCAATAACCGCCCCTGCAGTGAGGCAGGCCGGCTTCGGTGACCAGTCCCTTGATGAAGCAATCAGTCAATTCGATAAACAGGCCCTTGCGGCGCACCTCGTGGATCATTGCGGGGTGGCTCACGGGATTTTTTTGTGTGCTTCGTTTTGCTTCATGCCAGAGGTACTCGATTTGCTTGAGTTTTTGCGTCTCGAATTCAGCGTCAGAGGAGTTTCGCTCGGTATCCGAGAGATGACCTGCGAGTTCTTCGAGCTTGCTTAAAGGCGGGGTTTTAGCCGGTGCGTTGCCGGTGATTGCAGCCAGTATGCGATGTACAATCAAATCAGCATAACGCCGAATGGGACTGGTAAAGTGGGTGTAGTTTACCTTTGCCAGGCCATAGTGACCGATCGGTTCACTTACATAGGCTGCGCGCTTGAGGCTTTTGAGAAGACCGACCTTGATTGCATGTTCCTCCGGCCTGCCGCGTGCCGCTGCCAGAAGCTTCTGGATTTCGCCCCGGTTGCCAAGGTCGCCGGCTTTGATGCCGTAATCCAGTGCCAGTTGCCGGAATTCAAAGAGCTTGTCTGCATCGGGGTCTTCGTGGACCCGGTAGATTGACGGTTTCAGTTTATCCTTGGTATGCTTGGCAACTGCCTCGTTGGCCGCGAGCATGAATTCCTCAATGAGTTGATGACTCTCGTCATTCTCAATGCGCTCAAGTGCCACCGGGACGCCTGCCTTGTCCAGCACAGCGCGCACCTCGGGCATGTCGAGGTCCAATGAGCCGTCCTCGAAGCGTTTCTTCCGCAGCTTTGAAGCCAGTTGCCATGCTGTTTGCAGGCGCTTGCAGAAGGCATCATCAGGATCGGGTTTTTGCATCAGCGCATAAGCCTGCTTGTAGGTGAAGCGCCGTGCGCTGCGGATAACCGCCTTGCAGAAGCGCAGCGATTTGAGCCCGGCATTCTTGTCAAAGCGCATGATGGCGGCATGCGTGAGGCGATCTTCACCAGGCACCAGGGAGCACAGGCCGTTACTGAGAGATTCAGGCAGCATCGGAATGACACGATCAGCAAGGTAGGTACTGTTGCCGCGGATTCTTGCTTCCCGGTCGAGTTTACTGTCCGGTTTGACGTAGTGGGAGACATCGGCAATATGCACAGCCAAATCCCAGCCGCCATCTTTGCGATCTTCGACAAGGATGGCATCGTCAAAATCGCGGGCATCGTCGGGGTCGATCGTGAATACCGGGCGCTTGCGCCAGTCTTCCCGGTCGGCAATATCTTTCCCGGTAACCTGTCCGCTGAATTGATTGGCTTCAGCGATGACCTCCGGTGGAAATTCCCGCGGCAACCGGCGCGCGTAGATAACCTGCAGGATGTCGATGCCGGGCGTGTCCGGGGGTCCCAGTATCTTGGTGACTTTGCCATGTGGGTTGTGGCGGCGTGATTCCCAACGCTCGATTGCCACCACCACCTTCTCGCCCGGCTTTGGCCGGGGATTCGGCAGGTCGGTGGCATCCAGTTCGATGGTTGCCGGCAGCAGCGGGTCGTCAGACTTGGCGTAGCTGAACTTGCCGCGCTGCAGGAAGGTGGCGATGATCGCGTCATTGCGCCGTTCCAGCACTTTCACAACACGGCCTTCGGCGGACTTGGCTTCATCCGGGGATTTCGCTTCAAGTTTACTGCGCGTCTGCCCGTTCTTGATGTGTTTGGTCCAGCGCGGTGCGCCGCCGCGCTGCTCGATTTGCACAGCGACCTTGTCACCGTGCAGCCCGGTTCCGGTGGCACCAGGGGGGATGAAGACCCCGCGCTCACGGGTTTTGCCTTCCGGGTCCACAAAGGCGTGACCGGCTGGCTGGAAACGCAGGATACCAACAGTATCACTGTCGTCACGCAGGACATAGCGCCCTTTCCTGCCCTGTTTGAGTTTTCCGTCCGATTCGAGTTCGTTGAGAATATGGCGCAACGCCTGTCGTTTTTTCGGTGCGATACCGAGTGAGTGAGCCAGTTCCGATTTGTTCATCGGCTGGTAGGCGGGGCTGTTTAAAAGCTTTTGTAAGCGTTTTCGCAGCTGGGTTTTATTGCTTCCGCTGTTGCGGGAGCTCTTCTTGGATGTTCGTGCGGCCGAAGCCATAGGTTTAGATAACAATTAAACGTGGAGTTAAAGTCCGCTACCAGCGGCTGGAATTGCCGTGAGATCCTACCTCCTAACCTGGAAAAATCGCTTTAATGCGCCTTGGAGCGGTAGCGGATAGAGGATAACCTATCGCACAAAAGCATTGTTTTCGCAAAAAAAACTGGTAATCTTCAGGTGGTATATTGTAAACACATTGTAAACCTTTATTTCAACACCCCTCCCCCTGACATGAGATCCCGCTCTTATCCCCCTCGGCTCATTCGCCACCGCCTTTCGGCCTTTACCCTCATCGAGCTGCTGATTGTCATTGTGATCATTGCCATTCTCGCTGCAGTGGCTTTTCCCGTATATGGAATGGTGATGGAAGTGGTGAGAAAGACGGAAGCGGAAAAGGATGTGCAGGACATTAAGGCTGCCATTTCCAGTTATCACCTTGAATACGGCAGATTTCCCTATGGTGGAGAACAAGATGTAGAACTGAATACCGAGGATGATGATATCATGAGTGTGCTTGCCGGCGTTGAAGGCAATCCTCTCAACAATCGCGGCAAGGTATTTTACCAGGGCAAACGTGCAAAAAGTGCAAGGGAGGGTAATCCCATCGGTGGAACATACGGTGAAGGTGACAGCATCCGGATGGCTGACCCCTGGGGACAGCCGTATTATATCATCATTGATGCCAATTATGATAACAAGGTGCAGAATCCCGATCCTGGCGGCGGTACAGGTGAGGTGGAACTCCGGCAACCCATTGTGGTTTGGTCGAAAGGCAAGCCCATAAAAAAAGGGACGGACAACGGTCCGAAGGATTGGCACACCAGCTGGTAACAAAACCGCTTGGCAAACACGCAGAATTTCAATTAGTTTCAACGGGGTCGGGTTTTCCCGGCTCCGTTTCTGTTGCCACCCATTGGGTAAACAGGCGGGTGTAGTTCAATGGCAGAACGCGAGCTTCCCAAGCTTGAGACGTGGGTTCGATTCCCATCACCCGCTCCATCTTTATTTCAGCCCGTAAAAACAGTGCTATTCTGCATGTTTAAGTTGGGGAATTAAGCAACCTTACTACAAAAAATTACAACATTTTCCAACATGGGTTAAGGTCGTCAGTGTCGTCAGTGTCGTCAAATATCCACGGGCTTAGAGTTGAGTGTTTTTGTGAGTTCTGGCCCCGTAAAATTGATCAAGCTGCTAACGCGTATGAGTAGATTGACCACACACATCCTGGGCGCCGCTACAAGCATCGCCCCTTCCAGCGTCGCGCCGGGAAGCGAGAGCTTTTACGCGCGGACTGCGCGGCGGCTCGTGGGCCTTCTCCAGCGGCTTCCTGAGGTCGTCGATCCGCTTCCTCGACCTCCCGTCCAACGAGGGCGACGACAAAGGTTTTCGAGTCGGAGGTTCCTGAGCCGGTTCGAGCGTCCCTGACGCTGCGCAACAAGTCAGCGGTGCGGGCTACCGGGAGGGGTTGTTCTGCTCTCCTCTATTCTTTGTTCCTTTATCCCTTGCCTCTTTCTTCCCCGAGAGAAGCGAGGGGGAAATACTTCTGATGAATCGAGGCTACTATCGCGTTTGATTTACCTAACAAAGCCAAAAACAAAGATTCGGGAAAAGGCGTGTGGTATCATCCCCTGTCCTCCCACGGTGAGCGTCCCATTTTTCCGCGGGGAATACGGATCTTGCGGAGCTGACGAGCAACTGTTGACGGCCGGTTTCGGCGCACAAGCCGTGTGTTAAGCGTGTGGCGAGATCAGGCGGATCCTTCCAGAGTTACGAACCCGGCATCCAAGGATTTTTGATGGCCGGCCAAATCCGGCGGGCCTGCGTTTGACGATTGACGCGGAGTGCCAGTACACTTTTGTCATTATGCACGTTTTGGAAAGAGTTTAGTCGCAGCAACGTGGTGCTCGAATTTCGGCATCTAAATTTCCCCAATTTTGATAAATTTCGTCGCCGGATAAGGTATGAAATCCCTATGGAACTTTAGGTGTCTTTGGGAGAATAGACCCGGCAAACCTAAGAAACTGATGCCCAACCTCGCAATACTGGTTTCGACCCCGCTTCGCAGGAGCTGCTGGAAGCGCTCGCGGCGCACTTGCCGGACTATATCCATGGAGGGGCGCGTTATGACGAGGCCATCGGTGATGACGGCGATGATCACTAGACGCAGACATATGTGGATCGATGGTGACATGGGTACCCCCTGTTGACATGTCACATGGGTAACTCCACTGTCTACGCACGAGAATTCGCCGGATGAGATCGTGGTTTTTCTCGGAGGCATCTAATTTCGCCGTGGGCAACAACCTGCCTATTTATAATCAACCGATATTGAATACTTTGACCAACGTTGACCCCGAGGCCAATCGGCCCCCCTCTACCCCAATTCGAAATGCGGTCATCCTAGCTGCAGGCAGGGGAATCCGTCTGGAACAGCAAGGCAAGGTGATGCCCAAAGGCTGCCTTCGCCTGGGGAAAAGGTCGATTCTCGAGGAGTCCATTTCCCGACTGTTGGCGGAGGGTATCGAGCGGATTGTAATTGTAACGGGGCACCTCAAGGAACAGTTCGAGCCCTTGGAGCATCGGTACCCCCAGACGGTGCAATTGGTTTACAACCCCCACTTTGCGGATTCGGGCACGATGTATTCGCTCTACTGTGCCCGGCACCATATCGACGCAGACTTCCTGCTGTTGGAGGCTGACCTCGTCTACGAGCGCCGTGCCCTCGCCACCTGCTTGGAATCTCCCAGCGACAACGTGGTGGTGCTTGCAGGCTTTTCGAATACTCATGACGAGTGTTTTGTGGAGACGCGAAATGGCCGCCTTGTGGGGATTTCCAAGGACCGCAGAAGCCTGGGATCTGAAGTGACGGGCGAGATGATCGGGATCTGCAAGATTTCCCATGCTCTTTTCTCAGTGATGCTCGATACCGCAGATGACCGCTTCCGCGAGACTCGCCACCTCGACTACGAGATGGATTGGTTGGTCCCGGCGGCTCGGCACGTGTTCATTTCGTGTCTCGTGATCGAGGATCTGATGTGGTGTGAGATCGATGATCAGGCCCATCTCATCTACGCATTGAACGAGGTTTACCCGGGCGTGCGGCAACGGGATCTGGATACGGATGCGTGCGACGGCCGGCGCGTACAAAGCGACCTGAGTAAGTTCAAGACCATAGGATTCTTCGACGAGCGGGACATTATCGTCCGCCACATTCTAGATCTCTTCACAACTGTGAACGAGCACAAGATCCGTGCGTGCATCATGTTCGGCACACTGCTAGGCAAGCTGCGGCACGACGACCTTATCCCCTGGGATGACGACGTGGACATCGTGATTTTCGATTTCGACGCCTTCCTGGAGCACTGTGTGCCAGATCTTGAGCGACAGAGATACACCATCGAGCCTGACGTTCGAGGCGGCAAGAGAATGGGATGCCGTATCTTCCGTGAAGACGGAGCGAAAGTTCCCGGCAAACCTCGCCTGCGGTTCCCTTGGATCGGAATCTGGGAGCACGAGGTCGGCGAGGACGGACTGGTCGTACTCCCGCCCGAAGACATCCGGTACAGGCCTGAGGATTTCCTACCCCTCGGGGAAATGAACTTCCTAGGCATCCCTGTCGGTGTTCCGCACGACCCGACGGCAATCCTGAACACGTATTTCGGCTCCGAGACTTGGATGGAATTTTGTCGGCTGCCTTACAGGGATCATCGGAATGGGGGTAAACTCACCGGTTTTTCCGAAGACAAATTCAAGGTGCAGACCGTGCTGGACTACCTCGCCGCTAGGCGGGGCCCCTGCCTCAGCGAGGTGGGCCGGGAATGATGCTGGAGGATCCTGACCGATGGAAGTTCCCCGCGCTCGCCAAACCTGAGTCGGACGGCGCTTTCTGCTACCATATTCAGAGACGCATCTCCGTCTGGTTTTCAGTTAGGCTCGCCCGCCACATCGGTCCTAATGCGGCCACCGGCCTAGACTTGATCTTTGGGGTTGCGGCCGCAGTGCTGGTGCTGATGGGGCACTGGTTGTGGGGCGTGGTGCTGATTCAGATGTTCGGCATTTTTTCATGTGTTGACGGAGAGATCGCGAGAATCCGAGGTCGCGCATCTAGGATCGGCGACTTTCTGGATACTCTGACCGACCGGGTCACCGAAGTGCTGCTGGTCGCCGCGATCGCGATCTCTCTTTGCGACCGAGTTGATCCTGAGAGTGCACTCTCTGCGGGATTGACGCTTCTCGGAGCGATCTTCATGCTCACGACCAGCTCTGAGAAATTTCGCTCGGCCTGGCAGATGGGGTATCCGAAGCGCAAGCTCGAGCGGTTGTTTTCTCTCTTCTGTGCGGGAAGTGAAGGTCGTCTGTTGATTTTGTCACTCGGACTGGTGGTGGGCGATCTAACCGGGAACAGTTCGATTATGCTGTGGCTGTTGTGGGGCTTGGCCGGGGCGGTCTCCCTCAATTTTCTGGTGCGTATCGGATTGGTCTGCCGACACTTCAAAGATGGGGAACGTCCCGGTTCATGAAGATGAACGACGAGAGGGAACTCGCTGACTTCGTTCGTGCCCGAGGCGATTGTCTGATCGTCGCCCGACACGGGGAAACGGGATGGAATGCCGAGGGGAGACTGCAGGGTCAGCAAGACACTTCCCTCAACAACCGGGGTCGTAGCCAGGCTCAGACAGCGGCGCGGTTTCTGAGAAATATTCCGCTCCTTCAAGTCCATTCCAGCACGCTACAGCGTAGCCGGGAAACGGCGGGGTTCATCGTCGAAGCCAACATCAGTCGCCCCGACCTCGTCTCGAGCGACAGGCTAAATGAGACCGCGTTGGGAATTCTCGAGGGAGAATTGAAGGATCGACAGTCCACCGCCGAGTTGACCCGGCACTACCAGGATTTCTGCAAAGACGAGATCCACTACCGCGTGCCTGATGGCGAGAACCTGCACGATGTTGCCGCCAGAGTGCGGCGATTTTTCGACGATCACGACGAGCTCATGGACGGTTCTGGGATCCATCTGATGGTGGGACACAGAAACGTGAACAAGATGATCCTGAAGCACGTCCTCGAGCTGTCGTTCGAGGAGGGATTTCGTATTGAGCAGGAGCACCAGCGGCTTTATTTGTATTTCGGCTCCAAGAAGGAGTTGTGGTCCGTGTGGGTGGAGGCGGAAGGCACTCGCCTGACACGGGGATATACCACCACGAAGGAGAACGGCTATGCATGAGAAAAATATGAAGACAGTCTATATCGCGATGAGTGCCGACCTGATCACTCCAGGTCACATGAAAATCATTCAGGAAGCCAGGAAACTGGGTGAGGTGGTGATCGGTCTATTGACCGACGTTGCCATTGCCGGCTTCCAGCGACTCCCCTACATGCCCTACGAGGAACGTAAGGTCGTCATCGAGAACATCAAGGGCGTCAGAGAAGTCGTCGCCCAAGAGAAGTTGGACTACGTGCCGAACCTGCTGAAGATCAAGCCCGACTACGTGCTCCACCGCGACGACTGGAACACCGGACTACAGCGCGAGACCCGCCAGCGCGTCATCGACACGCTCGAACCGTGGGGCGGGGAACTTGTCGAACTGCCGCATAGCGCTGGCATCACATCGACCTCGCTCAACCGGGCCGTCCGGGAGGTGGGCACCACTCCGCAAATACGCTTGGGGATGCTGAGGCGGCTACTGGATGCCAGACCGATGGTGCGTATGATCGAAGCGCATAGCGGCCTGACGGGGCTGATTGCCGAGACCGTTAGCGTCAAAAACGACAACAAGGTTCTGGAGTTCGACGGCATCTGGATGAGCAGCCTTACCGACTCGGCGGCCAAGGCCAAGCCCGACATCGAGTATGTGGACATCACCTCGCGGATGAACACCGTCAACGACATTCTCGAGACCACCACCAAGCCCATCATCTATGACGGTGATACCGGTGGGATCACCGAGCATTTCGTATACATGGTACGCACACTTGAGCGCCTCGGCGTCTCGGCCGTGATCATCGAGGATAAGAAAGGGCTAAAGAAGAATTCGTTGTTCGGGACTGAGGCCGGACAGGTTCAGGATAGTGTCGAGGGATTCACCCACAAGATTTCCGGCGGCAAGCATGCGCAAGTGACCGACGATTTTATGATCATTGCCCGCATTGAGAGCCTGATTCTCAAGGAAGGTATGGGCGCCGCACTGGTTCGTGCCGAGGCTTACATCAATGCCGGCGCAGACGGGATTATGATTCATAGCAAGGAGCATACCCCAGACGAGATTCTGACTTTCTCCAGAGAATTTGCGAAGTTCGACCGTCGCGTGCCATTGGTGGTGGTGCCATCGACATATTCGCAAATAACCGAAGATGAGTTGGCGGCGGCGGGTGTCCGAATCGTGATCTACGCAAACCACCTCTTGCGCAGCGCGTATCCTGCCATGGTCGAAGTCGCCAGGAGTATTCTGCGGGACGGCTGCGCCGCGAATGTCGAGGAGATGTGCATGCCCATCAAGGAGATCATCAGACTCATCCCCGAAAGGTCTAGGTAGAATATGATTAACCCTCAGGATTTTATCGGTTGGCTAGGAGCGTTCGGTGTAGATTTCTACGCAGGCGTGCCGGATTCGCTGCTCAAGCCGCTCTGCTTTTACCTGGACGACCATGTTGGTAACAAGCATGTCGTGGCGGCCAATGAGGGCGGAGCCGTGGCTCTCGCGTGCGGATACCATCTGGCTACAGGGAAAGTGCCGCTGGTTTACATGCAGAACTCTGGACAGGGAAACACGATTAACCCGCTACTCTCACTGGCAGATCCGGAGGTCTATAGCATTCCGCTGCTGATGTTAATCGGTTGGCGCGGTGAACCTGGCACGAAAGACGAACCGCAGCACGTCAAACAAGGCAAAGTTACGGTAAACTTGCTGGAAGCGATGAAGATCCCCTGCCGCGTCCTCCCTGCAGAGCCCGATGCTGCACAGCGCTGCATCGAGGAGTTGCTGGCGACCGCAACGACTGGGCAGCATCCAGTCGCGGTGGTGGTCCGCAAGGATACGTTTGAGCCCTACAAACCGACAGATGGTCAGGTCGCAGGCGAGTTCGAAATGACTCGCGAGGAGGCCATCGGGGCAGCGGTCGGAGCCCTGGACGAGAACGATGCGATCGTCTCCACGACGGGAAAGATATCGCGCGAGCTTTACGAATACCGCGATCGGGCTGGGCATGGCCACAAACGGGACTTCCTTACCGTTGGCTCGATGGGGCACGCTTCACAGATCGCCATGGGCATCGCCCTGGCCGATCCCGATCGGCAGGTGTTCTGCCTGGACGGGGACGGTGCCATGCTCATGCACATGGGTGGCGCAGCGATCGTCGGCGCGACCGACGTGGCGAACTTCAAGCATGTTATCTTGAACAATGGCGTCCATGATTCCGTCGGCGGAATGGCCACCGTAGGCCTGAGGGTTCTGTTTACGGAAATCGTGAAGGCGTGCGGATACACTAAAGCGTGGCGCGTCGAGCGGCGGGATGATCTGGCTGAGAAGTTGGCCCTGCTTCGCTCCGCGCGAGGTCCAGCGATGTTGGAGATCATGGTCAGGAAGGGAGCGCGCTCCGATCTTGGGCGGCCAAAATCCTCACCGATTGAAAACAAGGCAGCCTTCATGGAGTTCCTGGACCAGTGAGGTCAGAGAAACACGTCTGTTCGGATGGCTTCCCGAGATAATCAGCATTAATTGCTCGGGAGCGCGATGTGCATCTCGCTCAGCGTCGCACGGATGGCTGCGAGCAGGGAGTGGATGTCGCACTCGAAGAGACGCCCGATGTTGCCGATACGGAAACAATCGAGGTCCGATACCTTGCCGGAGTAGATCACGAATCCCTTGTCGTTCAAGCGCCCATAGAACTCGTCAAACTGGAAGGCCGAGTGAACCGGGTAGTGAAAAGCAGTAATAATCGTTCCTTGCAGCTCCGGCCGCAGATACTCGGTGAATCCCAATTCGCGCATCCCGGTGACGAGCGCCTCGTGGTTGCCGCGATAGCGGCCAGCGCGGCCTTCGACGCCCCCTTCGGCCTGCAACTCGCATAGCGCCTGCGCGAACGCCAGGATCGCGTGCGTTGGTGGGGTGAAGCGAAACTGTCCGTTCGCTTCCAAGCCCTGCCATTGCGACAGCAGGTCGAGGCTCACCGAGCGGGCCCAGCCTTCCGTTGCGCGGAGCGAATCGCGGCGGCAGATCGCAAACGAAAACCCTGGCACGCCCTCGATGCACTTGTTGGCCGACGAAACCAGGAAATCGATTCCGCACTTCTCAAAGTCAAACAGGACAGCACCGAACGCGCTCATCGAATCGAGAAAGTACGACTTTTGATGGCGCTTGACCACTTGACCAATTTCTTCGATGGGGTTGATGATGCCAGTCGTTGTCTCGCAGTGGACAACGGCAACGTTGGTGATCGCCTGGTCTTCGGTCAGCATCCGGTCGACATCCGCTGGTAAGGGTGTCGCATCTGTGGGGTATTCGAGTGTCACGGTGTCGATCTTCAACGTCTTGGCGATCTTGGCGATCCGAACACCATAGGCTCCGTTGATGACCACCAGCAGCTTGCCGGCTGGAGAAACCGTTGAGCCAATAACCGACTCGATGCCGAAAGTTCCGCTGCCCTGCATGAGCACCACTTCGTAGTTCCCCTCGCCCTTCGATACACCTGCGATGGCCAGCAGCGTTTGTCGGATGTGCCGAACCGTTTCGATGAAAGCGACGTCGCGCGATCCCAGATCTTGCAGCATTGCCTCCTTGACAGTTTGGCTTGTCGTCAGCGGACCAGGCGTAAATAAGGTCTTGTCCTTTCGAGAAGAAATTAGTTTAGAGGCGTTCATATGTAAACGTATCAACCATACTAGAACAGCGCTTCCAGTTCAAGACCCATCAACATGCGATCCGAGAGAACAGCGGTGCAGGACAGCAGGTTTATTCCGGAGCCTACAACATCAGCCGCCCCGACATTCTCTCCCGAGCGACCTACTCAAAGAAACTGCGCTGGGCATCCTCGAGGGCGAGTCTAGGGATCAGCAGTCCGCCGCAGGGTTGACCCGGTACTATCAGGCTTCCTGCAAAGACGAGATTCACTGCCGCATGCCGCATGCCGCATGCCGGATGGCGAGAACCTACACGATGTTACCGCCAGAGTGCGGCGATTTTTCGACGATCACGACGAGCTCATGGACGGTTCTGGGATCCATCTGATGGTGGGACACAGAAACGTGAACAAGATGATTCTGAAGCACCTCCATGAGCTGTCGTTCAACGAGGTATTTCGGGTGGATCAGGAGCACCGGCTGCTCTATTTCTATGTCAGCTCCACGCAGGAGCCATGGTCCTTCTGGGCGGAGGCGGAGGTGCCAGCTTAACTCGGGGGTATGCCACCACGAAGGGCATGGCCTTCGGACGAAGGGGGAATTCGGCCATTATGAAGTGGCTTTTCGAGCCTCGATGAACTGATCAACATCGAAATGAACCGGTGCTCCGCTCTCCTCATCTTCGATCAGGGTTGCACGGAGAGCGGCCATTCTTGTTTCCTGATCCTGGAGCAATCGTAGACCCGCACGGATGACTTCGCTGGTCGATTCGTAGCGACCAGAATCTACCTGGCCGCTGACAAAGCCTGCAATCTACTCGCCCAAAACGCGATTCAATCATGTGAGAACAACGGAAAATTGGGCGGGGCATGGGTTGGATTCCCATCACCCGCTCCACCTGCATTTTAGAGCGCAAAGTGAGATTATTGATAATTCTGCTGTTTAGCCTTAAAGTGAGGTGTGAAGAATAAACTCTTCTGTTTCCTGGCACCCGCGCAAGAATCAATTTGATGATGATTTCCAGAAGAAGATTTTTGAAATCCGGAGGTGCGACCATGGCGTTGCCGTTTTTGCACTCGACGCCTGAAGCCATGGCGGTCGCCAAGCAGGGGCAGAAGCCGGACAAGAAGCTGGTGTTCATGTATATTCCCAACGGGATTGTGCGCCGTTGTTTTTTCCCGGGTGAGCAAGAGGGAACATTGCCGGGATTTGTTGGCGGCTTTAACGCGGACAAGACCAAGAACCAGAAGCGCAAACAGAATGAGCCCGGCATTTACCCGCTGGAACTCACATCGACCATGCAGCCATTAAAGGATCACACCAAGGATGTGACCCTGATTACGGGATTGGACCGCACCTTCAAGAATGGTCAGGACGTGCACGCACAGGGAGCCTCCTGTTACCTTACAAGCCTTTCCCCGGTGCAGGCAGCTGAACAGGGAATCCGCCACCCCAATGGCAGAAGCCTGGATCAGGTCATCGGGGACAAGGTTGGGGACAAAACCGCTTTGAACACCCTGGAAATCGGCTGCAACGGGTTTCGGGCCCCCAAGGAACCCATCGAGTTTGATAACATTTCCTGGTATGGCCCCGGCGAGATTGCACCCTCGATTCGCGATCCAAGAAAACTCTATGACCGCCTATTCTCAAAGGACAGTTTCCGTGCGCACGTGGCTGATGTCTCTGATCTGGTATTGGCTGATGCCAGGTCCCTGTCCGGGAAACTTTCCGGTGAAGACCGGGAAACCATGGATGAGTTCATGACCATGGTGCGTGATGTCGAGGTGCGCATGGCTAAACTGGAGAAGTTGATGGCTAACGCCGATGTGAAGGTTCCGAAGACGGAAATCCTGCCGCGCGGGGAATATATCCGCCTTCAGGCCGACTTAATGCTGTTGGCCTTCCAGATGGGGATTACGAATATCGCCACATTCATGATTGGTCCGGAGCGCTGGGATGCAACCTTGATGTATGAGGGGGTTTTCGACAAGCCGGTGCAGCACCACAACATGACCCATAACCAGAAGGGTAATGGGTATCTTGGAGTCCAGAAAATCGATATATTCCACATGCAGCAGTATGCATACCTGCTCAAGCGCATGAAGGAGATCAAGGAATCTGATGGCAGCACCATGCTGGACAATTCGCTGGTCACCTACGGGGCGGCACTGGGCGATGGCGCCACTCATCAGTTTTATGACCTGCCGATGATCGTTGCCGGGCGTGGGCAGGGCCAGATCAAGCAGGGCCGTTTTATCCAACAAAAGAGCGGCACCCTCAATTCCAACCTCTGGCTCACGCTGGCCAAGCTGATGGGCCTTGAGATGGACTCCTTTGCCGACAGTCATGGCGTGATCTCTGACTTGTGGACCTAAACCGGCTCATGCTAGCCCAGTGGTCTATTAAAGGGTTCACCCTGCTTCTTTGCCTGGCAGCTTTGCCCGTGCCGGCGGGAGCCGATGACTTCGAAAGGCAGCTTAAGCCGTTTTTTGCCAACCATTGCATCAAATGCCATGGCGGGGACAAGGTGAAGGGCAAGGTCAATCTCAAGGAGATTGGCAACATAAAGGAGTTTCTGGCCAAGCCGGAATTGATCCGGGAACTTATTGAGGTGCTGGACTCGGGCGATATGCCACCGGAAGACGAGCCGCAACCTGACCCGGCAAGCCGGACAGCCCTGCTGGCCCCGCTAAAAACCCTTCTGCGTGTTGCAGCCAAGGCTACTGAAGCAAAACCAAATCCGGCACAGCGTCTCAATCGGTTCCAATACAACAACACCGTGCGCGATCTGTTCTCCCTTAACCGCAATGTATTCGCGTTATCGGAAAAGTTAATGACGCGGGAAACCATTTACCTGCACTCCCCCAAGATGCCTGAGCGTGTTAATGTTCGCTCTCTGGCATTGAATCCGGCAGAGGGGTTCAAGGAGGTTAAATCATTCCCACAAGACCTGAGGGCTTCACATGGATTCGATAACCAGGCAAATCAGCTGACTCTCTCGCCATTGCTGCTCGAGGCTTTTTTACGGCTCAGCATCTCGATCGTGGAGAGTCCGGATTTCAATGAGAATACCGTGGGCATCTGGAGCACCTTCTTCAAGCCCCCCGCCGCAGGCACCGATATCCCTGCTGAAATGCGCAAACGCATCGAACCCTTCCTCCATCGTGCATTTCGAGGACGTGTTGATCCAAAGATCCTGGATCGCTACACCGCATATGCACTGGATAAAATAGAACAAAAAGTTCCCTTCACCGACGTGATGAAAAAAGTGGCCACGGCGGCATTATCCTCCCCGCTCTTTCTCTACCGGCATTCCACAAACGACAAGGCATTAAACCTGGCTGCAAACCTTGCCTATTTCCTCTGGGCCAGCACACCTGATGAGCAATTGCTTCAGCTCGCACAATCCGGGGAACTCACCAAGCCCGAAGTTCTGAACCGCACTATTAACCGGATGCTGGTCGATCCGAAGATCGAGCGTTTTCTGGATGCTTTCCCTGCGCAGTGGATGCAATTGGAGAACATCCTTGCCGCAACACCTGATCCCAAGAAGACCCGCTATTTCAATATCGACAAGAACAACCCTGCCAGCCTGCAAATGCTTTGTGAGCCACTGCTGCTCTTTGATGCCGTCTTTGTTGAAGATCGGCCCATCATCGAGCTGATCCAGCCGGCTTTCAGTTATCAGAGTGACCTCCTCAAAGACTGGTATACTTCTGATTTCAAGGTGCCGCCATTTGATGCCGACAAGATCATTGCGGAAAACCGGGCAAGGGATAAACAGCGTAAAGTTCTGGGCACCACCATTAAGAGTGCACGTGAAGAGCTTGCTGCGCTGCTCAAGCCGGTGAGACTGAGCATCCTGGTAGACAGGAAGAAGAAAGCCGGGGCAATCAAGCCGGTGGACCTCAAGCCTTATGCTGTCTGGGAATTTAACAACAACCTGAAAGATTCAGTGGGGTCGCTGGAGTTGAAGGCGCATGGTAAGATTCGCTATGAGGAGGGCATGGTTGTCCTCAACAAGGCCTATTTACAGAGCGCAAACCTGCCGGTTGACCTGAAGGCCAAGACGCTGGAGGTCTGGTGCAAGGTTCATAATGTCAACCAGCGTGGTGGTGGCGTGATGGGTATCCAGGGTGCGGGCGACTTCTTTGATACCATTGTCCTCGGTGAAAGGCAGCAACGGCACTGGATCTCCGGCAGTAATGGCCATTCACGAACCCTGGATTTTCCGGGATCGACCCCGGAGGAGACGCCCAATGAGAAGCTGCACCTGGCCATGGTCTACAAGGCGGACGGCACAACCACCCTGTACCGCAACGGCAAGCCTTACGGCAAACCCTATCGCAAGGGCGCGGCAAGGTTTCCCAAGAACCAGAGCTCGGTGATTTTCGGGCTGCGCCATTTGCCGCCCGGAGGTAACAAGTACCTCTCCGTGAGCCTGGCCCGCGCCCGGCTTTATGACCGGGCCTTGAGTGCGGCCGAGGTTGCCACATCAAGTGACGGTGCCCTGTATATCTCGGAGCAGGATTTATCCCTGGCCCTGAGCGCGGATCAAAAAGCAAAGAGAGGAGAACTTGTCAGGACGATTGACCAGTCAGAGGCGACCCTGAAAAGTGTGCCGAAGAACCAGGACTTGCGCAAGTCAAAGCAGGACCTGCAGCGCAGGTTCGACGATGAAATCCGCAACAAGCTGCGTTCAACGACTTTCGATCGGGTTGCGGCATCGGATCCGCGGTACGGTGGTGTAATCACCACCGCGGCGATGCTCAGCATGAACAATGGCACCAACAGGACCCACCCCATCGCCCGTGGTGCCTGGATCATTGAGGTGATCTTTAATGACCCGCCGCAGCCGCCGCCAAATGATGTGCCGCCGCTTAATGAGGAAAGTGGCGCGAAAAACCTGACCATCAGGGAGAAATTTGCCCAGCACCGTGAGAATCCGGATTGTGCCGGTTGTCACTCGAGGCTTGATCCCCTTGGGTTTGCACTCGAGAACTTCGACATCACCGGCCGCTGGCGGGACAAGTATGAAAACGGCCGGCAGGTGGATTCAAGCGGAACCCTGATGAAGAAATACCCATTTGATGGCATTGTGCGCTTCAAGCAGGCACTGGTTAAAGAGAACAGGCGCTTCGCCAAGGCCTTCACGGCGCATTTGTTGAGGTTCGCCCTGTCCAGGGAACTCACCCCGGCGGACTCACTGAGAGTGGAATCAATTGTCGAGCGGACGGAGAAGGATGATTTCCGGTTAAAGTCGCTCATCCGGGAGGTGATCCTCAACGACAGCTTTCTTCGATCGGGTTGATGTCGGTAACTCCAAAGCCCTTGTATTTCCTCTTTGTATGTTACCTGCCGTTTTTATCTTGCAGGGCAGCAGTGATCATTATACTGAGCTTTTCAGCGACGCGGGTGATGCTTGCGGCTGCCATTCCGGCCCGGATTTTTTCCGACCACATGGTGTTGCAGCGCGATTTTCCGCCGCCGATATGGGGCAAGGCGGCTGCCGGGGACAGTGTCGTTGTCGAGTTTGCCGGGCAATCGGTGAAGACAAAGGCGAACAATGACGGACGCTGGCAGGTGAGGCTGGAGCCGATGGAGGCAAATTCCGGAGGCAGGGCGATGCAGATAAGTTCTTCAACAGGCGGCGATCCGGTGGTGATCCGCGATGTGCTGGTTGGCGAGGTCTGGTTTTCCGGAGGTCAATCCAACATGGCATATACCGCGGGGCAGATGGCCGGACGCCTTGCCGAGGGCAGGGCATTGGTTGCTGCGGCGGACCTTGAGACCATCAGGCTGCGCAAGGTCAATGAGCGTGATTCGCCTGTGCCCAGGGATAATCTCACAGGCGGGGGTTGGGATGTGTGCAGTCCTCAATCCGTCGGGCGGCATTCCGCGGTTGCCTTTGTCTTTGCCCGGCGAATTCACCGGGCACTTGGAGTGCCTGTGGGGATTATCGATTGTTCATGGGGAGGTACACCAATCGAGCCTTATATTCCGGCCGATGCCTTTACCGGCCATCCCACCCTTGAGAAATTGGCTGCCCTTGCAAAGACCGGCGATATAGAGGCGGTAAAGCGGCTGCCCGGAGGCACCTTTGCGCGTAGCCCGGCCTGGTTGGCAGGTGCCATCTACAACGGGCGTATCGCGCCGGTGGCGCCCTATGCAATCCGTGGAGCCATCTGGTATCAGGGCGAATCCAATTCCGGGCGCGGGGAGGATCCGCGCCAATACGCGCACAAGATGAGGGCCTTGATGCGGGGCTGGCGCGAGGCATGGGGACGCAGGGACCTGCCCCTTTATTTCGTGCAGCTGCCGCAATGGAAGAGCTATGCGTGGACCTACCTGCGTGAAGAGCAGCGCCGTGCCCTTGACGCAGGGCACACCGGTATGGCGGTCACGGTTGACCTGGACAATGCCGGCGACATTCATCCGCCCAACAAGATTGATGTCGGCGAGCGCCTGGCCCGCTGGCCGCTTGCCAAGCTCTACGGCAAGAAGATACCCTTCAGCGGCCCCTTGTTCCGGGAGGCTGAGGTTCGGGGTGCGGAGGTCGTGGTCCGTTTCGATTATGCCAAGGAAGGCCTCATGGCCGGGCGTATCGGGGGCGTGAGAATAATCGTCGGGGCCAAGGACGGCGTGTTACATGGGTTCGAACTGGCAGGGAAAGATGGTGTTTGGCATCGGGCAAAGGCGAAGCTGAATGGACAGACCGTGTTGGTTAATAGCCCCCAGGTGAAGCACCCGCTGGCGGTTCGCTACGCCTGCCATCCGGAGGCTCCGAAGGAGCGTCCGTGGAACCTCTACAACAAGGCGGGTCTGCCGGCTTCGCCGTTCTGCTCGGACTGGAGCAAGATGCCCTACGATTCGGCCAAGAACCCGATGCCTGAGTAAAAGCGTCATGTGGCACAAACGCGTGCTGTGCGTGCGGGAGACGGGATTAGAGAACCAGTTCGTTGTTGCAATCCCTCTCGGCTATCCGGTGGACACGGTGCTGATTGATTCGGTGCCGGCGATGGGGTAAGGTTGAACGCGGCGCAGGGAAGCTGCACAGGTGGGCGGCCAATGCCATGGATACAAACCGGCGTATATTTATTCAATCGACCGTCGCAGCCGGCGCTGCGGCCAGCCTGCCCCTGGTGGGGCAGGAGAAAGCCCGGGATCCCAAGGCTGACTACAGCGGTCCAAACCTGATCATCATTCGTTTCGGGGGTGGCGCACGCCGGCTGGAATCCATCGACAAGAAACACACCCATGCCCCTTTCCTTGCCCATGAGTTGTCCCGGCGCGGAGTGCTCTTCAACAGCATGGAGATTGATCATTTTGACAGCGGCAGGGCGGCAAACGGCAAGCCTGTGGATACCAGCCACGGGCAGGGGACGATCTACATCATGACCGGCAGCTACAAGAAACTAAGCACTGTCGGCAGCGGTGCCCTTGACGAGCGGTTTGTGCCGTCGACTCCCACCCTCTTCGAATACTTCCGCAGCAAATACAAGGTGGACGAGCATCAGGCGCTCATTATCAACAGCGAGGATCGCAAGCAGGAGGAATTTCTCACCTACAGCAATCATGTCAGGTTCGGTATCGACGACAAGTGCCAGATCCTCAGCCTTTACCGGTTCAAGAGGTACCTGTTCAGCAAGCTGCTGGATGAGGGCAGGCGTGAGGGCAGGGAGATCACCGCCAAAGAGCGCAGGCAAATACAGCAGCAATACGACAGGCTTGCGGCAATTGACCGGCGCGGCAAGTTGACGGAAAACCCGAGGCTCATGGAATTCTGGGCACGCTGGCGCCACCATTACGGTGACAGCGGATTGAAGAACCCGCGTGGTGACCGGCTGCTTACCGAGCTTGCCCTGCGTTCCATGCGTGAGCTGCAGCCGCGCATGATGATGGTCAACTACACTGATTGCGACTATGTGCACTGGGGCATCCGCAGCCATTACTTCAATGCGCTAGGGATCATGGACCAGGGGATCAGGCAGATCGTTGCGGCCGCGGAAGCCGACGAGTTTTACCGCGACAACACGCTGTTCGTGGTTGTGCCTGACTGCGGGCGCGACAATGACCTGCTGGCGGACATTCCCTTCCAGCACCATTTTAACACCAGGTCCGCACACAGGATTTTTGCCCTTTTCTTTGGCAAAGGCGTGCCTGCAGGGGATGTTTTCGACAGGGGATGCGACCAGATCCAGATTGCGGGCACAGTGGGCAGGTTGATGGGCTTCGATACAGATGAAGCTGAAAGCCGGGTCCTTGAGGAGGCGATTGAGTGAGTGCGCAAGGCCTGCCTGTCGCCAATGTGCCTGAGGCCGGATCGGGCGTAATGCCGGGGGATGCCCCCGGATACGGGAACCTGCTTTGGCGCACCGTTGTTTTCCTGGTCAAATTCCTGATTGGCATGGTGTTTTGCCATGCCATTTTCACCAGCTTCATGGTCATCGGCTGGACCTATCGGGTTGCCCGGCGCACAGCTATAAAATACTGGTGTAAGTGCAGCGCTCGCGGCAGCTTCACGCTCTTCATACGAGACGATGAATCCATTGCCGGCCACATGCACTGGCCCAACTGGTTTGTCGCGCAGAATTTCCGTTCCCTGTTGCGCCGCCCGGTAAACAGCGGGTGGGGCAGGTACCTTTGGCTTGTTTTCAAGGGCTTGAGCTCCTCCCTGCGCCATAACCTGCTCCTTGGTATTCAGGGTGCAGTCAATACGCTGGTGTTGACGCTGCCAGCGGGAATGATGTGGTGGTTTGGATGGGATTATGGATGGAATATCTCCTTCTACAAGGGTTACGAGCAGTCCCTCATCGGCCCGGCGGTGTTTCTCATTGGCAGCCTTTTTTTCATTGCCACCATGTTCTACCTGCCGATGGCCCAGGCGCGGCAGGCGGTATGCGCAAACTGGAAAAGCTTCTGGGATGTGGGGCTTATTATCAGGATCATCCGCAGCCAGTGGATGCGGTTACTTTTATTTTCCGGCCTGTTTGCCCTGCTCTGCCTCCCGGTAATCATCCTCAAGACGGCACCCTCTATGTTCCACCTGTCCGAATCGCAGGACATTACGACCCCGGAGCAGGCGGCTGACTACCTGGGGAAATATTTCTTCTGGGCGTCCCTTTATGTGTTTCCCTGCTATGTGCTCATCCGTGTTTTGGCGGCAAAAATCTATGCCCGCGGACTCTTGGCTTCCGTGCAGAACAACCGTGTGAACATTGAAGAACTCAATCCTTTTGAGCAGTCCCTGTTCAAGGATCTTGACCTGCATTCGGGCAGTCCCCCGCTGCCGGGCAATCGGTTCCTGAAAATTGTCGGCTGGACGGGTTCGCGCATGGGGCAGTTTTTTTCCGCAGTGGTTATTTCCCTTATCTGGGCGGCACTGGCGGGAGCCATCCTCATTTCCGAGTTTCTCAACTACCATGAGGCAGGGCGTGGCTGGTGGAACCAGCAGCTTATCCAGCTGCCCTGGTTCAACTACATGCCCGCACACATCCGGCCTGCGGGCCAGGATATCAGTATTGCGCTTGTTCTTGTCGTGCTGGTGATGGCGGGGCGGTATGCGGGTAATTGCATGAGGGCAATGGCCAAGGGCCGGGCGCCTGCGGATTAGCCCCTGCCGTTTCAGCCCAAGTCCTCAAAGGCAGTTTCCCCGGGATTTTCCTGTTGTTCCGGGTCACGGGACCTGCTGCAGCTCTAGATAATGGCGTCCTGCGCCCGGGTCCGGGAAGGGAATCCCCCGCTTTCTCAAGGCAGCGGCGGCGGTATTGTGCCGCTAGTCGACAGCGACCGTTCGCAGTTGATGGACCGGTGCCTTATGTGCCTTGCTCAGCTTGAGCATTGCCGCGTTGATCTTCGCGAAATTATCCGGGGTGCTGAAGAACGGGCCCCTTCCTGATCCCCCGTAGGTGTGGGTTTCAATCAGGACCGGTTCACTGTTCAGCCAGACAAATGACGGGTTGCCGCTGTCCCCGACAATCAGTTTCTCAAAGAATCCCCCGGGCAGTGTTGCAGCACCGATAAAGCTCACCTTGCCGGCATTGATGGAGTTGATTGCGTGCACGTGCACTTTGCGCTCGCCGTCTGTGATCAATACGTGGCTGCCCCGGAGCAATTCTGAATACGATTCACCCGGTGGCAGCAGCCGATAGATTTTTACCGTGGCAGGCACGTCTTCGTCCAGTATCACCACAGCGATGTCATTAATGAGGTTCTCGATACCGCGTATTCTCCGTTTTACCGGCCTGCCGCGCCTGTCGTGAAAGATCACTGTGCTGCCGACCTTGCGCTGGTAGTGGCGGGCCATCAGGGCGTGTCGCGGGGCAACCAGTGTCAGTGTGCGGGGGCTGTCCCAGGCGATTCCGGAGAAATCGACGGCCTTCATCCATGAGCGGCTCCAGGCGACATCCGGGGAGGTTTTTGAAACGTAGGCGTCAAAAATCTCGTTCCTGTCCGGTTTTTCCGGCAGGATTTTCCGGGTTTGAATATTGATTTTCTCAGCCAGTTCCCCTGATTTGCTGTTTGCAGGGTTTGGCACGGGAGTATCCGCCCCGTTGCTGTCGGCAGCCAGGAGAGCGGCAGCTGACAAGCAGGTCAGGGCAGCCCGGATGCGGAGTTTTTTCCCGGGAAACCTGGTAATTGCCGGTGTCGTAGCGATGTTTTTGCTGTTCATGGTGCTAGTAGGCAGAGGCAGGCAAATGGTGCGCGGGGACGGGATCGAACCGCCGACCAACTGGGTGTAAAC
>JAPYUT010000024.1:45255-52414 GCA_029940475.1 Verrucomicrobiales bacterium | reverse complement strand
GAGGGCGCCGTTGAGCTGTTGCTGGTAGGATTCCTGGGCGAATGTGCCGGAAGAAAGGCAGGCTGAAAAGACCAGGGAAAAAAAGAGGCAGGGACTATGTTGGCATTTCATGACTTGCCAAGCTATACCATGTCCGCCTCAGAAAACCAAAGCGAAAATCCCCTGCTCACAGGGTCTCAAACATGCAAAAGCGCCTCAGCCCGCGACACTTTGCTTGACTCTGCCCGCCTGCACCGGGCAAGGTTGTCTTCGAACATTCTTCCATGAAGATCCTGACGCAAACACGCCTCCTGCCCCTGCTTGTCCTTCTCGGCATGAACCTGCAGGGAGCGGTGGCGCAGGACCTGGACCACGCGCAGAAGATGGCGCAAAGCCTCAAGCTCTTCACCGGGCAGGTGCGCACAATCTTAAGTGAACACTGCGTGAGGTGCCACGGCGGTGAGAAGACCCGCTCGGACTTTGACCTGACCACCCGGCGCGGACTGCTGGCAGGCGGCGAGCTGGGAATCGCGGTGGTGCCCGGCCAACCTGCCAAGAGCCCGCTTTTGGCCCACCTGCGACACACCGAAAAGCCCTTCATGCCACTTAAAAAACCGCAGCTTGCCGCGGAGGATATCTCGACAATCGGGAAGTGGATCAGCCTCGGCGCCGCCTATAATGCGCCCCTGGTCAAGAAGGGCGGAGCTGGGCCGGGCGCGATGCAGGTCACCGACACCGACCGCGCCTACTGGGCCTTTGCGCCGCTCAAGGGCGACTTCCCGGCCGCTGCCGGGATCGACCACTTCATCAAAGCCGGTGCGCCGGCCTCATCGCGGGTGCTGACCCGGCGCCTGCACTTTGACCTGACCGGGCTGCCGCCCGCCCCACAGGCAGTGGACCGCTTTGCGGGTGATGCCTCGCCCGGTGCCTACGGCAAGCTGGTCGACGAACTCCTTAATTCCAGTCAGTTCGGCGAGCGCTGGGCGCGGCACTGGCTGGACATCGCACGCTTTGCCGAGAGTCACGGCTTTGAGCAGGACTACGACCGCAAGTTCGCCTTCCACTATCGCGACTTCGTGATCCGCGCCTTCAACGACGACATGCCCTACGACCGGTTCGTGCGCTGGCAGATCGCCGGTGATGAGCTTGCGCCGAAGGAGCCGATGGCGATGATGGCAACCGGCTTCCTGGGCGCCGGGGTATTCCCGACGCAGATCACCATCAGCGAGGCCGAGCGCGTGCGCTACGATGCCATGGACGACATGCTGGCGACCATAGGCAGTGCCATGCTGGCGACCACCATCGGCTGTGCACGCTGCCACGACCACAAGTATGACCCGATCCCAACCCGCGACTACTACCGGATGCTCTCCGCCTTCAGCACCACGGTGCGCAGCGATGTCGATGTCGACATGGCAGCACTCGATGCCAAGGGTAACGCCGAGCTGGAGAAAAAAATTGCCGACGCGCAAGCCGCCCGCGAGGCCTACACAAAGGGAGAACTCATCACCGCCTTCCGCAGCTGGAACAAGGCGCGGCTGGAATCCTCCAGCGCCCCCGCAACGGAACCTGAGTGGACCATCCTGCGCCCCGATTCACTCATCTCCAAGGGTGGCGCCACCTTCACCGCGCAGCCTGACGGCTCGCACCTGGCAGGCGGCAAGAACCCCGCCTTTGACACCTACACCTTCAGCGCACCCGCCCCAGCCGACGGCCTCAGGGCAATCAAGCTCGAGGCGCTGGCACACAAGTCGATGAAGCACGGCGGTCCGGGCCGGGCAATCAATGGCAACATTGCGCTCACTGACCTGAAGCTGAGTTGCGGCGGGCGGGCCCTCAAACTCACCAACCCCAGGGCGACCTTCCAGCAGAATGGGCTGCCGGTTGCTGCGGTGATCGACAACAACGCGAAGTCTGCCTGGGCACTTGACCCGCAGTTCGGCAAGGACCACGCGGCGATCCTCGAGCTCACCAAGCCCTCCGGGTGCAGGGCCGGCGAGAAACTGGTGTTCACGCTCAAGTTCGAGAACAACACCGGGCACAACATCGGCCGGCTGCGCCTGTCCGTATCCGGTCGTGACCCGGCCGGGCTTAAACTTGGCGAGGAGGCAAGTCCCGGGGAACTGGCGACCCGACAGATTGACACCCTGATCAAGGCCGCCAAGGGCAAGTTCGACGACAAGCTGCGCGCCCGGCTGCTCGAGCTCTACAAGCCGCTCGACAAAAAATGGAGCGAGCTTGAGGGCAAGCTCACCAGCCTCGAGAGTAGAAGGAAGAAGACGGTGACCAAGGTCATGGTCTGCAGTGACGGCAACAAGGTCAAGCCAATGCGCCACCACACCAGCAGCGGCAGCATCCCGAACTTCTACAAGCAGACCCACTTTCTCAAGCGTGGCGATACCCGGCAGAAGGGCGAGGTCGCCCCGCTGGGTTTCCTGCAGGTGCTCAGCCGCGGCGAGGTGCCGCGCCCGGAGAAAGGCCGCAGCGCAATCGCGGACTGGATCACTGACACTGAACACGGCGCCGGGCACCTGCTGGCGCGGGTCATCGTCAACCGCATCTGGCAGCACTACCTGGGCGAGGGCATCGTCGCCACACCCAACGACTTTGGACTGCAGGGCGAGGAACCGAAGCAGCCGGAACTGCTCGACTGGCTTGCCCTTGAGCTGATTGACAACGGCTGGAGCCTGAAGCACATCCACCGCCTCATCCTCAACAGCCAAGCCTACCGGGCAGTGCGCCAGCCGCGCCGGCTGGAGGCCGAGGCGATCCGTGACAACGCGCTTGCGGTGAGTGAATTACTCGATGAGAAAATGTATGGCGCCGGCACGCTCAATGAGGGCATGCTGCGGCGCAGCATCTACTTCATGATCAAGCGCAGCAAGCTGGTGCCGGTGATGCAGTCATTTGACTGGCCGGACTCGCTGACCAGCCTCGGGCGGCGCGCGATCACGACAACCCCCAGCCAGGCGCTGATCTTCATCAACAACCCCAACATGCGGCGCATGGCAGAAGGCTTTGCCAAGCGACTCTCCGGAGCAGCCGACCCGGTCACCGAAGCCTACCGGGTCGCCTACGGCAGGACTCCCTCCGGTGATGAGCTTGCCGCGTCAGGATCCTTCCTTGCCGGGCAGGAAAAGTCCCACGGTGGCGACAAGCACAAGGCGCTCTCCGACTTCTGCGGGGCATTGATGAGCGCCAACGAGTTCATCTACATCGAATGATCAACAACGACCACTGCGGACGCATCGAGACCCCCTTCACCCGCCGCGAGCTTTTGCAGCGCGCCGGCGGCGGCATCGGCATGCTGGCACTCAACTCCCTGCTGCTCGGTGAGGGCGGTGCGGTGACAAATATCGGCCCGAATCCACTGGTAACACGACAGCCGCACGGCTTCGGTCGCGCCAAGCGTGTCATCTGGCTGTTCATCAACGGCGGTCCGAGCCACGTCGACACTTGGGACTACAAGCCCGGGCTGGACAAGGCTGACGGCAAGAAGCTAGAGGGATTTGACAACACCACGGGCTTCTTCGACAAGGCGGTCGGCCCGCTGCTCAAGTCACCCTTCGAGTTCAGGCAACACGGGGCGAGCGGCATGTGGGCATCCTCCCTCTTCCCCCACCTCTCGGGGCACGTCGACAAAATGGCCTTCATCAAGTCCTTCCACACCAAGTCCAACAACCACAGCCCGGCACTGTTCATGGCCAATACCGGTGTGCCGCGCATGAGCAACCCCTGCGTGGGCAGCTGGGTCACCTACGGGCTGGGAACCGAGAACCAGAACCTGCCCGCCTTCGTGGTCATGTCGGACCCTCTCAACCGCGGCCTGCCCAAGGGCCACGCGGCGAACTGGGGCAGCGGCTTCCTGCCCGGCGCGTTCCAGGGCACCTGGGTGCGCTCCAAGGGCGAACCAATCCCGAACCTGAAACGCATCGCCGGCCTGAATGACGCGCAGCAGCGCGCGCAGCTCGACTTTGTCGGCAGGCTCAACGCGGCGCACGGGAAACGTCACCCCGGCGAGATGGAGCTCACCGCGCGCATCAGGAGCTTTGAGCTGGCATACCGCATGCAGCAAGAGGCGCCTGAGTGCTTTGAGATCGAAAGCGAGCCCGAGCATATCAAGTCGCTCTACGGGCTCGGCGAGAAACGCTGCGCGCACTTCGCCCGCCAGTGCCTGATGGCCCGCCGCATGGTTGAGCGCGGCGTGCGCTTCGTGCAGATCTACTCCGGCGGCATGGAGAACGCCCGCAGCTGGGACGGTCACGGCGACATCAAGAAAAACCACACCCAGTTTGCCGGCGAGACCGACCAGCCAATCGCCGGGCTGCTTGCCGACCTGGAGCAACGCGGGCTACTTGAGGACACGCTGGTGATCTGGGGCGGCGAGTTCGGCCGCCTGCCGGTTTCCCAGCTCTCCGGGGGCAAGCCCACCGGGCGCGACCACAACCCGCACGCGGGATGCTACTGGATGGCCGGTGGCGGAACCCGGGGAGGGACATCCTACGGGGAGACCGACGAGATCGGCCACAAGGCCGCCGTCAACACCGTAGAGATCCATGACATCCACGCTACCATCCTGCACCTGCTCGGGCTCAACCACGAGCAGTTGACCTACCTGCACAGTGGACGGCGCTTCCGCCTGACCGACGTGGCCGGCAGGGTGCTGCACGACATTATTGCATAGGAAATACTTTTTAGAACGATCGCAAAAATGAAGACACCCCTCTTAATTTTGACAGCTGTGCTGCTTGGCACCGCCTTCGTAAAAGCCGATGACTGGCCCGGGTGGTTCGGCCCGCAGCGCGACGGGGTATGGCGTGAAAAAGACATCATCAGCAAGTTCCCGACCGGGGGTCCAAAAATCCTCTGGAGAACAAGCATCAACCGCGGTTACGCCGGGCCCGCCGTTGCCGGTGGCAGGGTATTTATCATGGACCGCAAGGTGACCGATCCGGCCGGCAACCCAAGCAACCCCTTCGCCCGCGGCCAAATCCCGGGCAACGAGCGGCTCGTCTGCATTGATGCGGAAGGCGGCAAGGTGCTCTGGGAAAAAGACTATGACTGCCCCTACAGCGTAAGCTACGCCGCAGGACCTCGCGCCACGCCGCTAATCGATAAGGATCGCGTCTATACACTCGGTGCCGAGGGCAACCTCATTTGCCGCAAGGTGAGTGACGGCGCGCAAATCTGGGCAAGGGATTTCAACGAGGTTGCCGGGACGAAGACCCCGACCTGGGGCTTCTCGGCAACACCCATGATCCACGGCCAGCTGCTCATCTGCCTGGCCGGCGGCGACGGCTCGATCGCGATAGCCTTTGATAAAATCTCAGGCAGGGAAAAGTGGCGTGCGCTGAGTGCCAAGGAGCCCGGCTACGCCCCGCCGGTGATCGTCAATCACGGCGGAAGGCAGCTGCTCATCATTTGGCACCCGGAGGCGGCCAACGCCCTTGACCCGGTGACCGGCAAGCTGATCTGGACGGTGCCGTGGAAACTGCGCTCCGGGCTGAGTGTCTCGACCCCGCAGCTGGTGGGTGACATCCTGTATTTCTCCTCCTTCTACAACGGCTCAATGGCTCTCGGGCTCAAGGCGCAAGGACAACCGGAAATCCTGTGGCGAACGGCAAAGGAAAGTGAGAAGCGAACCGAGCATTTGCACGGCATCATGAACACCGCAGTGATCGCCGGGGGTCACCTCTATGGCGCATGCAGCTACGGGGAGTTTCGCTGCCTGGAGCTGAAATCAGGCAAAAGACTCTGGGAATCACTGGCCCCTGTCGGCCTGAAGAAACCGACCCGCTGGGGCACGGTGTTCGTGACCCCGCATGAGGAACGCTACTTCCTGTTCAGCGAAAACGGCGACCTGGCAATCGCCGAGCTCTCGCCAAAAGGCTACAGGGAAATCAGCCGTGCGCACATCATCGAGCCCAACGGCCTCGACATGCGGCAGCGCAAGATCGTCTGGTCACACCCTGCCTACGCGATGCGCTCCTGCTTTGTGCGCAATGACACGGAGCTGATCAGGGTTTCACTGGCGACGCAATAGCCGGGGCCTTCCCGGTTCAGGGTTTAAATGCCGGAGCCATGGCATGCACCGTGTTGTAGATTGCGCCGATGATCTCACCGCCGCCGGTATCCTCAAGGTCATAGCTGATGCCCATCTGCATGACTTCCTGCATGTCGGCAACCTCCAGGAACACGCCCTGCCCGCCGGGAAGCAAACGCGCTGAGCTCACGGGAACCTTGTCACGACCCTGCTTCTTCGGGTCGGCAAGTGACCAGTCCTTCGACCCGTATTGCTTGGCCCAGCGGTAGTTCCAGCGCTCGATCTTCCAGCTGTCGAGGTCCTCGGCAAGCTCCCTGTCGAGCTTTTCGCTGAACATGACCCGGATGCCGTTGGCGTGGACCTTCAGGGCCGTGGGCATGCGCACCGGGCTGCCGGTAAAGCGAATGCGCTGGAAACAGCCGTCCTTGGCGCCACTGGTCTGCCAGCCCTTCAGGCCGCTGACATAAAGCTGACCGTCATGCGGGTTGAAACGCGCGCGCATCGCCCCGGACTGGAACTTTACCCCCGGGAACTCCACCACCCCCGCCTGGTCAACCCCGCTGACATTCTCCGCGAGCACCATGAACAAACGGCACTTGCCGTAGGAGGTGTGCACCATCATGCCCTCAAAGGGACCCCATTTGCTGCCCTCAACCCAGCTCTGGCCGCCGCATGAGTTGTCCACCCTGTGCGGGATCCAGCAAAGCGGACCGTCATAGGTCTTCGGCGCGACTTCCCGGTGATGGGTATTCATGAAGCCGTAAAAACCGCCGTCCTTGATGAGGTCAATGCGCGAAGAGGGCACCCAGCCGCCCTGCTGGTCTGCCACCGTGCGCTGCCCCTTTGGACCAACCCCGGAACCGTTCGGCCAGCGAAATCCGGTGGCCACCGTCGCGATGCTCGAGCCGTCTGCGGAAACCTTCAGGAAGGTGCCGGCATGCTTGTTGTTTCCCCCGTGGCCCTTGACGAAATAAAAGTTGCCTTGCGGATCAGTATCAAGGCCGGTAGCAAACTCGTGGACGTTCTTGCCGATCTTGCAGCCGTTGTTAAAGCACTCATAAAAGTCCGCCTCGCCATCGCTGTTGAAATCATGCAGGCGGGTGATCTGGTCTCGCCCGAGCACATAAACCTTGTCTT
>JAPYUT010000024.1:0-45155 GCA_029940475.1 Verrucomicrobiales bacterium | reverse complement strand
CAGTGACACGGAATGCGGCGGGATCCGCAAGGCCTGCCGGCCATCAATTGTGACAACTTTTGCCCCCCCTGCTGCGCCCGAAATTTTTGCCGGGGTGGCCGGCGAACAAACCGACATCAGGAGTTCCTCCTTGGCGGAATCAATCTCCAGATAACGGATCAGGGCTTTCCCGCCCGGGCCCGCAGCAAACATCTCAAGGATACCGATACCCCCAACCGTATAGGAAAAGATAGTGCTATCCCCATGCCTGTAGAGTCCCCTGTATTGCGCATGCCTAGCGGGCAGGGGGCCGGATTTATCCTCCCGGCTATCCGCAAAGCTTTGTTTCATGGCCCAGCCCGGGCCAGGCAGGTTATTAAACAGATAAGGAGCACCAAGCCAGTGTCCTGACCCGCCGAGCCCATCACGATAGGTATTGAACATCACCCCATGCTCGGGGACAGCGGTCACCAGGCTGAGCATCTCGGTGTCAAAAACCGCAGTCACCCGGTCCGCCTTGTCGCCCAGGCTCACGGCAATCGCCTTGAAGACGGTGGCGGGCTTGGCCGCTCTCAGGTCGATGGTGGCACTGAATACCCCGCCAAGGTCCGAGGTTGCCCAGCGCGGTTGTCCGGCCTCCCACCACGGCTTGCCCTTTTGGGCAGCGGCAGGGACAAGGATCAGGGAAAATATCAGGAATCCGGAAAGGAAAAATTTCATCAATCGCATAGATAAATGCAATCCTAGACGCTGCCTGCAGGCGGATCAAACATGACCTCTGATATCCATATACATTACCTGCCCCCTCAGCAATGAGTGCCTGCAGAAAAAAGTTTATGCGATTTAAACAAGAAATTCGGCTCTCCTGGACCGACCCGTGTGCTTCGGATGACAGCAACGATTTTTCTTCATCATGATCAGGGTCCCTTGCAGGGCTGACGCACAGGATTTTGTGATTGCCTTACCGCCTTCATCTACGCCATCCTTGGGAAGCACGAACATGGGGCATCCGAAAACAAAAAAAATCAGGCGCCTGTTGACAGGCTCCCTGTTTGTGGTCCTTGCCAACCCGGTCGTGTCCTTTGCCGGGGGGAAGATTTCCTTCAACCGGGATGTGCGCCCGATTCTCTCCGCCAACTGCTTTTCCTGCCACGGCCCGGACAAGAAAGCCCGCAAGGCCAAGCTGCGCCTGGACACAAGGGAAGGCGCGCTGTTCGATCTCGGGGGTTACCACGCCCTGCAACCCGGCAAGGCGGACAAGAGTGAGTTGATCCTGAGGATCGAGGCCGATGACCCGGACGACTTGATGCCACCTGCGGACAGTGGCCGCAAGCTGACAAACGAGGATCGCAGGATTCTGCGGGAATGGATAAACGCCGGCGGAGAATACGAAACCCACTGGTCATTGATCCCCCCGGTCAAGGCACACTTGCCGGAAGTGCATCAGAAAGACTGGCCCCTGCACCCCTTGGATCAATTTGTCCTCGGGCAACTTGAGCAAAACACGCTGGCGCCTGCACCGGATGCCGATCGCTACCGCTGGATCCGCCGGGTCTCACTGGACTTGACCGGTTTGCCCCCCACGCCCGGGGTGGCGGATGCATTTGTGGCGGACAAGGACAAGGACGCCTATGAAAAAGTGGTCGACCGCTTGCTTGCCTCAACCGCCTACGGCGAACACTGGGCACGCATGTGGCTGGACCTGGCCCGCTACGCGGACACCAAGGGCTACGAGAAGGACCGCCACCGGGACATCTGGATCTTTCGCGATTGGGTAATCGATGCTTTCAACCGCGACATGCCCTACGACCGGTTCACGATCGAGCAACTGGCCGGGGACCTCCTGCCGGACCCGACACCGGAGCAGCTGGTGGCCACCGCGTTTCATCGAAACACCATGTCCAATGACGAGGGAGGCACCGACAACGAGGAGTTCCGGGTCGCTGCCGTCAAGGATCGGGTCGACCTGACGGTGCAGGTCTGGATGGGCCTTACCATGGGCTGCGCAAAGTGCCACAGCCACAAGTATGATGCCATCACCACCGATGAATACTACAGGTTCTACGCCTATTTCAACCAGACCGAGGACAACGACCACCCCAACGACTCACCGACCTACAGGGTGACACCTCGGGAAACCCGGGTAAAACGCGATGCGCTGAAAAAGGAGTTGGCCGGGCTGGAGAAAACCGGGGAGGTCAAACTTCCCGAACTGCTCGCCTGGTTGAAGGAGAAGAAAATCCCTGGTGAAAAATGGCCGGTCTTCTCTCCCGTGAAAGCTGTTTCGAAGAATGGCTCCACACTTGCCATCCTTGATGACAAAAGCGTGCTGGCCTCCGGCAAATCGGCGCAAACCGACGAGTATACACTGCATGGCACACTGCCTGCCGGGACCTATCACACGCTGCGCCTCGATGCCCTCACGCACCCTTCCCTGGGCAGTCGTAATGGCCCGGGCAGAAATCAAAAGGACCCGAATTTCGTCCTCAACGAACTGAGCATTGAACATATCCCGGCAGGCAGCGCGACGCCACGCCAATTAAAGATCAGGACCGCCCTGGCTGATTTCGAACAGAAGAGCTGGCCGGTCAATGGGGCCTTCGACGGTAACCCGAAAACCGGATGGGCCATTTCACCCCGGTTCGGCGCGGATCATCTTGCCCGCTTCACGCTCGATGCACCCTTGCAAATCAAGGAGGGCGACCGGTTGCGAATCAGCCTATCCCAACAATACGGCTCACAACTCTGCCTGGGACGCATTCGACTTTCCGCCGGACACCCGGGCACGGAAAACTGGAATCTTGCCGACCTTCAGACCGCCATGCTCAGCAGCATTTTAGGTGAGCCGTTGAACCCGTCCCGCCGGCAGTTGGCAGCACAGCTGCAAACCGACGGAGATAGCAACACGGCTTCCCTCAGGCAACGCATAGCAACCCTCAAGGCAGAGATCTCGAAAATCGATAAAACCTCCACCACTGTCCCCGTCATGCGCGAAAAGCCGGCCGGCAAACAGCGTGTCACCCGGATCCATCAGCGGGGTAATTTCCTCAACCCGGGCAAGGCAGTTCAGCATCGCCTGCCCGGGCTCTTTGCCGCTCCCGCCAACCTTCCAACAAACCGGCTCGGTGTCGCCCGGTGGCTCATGGCCCCGGAAAACCCCCTCACCGCAAGGGTCATGGTCAACCGCGTCTGGGCCAGGCTCTTCGGCGTGGGCATTGTGGAAACAGAGGAGGATTTCGGTTCCCAGGGACTCATGCCTTCACACCCGGAGCTGCTCGACTGGCTGGCCGTTGACCTCATTGAAGGAGAATGGTCAGTTAAGCACCTGTTGCGCGCAATCACGCTTTCCCGCACATACCGCCAGGATTCGAAAATCCTTCCGGGACACCTTGATAAAGACCCCCGCAATCGCCTGCTAGGTCGCGGCCCGCGGTTCCGCCTGCCTGCCGAGGTCGTGCGTGACCAGTCCCTGGCTGCATCCGGGTTGCTCACCCGGAAACTGGGAGGACCTTCCGTGATGCCGCCACAGCCTCCGGGGATCTGGAAATCCACCTACAGCGGTGAAGACTGGAAAACAGCCAGCGGACCGGACCGTTACCGTCGCGGACTCTATACCTACCTCAAGCGCACCAGCCCACATCCTGCCTTGATCACTTTCGACGGCGGGTCGGGCGAGGTTTGCCAGATTCGCAGAATCCGCACCAACACACCCCTGCAGGCCCTCATCACCCTGAATGACGAGACATACCTCGAGGCCGCCGGTGCCATGGCCCGGTTGATGAAAAAGTCCTCTGAGAAACTCGAGCAGCAGATTGCCTTTGGTTTCCGCCAAATCCTGATCCGTCCGGCCGAACCCTTTGAACTGGAAAGACTGATCCGCGTTTATCATGAGCTTACCCCGGAGATTACCGACAAGGCGGCCTTTCTTTCATCCGCCAAGCTCAAGGAGGGGGATCCCTCCATGGTGGCCCTTGCCAGCATACTGCTCAACCTGGACGAAACCCTCATGAAACCCTGAAGCATGGATCTCTCGATCAATATGCAGAAAGCCCATGCCCAGACCCGGCGTCATTTTTTCGGACAGGCGGGCATGGGGTTCGGGGCAATTGCCCTGCAGCAATTAATGGCCAAAAACGGACTCGCTGCCGATGGAGAAGCTTTCCGCATTCCTGCCAAGGCGAAGTCCATCATTTACCTGCACATGGCGGGCTCTCCCTCACAGCTTGAACTCTTCGAGAACAAGCCCGCCCTTACCAAGTTTCACGGCAAGGACTGCCCAAAGGAATATCTAGAGGGCAAACGCTTTGCCTTCATCAAGGGCACGCCCAAGATGCTGGGTCCTGTCTTTGACTACAAGCAGCACGGCGAGAGCGGACAGTGGGTCAGTGAGCTTCTGCCGGGGCTAAGCTCGATCATTGACGACGTGTGCATTATCCGCTCCATGCACACCGACCAGTTCAATCACTCGCCCGCACAGCTGCTTCTCCACACCGGCAATCCCCTACTGGGCTACCCTTCCATGGGTTCATGGGTGACCTATGGCCTGGGTAGTGAAAACGAGAACCTGCCCGGTTTTGTCGTGCTCGCCTCCGGGGGCAAGACGCCAAGCGCCGGCAAATCCCTCTGGGGATCGGGCTTTTTGCCAACACTCTACCAGGGTGTGCAGTGCCGCACCGACGGCGGCGACCCGATCCTCTATTTATCAGACCCAAAGGGGCTAAGCCGCAAAGCCCGTCGCAAGACACTCGACGCACTCAAGGACCTCAACGAATACCAGCACAGGCACGTTGGCGACCCGGAGACACTCACCCGGATTTCCCAGTATGAACTGGCCTTCCGGATGCAGGTGTCCGTGCCAGGGGTAATGGACCTCAGCAAGGAACCCGAACACATCCTCAAGCTCTATGGAGCCAGGCCGGGCCATGTTTCAAAGGCGGAATCCGCGGCCGACCCGCGCAGACTCTACAAGGGCAACGATGCGACCTTTGCCAACAACTGCCTGCTTGCCCGGCGCCTGGTCGAGAACGGAGTGCGCTTCGTCCAGCTCTACGACTGGGGATGGGATCACCACGGTTCCTCCCTCGGCGAATCCATTGATGAAACTCTGCCAATCAAATGCCAGCAGGTCGATCGCGCCATAGCCGGACTGATCACCGACCTGAAGCAGCGCGGCCTTTTTGAACAGACCCTGATCGTATGGGGCGGAGAGTTCGGCCGCACACCAATGATGCAGAACAACGTCAATTCAGTATTGAAGAAAGGCTTCTACGGCCGCGACCATCACCCCCACGCCTTCACCATGTGGATGGCCGGCGGGGGTATCAAGCCCGGTGCCTACGGCTCCACCGACGACATCGGTTACTACATTGCCGAGAACCCGGTCGGTATTCGCGACCTGCAGACCACCATACTCCATCAGATCGGACTCAATCCGCACCGTTTCAACTTCCCCTACCAGGGCCTCAACCAAAGGCTCATCGGCCCGACCGAGGAAGGCAAGGTAATCAAGGCAATACTGTCCTGAGCCCAGCGTTGCCAAAGTTTCGCTCCCCCGGTTCAAAGCTTCACTGAAGGATGGTGCGCGATGCAGGATTTGAACCTGCGACCCCATGCGTGTGAAGCATGTGCTCTACCCCTGAGCTAATCGCGCTTAACTGCAGCTTTGAAAGCCGAATTCTAGACTGCCTGCAAGCGCTTGTAAAATACCACGCGAAGCTATACCTTCGCAGGGTCAACAGACTTGTATACCCCCCGGAAACGCTTGGCGATATCCTTGAGGATCGCCTCACCGATGCCCTTTACGCTGATACAGTTAACACGTGGCACCGAACCGTTCCGGTAAATGTTCCTGGCCTCTGCCTGGATCAGGTCAACGATTGCCTTGTTGCCGAGTTTCTTGCCGCCGCGCTGGGTTCCCGGGACACCGTCGGCAATCAGGTATATTCCGCTGGGCTTCTGCATAAAGGCAACAACAAGCGCCAGGTCCATCCGCGAACCACCGCTGGTGCCCCTGAGCGAACTCACTGAGCTGGGCGGAAAGGGAGTGTAGGCAATCCCCTTGTTATCACGCCCCTTGTTTCCGAACTGGGAAGTGCGGGTGCGGTCAAAGCTGCCGCCGCCCTTCTTGTTGATAAAATAGGCCTTCATCCATTCCTTCGCCCTGGTCACGTTGGCAGCATTTGACGCAATCGGCTGCGAGGCAAAGCCATCCACATCGTTTCCGAAACAAAGGATGTTAAAGCGTGACTGGGCCGGCAGCGAGGCAACTGTGCGTTCAATCTCACGGCGCAAGGCCTTGATTCCCTGCGCTCCACAATTGCCGTTCATGCTGGTTGATGTGTCAATCACCAGGATGACACGGTTGCCGCCACCGCCGGTGCCGAAAAACCGTGCACCTCCCCGCCCGTCTCCAAAGCCACCCATGCCAAAGCCGTCGCCATAATCGGTTCCGAAAGCCGGCAGGTCATTGAAGTCGGGAACATCAGGCATCACCATCGCCGATGCCTTGTTCGCAACAATCGTCATGGCCGCCATCCTTGAAGGCGGAGCAGGCTTGTCCTGGGTCACCTTCTTGGCGAAGGATCGCTTCTGCATGGTTGAATCAAGGTTCTCACCGGTGGCCTCAAGCACCAACTCAACCTCATCCTCCTTGAAATTGCTGATCACGATCCAGGCCAGGAGCACGAACAAGAACACATGCACCAACCCGGCAATTGCCAGGGACATGATTCGCGATTTGTTGCGGTCACTCACCGTGATTGCCTGTGCCGATTGATCGGTGACCTCGCCGGTCTCGCCGATATCCGGCAATTCCTCACCGGGCCGCGCCATCGGCGTTACGTTATGGATCTGGCCCGGGTTCATGGTTGCTTGAAGGGATGGTTAACCGTGTCCTGATGCAAACAGTTCAGCAGCTCATCTATCAATGATAACGATTACGCCGCCTTGCTATTAGTTTAAATTTTCTTGCATGCAAACTCCCGCAGGTTGGCATCAATCCTGCCAATAACCGGAACGCGGAACGCCCCGGCATATAGAGTTATTGTATAATATTTGCCACGATGGGAAAGAAGATTATCGCGCACAGCCGCAAATCAGGGCAAAAAACAAGCCCACAGGCCCTGTATATTCAATAGTTAGCGGACAATCTCCAGCTGGGGGCAGGCCCTCATGCTAAAACTCGAATACCATTGAGCGAAATGCCTTCCTGCGCGGATCCTTGAGGTATTTACAGGGACACATGCCATCCTCCAGCGGTTCGAGGGCCTCCGAACGGGTGACTTTATACATTACCGTGCCATCATCGCTGAAAACCCGCGCCTGCGCGGTGCCGGGAACCGGAGCAATCGCCTCAGGGTTGAGTTTGCCGGCGACCTTGAGCAGCACGGGTTTTGCATCCGCCCCGCCACTCCACGAGAAAATTGCCGAGCTTTGCCCGCTGGTGCGGGAACCGGCAGCGACAAGGTAATATTTTAAATGCGCTGAGTATTCAATGGAACGCAGGCCGCGCCCGCCGAAATCGAGTTTAAGCGGAACACCGAATCTTGGAGGCTCACCCTTAGCCACCACCCCCGAGGCATTCTCAAGCGGGATCAGGAGTGCCTTACCATCAGGAACGGGATTGCGCAGGCCCAGGTAAAGCACTCTACCATCAGCGCTCACACTCAAGCCCTCGATATTAAGCCCCTGCTCCTTGGGCGCCAAGGCAATCCCGGCATCCGCACCAATACGCCCGATGCTCGGCGACAGACCAATCCCCGGGATTGCCCTTAGTGCACCGAGTAAGCCACGCGAGGGGGAGCCCTCAGGCTCAATCCGGTAGGCTTTGCCATCCTTGATAATTCTGGTGGCAAAAAACAGGTAGCGGTTTTTTCGCCATTTGCCTTTCTTGCTGCGGCCATGCGAAGTGATCCAGTAGATCCTGTCCCCGACCCGGGTACAGCCCTCGATGTCAGCCTCCGGATGCTTGTCCGTCTTTGTCTTCAAAAAATCGTTGAGCGGAAACTGCGCAATCGGCATCCCCGGCTTATCCAGGGAATAAATTCGCAGGATATTGTCTTCATCATCGGCGACCACAAACGTCTTCTCATCCAGTGCCACCGCAGCTGAAGCATCACAAGTGCCCTTGAAGATCACCTCACGGGTGGATGCAGTGCAACTCGTGGACAACATCACACAGGCAATCAGGAAACGTATCATGTCCTTATAATACGCCAATACCGGACAGAAAACAAAACCTCACGCACCATCAGCAACAGCCAATTGCCGCTTACTCGAGAAACAGTGGCTTGATACGCTCATCAAACAATCTCTCCCACGAGTATTTCTTGATCACCTCCTTGCGTGCCCGGTAACCGGAGTCCTGATCCAGGGTAGCGACAACACGCCGGGCAACCACCCCGGGTTCCTCGGCCAGGTCAAACAGATTGACGTTGTGTTCAAGGATCGAGCACATCGGTTCAACACGGGCGCAAAATACCGGGATGCGAAAAACCGCGGCTTCAAGCAGAGGCAACCCGAACCCTTCCTGCCGGCTGGGCAAAAACAGCAGATCGGACGCGTTGTAAATGCTGACAAGGTCCTCGTCAGAAATCTCGAACTCCTCGCTGAGGAAATGAAACTCGTGATCAACCCCGAGTTCACAGGCCAGTTCCCTGAGTTCCAGACCATAGTCCCGGGTCGCCGGGTTATGCACATCCGGTGCCCCGGTAACAAGGTAAATCACCTTCTGCCCTGCCCTCTTGAGCTCAGCCAAAACCCGGATGCCGAACTCAATATTCTTCCTGCGCAGGATGCGTGTTGGTTGCAGCATGACAATGTCCTGGTAGAGAACACCATATTTCCGGCACAGCTTTCGAACGGGATCGGTAAGCTTTAACAGCCTTATATAACGCACCCCGTTGGGAACAACAGGACACGCCCCGGCTCCAAGTCCCGTAAGCTCACAATACTGTTGCTGGCGCTTTTTTGATATGGCCGCGTGCTCAAAACACTCCGGGGCACCTGCAAGCAAACTCCACGGTTCGCGCCCGAGGAACTCACCAAGGTCGTAATTCTCATCAATGGCCGCGATGTCATGCACCCAGTTAACGAACCTGCCGTCAAGCACCCCCTCCGCTGCCAGCTCGGCAAGCGCCGCGCTGGCGGCAAGATTAAAGTGCATTGTCATCATGTTATGCACGAGAACCACCTGGCAATCCGCCAGCACTTCTCCAAGCCTGGTTTTCAGTTCTGCCTTCAATTCCACGTATGCCGGTGCCGGGCCGGTACCGGCAATCTCCGCCTGTGCCTGCACGTTGCGCGGATGCCCCGGCGACAGCTCCGCGATCTCCTCGACACTGATCCCGTCAACCGTGCTCTCGGCCCGGCCGGCAATGATCTTGACCGCATGTCCCCTGCGGGCAAACAGCGCCGCCTGTTGCTCCATGACGAACTCCACGCCACCGATCACCGGCGGGTAGGCATAATGGACAAGGGCAATCTTCATGATTGCCTAAAGTTCATCCTCAAAAAGTGCCCGTGGCGAGTTAAAACGCCTCAAGACAAGCTCAAAGCCCTGCGGCGCAACATCTTTTCTGTCTTTCACCCTCCCCGCTTGCGGCCACTTCCTGCCTGCGGCGCATCACCGGCCTGAGCCTTCAGTTCCCCAATCTGGTCACGCAGTAATGCGGCCTTCTCAAACTCCAGCCTGGAGGCAGCCTCGTTCATCTCGCCCTGCAGTTGCCCAATGACTTCCAGGACATCAAGGTCCTCACCGCTTGCACCCAGCACGCCCCTGTTCACCTTCTCACCACCCAGTGTAACGTGCAATGACTCCTGCACGGCACGACGCACACTCTGTGGCGTAATGCCATGCTGCTCATTATAAGCTGACTGCCTGCGCCTGCGGTGATCAGTGGCGTTCACCAGTCCTTCGATGCCCTTGGTCACCTTGTCGCAAAACAACACCACCCGGCCGTCCACATGCCGTGCCGCCCGACCCGCAGTCTGAATCAGCGAGGTTTCGCTGCGCAGGTAACCCTCCTTGTCGGCGTCAAGGATGCAGACAAGTGCCACCTCGGGAAGATCAAGGCCCTCACGCAAGAGGTTAATGCCCACCAGGATATCAAATTCACCGGCTCGCAATGAGCGCAGAATCTCGACCCGCTCGATAGCTCCAATGTCGCTGTGCAGGTAACGCACCCGTAAGTCGACACCAACCAGGTAATCGGTAAGGTCCTCCGCCGTGCGCTTGGTGAGCGTTGTCACCAGGACACGGGTGCCATCCTCGCTGGCCTGGCGGCACAGCTCGATGGTTTCATCAATCTGCCCCTTGAGTGGTTTCAAGTCCACCACCGGGTCAAGCAGCCCGGTCGGGCGAATCACCTGTTCAACCACCATGCTGCCCCCGCCGGTGGTAACATCAAACTGATCTTCCGGCTGCGCTGCCCCCGAAATTCTCGGCAACAGGTCAGGCACAGCCTCTCCACGCTTCAACCTCTCCTTTGCGTTCGGGATAAAACTACAGTTGCCAACCACGCTGTTCTCAATCTCAAAACGCGCCGGGGTGGCACTGACATAAATGCGCTGCCCGGTCATTTCCATGAATTCCGCGAATTGCAAAGGGCGGTTATCAAGCGCGCTCGGCAGCCTGAACCCGAAGTTAACCAGTGTCGTCTTGCGGGATTTGTCACCCTCATACATGCCTCCGACCTGGGGCACCGTTGCGTGCGATTCATCCATGATGGTCAAGAAGTCCCGTGGAAAGAAATCAAGCAGCGTGGAAGGCCGCGACCCGGGATCGCGGTCGCCAAGATGCCGCGAATAATTTTCGATCCCCTGGCAGAAACCCATCTCCTGCATCATCTCGATATCGTACTCGGTTCGCTGGCGGATGCGTTGCGCCTCGATGTATTTCTGTTCTTTCTCAAAGCTGGCAACCTGCTCCTCGAGTTCGCCGCGAATCGCCCCAATCGCCCGCTTCATCTTGTCGGCAGGAGTTACGAACTGCTTGGCCGGGTAGAACGTGTAACTGTCGATACGCGAGGTAATATTGCCGGTCAGCGGATCAAATCCGGAGATGCGTTCAATCTCATCACCGAAGAATTCAATGCGAATCGCCTCGTTCTCGAGGTAGGCCGGCACCACGTCCACGACGTCGCCGCGTGCGCGGAACTTACCCCGGCCAAATGCGATATCATTGCGTTCATAGAGCATATCAACCAACCTGGTCAGGAAACGGTCACGATCCATCTCCATGCCGGTATGCACGGGGCACATCATGTCCTTGTAATCTTCAGGTGATCCAAGGCCGTATATACATGACACGCTGGCCACCACCAGCACATCCGTGCGCGTCAGCAGTGAGCCCATCGCTGACAAGCGCAGACGTTCAATCTCGTCATTTACCGATGAATCCTTCTCAATATAGGTGTCAGTGCGCGGGATGTAGGCCTCAGGCTGATAATAATCAAAGTAAGAGACGAAATACTCGATCGCATTGTCCGGGAAGAAGTTCCTGAACTCCGAGTAGAGTTGCGCGGCAAGCGTCTTGTTATGCGACATGACCAGGGTGGGGCGACCGATCTCGGCGATGACGTTGGCCATCGTGAACGTCTTTCCCGAACCGGTGACCCCAAGCAATGTCTGGTGCTCGTTACCCGCAGTCACCGACTTGACCAGCTTGCCGATTGCCTGTTGCTGATCACCACATGGCCGATAGTCAGACTGGAGCTGGAAATCACGGGGCATTCACCCATTACCAACCACGGGAGAGGCAAAATCACAAGTAGCAGCTAATAACCATGCGGAGCTCCCTTAACCGTTCTCTCCGTGTGATTCCTGATCGTTATCGCCAACTTCCATATCCCATCGGTCGCCACACCCGGAACAGCGATAAGCAACCCAGTCACCGGGACTAAAGCCGAACTCCGGCTCATGCGTCATGCGGTGTGCCTTCTGGCCACAATCAACGCAGGTGATTACCTCGGGAATTTCCACCCCGTTTACCCCTGGTTAATCCGCCCCTTTTCAGCACGCGCTGTATCCGCAGCGGCAAGCACCAGAACCACAACCGGAATCGCGAGCCCGGCGACACAGGCACACACTTGAAGCCATTGAATATCCATCGCTGTTTGTCTTTAAGTAAAAATCGGGTGGCAATAAATCATTAATTTTATGAAACATCTAGTATATTCTAATAATTGTTGAGTGAAAAACCCTGACGTGCTGCCAAAACTGGTGTCTTTAAATAACGTAGGATATGGAAACGCTCTCAATCACCGCACTGAAATCACTGGCTGCCGCCAACCCCGGAGAATATGCAGTGCACGCACAGGTTGCAGCCTCGGAAAACAGGGAAACCCGAGGTGGAAAACCCTATTTTGAAGTCATGCTGGCCGACTCGGGAGGAACCATCAAGATCAAGGTCTGGCAGGATTCCCCGGGATTTTCCAAAGCGGAAGCCCTGCAGGAAGAGGACTGGGTGTGTGCCAGGGGGCTTTGGTCAGTCAACGACTACGGCCTGGATGCCCGGGACTGTGAACTGCGTTCGCTGCAGGATGAGGAGATTGCCGGGGTTCTTGCCGGTGACGAGGCAACCCGTACCAAGCAGGCTGCCGATTACACCTACATTGAGTCAAGCTGCAGTGAACTTTCCGATCCGCGCTTTAAGGCGGTTTGCAAACTGTTCCTGGATAAATTCACAGATCGTTTCAAGCGCAGTGGTGGTGCCCGTAACCTGCATCACGCGCGGCGCGGCGGGCTGGTGGAACATGTCGCCCAGATGATGCGATGCTCTAAAGCTGTATGCAGCGTCTATGGGGACCTTAATCAGGACCTCATGATCGCCGGCGTCTTATTCCACGACTGCGGCAAGATGTGGGAGAACAGTTACCCGGAAAAAGGCTTCAAGATGCCTTATGATTTCGGTGCCGAGCTCATGGGTCATATTTCCTTCGGTGTCGAACTTGCCAACTCCCTTTGGAAGGAAGCGCAAACCAAAGCGGAAGCCGACTGGAAAATACTCGATCCGCCGAGTGACAAGGCACGCCTGCACCTCATGCACCTTATCCTCTCCCACCACGGCAGCCATGAATTCGGGTCACCCGTATTGCCGAAAACGCCGGAGGCGATGGCGCTGCACCATATTGATAACATCGACGCCAAGCTGGAAATGTTTGCAACCGGATATCGCGAGCAGGAAATACTCTCATCCGGGGTGCAAAAAAGGGTTTGGGCACTGCAGGCGAATATAGTGCAACCTCTCGGCAATGCTGACCCGCTTGAGGGCGGCAAGGAATGAAACTGCGCCTGTTCAAGAAGCGGCACATTTGGCTGCCCACCTGGCCCGTCCTGCTGGCGGGCATCTGTGCCCTGCTGACAACAGCGAGCTTGCTGTTTTTCTCATCTCACGACTTCCTGGCCCTGACACAACGCGCCCCCGGCGCGAGAATGCTCGTTGTGGAATCATGGATGGCTGACAACTCAATGAAGGACATCGCGGAGATAATGAATGCCGGGGATTCACCCTACCAATCCGTATGGTTAACCGGACCGGTGCTTGACCGCGGGTTCTATATTTCCAAAGGATACAGGACCTACAGTGAAATGAATGCTGCAACACTGCAGGCACTCGGTGTTGCCGAAGCAAAAATCAATATTGTCCCGGCAGCACACAACCAGCGCAATCGCACCTTCGCCGCCGCCCGGGAACTGAAGAATGAACTCGAAAAAAGAAACATTCACCCCGACCGGTTCGACCTCGCGACCCTTGACGTCCATGCCCGGCGCAGCCGTGCTGTCATGGACAAGGTCTTTGGAACAGATCTAGAAATCGGGATTATCGCCCTGCCTGCCACAGGCTATGACCCCGAGCAATGGGCGTCATCAAGTGCCGGCATGAAAAACACCCTGATTGAACTGCTTGCCTACCTCTACGAGAAACTTGGTGACGGTGGCCGTTAAACTGATGATCAAACGAGCGGGTGAACATGCCGGATAATTCTTGCTTTTCAGGATGCCTTGGCTCATCTCCCCTAACCCTTCCGGAAACCCCGCTTAATCCGCCTGGGTGCCAGTTGCAATCTCCAATCCACCTGCGCTAATGAAAACTTTATCACTGGCAAAAGACGCCAGGCCAATTCGTGGCAGTATCCTGCTGACACTGGCCTGTGCTGTTTCAATTTCAAGCGCAGAACCGCTGGCCGGCACTGCTCCCTTGAACTGGAAGGGTGACATCGCTGCACGCCTGGTTGATACCGCGGACTCTTTTCTGCTGGAAAAAATCAATGAGGCGACGGAAGCGCGGAAGGAAAAAACAGAAATTCCCCGCCGCGAGGCACTGAAAGTCTTGATTGGCGTCCGCGATAATGTCCGGGTCCAAAATCCCCGAATCTGGAGTGGTGAAATCATCACCCGCAATGAAGACTACACCATCCGCCCATTCCGCGTGGCTGCCTTTGGAGATGTCGCGGTTGAGGGCTTGCTGCTGGAACCTCCGCAAACCAGGGCGACCACCATTTACCTGCCCGACCCCGACAGCTACACCACGACCGCCCGGCCACAAATACTGGCCGCCAGCGGCCACCGCGTGTTCGTTCCCGTCTTGATCGACCGGGCAACACGGCACCGCAAGATCACCAACCGTGAATTTCTCTATCGCAGCGGCTTTGAGCTCGGGTGGCACCTGATTGCCTGCGAGGTGCAGAAGGTCTCTGCCATCATCGATGCCTGCGGCGGGGCGCCCGCAAAGGTGGCTGTCTGCGGTGACGGTGAGGGCGGCCTGATCGCGCTTTACGCCGCGGCAATCGATGAACGTGTCAACCGCGCCTGGGTAATCGGTCACTTCGGCCCGAGGGAACGGGTCTGGAACGAACCCGCCTACCGGAATGTCTTCGGCCTGTTAAACCACTTCGGCGATGCCGAGATTGCCCGCCTGGTGGCCCCCCGCACCCTGATCATCGACCCCTCGCCCGCAGTCGAGATTGCAGTGCCGCCGGGTACCGGCGGAAAACCCGGCAAGATCGCCGCCTTTACCAGGTTACAAGTCAATGCCGAGGCTCTCCGGGCCGGGCTCAAGCTTGGCGACATCAATGACTTCACGCAGGAAAAAATCGACCGCCACGGCAGCAAGCCCCTTCCAACTGAGGGTCTTGCCGACATGCGCAAGCGGGCCTTTGAGGAGATTGACCACCACAACCAGGACCTGCTCGCCGAAAGCACAGCCGCACGACGGCGTTATTTCTCCGAACTCGACACTTCTTCCATTGATAAATTCAAATCAACCATCGAAGCTTACCGCTACCGCTTCGCACAGGATGTAATAGGCCGCTTCGATGACAAGATCATTGCCGCCAACCCGCGCAGCCGGCTTTTCAAGGAAACCGAAGACCTGCGCTACTATGAGGTTGTGCTGGATGTCTTCGGTGGCGAATCCGGCCTCTTTACCTACGGCATCCTTGTTGTCCCCAAGGATATCAAGGCCGGGGAAAAAAGACCGGTAGTGGTTTGCCAGCACGGGCTTGAGGGTCGACCGCAATCCACCATCGGGCAACAGGACCACCACTACTACAAGGCCTTCACGACCACCCTCGCCCAACGTGGTTTTGTCACTTTTGCGCCACAAAACCTCTATATTTTTGGCGATCGGTTTCGTACACTGCAGTTCAAGGCAAATGCCATTGGCAGGACTTTGTTCTCCCTGATGGTGCCACAGCACCAACAGCTGACCGACTGGCTCGGTTCACTCGACTTTGTCGACCGCGACCGCATCGGCTTCTACGGCCTGTCCTACGGTGGCAAGTCCGCGATGCGGATTCCTCCTCTTGTCTCAAACTATTGCCTGTCAATCTGCTCGGCGGATTTCAATGAATGGGTATGGAAAAACGCATCAACGCGCTCCAGCTACAGCTACGTCTGGACCGGCGAGTATGAAATTTTTGAATGGGATTTGGGCAGCACTTTCAATTACGCGGAGATGGCAGCGCTCATTGCCCCACGCCCTTTCATGGTTGAGCGCGGCCACTTTGACGGTGTTGCCCCGGATGAAATGGTTGCCCACGAATACGCCAAGGTTCGTCACCTTTACTCGGCCAAGCTGGGCATCGGGGAGCACACCGAAATCGAATGGTTTGTCGGCCCGCACACCATCAATTCCCGGGGCACCTTTGATTTCCTCCACAGGCACCTTGATTGGCCGGCTAAATAACAGGAAGCGAATCGCTACTCTACAAACAAGGCCTTCCGACGACGACGGGCGTGCTTATCACCGGGCAGGTTAATCTTTGCAATTGACTCGTTATCAATCATTGAGCGCACCCTCTCCACCGCCTCGAAGCCCACATCAGCCACCCCCCGTTCACGCAACCAGGCCAGGATGACGCGCCGTTGCAGGGCAATTCCAAGATCGCGCAGTTTCGATACTGACAATTCCCCGGCCATGCGGCCGGCAACATCACAAGCGGCAACCAATGCATCCATAAGATCCGACTCATCGGCCGCCAAGGCCGCAACACGGGCGACAGCCTTGGTGACATCACGACGGAAGGTCTTCTTGAGGCAGGGCACAAGGTTGGCGCGTATGCGGTTGCGCAGGAAATCATCACTGGCATTACTGCCATCCTCGCGAAACCGGAAACCACGCTCATCCAGGTAAGTATTTATCTCGGTGCGCCAAACCCTCAACAGCGGACGCAGGAGTTCCAGTCGCCCGTTTTTTATTTTAATTTCTGAGCTTGCTCGCATGCCGCCCAGATTTCCCGTGCCGCGAAAAAGATTCATCAACACCGTCTCCACCTGATCATCGGCATGATGCCCCAAAACCACTCGACGACAGCGGTAATCGCGCCCCACCCGTTTGAAAAACTCAAGCCTGGCCTCCCTGCCGGCCTCCTCCATGCAGAGCCCACGCTCAACGGCAAGTTTCCTGACCAATGTCTTGTCAGTCTCGAAAACGAGGCCATACCGCTGTGCCAGACGCCTCACGAAAGCAGCATCGGCACCCGACTCACGGCCACGCAATCCGTGATTGAGATGACAGACAATGAGATCCTGGCAACCTTCCTCTATCAACCAGTGCAACAGCGCAACCGAATCGCGGCCTCCTGACACGCCGACAAGGTAGCGCCGCCGTTTCGCCAACCCGCTGCTTGCCAAAGATGGCAGCATCACGCCCGGCCTCCATCCACTGGTGGCACAATCAGCACGCCGGGGAACTCCCCCCCGCTATGCAATGATCTGGTGAATCGACTCAGCACCTTCAACCCCGACAAGCTTCTGATTGAGCCCGCCATAGAAATAACTGAGGTTATTGGGATCGAGCCCCATCAACTGCAGCACGGTAGCATGCAGGTTCCTCACATGATACCGGTTTTCCACCGCTGCGCTGCCCAGCTCGTCTGTCTGGCCGACACTCACCCCGCCCTTGGTGCCGCCGCCGGCCATCCACATGGTGAAACCGTAGGCGTTATGATCCCTGCCGGTGCCCTTGGCATACTCCGCAGTGGGTTGACGGCCAAATTCACCACCCCACACCACCAGCGTTTCATCAAGCAAGCCACGCTGCTTGAGGTCTTTCAACAGGCCGGCTATCGGCTTGTCGGTGTTGCCGGCATGATAGTTGTGATTCTTCTCAAGGTCGCCATGCGCATCCCAGTTCGCGTCATTGTGCGCACCCCCTGAATAAATCTGGATGAAACGCACGTCTCGCTCAACCAAACGGCGGGCAAGAATACACTTGCGCGCAAAATCATCAGTGCGCGAGCCGTCCAGGCCATAGAGGTCCTTGACGTGCTGTGGCTCGGCATTGACATCAATGGCCTCCGGTGCAGCGGATTGCATCTTGTAGGCAAGCTCGTAGCTGGCTATGCGGGCACTCAGGTTGCTATTGTCCTCCCGTCCGGCAAGGTGCTGCGCATTGAGCTGGTTGAGGGAAGTGATTACCTGGCGTTGCTCCGCAGCCTTCATGCCCTTGGCATGCTGCAGGTTGAGGATCGGGTCACCCTGCGAGCGGAAAACCGTTCCCTGATAGCTGGCGGGCATATAACCTGAGGTCCAGTTCTTGGCTCCCGAGATCGGGCCGCCTTTGCCATCAAGCATGACGACATAACCAGGCAGGTTGTCATTGCCCGTGCCAAGCCCATAATTCACCCAGGAACCCAGGGAAGGCTTGCCACTGATCACCGATCCGCTGTTCATCATCAGCATTGCCGACCCATGAATCGGAGAATCAGCGGTCATTGAATGGATAAAGGCCATGTCATCTACACATCCCCCGAGGTGAGGAAATAGATCGGAGACCATCTTGCCGCACTTTCCGTATGGCTTGAATGCCCACTTCGGCCCGACCACGCGCTGCCCCTTGTTCTTCTTGCCGCCACGCCCGAAGGTCTTGACGTCAATCCTCTGGCCATCCAACGGGTAAAGCTTCGGCTTGTAATCAAAGGTGTCCATGTGACTCGGCCCGCCATACATGAAGAGGAAAATGACCGACTTGGCCTTGCCCGGTAAGGGTTGCAGCTTAGCCACCGGCGAATTTGCCGGGGCGGCAGCTGCGCTTTGCCCGAAGAATCCGTCCCTTGCGAGCATCCCGGTAAGTGCCAGAGAGGTAAACCCTCCCCCGACGGTGTGCAGGAACTCACGGCGCTGGGTTTGCCCGCAAAAAGTATTACGTGGTATTTTCATGACAGCTGATTTTCTAGTTGAATAAGGAATTTTGTTGCAGGCGAGCGCGGTTAATCAATAAACATGAACTCATTCATGTTAAGGGCCACAAGGCAAAAGCGCTCCAGCACCTGCTCGACATTGAGCCCGTGATCTTTTTGCAGCTTCTGCGCCATTTCCCTGGCAATGGCCAGGGACTTCGAATCAGCAGGGCGGGCGGTTACAATTTCCAGTCCCCGCTTCAGTTGAGCCTCGAAGTCATCCCCGGCATCCTGCTTCAGGCGGGCCGCAAAATGTGCTGCCTGTTCATTGAGGAAATTACTATTGAGCATATTCAAGGCCTGCGTTGGAACGGTGGTGGTAAAGCGCTGCGCACACGGCGCATCAGTGTCCGCAAAGTCAAACCCGGTAAGCATGGGATCCTTGAGCGACCGCTTGATCTTGATATAGACCGCCCGGCGATTCTGCTCCTCAGGCGACGAGTTGCCCCACTTGCTCCCCTTGGTCGATGAGGTTGCCAGCACCGCCTCGTCAAGCTTGGAGAAAAAACTCGGGCCCCCCATCTTGAGATTCAACCTTCCGGCGGCAGCCAACACGTTATCACGAATCTCCTCAGCACTGAGCCTGCGCATGTTAAATCGCCATAACAGGTTGTTCTGGGGATCCTTGGCAAGCGCAGCTGGTTGCGCACGGGAGGACATGCGGTATGTCATCGAGTTCATGATAATGCGCTGCAGCTCCTTGACGCTCCAGTCGCGACGCACAAACTCGGTTGCCAGCCAATCCAGTAAATCAGGATGAGTGGGTTGCATCCCGAAATAGCCGAAGTCACTCGAAGTCGGGCATATGCCGCGCCCGAAATGCTGTTGCCAGATCCGGTTAACGGCGACCCGGGAACTGCGGCGGTTGTGCTTATCGGTCATCCACTCCGCAAGCACCCGGCGGCGCCCGGTGGTCTTCTGTCCCGGCTTCGGGGCGGGAATCTTAACCTCCGTGTCACCGAAAATCGCGGGAAAAGACGGTGCCACCGGCTCCCCCTTGGCGTTGGCATTGCCACGGATATGCACATGGAGTTGTTGCGCATTTGTGCCGCTCTCCTTGACCACCATCGCCTGCATCTTGCCGGCGGGTGGCTGAACCTTGAGTTTCTTGAGATCGTTGACAAACTTGCGATAGGTGCGCACCTGCTCGTCGGTGAACACCTCCTTGCCGCGGCTACGGGTGAGCTTGGCAATGTCGAGCGCGCCTTTCTTCTTGGCGACCGCCTCAAGCTTCAGGTCGAAAAACTGCCCGCCGCTGCCATGCTTGACATGAACGGCAACCACATTGCGCCCGGTCTGCAAAGCGGCAAGGGCCTTCTTGTTGATTGGAATCTCAACATAGCTTGCAGTGTGCCCGCCACGGCGACCCAGGAGCTGGCCATTGAGGAAAACTTCAATATCCTCATCGTGATAGGCGCTCAGCTTCAGGCCGGCAGGAATCGCAGTAAGCGGGAACCCGGTCTGCAGCCAGATGCCCTTCGTTTTCCAGGCAGTCTTTGGCTTCTCGTTGGGCACGTCCGTGCCAAAAGGTGCCTCACCAAGTTTCCACTTTGCATTCTCGGCACGGAACCCGACCTCTGACCAGTTGTCAGCAGGCTTGGCGGTTGTATAATGCCAGTTCTGGGTGCGGGTGCGATGATCGGCAATTAAAACCGGGTCACCGGGATTGGCTGGCTCACCTTTGAGCTGCGCCGCAAGTTGCGGATCCTTTTTGGACAATAACTCGACAGCCATCTTTTCGATCTTAGCGATGCGGTTGGTGAGGTCAATCACCTGATCCTGGCGCCGCTTCTCCGCCGCCTTGCGTTTTTCCGGGTCGCCAATCGTTCCGAGCTCGACGACCGTGCCACCCCCTTTTGCATGATTTGTGACGCCGTTGAAGAAAGCCATAAAGCTGTAATAATCGGTCTGCGGAATGGGATCTCCCTTGTGGTCATGGCAACGGGCACAGCCGATTGTCATGCCGAGAAATCCCTCGGCCGCCGAGCGCAGGACATCATCCAGGACATCATACCGGTGCTGTAACTTGTCGGCAGGCTCATCGTCCCACTGCATCAGCCTGAAAAACCCGGTGGCAATCATTGATTCAGGTGTCACCTCGTCCAGTTCGTCCCCGGCCAGCTGTTCCATGATGAACCGGTCGTAGGGCTTATCGTTGTTATAGGCATCGATCACCCAGTCACGGTAGCGCCAGATGTGCGGCTTTTCCGAGTCGCGCTCAAAGCCGTTTGATTCCGCATAACGCACCACGTCCAGCCAGTGGCGGGCCCATTTCTCGCCGTATTGCGGCGATTCAAGCAACTCGTCAATCAGTGCCGCCCAGGCACCGGGCGACTCGTCCTTGACGAAGGCGGCAACCTGCTCGGGTGTCGGTGCCAACCCGGTGATGTTATGGTAGGCACGACGGGCCAGCTCCTCTTTTGTTGCCGGCGGATTTGGCTTCAGGCCGTTTTCAGCAAGGCGGGTCAAGACAAAGGCGTCCAGCGGATTCTTGGCCCAGAGTGAATTGGCAACCTTTGGTATGTCGGGTGTCTTCAAGGGCCGGTAGGACCAGAAATTCTTCGTGGTCTCGTTGACCTTGGTGGTGAGTGCTGCCTCCTCGGTGCCTTCAAGGTCATTGATATCCCCGGGTGTCCAGGGTGCCTTCATCTCCACCCACTTATTGAGGACCGCCAATTGCTCATCACTGAGCTTTGCCTTAGGCGGCATCTCGTGATCCTCATCAACGTAGCTCACCATTTTCAGCAACAGGCTCTTGGCCGGCTCCTGCTGATCAATAGCCGTACCCTGTTCGCCTCCCAGCACGAGACCGCGGCGGCTAATCAACTGCAGACCGGAGCGGACCTTGACCTTGCCCTTCGAATCTTTGCCGCCATGACACCGAACACAGTGCTCGGTGAGCAGCGGACGCACCTCACTGGTAAAGAACGTAACCTGCTCGGCAGTGAATGCCGGGTGTTTGACCACTGGATGATCCACGCCAAAAACCGCCGCGGAAAACAGTGAAACAAATCCCAGGGGAGTGGCAACAAAGGGAAAGAAACTGGAAAATCGAAGAATCATCGCGCTGTAAAAAAAAGGAATACTACCGTGTTCACCATTAAACTCCAACCCGGAGTATTTCTTACCATAAATTCGCGGCGGCAAAATATAAACTAAATCATGATCGTCCAATTGAGCCACAAAAGCAGCAAGGATAAACCACAAATCCGGTAGATCACAGGGTTGCCACCCGGGGGACAATAAATTCACGAGCTCATTCCCACCTGTATCCCCATCCTGACGTTCAAATCCGGCGACGAGACGCCAATCGACCTTGCAGAAGCCTTAAAACAAAATCGCAAAAGATCCCCTCAATCACCCTATAAATGACATTAACTATTGAATATTAAGCATTTGTAAGAGAAATCGGGGAGAGGTGGACAGGGCAATAAAAAGATATTTTAGGTTTATTTATATTATGAACTGCCTTATAAAGCGGGGTTTATTTTATAATTATCGTGCGATCCGCTATTAATTTGAAATTTTTGAGGCTCTGGTGCCTGACCGGGAGTGCCAGTCTTTATTGCATGGTGGCTGCAACCGGCACAACGCTATCTGCTGAGGAGCAGCATCGCCGGGAATTATTCCTGCGCAGCCAAAAGACCAAAACACCGGCCCCCCGCTATCAACAACCGGCGCCGATAACGCAGCGCAGCAACACCGCTGCAAATACAGCCCAAAGAATACATCCTGATCGGCTTGCGCCACCTCCCCGCGAGCCTGCCCGAAGCGCCAGACAAAATAACCCGCGGGCAGTCAAATCCCTGAACGCGAGCCCCGTCAACCGTCAACCGGTCTATCGCCCCCCGGACAGCAGGCGCACACCCCGGCACAATCCCCGTGCGGCAGCCGGGCTGCCACCCACTCGACAAGTGCCGCGACCTAAACCCGTCAATAATCCCGGCCACCAACAGCGCAATCCCGCTGCGCCCAGGATATCCACACCCCCAACTGACAAGACAACCGCATCGCGTGCAGTTGTTATTAACCGGCAAATCAGGCCTCCCGTTAAAAATATCAAGGCAGGGCCGGTCTCATTACCCGCTCATAAACAATCACCGGGTAAACAGCTGAGCAAACCCCCGTCCAGCAAGCCCCGGCCTAACCTGATTACCAAGGCGGACGCAAATCCTCAAGCGCGGAAACAAGCAGTGGCGGCAAGACCAACCACCCCGGGAAAAGTTCCGTCGGCAAGGCTCCAGAAACCGCCGCCCTCTATTGCAAAAATTACCCGTCCACAAGCACCTGCTGAAAAAACACCGCCACCAACCTCCACTCACGCACCTGGAAACCCGGAACCCCGCCCTGTGACAGCTGCCAAGCCTGGTGCCAATGCTGCTCCACCCGGAAAAAAAGGACCTGTAACAGCAAAGGAGAATACTTTAACTCCACCACAGAGCACGGCGACATCACCACCCATCAAGACCCCTCCCCCGGAAATCAATCCCCCCGCGATCATTACCGGCGACCTCATCTCTCTGGATCCCGTCAAGGAAGCTACTGTCGCAGCCGCACCCAATGGTGAAAAATCGCCGGGACTGACCCCGCCACCGTCATTGTCAACAGTTCCGCAGCAAGCTGCGGAAAAAACACCCAAGGCAAGCCTGTCCGGAAAAGTAGCCCAGCTTGCTGTAAATCTCACGCAGGCTGAGGATGCCCTGGGCCTGAGCGTTGAAGACGTTCTCGACCTGACAAGAACCGAGGACAACCTGCCATTCATTAAACATGAGCCGCCTTCATCCTCGGCCGGCAGCGCCAACGACCTGATCATCAGCGCAATCAAGCAAACCGATTTCGATGTCGACTCCTCAAGGATGGAATTCTCCGGCGACGTCCAGATCAAGTCACCGCGTTTCGCCATGCGCTGCGATCACTTTATCGTTCATCTCAAAACCGACGGCTCGGGAATTTCATATGGCGAGGGCATCGGCAATGTCTTCATCCGCATGCGCAATGAAGGAAAACCATCCGGACACGAGGGTTTCGCCCGCCGCGCAATCTATCGTCCCGGGGAAGGTACACTTACCTTGAGCGGTTGGCCTAAAATCCGCGAGCAGCACAAGGAGCATGTAGCCGCTACCGAGGAAACGAAAATGGTGTTATACACTGATGGCCGGGTGAAAACACTGGGGCGCAACCGCACCATCATCAGTAACTAGAACCTGTTGCTTGCTCTCAGTAAGCAAGCGGGCATGAAGGAGGCTTGCCTTTGTCTGCAGTTTCTTCCAAGGTGCAACAGGCTCTGTCACCACCGCCTATCTCTACGCGCCGTAATCCAAGCCATCCGCCAATCATGACAAAATTGCCCGCATCTCTGTGCCTGTTCATCATTCTCTCCCCGATCCTCGAACCAGCAGCCCGGGCACAACAAATCCTGAAGATCCAAGCAGATGCCGCTACCGGGAAAATCTCCGTTTACCGGGCGGGTATTGCCGTCCCGCTACTCACCCAGAATGCCAAGCCGGACTTCCGGCCCTATATTCACCCGATCACTGCCCCGGACGGCAAGGGTCAATTAACCCAGTACAGCCCGGGACATCATAAGCACCAGACCGGGCTCTACTGGGGCTTCACCCGCGTCAACGGACGCGACTATTTCCATCATCCCGGGGATGGTTACTGGCGACGCGTCAGTTCCCGGGTGGACAAACCTGAAGGACGGCAGGTCAGCTGGACCACCGTGTACGACATGCTCGGCAAAGACGCCAAACCCGTGCTCACTGAAACACAGAAATGGACGATGCACTCTACTGGTAAAAGCCAGGTGATCCTCGACCTGCAATGGCAGGGGAAAGCCACGCAAGATGTCACCGTCTCAAAATACAACTACGGCGGGCTGTTCCTGCGCATGCCGTGGACAAGGGGAATCCGTGCACAGGCACTCAACGCTGCCGGCCACCGCAACCAGAAAGGGGAAGGACAACGCTCCCGGTGGGTCGATGTCGGCATGGAAATCAAGGGGCGCACTGACGATGGCCATATCGCCATCTTTGATCACCCGCAAAACAACGGCTTTCCCAACCCCTGGCGCATTGACGGACAATTCGGCTTCGGTCCTTGCCGTGCCCGCATTGGCGACTGGTCAATTGGCCAGGGCATGGTCAAGACCTTCAAGCACCGTTTCATTATCTACACCGGTGCTGCCAATGCCGGCAAACTCAACGAACAATGGACTGCCTGGAGCAGGGCAGAGATTCCCAAGTGAAATTCCCCCCTGGACAGCCCTGATCAGCAGGGAAAGTTGCGCGGGATAAAACCCGGCACGGTTCCCCTGCGGGACAAAGCCAGTCGCTATGACACGGGCCATTACGCTGCTATCCTCCTGATTCAGGATAGATCAAAGCCGGCGCGTTGCGCGGCCGCCTTGAAATTCTCCAGCTTTTCCCGCGCTGTCTTACCGCGGTCAGAAACAAGTTCGCGGTAGCGGCCAAAGAGACGGCCGAAGGCAAACTTGCGGGTCGCGCTCACCTGTCCCCGAAGCCTGCCAAGTTCCCTGGCGGCAGCCAGTGAATCCCTGCAGGTATCGCGCTCAGCGCGCATGTCATCAAGCTTGCCGGAAAGTCCGGTTACTTCGGTAACAGGAGACTCGCCGTCATGAGTGTTGACCAGGTGCCGGTTGGGAAAATCCTCGACGTCATCAGAAGCGGCGGCAAGGGCGGCCAGCTCATCCGCGCTTGCGCGGGCGGCAAGCTCGGCAAAGGCGACCTCGGCGCCGCCGGCGTCAAAGCTCGAAATGCTCTCCCATCCGGCACGGCGGAACTTCGCGTAACGGCCACGCAAGTGCCGGTCCGTCTTCAGTTCAGGGGCAAGTGCTGCGGCAAGGTCAAGGTGCATGCGCAACATCTCCCGCACCAGCGGCGCAGGAGCGGTAGTGATGGTATTGTTCGCATGCACCCGGTAACGCAGCAGTGGCTCGTCAACCAGGACGAAACGATCCTGCAGCACGGATTTGGCAAGCAGGTAATAATCGTGATTGAAACGGTAGGGGCGAAAAGGATTGGCGAGCAGGTAATCCGTACGCGCAATCACGTTGCTGGTCGTTGCCGGAAAGTTACAAACCCCCATCCACTCTGGCAGATCGCGGCCGCGCAATGACCACGCTGCACGAAACCATTTGGCCCGGGCACTTTCGCAATCCAGTTGCTGGCCATGGTCATCCATCAGTTCAAATGCCGTGCTCAGGACCGCAAGGTCCTTTTGCTGCTCAAAGGCCGGCAGGCAGCGCTCAAGGCGGGACGACAGGTAAATGTCATCGGAATTTAATATCGCCACCAGCTCACAATCCCCGGTCGCCTTCTCCACCAGCCGGTTGATGGTCTCATGGGCACCGGCATTCTCCTGCGCTGAAACCTCCACCCCGCGCGACTCGAAGGACTTGAGCACCTCGAGTGAGCCATCCTGTGAACCGTCATCAATGACGATCACCCGATCCGCCCTGCGCGATTGGGACAATACCGACTCCAGTGCCGCGCCAACGTAATGCGCATGGTTGTAACAGGGGATGATGACGGCAAGGCGCATGGATTCAGCCAGCAGTATTCAGGGAACGAATGAAGGCAGTGGCGGCAGCAGGGCTGATGGGGTCAGGCTTAATACGGAAACGAAAAGGACCAAATTTGTGGCGCGTTTTGCGAATGCTCAAGTCAAGACCCTCCATGACAGGCAGCTCACGGTTGGCACTGCCCCCCTCTTCCATACAGCAGCTTGCCTCAATGTCCATCAGCCGGGCAACAAGCCAGGCAATATCAATGACATCCGAGCGTGCCGCATGCAGCCTCCTGGCGCCAAGCCGTTGCAAAAATTCCACGAGGTAGACCGCTATGCGCGCATGCTCGAGATCATCAGTCAATCCCTTCGCCTCCCCGGCGCGTTTTGCGTCCGCCCGCCAGGCAGCATCAAGGACAAGCTTGTCAGGAACAAACTGTAGCCCTGACGGCGCCACGGGGCAGGATACCCTGAAGTCCTCATGCAGTCCCAGGACCATTGGCAGCACCCCGTCCTGTGCGGCAGCCGCAATGAGCTCAGGGTCAGCAGAACGGGGTCCGCGCTCACCCCATCCCGAGGCAAGATAGACAAGCCCGGGCCAGCGGGCAGGCTCACCAACATTACCCGGGAAAGCCCCCAGTAGTTGCCCGGCTGTGACCTCAAGGGCGAAACGCTCCCCGGCGAGCCGGCGCCCCTCCCGGGCAAATGCCGCGCGGGTGTCAGGTTCCCCGGCAAGGCGTGCAAGCGCGTCGGCAAGTGCCGCCTCATTGCCCGGCTCACACAACAAGCCGGACTGCCCGTGCTCAACCATCTCGGGGATCCCGGCAAGGCGGGTTGCGACAACCGGCAAACCCGCCGCCATGGCTTCTGCTATCACGGTGGGCAGGATATCACTGGCCCCCTTGCTGTCCACCACCGCCCCGAGCGCGAAGACATTGCTGGCGGCAAGCAACTGGCCAACGGCATCACCTCCCAACACCCCGGTGAAAATTACCTCCCTGCCGACATCCTGCTCCAAGGCAAGCGACTGCAGGCGTTCACTCCAGGGTCCCTCCCCGACAATGCTTAATTCAAAAGAAATACCACGCCTTTTAAGCTCTCCACAGGCATTGATCAGGTGATGAAAACCCTTGAACTCAATGAGCCTGCCAACGCTGACGATCTTCAGGACCTCTCCGCCCGCCCCTGCATCCGCAGAGATAAAGGCCGCGGGATCCAGGCCATTATAGACGCGCACAATCTTGCCGGCACTGTCAGGACATTTTTCACGCAGCAAGCCGCAACTGAAGTCGGATACCCCGGCAACAAACTGCGCCTCCCTGGCCATCTCACGCAGCAGCTCATCGCTGCCGAGGTCGACCATGAAGTCCTGGGCATGGGCAGTGAAGCTGAAGGGTATGCCCATCTTGTTCATGAACAGTGCGGTATGAGTCGCCCGGTTGGCGAAGTGCACATGCACATGGCTGACCCCGATCTGCCTGAAAACATTGCCGAAATACAATGCATTCCGCGCCCGGGTGGCTGCCTTGAAATCCTCGCCATAGGCGGCATCATGCTGCGCAACAAGTGCCGCAAGCGGTGCCCATGAGCCGTCAGCCTCGGCAGCCCTGCGAATCGACTCCAGCGCCTTGCCCGGTGGCGGGTAAAAAACAGGTGCCTTTCGCTGCGCCAATCGCGGATGCCGAAAATGGTCAGGTGGCGGGTTGATTGACCCTACCGCCAGCGGCACTCCGCGAGCCTCAAGGGCAAGCATTTCCGAATCACAGAAAGTCTGTGAAACAACCGGATAACGGGAAAAAAGGTAAGCAAGCAATTTAAGGATGGGGTATGCGGAAACAGGCAGGCAGGCTCTCACCAAGGCAACAAACTCTCATTCTGCTTTTGCCTCCCCGCTTTCCTCCGCGGGTATTGGCCGCGAATCCTCAGGCTTTTGCTCTTTCTCAAAAGCAGCAGGTGGCTCATCAGTTGAAATCTTCTTGTCACCGGCTGGCGGCAGGGGCTTGGCATCGGACGGTCCTGCCTCGGCAGGGGCTTGCGCAAGAGGCACATTAACGACGGTAATTACATCCTTCCAGCCAAGGAACTTGCCTTTTTTGGAAAGTTTCTTAAACCTCGCGCTGCCGCCCGGCCGGTCGGGATTAATCAGCATGGCAATGTTCATCAGGTAGCAGGCCAGCACATGATCGTCCCTGCTGGCATCAGCGCGATCAAGGGCCTCTGCAAGCTGCCACAACTCACGGACTGCAACAGACGGCGCGTCAAATCCCGCTACGGGTGAGGGCGTTTCACCGTCCTTGAGTTTTCGCAGGGTCAGGGCGGAGTCACGATGTGTACCGTCCAGTCGCAGCGAGATGGCAAGCGCCTTGGCTCTCAGTCCGGGCACAATCCTGCTGTCGCCGGGAAAATTGGCTGCCAGGGCCGCCAGGGCATTGGTCACAACCCGCAACTCTCCGGGCTCCAGTAAAACCAAGTCCATATCAAAGAGCACCTTGCTGAAATTTGGTGCGATAAAGACAAGCTTTGGCCCGGGCTGTTGCGCGGGCAAGCTCGCAGGAGCAATGATCATTGCCGAGACACAGGTGAACCGGCAAAGCATGCGTGTTGGCCGCCACACAAGGTTGGCAGCGGCAATTCTCACCATGCGGTTTAAAAACACCCTTGTATTTAACGCCAAGTTTACTTCCTTGGACAGGCGAAATACAGGGCAGGGGCGGGTTAGCCCCCGTTACCCTGTTAATGATTCCAGTTTCCCCTCAACCCCCTCCAGTGCCTGCCTGGCATTCTTGTTGCCCTGCGCTGCCGCCTTGCCAAACCACTTGGCAGCCTCAGCCAGGTCCCTGGCAACACCCCACCCTTCACGATACATCTGCCCAAGCATTTCCTGGACATCCGCGTGACCCTGTTCAGCCGCCTTGCAATACCACTTTACTGACTGGTTAATATCAGCGGCCACGCCCTGGCCGTTTTGATACATGATGCCCAGCATGAACTGAGCCTCCACGTTGCCCTGCCCGGCATGCGTCGTGTAGGCGGCAAGGATCGGGTTTTCGGTCTCCCCGGCGGATTGCCCCTCGCTTCCGGGCGCTTTCTTCCCAGCCAACTGGCTCTCTCCTGCCTGCTCTCCTGCCATGGACCCGGCCTTTGCGGCGTCTTGATCCCGGTTCTCCTGACGGCAGCCGGCAACAAGAACCAACACGATCAGGACTGAACACTTAAGCACTTACCTCACTGCCTCTTCTCCCCCAGATCCCATCGAGGAAAAAATCAAATTTCATGGAGGCGAAACCAACACAGGCAAAGATGAACCACGCACCCGGCGACCTCCCCGTGTCTTTACTCCATGCACGCCGGTTTTATCGAACGAGGAGGGCCAGGCAGCCATTTCGCGCTCCACGCCGCGTATTGCTGCAACGGCCCTGCCGGCCATTGCCCGCCAATCCACGCGTGACCGACCCGGTGCTTGTGGCTGAGAGCCGCAAGGCTGTAATGCACAGTGCCCTGCTCAATATACATCACCCTGCCTGTGCCAATCTCATAATACCTGCCCCAGATCGGCGCAGCCCCGGGAGCATGGACCAGGCGCTTGTCGATGCCGCCGGGGAGTTGATCGTCCTTCACGGTGATCACTTTGCGCTCAACCACCTTAACCTTTTCAAGCCAGACAACCGCCCCATGCACCGCCGTCACGACCTCCGCAGGGGGATTGTCAATGCTCATCAAAAAGCGCAAAATTTCAGCGCTCTCAGGCACGGCAATGGAAGGCAACTCGGATACCCTGGCCGACACACTCTGCAGGCTCCTCTGGTCATATTGCTGGGCCCATGCGGTCTTCTTCCCGGCGTCGACAAGCTGGCAGTTGAGGATGCATGCTATTGCCTTTTTCGTCGCTACCCGGCACTTCTCACGCAACACCCCGCCGGCCAAATCAAAGGGTTGGCGCCCGGCTGCGACATCACTGAGCATCCGGGCGGCGCCAATCATGGCATGGTCGTTGAAGGTGATACGGTCGTGGTAGCTGCCCAATAAAGGATAGAACTGCGGCCATCCGCCATTCTGATACTGTGCCTTGAGCAGGTAGCCAAGCCCCATCAGGAAACCTTCCTTGTATTTTCGCTCACCTGTTGCCGCGTAGACCCTCGCAAGGAAGCGCATCTGCGAATAGGTGGCCTCATTGTCGAGGCTGCACCGGTGCCCCCTGTCCTTGAACACTTGCCTCTTCCGTGCCGAGCTGAGCACCTTGACCATGTCCCTGCTGTTCCTGCGCGAGTCAATCTTGTCCCATCCTCCAATGTCAGCCTGGAAGAGCAGCAGGTTGTCAGCGACCCTGAGTGCTTCCGGGCTCTTATAGAATGGCGCCTTTTGCTCATGCACCACCTCCCGCCAGGTGATGGCTTCCCCCCACGCTGGCTGGGCACTCAGCGCCATGATAAACGCAAATGCCTTCGCGTGTTGTTGCAGGAAACCGCACATCCTTGCCCGATGATCCTCCACGCGCGCGCCAATCACAAAACAAACATCGAGGAGAAAAAACCGCTTCTTCATCCCAGCCAACCTAATACCAAGCCCACACCCCGGACAAGGACACCGGAAGCTTTTATCCGGGCCTGGCAAGTTGTTGAGCCCCCTCACACCGGATCAGTGACGCGTGTAGTAATGATATTGAATCTTCGGCAGAAACGTGGCGCCGGCCTCAAGCGAGACTTTCCATTTCACTCTCGAGCTGTTGTTGACAGCTTCGCTGCCGCGGTATTGCGTCCAATCGCGCCTGTCGAAGGCTAACAAGGTCGTCACGCCATCGTGGCTTACCTTCTCAACACGCCCGCCAAGCCTGACGCTGATCTCGACATCGATCGCAAACGGCTTGTTGTTGCAGAGGTCAAGGGTCGCCTCGTTCTGGATCCGCGCATAGTCGCGACTGTCCCATTTCAACGCCTTGATTTGGCGTGCGGTCTCGCTCTCGGCGAAGCTGCCGCGTGTCTCGACCGAGACTGTCACCGGCACGCGGCAGTAGTCCTTGGGCGAGGTGTAGGTGAGCAGCTCCTGGCCCAGCGGTTGTTGCCCCGTCATGATCATCGCGGCACCGGTGGTCCACGGAACCTTGGTGGTGTTGGTAAGCTCAATCTGGTGCCAGACCTGGTTCGTCGACAGCGCGAGTGGTGAGGCGATGCCCTGCCCGGCGGGGGCGGTGGCGATGTCGGTGCGGCTCAAGTGCAAATCCCATGTGTAAACGTCCCGGTAGGGAACCTTGGCGGTGAAGATCGAGACCGCAGCGCGGTCGCCCTTGCGCAAGCGCAGGTTGGGAAGTTTGTAAATGAACAGGTCCTGGGCACCGCCGGCAGTCAGCTCGCCGGGTAACTCAATATTGCCTGCCCCTGATGCCGCGGCAGCGGCACGTCGCAACTCTCCGGAACGACTCGAGTAGGCAGCGTTTGAGAAATCATTGCGCATCTGTGTCATCAACACCGGCTCGGCCTGCGCCAGCGAGTTGCGCAGGACACTCTCCAGCACCAGCGGGCTGGGCGTTTTCTGGAAGCGGAAATTCGGCACGCCGACCACGATGTCCACGGGCACGTCGATGAGTTCCTCGGCATCGTTGAGGATCTCAGCCTGCAACGAAATCTCCGCAAGCTTCTCTTTGGCACCCTGCCCGGGAAGGTCAACCCGGTATGTCGGGATCCAGCGCACCCCGGGGCGAAAATACATCATCGTGATTTCCTGCCTGGCATTGGGTTTCCCAAAACGAAACGACAGCCGTTTGCTCCGCGTCGTCGTGCGCACACTTTTCGTCGTCGCGGTGGCCATGTTGGCAATGATCAGCGAATCCACGGCGGCTGCCGCGAGCAGTTGATCGCCCGCCTCGGTGCGCAGGATGAAATGCGACCCGCTGCGCACTGACTCGGTCTTGGTAATGGTAGCGGCGGGATTTGCGCGCGGCAGTGAAGACAATGGCACCGGTGTTGGGGAATACGGGCGACTGTTCTCGGAGACGAGCACCTTGTGGATCAGGCCGCTTGCCCGCTTGCCATCGGTGAGAATGACCTCGGCCTGTCGGCCCTCGTTGGCGAGCAGGATCTGCAGGTTGTCGCCGGCGGTCACGGCGACCTTTTTATCAATGGTCTCCTCGCGCCAACCGGCGCGCATCCCCACCAACCCGCCGTCCAGTGAAGTCGCCCAGAATGATCCCAACACGGCCGCATCCGGCACCTCGTTAGTGTGTATCTCGCCGCGTTCATCGGTGGTGCCGATGCCCTTCTTGATGATCAGCGAGTAGCCGTCCTTGAAAACAATGACCTTCTGTGGCCGAAGCTTGATCTCGCCTTCAGCGGGCGAGTTTGTGATGGAGAGGAGCAGCCAGAGAATCGGAGCGAATGTGGTGAGAGGTAGATTGAAGATGGACTTTGACATGGAACACAACATGATTGCTTTCAGAAACAAGTTGTGAGGCTGAGGTAAGAATTTTGCAAGAATCTTGTAAGGATCCCATCGATCAAGTCACCTCCCTCGCCCTCGGCAATGCGCAGCCATCAACAAATCTCCCCAACCACTTACGCCATCCCGGTCAAGGGCGCGGGGAGCATTCTTGATGCCCGCTGCATTGCTGCCGGCATTGATTTGACGGCTCCCTCCTTTGCCTCGCTGCGGCGTCCCTGAGGAAAACAATCATTCACACTCCAACTCAGTGTTATTATATTGAATATCTTATGTTTTTGATATAAAATATAATTACCATAATACTAGAGCGCAGCTGCGTTCCCCTTATAGCTTATTATTCTTCTAAATTTCAAAAGCTGAGTTTTAAAGAGATATGGCTTAAGGTTAACTTAGAATCCCCCCAACCTTGAATCCCCCTGTGCTTCCCCGGCACACCGGAATTCTTAAACTTCGACTCCCCCCTCCCTTTATCCTCCTACCCTCCCCCAATCCCCAAAAAACTATGTACAACCATTATTGCCTCAGTGCCTTGCTTCTGGCGATCCTCTCTTTCTCCGCAACAAGCCGTGCCGAACAGGTGGTGTTCAGTGAGATCATGTATCACCCGCCCACCAGCGGTTATGAGTTCGTGGAGGTGGAAAACCTCACCGCCACCCCCTTTGATATCGCCAGCTGGCAACTCACCGGTGGCGTCAATTACCAGTTCCCGGCCTTCAGCGGCGGTGCCGCCGCGCAGAGTTTCCTCAAGGCCTTTGAGCGCATTGTCATCTGTGAAACCGACCCGGCAACCTTTCGCAGCGCCTACGGCCTGCCTTCCGCTATACGAGTATTCGGCCCCTGGAGTGGCAACCTCGATAACGCCGGTGAACGTGTCACCCTCAAGGACAAGAACGGCGTCACCCGCTGCACGGTACGCTACGACAACAAGGATCTCTGGCCGGTTGCCGCCGACGGCACCGGTCACAGCCTGGTGCTTAAGGATGACAGCCGCAAAATCGATGATTACCGCCTGTGGGCGGCAAGTCCAAGCGCAACGACTACCCCGGGATCCTCTGAGCCGACTTCTGCCGAGGAACCCTACTCTAACCCGGAGGTGGATCTCTCTGTCGGCATTCCCTACATCGGGTATGCTGATGCCTGGGACTTCAACGACCAGAATATCGACCTCGGCAGCACCTGGAAAGACGTTAACTACAACTTCAGCCACTCCGGCTGGACCAGGGCAAACGCCGGCGGCAACAACGGTGGCCTCTACGGGTTTGAAAACTCAGCACTGCCGGCCCCGGGCCTTAACACCGCCCTGCTTAACAGCTCAGACGCTGCAAACCATATCAGCTATTATTTCCGCAAGGAATTCACCTACAACGGCCCCACGGCAGGCGTCACACTCACCGTTGACCTGATCAATGATGACGCAGCGGGCTTCTGGCTCAACGGCCAGTGGATTGGCGGCATAGCAACAACCAGCAACGCAGGGCATACCAGCACATCAAGCCGCACAGTAGGCAATGCCACAGAGGAGCTCGCTGTCATCTCCACCTCAAGCGCGCCGCTGGTCAACGGCAACAACGTGATTGCCGCTGCCGGCAGGCAGACCAATAATTCAAGCTCTGATTTCATCTTCGGGGCCCGGGTCAGTATCTCGGCTCCCAGTGAGCCGACTGTGATCATCAATGAAGTACTGCCGGGGGCTGCAGGAACCGGTTTCGTGGAATTCTACAACCCGACCAACGCAACCATCAACATCGGCAACTGGTATCTGAGCGACAGCCCTTCCAACCTGACAAAATTCAGGATCGCGGGAAGCCTCAACGTCCCTGCCGGGGGCCTTGCCTCAATCGGCTTCACGGAGGCCTCACTGGGCATCTCCTCGCCCACGGTAATCTACCTCACCAAGTCAAACGGCACCACCGTGGCCAACGCAGTGAGCACCTCCATGCCACTCAACGGGCGCTCGCTGGGACGCAAGCCGGAAGGCAGCGGTTCCTGGTTCCTCTTTACCTCACCCACCCGCGATGCCCCCAATGCCAGTGCCAGCGGTCTCGGAGCGTTGCTTGCCATCAACGAGGTGCACTTCGATGCAGACGGCAGGACCGACTGGGTTGAACTCTACAACCGTGGCAACTCATCGCTTACCACCACCGGCCTATGGCTCACCAGCCAACGGGACTTCTCCGACAAGGTTACCCTCGGCACGGCGGTGAACGCCGGCGGTTTCGCCAGCTGGAATACGGACTTTGAGACTTCAGGCGGCGAACTCACGCTGTTCCTTGTCGACTCAAGCAACAATGTTCTTGATGCGTGCAATATTGACCGGCAAAACGGGCGCAGCCACAATGCCGCTTTTCCGGATGGTTCGGGGCGCTTCTTTGCCTCCGGATCAGGCAGTCGCAACGCTGCCAATAATCCCGAACGCAACACTGATATTGTCATCAACGAGCTGATGGTGGAACCCCCCAGCGGACACCGGGATGGCGAGTTCATTGAGCTCTACAACAAGGGCAATTCCACCGTCGACCTCGCCGGCTGGGAACTCGACCTCGGCGTGAACTACACATTCCCCGGCGGCACCACGATTCCCGCCGGCGGCTACCTCGTGATCGCCGCCAACCTCCAGCTCACCTCCTCCGCATTCCCGGCGGCAAATGTGGTCGGTCCTTACTCGGGAAACCTGTCAAACAGCGGTGAGCGCGTGCGCCTCATTGACCAATGGGGCAATACCGCGGACGAGGTTCATTACCACACCGGCGGCGACTGGCCGAGCCTTGCAGCGGGTGCAGGCAGCAGCCTTGAGTTAAGGCACCCGGACATGGACAACTCCAGGCCCACCGCCTGGGCGGACTCCGCGGAGTCAAACAAGTCAAGCTGGCAGACCTTCAGCATCACCGACCAGTACCAGCGCCTTACCACCCGCGGCTCAGAAAGTGACCACGAGGAATTGCACATGTTTGGTGTCGGTGATGCCCACCTGGCTCTGCGCAATGTCAGCCTCAGCCGCAATGGCAGTACCACAAACATACTTCCCGGCGGCGGCGAGACCACTTCCCACAACGGCAGCGGCTCCGGGGGCTGGCTCTGTCAGGGCACCCACCACGCCAGCGACACCTTGGGCAATGAGTTCCACCTGATCTCCTCGGGCCACGGCGACAACAAGGCGAACCGCTGTGAAATTGACATCACGCAAATCAGCCAGAACGACACCCTGACTTTCAGCTGCCAGGCACGCTGGATTTCCGGTAAGCCAACCCTCGTGGTATACTCCTGGGACCGTTCCTTCGGAGGTGTCCTGCACCTGCCTGTGCCGCCAAACCTCGGTACTGCCGGCAGCGCGAACAGTGCTGCCCTCAATGCCCCCGCGCCAACGGTTTCAAACCTGAAACACAGCCCGCCGGTTCCCACTTCCTCAGACCCGGTAATCATCAGCGCGAACGTGGAGTCGGCAACGCCCTTAAGCTCAGTCAACGTGTATCACCGGCGCGACAGCAGCGCGGGCAATGCAGCCTACCAGTCCACTGCGATGAATGACAATGGCACAAACGGCGATGAGCTCGCCGGGGACGGTGTCTACTCCGCCACCCTCACCCAGCACCAGAGTGACAACGCCATCGTGCAGTTTTACGTGCAGGCCGGCAGTGCCGGTGGCAACTCCATCGCCCCGGGGCCGGCTCCCGGCTTACCCGCCATGTGGGTTGTCGACAACAGCAACATTGCCACTAACCTGCGTACCCAGCGCTTTGTCATCGCCGAGTATGACAGGAACTCCCTGAGCACGGGCACCGGCGAGAGCTCATCACGTGATTATGACTTCCCGCGCCTCTCCAACCAGTATTTCAACGCCACCTTTATCTCCAATGAAAAGGACATCTTCTATAACTCTGAAATCCGTAAAAGCGGCAGCCCCTGGACGCGCGACAATGGCAACGGCCTGTCGAAAGCCAAATGGAAGACTCCCGGCGACAAGCGCTTCCGCGGCTACTCCAAGCGCTCAATTGATTCCGATGCCGGTGGCGGGAGAGCCTATCACGGGCGCATCATCCGCTACTGGCTCTACCTTTGCGGGCATGCCGCCAACGAGAACGAGTTTGTCAGGGTTATCTACAACGGCGGCTCGGCCAGCCTGCGCGAGGACCTGGAACCCAACGCCAATGATTTCCTGAAACGCAACTGGCAGGACGGCGAGAAGGGCGAGCTCTACCGCATTGATGATGAATGGTGGTTTGATGACGGCTGGGGGCGCGCGCAGCGCAATGCCGACTGGGGCTGGAAGGGCACCCACGAGCCGGAGCGCTACCACGCTGAGTGGATCAAGCGCTCGCGGGAAACCGAATACGACTATTCCTCCTTCACCACCTGGGTCAGCAAGGTCGGCACAAACTCCTTCACCCGCGAGGAAATCGAGCGCACTACGGACATCGACATGATGGCCGCAAACGCCGTCGTGCGCGGCTGGTGTGATGACTGGGATACCCTCACGCGCAACCGCGGCAAGAACGGCTACTTCCTGCGCCGCTACTCGGACGGCAAGTGGATGCTCATCCAGTGGGACTCGGACCTCACCTTTGGCAACTCGGGCGCGGCGTTCTTTGGCAACCTGTCCGGGGTGCGCAATTTCTTCGACAAGTCCTACGTGAGGCAGAGGGTCAACTACTACCTTGGCAAGATGATCAATGAATATGCGGCAACCGGCCCGCGCCTGCAGGCCTGGTTCGACTGTGAAGAGGATGCCTCCAGCTCCTACAGCAGCAACGAGGGCACCTACACCGGCTGGCACAACAGCCGTAGAAGCAGGGCACAAAGCGAGATCGGCAACGCCCTAAACACCAGCTTCAGCATTAGCGGGTCATCAACCACGACCTCAGCTGACACCATTAATCTCAGCGGTAACAGCAGTTACCGGGCCTTTGCCGTGCGGGTCGCCGGGCATCCCGAGGCACAGTGGAATTTCTCCAGCCAGACAGCATGGAGCCTGAGCGGCATCCAGTTGCGCCAGGGCAGCAACGTCCTCACTGTCCAGGCCATTGACGCAGAAGGGAACGTTGTCGGTAGCGACACTTACACCGTCAACAAGACCAGCAACGCCCGTCCCGTCATCGCCTTTAATCCCGATCCCGCCTCCTTCAACGTCGACCTGTCCGGAAAAATCGACCTGGACGCATCGGCCAGCTACGATCCCGAGGGCACAGCCCTGAGCTACTCATGGGCTGTCAGCCCGGTTGCCGGCACCAACCTCTCAGCTGCCACCAGCCCGGTGGCAGTCTCACGCTTCGGCGCTCCAGGCCTTTATGAGTTCACCGTAAGCGCCACCGACAGTGATGGCTTGGAAAAAAGCCTCACGCGCGAGGCTGCGGTGTTTGCCGCATCCGGGCAAAGCAACTTCAGCGAGCCTATCCTTGAGGACTACTGGAGTACTGAGGATCTTGAACTGCGCGATGGTGACTCGCCATCCTCCTGGTATTCACTTGATGACCGACCGGGCAGCCTGGTGATGGCAATCAGTGAAGAATCCGCACTGCCCCTGAGCATGAGTAACCCAAGCCATCCGGTCCTTTGGCGGGACCTGCCGGAGTCAACCGACTGGTCAATGCATACCGATGTCTCACTCGACACCCTGCAGCAGGGCGACTTTGCAACAGGCTTGATGATTGAGTTGAGGGAGGGCTCAAGGAACACGCGTTATACGCTCATGCTTGAGGATGGCGATTATCTGCGCGTCAAGCGCTCAACAGGTGGAAACTACAGCCAGCTCGACTCGACAAGCTGGTCGGAAGGCGATGCCAAGATACGGATCCGCCGGGTCGGGAACCAACTGCGCTTCGAGCGCCGGGGGGAACCGGGAGAATGGCTCAACCTCTACAGCCGCACGCTGCCCGCAGGAACCACCGCGCGCAAGGGAGGAATCTTTGCCAGTACCGACAGTGCCAGGAACGCGCGCTTTGAGTTCGACTACGTGCTGCTCATCGATCCCGGCCTGTCCAATGATTACCTCGACGCCCTGCGCATTACCGAGATCATGTATAGTGCCCCCAATGGCACAGGCATTGAATTCATCGAGCTTACCAATACCGGCAACGCGCCCATCGACCTCGCGGGAGTCAGCTTCGAGGGCGGCGCCCCCTTTAACGCGCTGGTCCTGCCAAGCTACATCCTGGGTGCCGGCCAGAGGGTTATCGTCACCAACGATGCCGGTGCCTTCGCCGCTATCTACGGCACGGGCATAACCGTCGTCGCCGAATGGGCCGGCGGTTCACTCTCCAACGGCGGCGAGGAGGTAATCCTGCGCGATCCTGACGGCAACATCATTCACCGCTTCGAATACAACGACGGCAACGACTGGCCGGCCCGGTCGGACGGCGGCGGCAGCAGCCTCGAAATCATCGACTACGACGGCGACTACGACGACGCAGACAACTGGCGCGCCAGTGTTGAGTTTGGCGGTAGCCCGGGCAACCCGGGCAGCGCGCCGGGTGTTAACCTGAGCATCTCGGAAATCCTCACCCACACCGACTTACCCGCACTTGATGCTGTCGAGATCAGCAACCACACGAACACGCCGATTGATATCTCAGGCTGGTATCTTTCAGACTCGGATTCAAACTGGCAGAAATACCTGATACCCGGAGGCACAATCGTTCCGGCAGGAGGTTACCTTGTCATTGACGAAACTGACTTTAACCCAAATGGGATCTGGAACCCCGATGCCGGCATCCCGGCGCCTTGGGAATTCGCCATCAGCTCAGGCGGTGACCAAGTCTACCTGATCGAGGCCATCAACGGGACCCCGGTCAGCTTTGCCGCTGATCGCGACTTTGATGCCGCGCGTAACGGCGTGAGCTTCGGCAGCCACGTCAACTCGCAGGGAGAGGCATTCTTCACCGCACAGCAGACATCCACCCTTGGCGCAGAAAATAGCAACCCGTATATCGGACCGCTGGTGATCACCGAGATCATGTACCAAAATGTGCCCGGGGAAATGGACTGGATCGAGATCCAGAATATCAGCAGCACGGCAGCGAGCCTGTTCGATCCTGAAATCCCAGAACACGTCTGGAAAATCAACGGCCTCGACTTTGATTTCCCCCCGGCGCAGACACTGGCTTTCGGTGAAATCGCGTTGGTCGTCAGTGGCAACCCTGCCACCTTCCGTGCCCGGCACTCCATTGACCCTTCCGTTGCCATTTACGGCCCGTTCGGCGGCAGTCTCCAGGACAATGGCGAGAACCTTCGCCTGCAAATGCCCGAGTCTGGTGAACCCGATTCCGGGTTCATTGAGATTGACGCGGTGCGTTACGACATCGTGGCACCATGGCCGGCCGATGCCCTTGGCACCGGTTACTCCATTGAACGCATCTTTGGCAACGAGTTCGGCACTGAGCCCCTCAACTGGAAGCTCTCAACTGATACCGGCGGAACCCCGGGCATAAGCAGCCTGCCACCGACCTCGCCACGGATCGAAAGCAACACCACGGAGATTGCCCTCGCCGCCACCTTCGGGGAGAATGCCGCGGCAATAAACTTTACCCTCAGTAACTCCGGCAGTGACACGCTGAACTATACCATTACTGAGAATAGCCCGTGGCTGAACATCACGCCGGCATCCGGATCCTCAAGCAGCCTCAGCGATACCACCACCCACACCGTGACCTTCATGACCTCCGGCCTGGCCGGCGGCATCTACACAGCTGATATCACTGTAAGCTCACCGCAAGCCGGCAACTCACCGCTCTTGATCCCGGTCATGCTGAGCGTCGCACAGCCCGTGATTGCGACGAATTTAAACAGCCTCAGCATCACTGCCCAGGAGGGTGCAAACGCTGACAACCAACCCTTCAATATCTGGAACGGGGAAGCCGCTACCAACATGAGCTACACGATCTCCACCAACATACCATGGATCGGTGTAACCCCGACAACCGGTTCATCAACCGGCCCCTCTGATATACAGCCACATACCCTTACCTTCACCACGGCAAACCTGAGCCCGGGAACCTACAGCGGTAACGTTACCCTCACCGCATCCGCCACGCTCGGCTCACCGAAAACCATTCCCATTACGCTGAATATCTCCAATGGTTTGCTGGTGCTGCTGGATTCCCGCGGTTTAAACCCAGGCCCCGTGGCATCATGGCCGAATACCGGCTTAATCGGCGGAAATTTCGTGGCCGAATCCGACATCCCTGTTGCCGGCGATACCGGTGGTATCCGCGCGGTTATCTTCGATGGTGAGAGTGACTGGTATATCGGCCCGACAGCACCTGCCTCGATACTCGCCAACAATCACCACACCGTCGAGGCCTGGATGTTCAACCCTGTTATCGGTGCAAGAGAGGCAGTGGTGTCATGGGGGCGCCAGAACGGGGGCTCCGGAAGCATGGTGTCGCTTAACCACGGTTCCATCAATTCAGTCGGTGCCATCGAGCACTGGGGCAGCACTACCGCCATGGGCTGGGCTAACCAGGAGGAAAGAAACCTCTGGACACACATTGCCTACACCTACGACGGCTCCGGCAGGTCCACTGTCTACACCAATGGCATGGAGACAAACTTCCTAGACCACGATCCACTCATCGTGCAGGGCACCGGCTCCGGAGCACAGCCCCTGCCCTTTGTGATCAGCTCACAAAACCAGTCTAATGGCAGCCGCCACCAGTCAAGTTCCGGCTCGTTCTCAATCGCGATGGTAAAGATCTACTCGCGCTCACTCACGTCCACAGACATCGAAGCCAGTTACAATAGCGAAGCACTCAGCTTCGGGAGAATCCCAACCGCAAACGACGACCTTGATGAGGATGGCCTTACCGCATCCGAGGAAGCTGCCGCAGGCACCGACCCGAACAATCCCGATACCGATGGCGATGGCTTCTCCGACGGTGAGGAAATCGCCCTGGGCACCGATCCGCTTGATTTCAACTCGCAACTGAAGTGGCACTCAATCACCACTTCCGCCGAAGGCAATATTACCCTTACCTGGGAAAGTGCTCCCGGACGCAGTTATGCCATCGATTACAGTGCCAATCTTGAAAATTGGGCGACTTTGGCAACCGTCACGGCATCCGCAGGATCAACAACCAGCCATGTTGACCCGCAGCCCGCGGGCAGTTTAGCGCGCTGCTACCGCATCAGGCTCGCCCCATGAGCAAAGTCGCAACACTGATATCACTGGCACTCGCCGGAGTCTCTGTTTCCGTACTGGCACTCACCGGCCCGAAAAATGACAACCCCACAAGGCGCACGCCCTTCACCCTCGGGTGGCAGGACAATATCCTCACCATCCACCACCCCGGCATCCCTGGCGGCAAGGTTGAAACCTGGTATCTTGAAGCCTATTGCCGCCCGGGTTCCACTGACCGGTCCTGGGACAAGACGGTCATCGGCCATGAAACCAAACTCGTTTCAATCAATGCTGCAAAGACAATCCTTAAGCTGCGTTGCACGCTTAAAGACGGCGTCATTGTTGATCATGTGATCCATGCCCTCGCCGACGGCGTAAGCTTCAAGCTCGTTGCCAGTAACCCGGGCGATCAACGATCCACTGCACACTGGGCACAGCCCTGCACCCGTGTCGGAGTTTTCACCGGGACCGGGGCCGGGGCCACCGACGACAAATATGCCTACCTTAAAAAATCATTCGTTTTCCAGGATGCGGACGATAAACCCGACTTCATGCCCACTGAAGACTGGGCCGTCAATGGCCGTTACACCCCCGGGCAGGTCTGGTGTCCGCAACATGTCCCGCGCGAAGACGTCAACCCCAGGCCCTTACACCCGGATACCCCGAACCTCGGGCTGATTGGCTGTGTCAGCAGTGATGGCAAGTGGCTCCTGGCAACCGCCTGGGAACCATACCAGGAACTCTTCCAGGGAGTCATCCGCTGCCTGCACAGCGATTTGCGCATCGGCGGCCTTGAACCCGGAGAGGCAAAAACCATCCGTGGCCGAATTTACCTGGTGCCCAATGATTTTCCCGGTCTTCTTGCCCGTTACCGCAGGGACTTCCCTGAACAAGTTCAATGAAAACCCTTACCCTCGCGCGTCATGCCAAATCCGACTGGCATTTACCCGACCTTGCGGATCATGACCGGCCCCTGAACAAACGCGGCCTCGCCACGGCACCTCAAATAGGCAGTTACCTGGAAAAGCGGGGCATCAAGCCGGATATCCTGCTAAGCAGCACGGCACTCCGGGCCTTGAGCACCGCGAAACTGATTGCCGCTACACTGAATATCAAGCCGGAAAAAATCCAGCCTGTTGACGATCTCTACCTGGCATCAATCCCCGATTACCAACGTGTCATCACCGGCATCGACGAGGCGGCAAGCGCCAGTCACGTAATGATTTTCAGCCATAACCCGGGCACACATAAATTTGCCCACTACCTGACCGGGGGCAACGAGATTGACCGCTTCGTCACCTGCTCCGTTGCAATCATCGAACTCAACATCAATTACTGGGGTGAAATCGGGCCTGATTGCGGGCGGCTTAAACAATTTATCACTCCCCGGGATCTTCCTCCCGTTTAAACCATCCAATTTCCTCCTTAATCATTCACTCCTGCCCGGCAGGCGCCCCCGTGAAAAGGGCTTTGCCTGATCGTTGAGATTGCGGAAACGCTCACCCCCGGGCCATCACATGGCTGCGATCATTTAACCCGCCCCTCAGGTTCAGCAGGGAGATTCTGAATTAATTCCCGTAATCTGTACGGGACTGCAACGAGATATTCCGGTGCACGTGTTATCCAATCTTCGATGGATTCTGCCGATTGAATTTTTGCCATAAGGCATGCACAGCCGTTATAAAAACCCTACCCCTTGCGGTATTTTTCGTAAACCACAGAGTAATCCTCCTCTCCCCGCCCGGCATCCATTTGCTCCAGCATTGCCGCGGCGGCGGAAGCCAGGACAGGGAGGTTTGTATCACTGTCCCCGGCCAGTGCCAGGCCAAATTGCGCATCCTTGAGCATGTTCTTAAGCGAAAAATGCGGATCGTAATCGCCGGCAAGCATTGTCGGTAACTTCATCCCGGACAATCCTGAAGCGCAGCCGTTGACCGCAAGTGCCTGTTGCAGTTTCTGCAGTTCAACCCCGCCCTTCTCACAAACTGCCAATGCCTCCGCCAGGATTGCCACAGTGGTCGCGGAAATCATGTTGGTGGCGATCTTCAATACCGTTGCCGTGCCGATTTTGCCGAGATGTGTGATCGTGTGCGCACTGGCATCCAGAACCCTGCGCACCTGCTCCAGGACTTGCTGTTCACCACCAACGTAATAATTAAGCTTGCCGGCTGCCGCGGCATCCCTGCTGCCGGTAAAGGGACAATCCAAAAAGGCGGCACCGGCACTGGCGGTGCGTTGCGCCGCCTCACGAGTTGCCTCCGGGGACACCGTGGCATGGTTAAGGATCACATGCCCTGCGCCCAGTTGTGAAGCCATGCCATCCATCACTTCCAGGAGCGCCTCTCCATCGCGCACGAAGATCTGCACCACCGAAGCCTGACTGGCAAGCTCCCCCGGTGAACCAAGTGCGTCCGGATGATCCTGCGGCGTGCGGTTCCAGACACAAGTGTGCCAACCCTTATCACGCAGGTTCTTGGCCACCCGGCTGCCAATGATGCCGAGGCCCACTACCCCGACTGTCTTGTTTGTTTCTGCCATCTTTGCTGAATGCGCCCTTGAGCGGTTTGTGTAATCCGCATTGTTAAATAGCCACCCTGTGCCCTCTTTAACAAGGAGCCAATGCCAACCTGTTCAATACCATCCGCTCATCACTTCCTGAGTTGAACCGCGGGGAACAGTATACTGCCAGGAGCCTGCCAGCCGGTAAAAAAACGTTTACTGCTTTTTCTCGGGCTTAACCTGGGATCTTGGTTCAATCAGCTTGGTCTTGCCGGTCGGCTTGCCGGTAATCGGGTCAACCGGGGTGACCTTGATTTTTCCGCCCTTTTCCTTCGGAAACTCAACAGCAACCGGTGGCGTGGTGGCGGTAATCGGTTTGCGTGGCTTGGTAGTTGTGCCGGGCTTCCTGCCGGGGCCAACCTGCGGGGCACGCACCGGCGGGCTAACCTGAGGACCCGGCTTGGTAATCTCGGCAAGTTCGATGTCAAAGATCAGGGTCGAGTTCGGTCCAATCGGAGGCCGGCGGCCAAGGTCGCCATATGCAAGATCAGATGGAATGAACAGCTGCCACTTGGAGCCAACCGGCATCATCTGCAACGCCTCGGTCCAGCCCTTGATCACACCGCGCACACTGAATTGTGTCGGTAAATCACCTTTCGATTGATCGAAGACCTTGCCATCAATCAGGGTGCCGCGGTATTTTGCCTGCACGCGATCGGTTGACTTCGGGATCTCCCCTTTACCTGCGGTAATGACCTTGTACTGCAGGCCGGTAGCGGTCGTTTTCACACCTTCTTTCTTCGAGTTTTCCGCGAGAAATTTCTCACCCGAGACCTTGTTCTTGGCCGCAAGTTTATCCCATTGCTCGAGCGTCTCCAGCCCATGTGCCTTGAATTGTGATTTCTTGCGTGCCATGGCCTGCCGGTCCT
>JAPYUT010000023.1:49432-52570 GCA_029940475.1 Verrucomicrobiales bacterium | reverse complement strand
GCTTCTCTTGTTTTTACGTTAGAGAAGAAAGTTAAAGTGTAATTGCCTTTGATGACAGTTACTTACCGATACAAAAGGAGCTGAATATTTCACCCAGCAGCTCCTCTGTGTCAGCCTTGCCTACAATGCTGCCAATGGCATCAAGCGCCTCACGCAAGTCAATGGCAACAAACTCCGGCGATTCACCTCCGCTCAACAATTCCGCAGCCTTTTCACTATGCTTGCAGGCACGCTCTAGGCACTCGCGATGACGGGCGTTCACCGCAATCATTTCACTACCGAAATTCAATCCTTCCCGGCCGGCAGCCTTGAAAATCGCCTCCACCAGCAGATCAATGTCACTGCCCTGCGTGCAGGAAATACGGATTCCATCCACCTTTTCCCAAGAGGGATGGACGCCAAGGTCAACCTTGTTGAGCACCAGGATTCTCCTCCCCACAACACTTTCCTCCTCGGTGAACCCGGTCTGCTCCACCTTCTCAAGGGAAGCATCCATTACGTGCAACACAAGATCCGCCCCTTTTAGTTCGCGCTGTGCCCGGTCAACCCCCTCACGCTCTACCTGCTCTTCGGTTTGCCGCAACCCGGCAGTGTCAATCAGGCGCACGGGAATCCCCTTAACATTGATCATCTCCTCAATGGTGTCACGCGTAGTCCCGGCAGTTTCACTGACAATAGCCCGATCAAAGCCGAGCATGACATTCAACAAGCTCGACTTGCCGGCGTTGGGCAGCCCGGCAATGACCACTGCCAAGCCCTCCCGCAGGATTCTTCCCTCCTCTGCGGTGGCAACCAAATCCCGCGCCACCTTGGCAACCTCAATCAACCGCCCGCAAATCCCCTCGCTGCTCTCTGGATCAATTCCCTCCTCGGGAAAATCAATATACGCCTCAAGATGCGCCAATGCTCCGAGTAGCTCCTCTCGAAGCTCGTTCACGCGCTGCCCCAGCTTCCCCTCCAGCTGACGGTTAGCTGAGCGCAGCGCCAGTGAAGTGCGCGCGGCGATCAGGTCCATTACCGCCTCCGCCTGGGTCAAGTCCATCTTGCCGTTGAGAAAGGCCCGCTTACTGAATTCACCCGGCTCGGCGGGCCGTGCACCGGCTGCAACCAATGCCTCCAGTATACTGCCTGCGACCAAAATACCTCCATGGCAGGAGATCTCGACGGTATCCTCGCCGGTATAGCTGGCAGGAGCACTGAATACGGTAAGCAGAACCCGGTCAATGGAGTCCCCACCCGCATCGACAATTGTCCCCAGCACCTGTTGCCTCGGCGGAAATTCTGCCAGCGCGCATCTGCCACCCCGAAAGAGCTTCTGTGCAATTTCAACCGCCCTGTCACCGGACATTCGCAGCAGGGCAACAGCACCCTGGCCGGGCGGCGTTGAAATCGCAGTTATTGTATCCTCCATCTAGCGCAAATGATCTACTGGTTGATGACAAAAATATCCAGTTACCCCTGAGTCTGTTCAGTTGATCTTCTCCAACTCCACAAGTGGCGAAGCGGCATGGTTGTCACGATACCCTCCCCTGTCCCGAAACACGTAAACCATGAACGCAGTGCTTTCCTCTGGTAGAGGCTTAAGGGAGACGAGTTCTTTGTCACCCTTCTGACATTGTATGAAATTCCATTTCCGACTCTTCCATTTACCACCTGAAGTCGTGAAATAAACCCAGGCCTCGGTAATTTTGTCCCGCTCCACGTATTGCGTGTGCACGATACGGCTGTGGGGCTTGATTTCCGGGCGTTGTAACTTTGGCAGGGATGAGCCTTGCCTCATGATGCTGTTCGCGAATTGCAAGATCTCGGGAGCATCGTTCCATCCGTTCCCGTGGGCGTGTATCATCCATGGCCGCAGGCACAAGGCGCTGGGACCCCCGGCCACTTGTGCTGACTGGGCGAAAATATTAACCTGGAAGACGGGGTCGGCCACCGAGCTTACCCAAAGCATCGGCATTCTGGCATGGGGTAGGTGGACCGAAGGGTCCCACTTCGACCGGTAGTCTTGATATTGGTCCGCAGTCATGTTCTTTGGAGGAAACCACCGGGCAAGTCCGTCGTTGTCACTCCGGTGAATGAATCCCCCGCCATAGACAGGAATGACGAGGGCGAAGCGGGGGTCGATTCCGGCTACAGCACTGACAATCGTGCCACCCCAGGAAATTCCGGTTAGCCCAACCTTCTTCGGGTTTACATCAGGAAACGATCTGATCAGAGAATTTGCTCTCACGACATCAGCTACCGCATGATAAACCCACTGCTCCCTGTCAGGCAAGGCGCGGTCCCCGAACCAATCCACTCGGGACGGCCCAGAATTGGCATGCCTTATCCCTACGGGAAAGTTGCCCTCGATATCATGGGAGTTTCCACCCGGCAAATGACCTTCCAAGTCCATGGCAATCGCCGCATACCCTTTTTGGTTCCAATGCTTCACCCACTCAGGGTAGGCAGTGCCACCGCCGCCATGAGCACACACCATCGCAGGCCAACCTCCTGCAGGAACTTTTCCTTCAGGAAGGGCACAGTAAGCGAAAACCCAAGTCAGATTACCCTTATAATTGACTCCCTCGTAAAAAAATGACCGCATCCCCTTGGCAGGGCGTGCCCTGGTCGCGTGAATATTCGGCTTCTCAAACAAAGCTTGAGTATCCCAGACCACGATACGATCCACGGCACCAGTCTTCGGTAATCCCGGGGCATCGGTTAATGTAAGGGCAATCGATGCAACGACCGCGCATAGCACCGGAATTTTCCATGGCCATGCACCCCAAACTGTGGTGATCTCCTCACCACTCAAGCCATCATTACCCCCTGGCTCGTTTACGGAAAAGGTCATTGCTTTTATCCTCGGTGATTTTGGTTTGAAACAACAAACAGTGGCAGGTTAACCCGCCAGGACTTCCTGCAACACTGCAATGCAACGTTGATTCTCCTCTTCTGTGCCAATTGAAATACGCACCCATTCCGGCAACTTGTAGCCGCGCATCGCGCGCACAATCACTCCACGGCGCAACATCGCGTCAAATATCACGTCCCCATCCCCGACCTTCACAAGCACGAAATTTGCCCGGCTCGGAACATACTCAAGATTCATCGCCGCAAAGCTGTCTTCAAAAAAACACCGCCCTGTATCAGTAA